>JAPLRZ010000026.1 GCA_026398895.1 Methylococcales bacterium
ACATGGATCAAGCGGCTTACGCGCAAAACGTGTGCTTCTCAAAACTAGAATTGGGGCATCGATACCGTTATCGGTTTGCTGATTAACAAGGTCGAATTTAAACGCAATATTTATGCTTGATTACAGGTTTCACCCACTACCGAAAATAATATCAAAAACGAATACGGCAGAGCGTTACGCGGTAAGGCAATTCTGAATAATAAAAAAGGTCATGCCACAGAAAAGTTAACTATTATCGCAGGATTCCTAAATAAAAAAATCATCGCTCCATTAACCTATTGCTATTCAACAGATACCCTGTTATTTAATACTTGGTTTGAACAGTGTTTAATACCTGCATTACCAAAAAATTCGGTAATTATTATGGACACTGCTAGTTTTCATAAATCCGATAAAACTAGGCTGATTATTGAGCAGGGGCATTGACTTTTATTTTTACCCGCGTATTCACCCGATTTAAATCCTATTGAGCAATATTGGGCAATTATTAAAGCAAAAATCAAGAAATGTATTTCAAGTTATTCTACTCTATATTCTTGTGTTGAATTTGTTTTTCAGACTATCTAAAAACTAAAATACTATACAAGCTTGCACTGCCCACTGTGTGCCGTCTTTGAATTGGCAGATTAAATCTATGTTTCGGCTCTATCCCGCTTGTCGTGATAATCAGCCCATAACCAGACTTTTTCGATTTTGGTTTGCCTTTGGTGTTGGAGTCGGGGAAAAGTTGGCTGAGTAGGTGGTGAATGCTGGGCATAGGGTGACGCGCTATAGGTAATGAATTGTACAGCACGTCATACCATCCTTGGTTTAATCAGTGATAATTCTAACTTGCTTAGTGGTGGTGATGCCCCTCTTGCTGCATTATTTTTTTGACGAAAGGATCGTTTTCCATATCACCAAAATCAACAGCATCAATTTGGCGGTAATTGGCAATGTCTTCAATAGCAACTGGTTTTTTATGCGCGGTGGACAGTGGGGTAATGTCAACAAGACGAAGTTCAACGCTGCCTGTGTTATCTTTTCTGATGATACTGGCTGGTAAATTTTCGTCCAGCAACCAAATGACTTCTATGGTTTTATCGTCTATTTTTCCTTTGCGTAGCTCTGCATTACGTCCCAGAACTTTGGTTTTTTTAATCGGTTTAAGCGCGTCTAGTTCTTGTTGATTGAGCATACTGGAGAGCTTGAGCCAATCAAAGTTCATGTTATTGGTCGGCATATCGGCAGGCATATATTCAACAGCGGTTTTATCAGTATGATAAAGCTTGCGGTATTGAATGCTACCGTTGGCGGTACGTTGCCATAGCTCACCATGATCGCCGTCGGCATCTTGGGTTTGAATCATGTTTGGATTGCGCCAGAAGAACCAATCATTGCTTGATGATGTGGCGGCTTTGCCATGAGGAGTGACTTTAGTGACGTAGTGACAGGCGACTTCAGTTGCTTGTTGAGTGCTTGCGGTATCGGCAAAGCTGGCAGTAGAAAAATACAATAGGCTAAAAGTTAATACAATTTTTAAGACATCTAATAGTTTCATAGTGCGTTTGAATCTGAATAAAATGAGAAAAGGGATACAAGTATCCCTTTTCATTAAACAATCATCGCCTTGTTTGACAAGGCGATGAGTCAGTTTAGTTACTTGCTGTGATGCTTAGTTTTGTCTTCGTGATCTGTATCGTCATGCTCGTCATCATTATGCTTGGCAAAACCCAAGGCTTCCGCCATCACATGATAAATCACGTTTTGTTCAACGATACCATGAAACAAATGCGCTTTAGGTCCGCGTGCAAAAATAGCCACATCTTCAGCGGCGTGCGTTTCTGCACTCAGTGGAATAATGGCTTCTTGTAGATAATTAGAATTTTCTACTTTAGCTGTGTTCAGTAAAGGACGACCTGTAGCAGCAGTGAACGAGCTTGGGTTGTGACCTTCGCTGCCCGATGCCCACGCGCCATTTGCGGCATTGAATGATTTTGAACCCGCTGCTTGAAGATTTGACGCACCCGTGTAACCTGTGCCGTTAGCATAGTTCAAGGTGGTGTAGGGTAAGCCCAACATATCCAAATCAGGTGTGTTTGCACCTACGCCTTTTGTTAAGCCCAAAATAGGATTGCCGCGTTGTGGATAACCGCCGATGGTAAATACATGACTATGGTCAGCGGTGACAATGATTAAAGTTTCTTCAGGATCAGTTGTATCCACAGCCGCTTGAACCGCCGCCGCTAATTGCTGCGTATCCGTTAAAGCACGGAACGCATTGCCTGAATGGTGGGCGTGATCGATACGTCCGCCTTCAACCATCAGAAAATAACCATTTTTATTTTTCTTCAAAATCTCAAGGGCTTTGGCGGTCATTTCAGTCAATGAAGGCTCGCCTGATTTGTCGTGTGCAACACGGTCAGCTTCATAATGAACGTGTGAAGGTTCAAACAAACCTAATAAATGGTCAGTTGATTTTGGATTTATCGCATCAAACTGGGCTTTATTCCACACATATTGCGCATTACTGTGTTTGCTAGTCCAGTCAGTCGTCAGATTGCGTCCATCTTTACGTTTACCAGCGACACCATATTCAGGATCAGTAATGGTATTAGGAATAAAACGAGTACGTCCACCCCCTAAAGCGACATCAATACCGCCATTGACATTAAAATCAACTAATTGTGCCGCGATGTCTGGAACAGTTGCACCTGCGGGTCTATCAGAGTCACCTTCCCAATCGCGATTCGCCGTATGTGCGTAAGTCGCCGCAGGTGTGGCATGAGTAATACGCGCAGTGGAAACGATACCGACTGACAAGCCTTCTGATTTGGCTTGTTCCAAAATAGTGGTCAATTTGTTGGTATTAACAACACCCGCATTCGGTTCACTATGTGCTACCAATTGATTAACAGACAGCGAATCACCGATAGTTTTAACGCCTGTTACCATTGCAGTCATGGTAGGTGCAGAATCTGGAGTTTGTTGATCGACGCTATAGGTTTTGGATAACGCTAAGTAAGGAAATCTTTCAAAACTCAACGAATTTTCTTCCCCATGCCCACCTTTTTGTTGACCGTCATAAATGCGTGATGCAGTGATGGTAGAAATTCCCATACCGTCACCAATAAATAGAATCACATTTTTTGCGTGTTTTTTAACAGGGTGTAGGTGTAGCGCGTCAACAACAGTTTGACGACCCGCATTAAACCAATCTTCTGGCGTAGGTTCAGCTGCTTGTGCAAACCCCGTAGTGAGAATAGAACTAACAGCAACGACGCTGAGTTTTTTTAGAAATTTCATGCTAGGTTCTCCTTAAAATACATTGGTAAAGCGTTAAAAAAACCGCTGTTGCGATACCTAGCGTCAATGACGATAGATAATTGGCACAAATAATATTTTAAAGTTGTGACAGGAAGATGATGATGTGATGACAGAATGATGAAATGCACACGGTGAGAACTAACTTAGCTCCAAGGATTTTGACGGTATCTCTACGCTACCAACCGCAAATAGGATAATTCTCCTGTTGTGATGATGCTATTTACTTGCTGATAGCGATTCACTTACGACTTTTTGGAATCATCATTTTACTTAATTGCCGATTGGTAAACCAAACTAAACCCCGAAAACCCAGCAATAAGGCGATTATAATTAAATAAAACAAAGGCTCAACCAGATTACCCTTAAGTTGCCAGAAATAATGCAGAATACCCGCACCTGCGGCAAGATAAATAAAGCGATGCAGTTTTTTCCAATTTTTTCCTAGGTATTTTTTGACCTGTTTCGGTGTACTAATCGCTAATAAAAAAATAATAATGTAAGCCACTATACCCAACCAGATATAAGAGCTTTCGATAATATCAATACCAATCATGCGCCACTGAAAAGCGTGATCGACTAGCAAATAACTGAGCAAATGTAAGCTAGCATAAAAAAAAGTGTATAAACCCAGCATTTGCCGATAAGTAGTCATGCCTCGCCATTTGGTAATAGTTTGCACGGGAGTAATTGCTAATGTTAAACACAAAAAACGTAACGTCCAATCACCTAAACGAATATGTAATGCTTGAATAGGATTTGCCCCTAATTGGTCAAAAGCAATATCAAAAAGTAGCCATACCAAAGGGATTAAACCAGCCAGCAGTGTTGTAAACCATAATTTATCAATACGCGCCATCATTAGAAAAAATGCCGTAAGTCCATATCGCGATACAGGGAAGCGACTTGTTCGCCATAGCCATTAAATAATTCTGTTTGTCGCCGTGGCGTAAAAAAATGACTACCTAATTGTCGCTCACTGTTTTGACTCCAGCGCGGATGCGGAACATGAGGGTTTACATTGGCATAAAAGCCATAGTCATGGGGGGTGGCTTGATTCCACGTTGTCAGTGGCGGGGTTTTTAATAATTCAATTTTTACGATGGCTTTAATGCTTTTAAAACCGTATTTCCACGGCACAACTAACCGTAAAGGTGCGCCATTTTGTTTTGATAACACATCACCATACATCCCAACTGCCAAAATGGTCAGCGGGTGCATGGCTTCATCAATACGCAAGGCTTCGGTGTAAGGCCATGTAAGCATTGCATTATTGCGTTGATTGGGCATGACGGTTGGCTGATGAACGGTAGTAAATTTTACAAACCGTGCGGTTGATAAGGGCTTAACACTTTTTAATAAACTGGCTAATGAAAAGCCAACCCACGGCACAACCATTGACCAGCCTTCAACACAGCGAAACCGATAGATTCGCTCTTCAAGGGTTTGTTGACGCACTATATCTTCCAAATGAAGACGCACTGGTTTTTCTACTTCGCCACTTATTTCTACCGACCAAGGATCAATAGCCAGATGTTGCGCTAAGTCGGTCGAATCTTCTTTATTAAAGGCAAACTCATAATAGTTAGTGTAATTTTTAATGAGTTCAAGCGGCGTAGGGGTTAAATCATGGGCGGAAAAATCACCTTGAGTTAAATTATCCCACAGTGGCTTAGTCTCACTCGCCCACGCTGGCGCAACCCCAGCCCCTGTTATCGCTAATAAGGATTTAATAATTTGTCGCCGCCGTTTAAATACTAACGAATCAGTAATTTCACTGGTGGCAATCGGTTTTTGAGTTTTAATAATCATGGCATTATTATTTTTTGCCTTTAGGCAATAAGCCCAATAACTTTATTATTTTACTTTCAGTAATAAATGCCAGTGAAAACAGTTGAACAAAATTTTCCGCACCAATTAAATCCAAACCAATCTGTTTAGGCACGATTTCTTTGCGGGTATTAAACATCCTATCCCAGATTGATAGCACAATACCGTAGTTGCTGTCGTGTTCTGCGCGTAATGTTGAGTGATGGGTTCGATGCAGTGACGGCGTGATAATCAGTTGTGAAATAATCTGTTCGTAAGGAACACGAATATTGGCATGATGAAAAAAGATGAAAAATAACTCGATAATTTCAATCGACAACACAACATAAGCATTCACACCGATAACAATTACAAATACACATTTGTAGATAATTTCCAGTAATAAATCGAACACATGAAAACGAAAGCCTGTCGATACATTAAAGCTTTTGTCGCTGTGATGGATTTTATGGAATCGCCATAAACCTTCGTATTTATGACTCGCAAAATGCCACGCATAAATAGCTAAATCAAACAGCGCGAACGCCAATAGCCATTTAACAGGATTATCAGGCAAGCTACTTAATAAACCATGAGAGGAAAATTGTTGCGCCACTAAAAATAATGACGAGGCTTTTACTGCGGTTAAAATTAAATTATTGACCACAAATGTCGTGGTATTAGTGATAAATGAGTCTTTGTGAATTTGCTGCGGAAAATGTCGATAGGGTTTGAGTTTTTCAATGATTAGCAGTAAAAAAAAGGCGAGCATAGCACAGCCAAATAACAACGCCAACGCGTCACTATTACCAGTATTTTCTAGTGTATTCATAACAATTCTCTTTGTTTTACCGCAGCAGCCCAACTATTTGGTTATTGACCATTTAATAAATCGGTCAAGGTTTTAATTTGATTATTCGCATCAACCTGTTTGGTTATATCGTACTGCACGCCTAAATAATAAAGAACACGCTGTTTGGTATCGAACAGGGGAACTATTTTTAAATGGTTGTAAAATAAAGTGCCATCTTTTCTATAGTTGCGTAAGGTGACTTCAACTGCTTGGTGCTTTTCTAATGCCTTCGCAATTTGCTCGCGTTCAGCTTGATCTCGATCATCGCCTTGCAGAAAACGGCAATTATAGCCAATGATTTCTTCTTGGTTATAACCTGTCAAGCGTTCAAAGGCTTTGTTAGCGTAGATAATCGGGGTATCATCCAAGTCAGGGTCTGATAAAGTCACTCCATTAACACACTCATCTAAAATAGCAGACAACACTTGCGGAATAAGACCGCTATCTTTTTCAACAATAAACGTCATGATGCACTCCAAAATAATAGGTTATTAATCTTACGGTTTTTCAGTGGTAATTAAGTTTTTAATGTTTTCGACGGTAGTTTCAGTACCATCCTCAATAGCAGAACGAATCAGCTTTTGAAAAGGACGCATAAACACTTCAAGCTCTAATAATTCAAAACGAAAAGTTAATCGTGTCGGTTGTTGCAGACCATTACTTTCCAATAAATAACTGTGTTTATAGGGCGCAGTTAACCCTTCAAAAATGAGTTTAACATTGGGTTCGTAATCAGTAATCTTAAAAACTGATTCGACTTCTGCACCGTTGTCTTTACGAATTTGTTTTGCTGTTGCACCAACAAAAACCTCTTTGCCGCTCAATGGCTCAAATTCAATAACTTCAACAGCCCACTTAGGATAATTATCAAAAAAATTTTCTCCAATATAGGAAAAAACATCGTTCGCTGGCTTGGGAATGTCGATACTTGACTCACCAGCCACTGGCTTCGATGAATCAAATGAAAATTTAATTTGCATGGTATCTCCTGTTAGTTGAACGAAGGACTCAACTTTATTTAACCTTATTTTTAATAAAATTAAAAGTAATAGGCTGTACACATAATGTACAGGTAATGTACAGGTAAACATAATATAGAAAAAAACTAGGTAACACTACATATTTTATCGATGAGGAAGTAGCCTCCTTATAAGCGTAGCGGAATACGGGGCTTCGTGGCACAACAATCCCGTATTCAGTGTTGTTTCATGCGAGCTACGGTATTTTAATCATACAAGGTTGGGGCAAGACTTGAACTCAACAATAATTTTTACCCAGTTTTTAAATTGCTCAATGCTAGGAAAAACAACCAAGGTGAAAACAATCTTATTGAAAAGCTTGATTGTATGAGTAAAAAGTTGAGGTGAAGCCATCCGTGGCGAATTAAATCCCCGATTAAGCGTTTTATACTTTTGTTTTGGCTTTTAACGCAGCAACACGTTCTGCTGCGGACATTGGATTAACAGCAGGTGCGCTTGCTTGTTTAGCTTGCGCCATCATCGCTTCCATTTTTTCAGCTTGGGTTTGTGGTTTTGCGGTGATTTCACGCACAGTTTTAGCCGCGTCTGCTTCAATTTTGGCTTTTTTAGCAATTTCTTGTAACTTTCTAACTGCGGTAGAATCCGCGCCTAAGCCACTTTTTAAATTGCTTAATTCCGCTTGACGTTCGGTTTTGAGTTTTTCTTTTTCAACTTGGCTTTCTGCCAGTTTCATATCACGCAAGGCTTTAGTAGTCACTTTATCAAAGTCATTCAGTTGTTGAGTGAGGATCTTTAAAATATCATCCAACTCGTCTTTCACTGCTTTTGCCTCGGTTGCTTCTTCAACTTCTTGTGCAAGTTGGGCTTGTGATTCTTCAATCCCTGCAAAAAAACCATCAAAAGCCGCTTGGCTAATTTCTTGACGCTCCAACTGTCCAACCATGACATCGAGTGTGGCTAGATATTCGTCGATTTGCGCTTGTTTAACCACGACATCATTTTGCTCTTTGTCGTAATCTTGTTTAGCTTCAGCGAATTTTCTAGCAACGCCTTGAATTTTTTCAGCCAAGGCATCTCTGTCTACTTCTGTTGCAGTTTCAGGGTCAAACGCGACCAATGCACCGACTAAACTTTCTCCTGCTTGGTCAACTTGCGCACCAAATAAGCGACCTAATAACGAAAACGTACCCATGTATTTATCTCCAGTGTGTTAAATAACTTTGATGTTGGTTTGTTCCAACTTAATAGCAAAAATATATTCTGCTAACGGAAGCTGGTCTTCTGTCGTAATTTCTTCACCATTTTTAGACGTTGTTACCCAAAAGGCAACAATGAGTTCTTCAAAGGCGATGCCTTGCAATTCCCGCGAATGCGGCATTAAATTCAATATTTGTCTGCTTTCGCCTGTTGTGCCGTTAGCATCAAATATCACTGTTTCTACGCCATTGAATGCGGATATAAAATCTTCCTCAGGGTTGATACGGCTATATTCAACACCGTTTTCATCACCACTGGCGGCTAGACGTTTATCGACTTCGCTACGCGGTAAAAAGGTGTATAAATTTTCGCGTGAAAAACTATAGCTAGGTTCGCCTAAGCCTGTTTCATTATCACCTAAGAAAAAAGCAATATCGTCTTCACCTGCTGGCGGTTCGGTTACACTGGAGCAAAATAGAATTTCATCGATATTTTCGATATTATTGCTGTCAGATAAGATTTGTAAAAATTGCCGTTTTTCACTACCTTCGTCACTAAAATAAAAACGGTGAATCTTTTTATTTTCTAGCCCATCTAGCTTGATGCTGGAAATGGCTTTAACTTTTAAAACCTTAAGATTATCAAGTTGCACATTAATTAACGCGCCACGGGTAATCGCCGATAAAAGTGGATTAATTTCAAAGGTGACAGTAGTGTTAAAGTTTATTTTCAGCGGTAAGTGACTATCTTGCGCGGTAGGTTCACCACCAAACAACTTACCAAAATAAGAAAAAATATTCATGCGTTGTTCCTAAAGTCTGTAATTGGTGTTGGAAGTTTTATTTTTTCTTAGCCAAACAATGACACACACAATGCCACCACCTATTAACAGTATCATAAACCATGATGTACCGCCACTTGCAGGTTTTTCTGGGTTGGCAGTGACTGTATTGATTGGTGTAGTGGTTGCTTGGTTTGGATTCACAACAGGAGTGCTAATAGTGGATGCAGTATTGTTAGGCGTGGGCGTTATAGCTGGAGGAGTAACAACTGGACGTTTGTTAAGAGCCGCTTGCGCAGCAATCTGAGCAGCCGTTTGCACGGCAGCAATAATCTTTTGCTGACGATTGTTATCGGCAATTTGTTTTTGAATGTCGGCTAACTGCTGTTCTTGTCGTCTGGTGCTACTGTCATCTGGTCTTGGCGGTATAGTAACCGTGGCGACTGGCGGTGTGTCTACTTTTTTATTGCGTTCTTGCCACGCGTTTTTAGCGGCGTTAGTTTTGGCGATATTTGAAAACAGTGAATTGGTTGCACTGGTGGTTTTTGCAGGCTTGGATGTGTTGCTAGTAGTTGTTTTGGATTTTGAGGTATTATCGGCGGTATTACCTGTTCGCGCTTGCGTTACTGAGCTGATACCTAAAAAAAGCATCAACATGATGACAAGCCACACGTTTGTTAGTTTTTGCATAGCATTTTCCTTTTTATCGGCTGGTTATTTACGGACTCCTTATTAAAACAGGATATTACGCGATGTTCGACTTTTATTTTAAGGAGTTGAAGGTATGACGGCGGAAGCCTAGCGTTATTTTTAGAAAAAAGTAACGAAACGGAGAGCAGTCCGTTAAGAAGTCGAGGCTTTGAAACGTTGTGAGCGATGAGAAGGACTGGTAGTCATTAATATCGCTATAACAAAAGTTTAACCCACTACCAAAAAAGCCACGTTGGATTAACCAATGTGGCTTTTTATTGATCTTGATCGGGTAGTGCTGTTGATCGGTTTCGGCTATCGCCTCTACCCATTTACGCTAAGCTGTTACCAGTCAAGTTGAACGCGGGTTTCCAATACATCCAAATCAGCGTTATTCCAGCCTCTGATACGCGAACCCACTGCTGCGTTTTGAGTATCGATATTCAAGACGTGAACATAGTTAGTCATGATGCGAACATGAGAGTTGGGATACCAGTTAATACCAACCTTAGCGGTTGACATACGTCCACCGTTAATCACGCCACTGTTTAAGTTGATGAAGTCATAGCCACTGGCAATTTCCCACGCACCCCAGCCACCTTTCATATCAAAGTTGCGAGCAGGTTTTAAACGATCCCACGCACCTGTTTTGGCTTTATAAGCGCGTGATTCACCTGTCAAGAAGTATGACCCATAGCCATAGTAACCTTTCATAGACTCGTCTTTATAGCCTTTACCTGACACATCGGTTTGGATGTATTCAGCTTGAACTGACGCGGGGCCATATACTAACGCGGTTTCAGCACCAAAACGCGTTAAATGATCGGCAACCCGCGACGCTGTCGTCATGCTAGTACCTGAGGTTAAGTTACCTGTGTTTAATATCGCAGTACGATCTACGTTAGTATTGGGGTTAGCCGAGAAAGCAATACCACCATTACTAAATGTACCATCGGCATTATAATTGTTGTTGAGGTTCATGTAAGAACCTGATGCACCAGCGTGTAAGAATTTAGTCTTACTTTCCATCCACGGCGTACCACTTACGCGTGCATTGACTTCCCAATCGGTATCACCACTACCATTGCTACGATTGACACCACCATTGGCATTATTAATTGAGAATGGCGCAGCCGCACCGAATGAAGCCGATGTTTGACCGTTATTACCAACAGGTTCAGTTTGAAGCGACACGCCTGTTTGCCAGCGGTCTGCGGCGTAGTTGGCACCGATACCCACTTTGTAAGTGTTGAGATTATCAACAAAAGTATCAACCGCCATGTTACGTTGTATAAAGGTAATGTAACGGTTACTGGTGGCTTCTTCCATACTGAATGGTTCTTTAAACGCACCGACTTTAACGGAGAAGGCTTTATCAAGACTCCATTTGATATAAGCATCAGTGACACCCGCAGCAACAGTACCGTTACCGCGTGTGAAATCGTATTCAAATTTGTAGCCCCAATCTTTGAAGAACGTACCTTCAACACCTAAACGAGCGCGACGTAGCGTTGTGCCATCACTTAAATGGTTAGTCGTATTAGCACCTGTTGGAATAGCCGTTTGTTGATTCATATTGACTTGTGAGTCAACCTGCATACGACCATTAACCGCCGCTGTAAAGTTACCGTCTTTAGATTTCATTTCAAAACCATTATCGGTGATCTCAACGGAGGGAGCTTTATGAGCTTCTTCGGCGTGTTCTTGTAAGGCTTTAATTTCGTTGGTTTTCATATCCAAGTCTTGACGAACAGCAGCGATTTCAGCTGCATCTGCCGCTGGAGCTACCTGTGGTTTATCGCCAACTTTTTCAAATTCACCCATTAATATGCGACCACGACCTGGTTCTGCGTAAATTTGTTTGGTTTTGGTGTCAACGTAAAGATTCATGGCAATCGCGCTAGAAGACGCGCTCGCCGTTAATGCAACAGCGATTGCCATTGTCAGCTTAGAAAATTTCATGTTTTGCTCTCGGTTATTATTGTCAAAAAACTGAGGCAAGCATAAAGTCGAAAAGTGACGTGTTTATGACAAGAGTGTTACAGTTGTGTGACATCGCAACAAAATGATGATTAAACACAACAAAGGCTTGAAACATCAGTAACCAAGCAGTCGAAAGCGATGAGGTATAATTTATTAGGGTTAAGTAGTTGAACAAAAAATTTCTGGTATTAGAAGTGAGGTTAAGCCGTTCGTGGTGAGCCTGTCGAACCATGAACGGCTTAATCGTTCACCCCATTCGACAAGCTCATGACAGGCTTCGACAAGCTCAGGGCGAACGGTTAAGCCTAAAAACATTTGTTTAACTACTTATAACCGTCGGTATTGTGCAACACCCAACGTTGTTTGTCTGTTGATAGCAACTCTTTTTTCCAAAAAGGCGCGTGTGATTTTAAGGCTTCCATCATATATCGACAGGCATCAAAGGCATCACCTCGGTGCATAGTCCACACAGATACCAAGACAATGGCTTGATTCGGTAAAATTTCTCCGACACGATGTACGATTAACGCATCAAGCACCGCCCATTGTTGCTTTGCCTCTGCAATAATTGCTTCCAACTGCTTTTCAGTCATACCTTGATAATATTCTAGCGTCATGGCTTTGACTTCATCACCATCATTAAAATCACGCATAGTGCCGATAAAAATACTGGTCGCACCGTATTTGGTTTTTGTCAGCTGTTGATACTGTTGAATTTCTTGCCAAGGGTCAAAACTCTCAGTGCAAATAATGATAGTCATAACTAACCTCCTGTGACAGGAGGAAAAAAAGCCACTTCATCACCGTCTTTAACTAGATAATTAAGATCAACGTAATCCATGTTAACAGCGACCAATATATTATTGGGTAAAGGCGTTGCCGCATTAACACACTGCCAGAGTTCACGGATGGATAACAAACCTGTGTGGGCAAAATCGTCTTCTGCACGACCTAGGCTTTCTTTTAAACTAGCAAAATAACGAACTTTAATAGACATACTTATTCCAGCAAGTGCAAAAAGTGTAGATAATACGATACCTTTACTAAAACTCTCATAATCAAATGACACAGTCACCTCATTTTAATTCGTCTGGCGAAGCACACATGGTCGATGTTGGCGAAAAAGCGACCACTCAACGCACTGCAATCACTGAAGGTTATATTGAAATGCAGCCTGAAACGCTACAGCTAATCATCAATGGCGAGCATAAAAAAGGCGACGTGTTAGCCATCGCTCGAATAGCGGGCATTATGGCAAGTAAGAAAACAGCGGAGTTAATTCCACTGTGCCATCCATTGGCGTTAACGCACGTCGAAATTAATCTAACTACTGAGGTAAATAATAACCGCGTACGTTGCCAAACCACAGTAAAAACTCAGGCTCAAACAGGCGTAGAAATGGAGGCATTGACGGCTACTGCCTGCGCATTACTGACTATCTATGATATGTGTAAAGGCGTTGATCGTGGTATGAGCATTCAGTCTATACAATTATTAGAAAAAGCAGGGGGCAAATCAGGACATTGGCAACACCCAGTGCTGACAAAATCTGTCACATAGTGACATAGTAGTTGCCTAGATTGCGTTATTAGCCATAGGGTTTTGATTGTATTTGAAGAAAAGTTTAAAAATTTTTCAGTCTAATTTTTTGGGTAACTCAAGTATAAAGGTGCGTACAGTGATAAATTCTTTAATTTAAACCAATATCTAAAAAGTTTGGCATACTGCGTGCTTAACCAGAAATGTAATTAAATTGTAAAACAAACAACCAACAATAAAGGTGATTATCATGAAAGCTTCAAAATTACAACAAGGTTTTACCTTAATCGAATTGATGATCGTTGTTGCGATCATCGGTATTTTGGCATCAATTGCGATTCCAGCTTACCAAGACTATATCGTTAGAGCAAAAGTAACCGAAGGTTTGGCTTTAGCCGCTTCTGCAAAAACTGCAGTGGCTGAAAATGCAGCAAATGGCGCACCATTTGCCAATGGCTGGACGCAACCCAATTCAACTATCAATGTTTCCACTCTGGCAGTGCCAGGACAAACAGATCGTAGTAAAACCACCAACAGTGGTGTTTCAATTGATGCTGCTACTGGCATTATTACCATTACATACACAAACAAAATTGCTACTGGTTCTCCTACCATAAAGTTAGTCCCTATTACTGGTGCATCAACACCTACTGCTGGCACTCCACCTACCTCAGGTTCTATTAACTGGGAATGCCATTCTTCTTCAGCTCCTGCTAGTGATGTACTTAATGGTGTTCTTGGTACGCTGCAAGATAAATATGTTCCTTCTAACTGCCGCGCTTAATTAGTGATGTTTGCAAGCTAGTTTGAACTAATATTGGTCGCTACAAGTAAAACCCCCGCTAGGAAATTTTTAGCGGGGGTTTTTTGTGTCTACTGGTTTTATGTGGCTGGTCTCTTTATTATAGCTGAAGCAGTTTTTGTGATTAAAAAACCGTTCGCACTGAGCTTGTCGAAGTGTGAATGTGGTTCGACAAGCTCACCACGAACGGCATCATTTTATTGTGCTTTAGCTATAGCAGTTTGCTAAACTAATTCTCTCCTAACTTTTTAGCATTCTGTTTCCTAATGAAAAATCGTTTTTACGCATTTCTGACTCATTTGATATTGTCAGGTTTAGTCGCTGTATTCACTGTTATCATGGTCTTTTTTATCTGGTATCCAGACCCCTTAGACAAAGCAACAGGTGTGACAGAAATTTTCCTAATGCTGTTGGCTATTGATATAGTCATCGGACCTATGATGACCTTTGTGGTTTACCAGCGTGGCAAAGCTGGTTTAAAACTTGATTTATCGATTATCGCTACCCTGCAAATAGCGGCATTAATTTATGGTATGTCTACCGTATTTGCGGGTCGTCCTGTCTTTATTGTTTTTAACCAAGACCGTTTTGATATTGTAAGACCCGTAGATATTGATACCGCAAGTGCTAAAAAGGCAGAACTTGCTGGCAATGAAAGCGCAAAAATTAGTTGGCTTCGTCCACGTTGGATAGGCGCGGTCGCTCCTGCTGATCGTAAGCGTTCTGAGGAAATTTTAATTTCTGCCTTGGATGGAGGAGCCGATTGGCCACAATTGCCTGAATTATATGTGCCACTTGAACAGGTCAAACAACAAATGCTGAAAAGAGCAAGACCTTTATCAGCACTTCGCAAACTGGATAAGCATAATACCCTGCTTGAGATGCAGGATAATCACGTTAAATGGTTGCCCTTACGCGGTAAAACTCAAGATATGTCAGTATTGATTGACAGTGATAGCGCGGAAATTATCAAAGTGGTTGGTATAGATCCTTGGTCTTGACGCTTTACTAGAACTAACGCACAATAAAATGATACCGTTCGTGGTGAGTCCTTCGATACCTCAGGAGAGCCTTGTCGAACCACATTCACACCATTCGACAAGCTCATGACAGGCTTCGACAGGCTCAGTGCGAACGGTTTTTTAATCATTTTATTGACTGTTAGCTATATCACTACGTTAAGAAAAATACCGTAACATGAAAAACAAATTCTGCTTACACTCTAAACCAACAAAAAGGAAATAGAATGAGGATATTTTGGGCATTATTGGCACTTTGCGTTCCTGTGGTCATAATTTATGCACAATTTTTTGGTAATCCTTTAATTTTTGATGATCTTACCTTTTTTCAGGGTGAAGAATTTAGTCTCTATTTGCATAAAGTATTTAGTTTCAATTTACGTTGGTTGCCTTATGCTACCTTTGTCTGGACTCGGCAAGTATTTGGTGATGCTCTTATATGGTTACGTTTAGGCAATCTGTTATTGCATCTAGCTACCAGCGTGACGCTGTTTTTCTTCTTGCGGCGATTATTTGAATTCGTCATCCCCATAGAAGTAAATGACAAAACCTTATCATCATTTTGGTTAGCTTTTTTTGGGGCATTAATCTTCGCACTGCATCCAGTTTCTGTTTATGCTGTTGGCTATTTGGTACAACGCACCACGCTGATGGCTACTTTATTTACCTTGCTGACGTGGCGATTATTTTTAGAAGGGCTGATTCGAGAAAATCGTCTTTGGCTAACTGCGTCCGCGCTAAGTTATTTTCTGGCGGTTCTTTCAAAAGAACACGCCATTATGACTCCCACTGTAACAGTCGCACTGTTATTGCTAATTAGCCCACAACCTCAACAACGAATTAAGTTAGTTTGGTCAACCTTTGTGCTGTATGCGTTGATCGCTGCGTTCGCGGTTTTTCAACGACAGTCAGAACATATTCTAGGACAAGCCTACGAACCCGTTGCTTCAGAGCTTCTGTCCAGACTGAGTGAGGAACTTAATCCAAGTCTAGTTTTCCCCTTGTCGATACTGACGCAATCTTTTGTATTTTTTAAGTATTTATGGATATGGCTAATACCAAGCCCTAGTTTGATGTCAATTGATACTTGTCAAACTTTTGCGTTGCGCTTGTGGTCATTTCCAGAAGTCTTGGGGTTGGTCGGTTTTTTTATTTACCCTTTTTTAGCCGTCCGATTACTGTTGCAAAGGGGCTTAAAAGGCTTGCTAGGTTTTGGTTTGCTTTGCCCTTGGTTATTGTTTTTTACCGAACTAGCAACAGTGCGTATTCAAGAAATTTTTGTACTGTATCGCAGTTATTTGTGGATGACGGGGCTTTTTGCCAGCTTGCCGTTTCTTTGTCAAAAATTAACGGCTAAACAAACAGTGATAACCTTGACCTGTGTGGCGTGTTTACTGATACCGTTGACTTTGCTTAGGTTAGACACTTTTTCACATCAATTTAAATTATGGGGTGATGCTAAAAACAGAATTAAGGATGATAAAAGTTGCCCTGTAATGGATAGAATTTTGAATAATACTGGCAGAGAACTAATGAGACAAGGTCGTTATCCAGAAGCTTTAGAGGATCTTAACCGCTCTCTTAAAGGGATTAAGTTACAACTAAAACCGATGGTGTCGGTACTGGGTGCCAACTATTACAACCGTGGTTTCGCTTACTTAAAAACTGGGCAGTTTCGTTTAGCTATCAATGATTTTAATATCATTTCTGAACCTGTGCCAACAGCATGGGTGGATCTATATTTTTATAAAGCCCAAGCTTTTGAAGGTTTGCACGAATTGAGTGCCGCCAGAGAATCTTATGAAAAAGCCTGCTTAAACGGAGTAAATGAAGGTTGTGATAAACAAAAAGAGCTGGAAAAGTCCATAAAATAATGAGGTTAGTCAATGCGTCATAATCGCCCCGTGGTATTATCATTTTCAGGTCACGACCCTAGCGGCGGTGCGGGTGTTCAAGCAGATATTGAAACTCTAGTCAGCCATCAATGTCATGCGGCGAGCATCATTACTGCTTTAACCGAACAAAATACTCACAACATCAAAAAGCTGATTCCACAGCATCCTGATGATATTGTTGCTCAAGCACAAACACTATTAGATGATTTAGCTGTTAAGGTGTTCAAAATTGGTTTAATTGGTCATTATGAAACCGCTATCGCCATTCATTCAGTGCTAACACAATATCCGCATATTCCTGTCGTCCTAGACCCTGTATTAGCAGCAGGTGGAGGAACTGATTTGTCTAGCAAGCAATTATTGGATGCAATCATTAACTTATTACTGCCTTGTACAACAGTCTTAACGCCTAATAGTGAAGAAGCACGGCGATTGACAGGATTAACTGATTTGAATGATTGTGGGCTGAAATTATTGGAATTGGGCTGTGCGACTGTATTAATCACGGGGACGCATGAAGATACGCCTAGCGTTAGCAATCAATTATTTCATGATGGGCGTTGCTGGGAAACTTACACTTGGGATAGATTACCTGCTAGTTATCATGGTTCTGGTTGTACACTAGCAGCGAGTATCGCCGCATTACTGGCGCATGGAATAGAACCTATGCAAGCTGTACTGGAAGCGCAAGACTATACTTGGCATTCATTACAAGCCGCTTATCTGTCAGGCAAAGGTCAACATAACCCGAATAGATTTTTCTGGATGGAGCAAGAGCAATGAAACTTCCCTCACGCGGACTTTACGCTATTACCCAAACTGAACATAAATCCAGTCGTACCATTATCGCTGAGGTAGAAAAGGTGATTTTAGGCGGCGCGGTAGTTATTCAATATCGAAATAAAAAGCCGCAGGACGCTTTATTTCTTGCCAAAGAATTGGTAAAAATTTGTCATCAATATGATGTGCCGTTAATTATCAACGACGATATAGAATTGGCAATTCGTGTTGCTGCCGATGGTGTACATCTTGGTGAAGACGATGCTACCGTGACAGAAGCACGGCAACGGCTAGGTAAAAATGCCATCATTGGGGTTTCTTGCTATAACAGCGTTGAAAAAGCCATAGCAGCCGAAAAACAAGGGGCGACTTATGTGGCTTTTGGGCGATTTTTCCCTTCGTCATCAAAACCATTGGCTTCTCCTGCTGAAATAAACACCTTGTGTGAAGCCAAGAAAATGCTGACTATTCCTATTGTGGCAATTGGCGGCATTTTGCCAGAAAATGGAATGCAGTTACTGAATGCAGGAGCTGATTTTTTAGCGGTTATCGGTGGTTTATTTACCACACAACCCGAACAGTCAGCGCGTGCTTACAGTGAGTTATTTGGATAAATTGGATAGAGCTCAAGCTTGCGTTACTTAATCCACGCGTACTTTGCCTTTTTCGATATGAGAAGGTCAGGCAGAACCTGACCTCCTGTGTAATGTGTGTTGTAAGCTAAAGCGTGTTTAGAAGTTAAACCAGCCTGAACCAAATGAAGTTGCGAACACTAAACTCACGATACTCATCAATTTAATCAGAATATTCAACGCAGGACCGCTAGTATCTTTGAAGGGATCACCAACCGTGTCACCGACCACAGCCGCTTTATGGGATTCTGAGCCTTTGCCACCGTGCTGTCCTGTTTCTATATATTTTTTCGCATTGTCCCACGCACCACCTGCATTTGCCATCATGACGGCTAATAGAAAGCCTGAGGACATTGTACCGACCAACATACCCGCGAGGGCTTCTTTACCTAATACCATGCCGACAACTAAGGGTACGATGACGGCTAATGCACCTGGAATAATCATTTCTTTTAACGCAGTTTCGGTACTGATACCCACACAGGCGGCGTAATCAGGTTTGCCTGTGCCTTCCATTAAACCTTCAATAGTCAGAAACTGACGACGGACTTCAACGACAATTTCTTGCGCCGCTTTACCAACAGCGGTCATGGTGAGTGCTGAAAATAAATACGGCATCATCGCGCCAATTAAAATTCCTGGCAACATAGTCGGATCTAATAAATCCAAACGGTCGATTTTTGCCGCTGTAACATAAGCCGCCAACAACGCTAAGGCGGTTAAAATTGCAGAACCAATCGCAAAACCTTTACCTGTTGCCGCTGTGGTATTACCTAAGCTATCTAAGGCATCAGTACGATGACGGACTTCGGCGGGTAGATGACTCATTTCTGCAATACCGCCTGCATTATCTGCCACAGGACCATAAGCATCAGTTGCCAAGGTGACACCTAGCGTACTGAGCATACCGACACCTGCTAAAGCAACCGCATACAAACCAGCAGTAATTGAACCATCGGCTTTATGCCCTAACCAGATACTGAGCAAAATAGCGACCGCAACAATCAGCACAGGCAAGACGGTACTCATCATGCCAACCGCTAAGCCTTGAATAATGGTAGTTGCCGCACCTGTTTCAGTTGCCTGAACAATAGACTGGGTGGGTTTTTCAGTATAAGCGGTGAAATATTCGGTCACATAAGCAATGGCGTTACCTGCAATCAAGCCGACCACAATCACTAACCAATAGCTGATGCTGACTCCAGACAGCAACACAGCGAATAACGTCAGACCTAAAACGACGACCGAAGCTCCCCACACTGAACGACGTAATGCTGCCAATAACTCTTCTAAGCTGGCTTTTTCATCAATTTTAGCAACTTGTTTTCTCAAGAAGTGATGGATACGTCCCATAACAGATTCATCTGAAAAAGGTCTCGCATGAGCGACATCCTGCTCTTCACCGATAACAATATAAATACCGAACAGGCTGGAAATAATACCCACAGCCGCGACTAAAAACGGCAAGCCAATAAACGCCGCAGCATGATTACCACCAATCACCGCGCCTAAGGTAGCAGCGGCAATAATAGAACCACTATAACTTTCAAATAAGTCCGCACCCATACCCGCAACATCACCGACATTATCGCCAACATTATCAGCAATTACCGCTGGATTACGAGGATCATCTTCAGGAATGCCTTTTTCAATTTTACCGACTAAATCCGCACCGACATCTGCCGCTTTGGTATAAATACCACCGCCAACTCTAGCGAATAAAGCGATAGAACTTGCACCAAAACCAAAACCTGTGACATAAACCAGTTGATTAGGATCGCCGTTAAAAATTAAAAACAACACCGTCATGCCAATTAAGCTAAAACTGACGACTGACATACCCATAATCGCGCCACTACCGAAGGCAACCCGCAAGCCCTCATGCAAGCCGCGACTCGCCGCTGATGCTGTACGCACATTCGCCCGCACAGCAACATACATACCTAAATAGCCCGCACCTGCCGACGCAGTCGCACCAACCACAAAACACAGTGAGGTTTGCCAATGTTGAAATATAGCAAGAATAACTGCCACAATCAGTACAAAAATCGCTATCACGCGATATTCACGTCTTAAAAACTCTGACGCGCCCACTTGAATAGCCAATGCGATCTCTTGCATGACCTGACTTCCTGCGTCATAACTCAACACTTTTTTCGTGTGCCAGATGACAAATCCGACCCCGATAAGCCCCATTAATAACGCCATAATTACTGATACAGATGCTTGAAACATCATAACTCCTCTTATTTATTATCTAATTATTTGGCTAAACGCCTCTAAGAATACGCTGTTTTTTATATTTTCTATGTTAATCAAACCTCAGCACACCCCCCTTTTGACCGCATAGTCGTCTTATTGCATTTCGTTGAACCACGCAAAAGCCTAGCAGATATTTCATTTGCTAGAATTAAAGAGTGGGTTTTTTATTTTTTATCAAGTAACAAAAGCTCTTGAATAAGTGCCTTTCTAACATCAATAGGCGGCGCATCCAAGCGTTTGATGGTCGGATTATTTTTAAAAGTTAAAAACTCCAAACCTTTATCGCCTTTTTCTATTAGAAAATCCGTGAGTAAAATATTATAAAGTCTTTTTTATCAATTACTTGCTTATTAATCAGCCACTGTCCATTAACTTGACTGACATTAGCAAAATGTAGAAAACTACTTTTACCTTGGTTTTGTTTATTGGCATTGAGTGCTTTTTCAATCAGCTCACCTGAAAGCTACACTAAATTATGATGTGTCAACACTTTTCAGGACACATTCACAGCAGCTTTATGCTGCATTTCAAACTCTACAGGTGACAGGTAGCCATTGCTGGAATGGAGGCGTTGTCGGTTGTAGAACACTTCGATGGTGTCGAAGAGGGATTTTTTGGCTGCTTCACGGGTGGCATCGCGTTCATGGTTGACGTATTCAGTTTTTAGGGTGTGGAAGAAGCTCTCAGAGACGGCGTTGTCCCAGCAGTTTCCTTTGCGGCTCATGCTTTGCTTAATGCCGTGTTGTTTGAGCAGTTTTCGATGGCTATCGGAGGCGTATTGACTGCATCGGTCGGTGATGCCCAAGCAAGCCTTTGGCGGGTTTTCGTTTCCAGATTGCCATGATAAGCGCATCATTGATGAGCTGTGTCTCATGTTATCCGCCATCGACCAGCCGACGATTTACCGCGAATACAGGTCTATCACGACAGCGAGGTATAGCCAGCCCTCTGCTGTTGGGATGTAAGTGATGTCACCCGCATAAACTTGGTTAGGGGTATCCACGTTAAACTGGCGGTCAAGGTGATTAGGCGCGATGGGCAAGGTATGTTTAGAGTCGGTCGTTGCTTTAAAACGCCGCTTGGTATGGTTAACGCCTTATCACGTTTCGCTTTTTCGCTTTCGCCCGCCGCCGCCCATGAATAGTACGCACTACAGCTCACACGCATCACCGAACACAACAACCTCACACAGTAATCCGCGCTCTGTTCCAAAATCCATGCGTACCTCACCGTGTTTCTCTGACAAAGCCTATCCTGAGTATAACGAAGGGTACGCCGCTGCTTTTTTAACAGATCGCGTTCCTCCGTCAATCGCGTAACCTCTTTCTTTAACCGCTTCAGCTCATTCAGGTCTTTTCATTTATTTTATAGAAAAGTGTCCTGTTTAGTGTAGCCACATCAGTCAAAAAGCTTTAGTTTTTTGCGATTCGCCAATAGCTAAAGCTATTGAACTCCAAGCACTTTATAAACCCCCGCCCTTTTTCAGGCACGATTTTGGAATTACCGCCTATTTTGGTGCAGAATCGGGGTGCATATATTGTTCAATCTCCGATAAAATCAATCAATCCAGCGCGTTAGTTTTTATGGCACAAGCTTTGCTTTATTGATTGAAAACGTTATTAATAGAGTCATTGAGGTAAATCATGAGTAACAAACAAACGCTGGTCGTCATCGGTAACGGCATGGTGGGGCAGCATTTTTTAGCAAGCTTGGTTGCAAGTCCTGTTAAAGATCAGTATCACATCGTTACTTTTTGCGAAGAACCCCGCCCCGCTTATGATCGCGTGCATTTATCCTCATTTTTTACTGGCACTAGCGCGAAAGAACTGTCATTGGTGGAAGATGGATTCTTTGAGCAACACGACATCACACTTCATTTAGGCGATAAAGCCGCTACTATCGACCGCACGGCTAAAACCGTTACTTCATCAAAAGGCATTTGTATCGCCTATGACAAATTGGTATTAGCTACAGGTTCTTATCCGTTTGTACCACCTGTTGCAGGACATGATAGAGCGCAATGTTTGGTATATCGCACTATTGAAGACCTTGAAGCAATGGCGGCAGCGGCAAAAACTGGCAAAGTTGGCACTGTGGTGGGTGGCGGTTTGTTAGGCTTGGAAGCCGCGAAAGCCTTAAAAGATTTGGGCTTAGAAACTCATATCGTGGAATTTGCCCCGCGCTTAATGGCGGTGCAACTCGATGAAGCAGGCGGGGCAATGCTACGGCGCAAAATTGAACAGCTAGGTGTCATTGTCCATACTGGTAAAAATACCAGTCTGATTACTGACGGTGAGCAGTGCGTTAATAAAATGTGTTTTGCCGATGGTGAGGAATTAGAAACTGACATTGTGCTGTTTTCAGCGGGTATACGTCCGCGTGATGAGTTGGCGCGGGCGTGTGGTTTGGAAGTCGGTCAACGCGGCGGTATTGTTATTGATAACGACTGTAAAACCTCAGATGCTGATATTTATGCCATTGGTGAATGTGCGTTGTGGAATGGCATGATTTACGGGCTGGTTGCACCAGGTTATGCGATGGCGCGAACGGTAGTGGCGAATTTAGAAGGTAATTTTTATAGCAGTTTTAGAGGCGCGGACATGAGTACCAAGCTCAAACTCATGGGCGTGGATGTAGCCAGTATTGGTGATGCTCATGCAAGGAGTCAAGGTGCGCTGGTTTATAGCTATCAAAACGACGCTAACGAAGTGTATAAACGCTTGGTAGTCAGCGAGGATAAAAAATATTTATTGGGTGCGGTGTTAGTCGGTGAGGCATCAGGTTACAGTACCTTATTGCAATATTGTTTGAACGGTATTGAGTTACCCGAAAATCCAGAAGCACTTATTTTACCGCATCGCTCCGATGAGTCAGTCGGTTTAGGCCCCGATGCTCTGCCTGCTTCGGCAATCATTTGTTCTTGTTATAACGTGTCTAAAGGCAAACTCTGCACGGCGATAGAAGCAGGTTGCACCACAGTGGACGCGTTGAAAACCAGCACCCAAGCGGCAACAGGCTGTGGCGGTTGTTCGGCACTGTTGAAATCGGTATTAAATTCAGAATTGGCTAAACAAGGCGTTGAAGTTAATACTGATTTATGTGAGCATTTTGCTTATACACGCCAAGAGCTACACGCGCTGGTTCGTGTGGAGCAAATAAAAAGCTTTAGTGATTTACTGGCAAAACATGGCAAAGGTTTAGGTTGTGAAATTTGTAAACCCACGGTGGGCAGTATTTTAGCGTCACAGTGGAATGAACACATTCTGGAAAAAGACCATCTGGGACTACAAGACACCAACGATAACTTTCTTGCTAATATGCAAAAAGACGGCACTTATTCAGTTGTACCGCGTATTACAGGCGGTGAAATTAGTCCTGATATGCTGATTGCTTTAGGGCAAGTTGGTAAAAAATATAAACTGTACACCAAAATCACAGGCGGTCAGCGGGTGGATTTATTTGGTGCAACACTGGAACAATTGCCGCTGATTTGGCAAGAACTGATAGCTGCTGGGTTTGAATCGGGTCATGCTTATGGTAAATCCTTACGCACGGTTAAATCGTGTGTTGGCAGTAGCTGGTGTCGTTACGGTGTCGATGACAGTGTGAGTTTGGCGATTGAATTAGAAAATCGTTATAAAGGTTTGCGTTCACCGCACAAAATTAAAATGGCTGTCTCAGGTTGTACGCGAGAATGTGCCGAAGCCCAAGGCAAAGATGTCGGTATTATCGCTACTGAAAACGGTTGGAATTTATATGTCTGTGGTAATGGCGGCATGAAACCACGCCATGCGGATTTATTTGCTACCGCGTTGGATAAAGAAACCTTAATCAAAACCATCGACCGCTTTTTAAGTTTTTATGTACGCACTGCCGACCGTTTGCAACGCACCTCAGTGTGGATGGAAAATATGGAAGGTGGTTTAGATTACCTCAAATCAGTCATTATTGATGACAAACTGGGCTTGGCTGAGCAGTTAGAACAGCAAATGCAGACCGTCATCGATACTTATCAATGCGAATGGAAAACCACCATTGAGGATGAAAGCAAACTAAAACGTTTTCATCATTTCATCAACAGCGACGCGACCGACGATAACGTGGTATTCGTTGAAGAGCGCGGACAAATTCGTCCAGCGCGTGACGATGAACGCAAACATTTTAACTTAGTAGAGGTGGCGTAATGCAATGGACGGACGTGTGTAGCGTGTCGGATTTACAAGAAAATTCTGGCGTGTGTGCCTTGGTGAATGGCTTGCAAGTGGCTATTTTTTATCTGCCCGCCGATGAACACGGTGTTTATGCCATTGGCAATTACGATCCTATCGGCAAAGCCAATGTGTTATCACGCGGCATCATTGGTGATATTAAAGGTCACAAAGTTGTTGCCTCGCCATTGTATAAACAACATTTCGACTTGCAAACAGGTACTTGTTTAGAAGATGAGTGGGTCACCGTGCCTGTTTATGCCTGCCAGATCGAGGGCGGCAGAGTTCAAGTCGATACTCGCTTAATCGCACCTTTACGGCAGCTAATCGAAACCAGCACCAATGCACAGCAAGAGGGAGTCAGCGCATGAAGTACAATTATTATATTGCCGATGTGTTTACTAAAACTCTATTCAGCGGTGCGCAAATCGCGGTTTTCCCTAATGCAGAGGGTTTAAGTAAAACCCTTATGCAGTTAATCGCCAGAGAGTTAAATTTGTCGCAAACTGTGTTTGTGTGCCATCCCTATAAACAAAGCACTACGCGAGTGCTACATATATTTTCGCCGCACGATGAAATTAAATCTGCTGGGCATCCTGTGATTGCAACTGCCTTTGTATTGGCAAGCTGTGGCGAACTAATTTTAAGCCAACCCATTACCCCGATTTTTTTTGAACACAATGAAGGGGTAGTCGCAGTAAATATCACCGCTGATGAGAATGGCAAGCCAAGCTTTGTTCAGTTCAGCCGTAAAGTAACCGCTATTATGGATCGATTTACCCCTAGCGATGAAGAATTGGCAAGATTTTTATCACTGCAAGTCTCAGAACTCGATCACAATAAATACGCGCCGCGTCTTGTTTCCTGCGGACTCCCCTATTTAATTACTCCAGTCTGGCAATATGAGAGTGTTAGAAAAGCCAGATTTAATGATGCCGCATGGAATCAATCCAGCGCACCACAAACCTCCGCACAAGAAATTTTATTATTTTCACCGAAAAACCCGTTTGCTGATGCTGATTTCAATGTGCGCTTATTGGGTTCGCGGATTGGTTTGCAGGAAGATCCACCTGTTGGTAATGCGATGGGCGCGTTTGCCGCTTATTTGTGTTCATTTGATTTTATGCAAAAAGGTACTTATACCTTTGCCGTTGATAGAGGTGATGCACACAACCGCCGCAGTGTATTGAGCTTGGAAATGGATCATAAAGGTGAAGACACGCTGACTATCCGTGTCGGTGGCTCGGCGGTGATGGTGGCAGAAGGTGTGATGTCTGTTCCTGAACTGGAGTAAAACAGCTTTAGCTGTTTTATTTAGAGCAATAGCTAAAGCTATTGGACTCCTGTTTTTTTGATTGAAAAACTTATGACTAAAACCATTTTAACCACCTGTCCTTACTGCGGCGTAGGCTGTGGCATTAGCGCGACAGTCTATGAAGATCAACGTCAAATCAAAATTAACGGCGATCACAGTCATCCCGCTAATTTTGGGCGGTTGTGTTCTAAAGGTTCAGCATTGGGCGACACCGTTGAGTTAAAAGGCAGATTATTACAGCCGCAAGTGTATGGACGGGAAACTGATTGGATAGAAGCACTTGATTTAGTGGCGGATTCGTTTAAGGCTGTCATTAAAAAATACGGTGCCGATGCCGTGGCGTTTTATGGTTCAGGTCAGTTATTAACCGAAGATTATTATGTCGCTAACAAGCTGATGAAAGGCTTTATCGGTAGCGGCAATATGGATACTAATAGCCGCTTGTGTATGTCCTCTTCTGTGGCAGGACACAAACGCGCGTTCGGTTCAGATACCGTGCCGAACTGTTATGAAGATTACGAACACGCAGAACTAATTATTCTGATTGGCTCGAATACTGCGTGGTGTCATCCTGTCAGTTTTCAACGGATATGTGCCGCGAAAGAAGCCAATCCTGCCTTAAAAATTGTCGTTATCGACCCGCGCCGTACTGCCAGTTGTGATATTGCTGATTTGCATCTACCGCTAGCCAGTGGCAGTGATGCGTGGTTGTTTAATGGTTTGTTGTCTTATCTTTATGAACATGACGCACTGGACTCGGCTTATATTGAAGCCCATACCGAAGGTTTTATTGAATCTAGAGACTCGATAAATAACGTCTCTACCGTACAAGTCGCTGAACACTGCCAGTTGAACGCCGAAGACGTACAACAATTTTATGATTGGTTCGTTCATACCGACAAAGTATTAAGCTTGTACAGTCAAGGCATTAATCAATCGTCGTCTGGAACTGACAAAGTCAACGCCATTATTAACTGCCATCTCGCCACAGGAAAGCTAGGCAAAGTGGGTAGCGGTGCATTGTCTTTAACAGGACAACCCAATGCAATGGGCGGGCGGGAAGTTGGTGGCATGGCGAATCAACTCGCCGCGCACATTGAATTTTCTGACGTGGATAAAGTCGCCCGTTTTTGGAACGCGCCACATACAACAAAAAAAGCAGGATTAACGGCGGTTGAATTATTCGATGCCATTCATGAGGGCAAAATTAAAGCCGTGTGGATTATGGGAACTAATCCCGTCGTCAGTTTGCCCAATGCCGACAAAGTCAAACAAGCCTTGCAAGGTTGTGAATTTGTCGTCGTTTCCGATTGTATCGCTAACACGGACACCACCGCCTTAGCTCATGTCTTATTACCCGCACAAGGTTGGAGTGAAAAAGACGGCACAGTAACAAACTCCGAACGACGTATTTCACGACAACGGGCGTTATTTAAACCTGCTGGGGCAGCAAAACCTGATTGGTGGATAATTACGCAAATAGCGCGGCGCATGGGTTTTGAAACTGAGTTTAATTATCAAAATCCTGTGGATATTTTCCGTGAACACGCTGCGTTATCAGGTTTTGAAAATAACGGGCAACGGGATTTTGATATATCGGCTTATGCGGAAATTAGCGCGACTGAGTACGACCAATTTCAGCCTACACAATGGCCTGTTAATGCAGCTTATCCACAAGGCAGAGCGAGGATGTTTGCCGATGGGCAGTTTTTTACACCGTCGGGTAAAGCGCGGTTTATTGCCGTCACACCGCGTCCACCCGTTAATCAACCCACTGCCGATTATCCGTTAATTTTAAATACGGGGCGATTGCGTGACCAATGGCATACCATGACCCGCACAGCGTTAGCGGCAAAATTGAATCAGCATAAACCTGAGCCATTTGTTGAAATTCATCCCAACGATGCCACGCACTACGGTTTACAGGCGAATGGTTTGGCACACCTTGAAAGCCAATGGGGTTCGATGATTGCCCGCGTGCAACTGACTGAAAATAAGCTAGGCAGTGTGTTTGTTCCTATGCACTGGACAGAACAATACGCCAGTCATGGACGTATGGGCGCGTTAGTGAATCCTGTCGTTGATCCAATTTCCAAACAACCTGAAAGCAAACATACACCTGTGCGTATTCGACCATACACACCTGTGTGGCAAGGTTTTATTCTATCGCGCCGCGAGTTAAAAATAACCGACGTTGACTATTGGATAAAAAGCAAAGGTGATGGATTTTATCGCTATGAATTAGCTGGGGACACGCTACCTGACGATTGGCGCGATTATGTTAGAAAAAATTTGTGCAATAGCACGGCTGAAAATCCGCAATGGCAAGACTATCAAGATACCGCAAAAGGTGTTTACCGCGCCGCACGATTGCTTGATGAGCAACTGGAATCCGTGATATTTATCGCTGCCGACCATCATCTACCTGAGCGTAGCTGGTTGAGTATGTTGTGTGCTAAAGCCGAATTGACCAAAGCAGAACGCATGGCATTGTTGACAGGTAGCCCGCCTGTAGGGGGTGCGGATGTCGGTGCGATACTCTGTGCGTGTTTTAATGTTGGTGAAAAAACCATACTAGCCGTGATTAAAGAACAAGGCTTAACCACCCATCAACAAGTGGGACAGTGTTTGAAAGCAGGAACGAATTGCGGTTCTTGTATTCCTGAAATTAAAGCCTTGTTTGAATAACACTATGCACAATAAAAAACAAAAATTAGTCGTCATCGGTAATGGCATGGCAGGAATGCGCACCATTGAAGAACTACTCAGTGCCGCACCTGAACAATACGATATTACCGTATTCGGCGCAGAACCTTACGGAAACTACAACCGTATCATGTTATCAGCGGTGTTGGCGGGTGATAAAACCATTGAAGACATCGTGATTAACAACCGTCAATGGTATATCGATAACCATATCACCCTCCATGCAGGTGAATCCAAAGCGGTAATAAGCATTGAACGCGGACTTCAAAAAGTCATTGCCAAAGATGGTACAACCGCTGATTACGATCGCTTACTCATTGCCACAGGATCAAAAGCCGTCGTACCCGATGTGACAGGCTGTGACTTAGATGGTGTGATTAGTTTTCGCGATATTGTCGATGTCAATAAAATGTTAGCTTATAGCCGTAGCCATAAAAAAGCCGTGGTGTTAGGCGGCGGTTTATTAGGCTTGGAAGCCGCGAATGGTTTAGTATTACGCGGCATGGATGTCACCGTGATTCATAACCACGACGTGTTATTAAATCGGCAAATGGATAAACCTGCGGGGCTGTTGCTACAAACAGAGTTAGAGAAAAAAGGCATCAAATTCAAAATGGCGGCAAAACTCAAGTGTTTGCTTGGTGATGCCAATAAACACATTACTACAGTGAGTTTTGAAGACGGTAGTGAGTTGGACTGTGATTTATTCATTATGGCAATTGGTGTGCGCCCTAACATAATCCTCGCAAAACGAGCGGGACTGTATTGTGAGCGTGGCATAGTCGTCAATGACACCCTACAAAGTTACGACCCCAGTATTTACGCAGTCGGTGAATGTATTCAACATCGCGGTGATACTTTTGGCTTAGTCGCACCGCTGTTTGAACAAGCAAAAGTCTGTGCCAATCACCTTAGCGCACACGGCGTAGCAGAATATATTACCTTGCCCACCGCCACTAAACTCAAAGTCACAGGCATTCATTTATTTTCCATCGGTGACATTCAAGGCGATAAACAGTGCGAAAGCCTATGTTTTTCAGACTCAGCACTGGGTATTTATAAAAAGCTGGTACTGAAAGACGATAAGCTGGTAGGTGCTGTGTTATATGGTGATACAGCGGACGGTGTTTGGTATCAACAATTACTGGAGCAAGAAACTAATATCAGCGTGTTAAGAGATGGATTAATTTTTGGCAAAATTTACTCTTCAAACACGTCAAATTGGGTAATATAAGCGTAACAACCTCCATTCCTTTGTGCGGGGAACACTATTTTTGGCATAAACCGTGTGAGCCAGATTTGTCTTTGTGAATCCTGCATAGAACACAAAATACCCATTCCGCCTCGTTTTCCTGAACCTTGACGAGACCAGCGTAGTTTTCTTACGTCTTGCGTACCTTGTACAACGTCGCCTTGTTTTGGATTTTTCTAATGTTGCTTTGGCAACATCAATGCCGTGTGAAATGTTGTCATAAAAAGCCTCTATAATCTACCTTGTGAATGCTGGCTGTCGGTGAACCGCGCCGATGATACTGTTCGATTGTTGGTTAAAAGTAGTCACTGCTGCATCATCTACGAGTCGGCTTTATCAGTCCAAGGGCGCAAGCGGTATCCAGTGACTTTTCCCTGAGTCTTGCTCTCAGGTGAAACTATAATACAAGGGTGCAATATAGCTTGCGTATTGCACCTTATGGAATGTTGTCATTCGGCGGATTACGCTATCGCTAATCCACCCTACTCGTTGTACAGATTTACACGCCTATATTGCCTGTTCAATAGCGTTTAATACATCTGCTGTGCTGGGCAAGCCTGAGTCTCTGAGTTTTTTCAAGCGTATCGCTACTACGTTATCCATGCGGTAGGCATGACCTGCGTGGTCAATTCCTGGTGTACCGACAGGGATAAAGACATCGGGTTCTTTGGTAAAGGTCATGCCTGAGCGTCCAATGACGATGGTAGGCAAGTCGGTTTGTGGCGGTACGGCGTTGCTGTTAAAGGCGTGTACCCAGATTAAGGAATCGGCTTCACCGTCTGCGATGAGTTGTTTGCTGTCGTTTAAAAACGGATCATATTCGGGATAGCCGCGACTAAAGCGGGTTCTGGCAGGATAGCCAGTTGTCCAGCCACAGACTTGGTTGGCGGTTTGATCACCTTCTTTACCTGCAAGCGGTAAACCCGAACAGCGTGTGGTATTGTTTAAGTCTTTAATCATTTCGGACAACATCTGTACGGTCAATTCAGCTTGACGGTAAGCTAATGCGCCTGCTGCCCATGTGATTACGCCGTAGCTTGCGGCTTTGAATGTGTCGGCAATGCTTTGTAAATCGGCTACCGCTATGCCGCAAATAGAGGTGGCGCGTATCGGACGACCTTTGACCAAGGCTCTTAATACGGCGATCACTTCGGGTAAGTCGGTGGTTTCGCATTCAAAAATCTGCGCTTTTTTACCGTTGGGTGAGGTGGATAAATCGCCAGAGGGGGCTTTACCTAAGTAAATAATGTCGCGTTGTTGCGTGTCGTCAATGAACATCGCTTCTGTATTCCAGATATAACGCTCAAAAAAACGCGGTGCGAAGGCTTCTAAATCTGTACCGACCACTAGCAATACATCGCAACGATTTTTAACTTCTGCCAGCGTGGTGTTCATCCAGCCTGAATCTTGCAGAGCCAGAAAGTTATTGCGTGCGCCTGTAAAATTGATGTTATCGACCACTGCACCAATGCGGTCAGCCAAGGCTAATAAACCACGCATTCCATTAACATCGGTTGCACAGCCGCCAATAACTGGGAGTTTGGTGTTTTTTAACAGGCTGGCGGCGTGTGCGACTGCCTCTGCTAAACTGACGGCTTGCCCTGCAACACGCGGGCTGGTGTCGGTGATGGCTTGCTCAAATAATGGGGTGTTGACGGCACAGCCGTTTTCCAGCACTTTTAGGGTTGTGCCGTCTACTTGAATACGCAAGTCATCGGTGCCGATACCGCAAAAAGGGCTAGGTACTTCGGTTATTTCAATCATGGAGTTGTCCTGTATGAGTCACTTATAATTCTGGGTTTATTGTGACAGATAGGCAGGAAAACGTGCAATGAAATCCTGCAAGGATAGCAGGAGTGAAATAACTTTAACTATTTTTCAATAGCTGAAACTATTTACTCCTGTGTTTTTAATAGGGCTTAACCCCAAATTTTACCCAGCCAAGATTTTTTGCCCCACGAGCTTTTAACACCTTGTTTAATAAGAAAAGGTGCATATTGCTTGTCTTCTTGGAGAATATGGTTGGTTAGCCATTTTTTTAGGAACAGCAATAACTCGCTATTAACGGCTAGACCTTGCTTGATTTTTTTCTGAAGCTCTAACACTTGTGCTTTTAAATCGGCGTGGTGACCCATGTGCGTATCTATGGCTGGATAATCAAAGATACGAAATAAACTTTCTTCAACAGCAAAATGCACTATCGTGTATTGAATAAGTTCGTCTAAAATTTCCTCAGTTACACCGATGGCTGCTTGATTAATAATGGTTTCATCAAACAGACGATTGATTAAATTAATCAACACCTTATGTTGCTCGTCAATTTCTTGAATGCCAACACTTAACCCCTCTGTCCATTCTACAAATGGCTTTGCCATAAATTTCTCCTGATAATATTTATAGTGCATTAAAACTTAGGTTTACTTGCTTCTCTTCCAGATTTTGCCTAACCAAGACCGCTCTGCCCATGAGCTTTTAACACCTTGGCTAAGAAGAAAAGGGGCGTATAGTTTATCTTCCTGAAGAATATGGTTGGTTAACCATCTTTTCAAAAACATAAGTAATTCGGTATTGAGGGAGGCTTCACCTTGTTTGACCTTTTTCTGAATATCCAACACTTGTGCTTTTAATTCATCATGATGACGCGTGTGTGTTTCAGTTGCTGGATAATGAAAAATACGAAATAAACTTTCTTCTACGGCAAAATGAATCACCGTATATTCGATGAGTTCGTGTAAAATTTCCTCCATTACCGCACTGGTACCCGCTTGATGAACAACGGTTTCATCAAACAGACGATTAACTAAATTGACCAAGACTTTATGTTGCTCATCAATTTCCTCAATACCCACACTTAATTCATCTGACCACTCTACAAAATTTGTCATAACCCTTCTCCAAATGCTGTTTATCAATTGGTTGATGCTATTTTCATAGCCAGTAAAGATTACCGCATTCAAGGTGAAGATACACTATAAAATAGTGGTGGTTATCACTGTTTTTTAAATTTTTATAAAGGTAAATTATCACTATGTTAGACCCTCGTTTATTTAGAACTGATTTGGATTTTGTTACCACGCAATTGGCACGGCGCAACTTTGCGTTTGATGCGGACGCATACACCCGCTTAGAAGCACGGCGTAAAGACATTCAAGTCAAAACTCAAGACTTACAAAATCAACGCAACAGCAATGCTAAAGCCATAGGGCAAGCCAAAGCCAAAGGCGAAGATGTACAGCCTTTGCTAGATCAAGTTGGACAAGTAGGTGAAGAGTTAAAAGCCGCAGAAGCTGAGTTAGCCACTATTCAAGCGCAACTCGATAGCTTAATGTCAAGTATACCTAATATTCTTGATGAAGCTGTGCCTGAGGGTAAAGACGAAGACTCTAATTTAGAAATCAGCCGTTGGGGTGAACCCCGTCAATTTGATTTTGCTGCCAAAGATCACGTTGAATTAGGCGAAAAACTACAAGGCATGGATTTTGAATTGGGCGCGAAAATCGCGGGTAGTCGCTTTGTGGTATTAAATGGTGGCTTAGCTCGCTTGCAACGTGCATTGATTCAATTCATGCTCGACACCCATACCGCTGAACATGGTTATAACGAAGTCTATGTACCATTTTTAGTCAATGCCGATAGTTTGCGCGGCACAGGGCAACTACCCAAATTTGAAGCCGATTTATTCAAAGCCAGTTCCGACCCTGATTTATATTTAATTCCCACCGCTGAAGTTCCTGTCACCAATATTGTTCGCGATGTGATTATTGAGGCGAAAAACCTACCGCTGAAATTTGTTTGCCATAGTCCGTGTTTTCGCAGTGAAGCGGGTGCGTATGGACGTGATGTGCGTGGCATGATCCGTCAGCATCAATTTGAAAAAGTGGAAATTGTGCAGATTGTTAAACCCGAAGATTCTGCTCAAGCGCATGAACAACTCACCGCTCATGCCGAAACGATTTTGCAAAAATTGAATTTACCGTATCGGCGTATGTTGCTGTGTGCGGGTGATACAGGATTTTCATCGACTAAAACCTACGATTTGGAAGTCTGGCTACCCGCACAAGGACTGTATCGAGAAATTTCCTCATGCAGTAATTTTAAAGATTTTCAAGCGCGGCGTTTACAAGCGCGGTGGCGCAATCCTGAAACGGGCAAACCTGAATTAGTGCATACCCTGAATGGTTCAGGTTTAGCGGCAGGTAGAACCTTGATTGCCGTGATGGAAAATTATCAAGATGCTGACGGACGGATTCATATTCCTGAGGTTTTGCTGCCTTATATGGGCGGTTTGACGGTAATTGGTTAATAAAAAACCTGTCAGTTTTCAGCTATCAGCTCGCGGAATTCGAGCTTTTTATGATGACATTACGCGCTACGCAGCCCATTTTACGTTACATCAATTTTAAAAAAATGGGTGCGTAACATCAGTGAATAACCGTTTTTACTTGGCACAATACTCATGCGTAGTGAGCATCTGTTTGATTTGATAAGGTGCGTTGGGCATTAAAATAAATTCACTCGCACCAATGTCGCTGTCCTCATTGCCCCAATCGTAGGTATAACCTAAACCCGTCCACGGTACGCCTGCCGATTCTCTAAAACTTTTAAAATACAGATTTTTGTAAAATAAACCATAGTCAGGGATATTGGCAACCGCAGGAAATTTCTCAGGTACTTTAGTTTCACATTGGGTGTCGTTAATTTCTGGGTCAACACAAGGACGGAATAAATGTTCTGGGCTGACCCACATTTCCACAAACACATCGTATTGCCATTCGGGAGCTAAACCTAGATATTGCTTCAAGCGTAAATTTAATTCATCGTCAGTATCATGCTTGTATGCCTGACAGAATGCCTTAACTTGCGGGGCGACACTCACCCATAAAGCGTAATTCGGATCGCTAGGGGCTTGGGTGTTATTTTTTACGAATTTATCGTAAGTATCATGACTTTTCCACGTCACTACCAGCAACTTGGTTTTGTCTGCGTTCCACACCAATTTAGGATTATTAGGGGTAATTGCCAGTAAAGTATTGGTTTTCTCCCTTGCTTTGACAATAGCTGCATCTTTTACTGCTCTTTGATATTGTTTTTTTAACGGTAATTCAGCACAACCTGTAGCTATAATGACGGTGGCACACAGTAATATTTTTATTTTTTTCATGAATAAACCTGTTTGATGAGTATTGTTTCCACGCTCCCTTGTGGTTGGATCTAATAACGTTGTTCACAGGGCTGGCACAAGGCACAGCCCCTACTTTTACGCTTAACGGCAGTGTAAAACCCTAGCCCTTAATGCACAACACTTATTTCAGCGTATGTACCACCTCCACTAAATCGCTTTGGTATTCCATCACTTTATAAAATATCTTTATAAGTAGCTGGAATTTCATCAATCACCCCGCTATCTTTGCGACATTCTACGCCCAGTGTTTGTGCATGAACATCATCACTATCAAACTGCTGTTTTGCCGCACACGATGTACGATTTCGCGCCCATGCTTGCTAAGATAGTAGCTAATTTTCCTTCATCTGCACGAATTGCACCTTTGCGTGTTACCCATATCGACGCGCCAAAATGCTGTTAGTGTATTTGGGAAATTGCGCGATGAAAGTGCCAGCGAGACCTTTAAAAATAGACTTTAAACAATTTCTGAAAGAACTACCGATAGATTATCGGTAGTGTCTTAAATCTGTTATTTTTACTTTTGTGCATGACTACCAGTCCTTTAAAGGACTGGCAGTCATTAATATCGCTATAACAGGTTTCACCCACTACCAACCCTGTATATGTAGTTAATTGGCAAGCCTATTTGTACTGTGTTAATCTGAACAACACTAAGGATTTATCCTTAGCTAAACAGACAGCGCGAAATATCGCGTTTATTTCAAAAATCATTATTAAGGTAATAACAATGGCAGAATGGCGCAAAGTAGCTAAAGCATTTGCTTTAGCAGATGGACATATCGCACAAAAAGAAGTTGAAATTCTTCGTAAAGAAATATTTGCGGATGGTGCTATTTCTAAAAGTGAATTAGATTTTTTGCTGGAAATAAAAGCAGAAGCGAAAACAGCAGTAAAACTATTAGATGATTTGATTGCAGAAGCGCAAGCGGCCGTTAAATAAGCTAAGTCTAGGTAGCCAGAAGCAATGGAAAACAAGACGGCAGTAGCTTAGCGATATTAATGACTGCCAGTCTTTTAAAGGGCTGGCAGTCATACTCAAAAGTAAAAACAACAGATTTATTCGAGGTATTTATGTCAGAACACCAACACCCCATTGCATTCAGTGATGCCGAAATAGCACAACGCCTAACAGATGAACTACCCAATTGGACGTATGAAAACGGCTGGATTAGACGCAAAATAAAAACTAGCGGCTGGAAAGCCACGCTGATGGTGGTGACAACCGTCGGGCATTTAGCCGAAAAAGCATGGCATCATCCCGATATGAGCATCTCTTATGCCTTTGTTATTGTTAAATTAGTCACGCATTCAGCCAAAGGCGTGACCGAAAGAGATTTTGCCCTAGCGAAAAAAATTGAAGAAGTTGTATTGTGGGACGCAGCCGCTGAATCAAATGGTGTCTTTGAAGGCACGCCTAATGACGATCAACGCTTTAGTTATATAAAAAAGTAGGCGCGAATTTAGTCGCGCCGCCTAACTTTCAATCAACATTGTGAAGTCCGAGCCTATATTTAAAATTCCAAATCCATCTAGTGAATATGTACCTCGCGTGATTTTACCGTGTCGCTTCTACGCAAACTAAAGCTCTCTTCCAGCTCCTTCGACATCTCCGTTCCATCACTGTTAAGCTGAACGAGCGTACCTTCATCTTTAATAAGATATTGCCGTGTGCTTGATTCGTTACGCGGCGTTAAAACAACGATATGCTTTTCATCATCCCAACTGTATTTGCCTTTTTCATAAAACTCCCGTGAGGAGTCTCTTGCAGGCTGAGTCACTAACAGATAATTGTTTTTTTGTTTTAAAGACAGCGTTGTTTTAATGCCATTACAATCATTGCAAGGGAGAAAACCGTAAAAAACACCATGAAAGTCCTGACTTTTATCGATAGGGTTCTCATGGGCTGAATGATCTGTTTCTTGCTGATGATTCTTTGCAAGTGCTCTAGCATAACTTTCTTGCGCTGTCAGATCTGTTGCTGCCATTGCCGCATTCGCAGCAAATAAGGTGCTGAAAAAAATCAATGTCAGATTTTGTATGGCGTGTTTTTTTAATGTTTTCATCGAAATTTCTCCAAAGCGGGTAAAGAGTTAATTATTTTCATTGTTTGCTGATTTTGCTGATTTTGCTGATTTTGCAGTTTGGGTTGGCGATAGCGTAACCTAACATTTCTACTAAAGTAACATTAAGCGAGTAATTTGTCATACTCGGCATGAGTTCCAATCCAAACCCATAAGAATCCGCCTTCAATTGGTGTCGCAACGGCGTGGTAATGTGAACCCACACGAACAGACCATACTTTGCCAACTTTCTTGAATTGTAAGGATGGATGAGTCGGGTTAACTTTGAGTATTTGGAAGTTTTTGTCTGCCAGTTTCCGAATTTCCAGCGGTAGCTTGTCGTAACCTATCCAAAAACTGGACGCTGTTTTATGTTTCAAAGACTTCTCGTTTTTCCTGATTGATGCTCCGCTAATGCCGCTTCAATCAAGAAATCTAGCTTACCCGCGTTTGAATCTGCTTCAATTTGCTTTTCCCAACGCGATTGCTCAAATTCGATAAACCAGTCGCGTAGTTTTGAAAACGACTCATTATCTAACATTGACTGATAAATTTTGCATTTATCTACGCTTTAATGCGGGTTGAGTATTTCTTCGTATTTTCCATTTTCAAATTTATACAGATGAATATCTTTCAAATGCTCAAAGTCACCAGCGGGATGTAATTTTGTCCATATTGAAGAAACTTGTTTGGATTTACATTGACAAGGTGAAGCCCAAAAAGCGAACCAAAAAATTTTATCTGAATTTTTTGTTATTTCCTTAACCTGTTCGAGTCGAATCTTAATGTAATCATTTACACTTCTTTCTGTCATCTGATTTAAACCGTTCAAATAAAGATAATTATCTGACTTGATATGAAATAATTTTGCAAAATCTTTATGAAACTCTGATAACGAAACGTTACTTTCAGATTCAACAGCCCATATAATTTTTTCCTTAAATCCATCTTTAGCATTGTTAGTATTTTGAGTAATAGTTATATCTAAAAGCCATTCACCAGATTTTTTTTTCCATACGCCCGATTCACCCTTATTTTCAGGAACTTCTATTACGTTTAATAAAAGAGTGTCATCAGACTTTAAACTATATAACGCATCGCCTATTTTGTTGACAAACATAGCAGATTTTAATGCGTTGGTGACATCACTGTTTTCTTTAGACCATTTAACGGCATCGTCAAAACTTGTTTGAATTCCTTTTAATAATTCTAAATCGTTCACAAGACTTATCCTTTATATGAAATATAAATGAATTTTATATCGTTCTCACACTCAGGCGTAAGGAGTATCACGTTAAACACGTCTGCATTCTGCACTCAAAAATGGATTCATTCCCACGCTGAAGAGACTGTGAAAGTATTATGAAAATAACTCACAAAACAATTTTTGAATTTTGTAAGTCATTGTTTTTATATGATGTGGGAGAGGCTTTAGCCTCGAATGCGAGGCTAAAGCCTCTCCCACATCAATACTTTCACAGGTGGGAACAATACTCTCTAGTGTGAAAACGATATGACTAATCCACCAAAAATAAATTACTAGCCCCCGTCTCAGCCGAAGATGCTCCCAATCGGAAACCGCCAAACATCTCACGTCCCATGCCGTAATGATGATTTTTAGCGGAATTCGGTAACGGCACACGCGCATTAAATTCAGCTTCATCGACCAGCACGTTAATATCTCCTGTTTGTAAATTCAGCGAAATAATATCACCGTTCAAGACTTTCGCTAACGAGCCGCCCATTTCACATTCGGGGCAAAGATGAATCACGGAAGGCACTTTACCTGACGCACCTGACATTCGACCATCGGTGACTAGCGCGACTTTAAAACCTTTATCTTGTAACACACCTAAGGGCGGCGTGAGTTTATGCAGTTCAGGCATTCCATTAGCACGCGGGCCTTGAAAACGAATCACCGCGATAAAATCTTTTTCTAGTTCACCGCGTTTAAAAGCGGCAAGCAACTCTTCTTGGTCATCAAACACAATCGCGGGAGCTTGCACGATTTGATGATCTTCTGAAACAGCGGATAGTTTAGAAATACCGCGTCCTAAATTGCCGTGCATAACGTGTAAACCGCCACCTGCGGCAAAAGGTTTTTCTACACTGCTCAGCACTTCAGGGTCTAAAGAAGCGGCAGGTACAGCTTCCCAGACTAATTTATCATTAATGAGTTTGGGTTCTTGGCTGTAGCTAGACATCCCGCGCTCATCGGCGACCGTCAAAATATCTTGATGCAATAAACCGTGTTTTAATAGTTCTGCAATTAACACGCCCAAACCACCTGCGGCTTGAAAGTGATTAACGTCCGCTGGACCATTGGGATAAATTTTGGCTAATTGTGGAATGACTTTGGATAAGTTATCAAAATCATCCCAGTTCAACACAATACCTGACGCTCTAGCGATAGCAACTAAGTGCATGGTGTGATTGGTTGAGCCGCCCGTAGCGAGTAAACCAATAACGGCATTGACGATGGCTTTTTCACAAACGACGTGGGCAATAGGACGATAATCATCACCCAAGGCGGTAAATTTTAACACTTGTTTAGCTGCGGCTTTGGTGAGTTCATCGCGCAATGGGGTATAAGGATTAATGAAAGAACTACCTGGAAGATGCAAGCCCATTAGCTCCATCATCATTTGATTGCTGTTTGCCGTGCCGTAAAAAGTACAGGTTCCAGCACTGTGATACGAAGCGGATTCAGCGGCTAATAATTCTGCGCGTCCAATTTTGCCGACGGCATAATCTTGACGGGCACGGGCTTTTTCTTTGTTGGTCATGCCGCTGGGCATAGGGCCTGCGGGAATAAAAATTGCGGGTAAATGCCCAAAACTTAACGCACCAATTAATAGGCCAGGAACAATTTTGTCGCACACGCCTAAGTATAATGCGCCATCAAACATATTGTGACTCATGCCAATCGCCGTAGTCATCGCGATTAAGTCACGACTAAACAGCGACAATTCCATGCCCGCTTGACCTTGAGTAATGCCGTCACACATCGCAGGCACACCGCCTGCCACTTGTGCCACACCACCCGCTTCACGAATCGCGGCTTTAATTAAATCAGGTGCGTCTTTGTACGGTTGATGCGCCGATAACATATCGTTATAAGAAGTGATAATAGCGATATTGGCTTTTTGATTACCTGTTAAATCAGCTTTTTCAGTCGCGCTACACGCTGCAAAACCGTGGGCTAAGTTACCACAACCCATGCCTGAACGAATCGGGTCTTTTTTGGCAATACCATCAATGTATTTTAAATAAGCAGAACGAGTTGGGTGACTGCGTTCGATGATTTCGTTGGTTACTTTTTCTATGGTTGGGTGCATATTTTTTCTCTATAGTAATGTTAGAACTAGGGAAACAGGTTGAATTTTAAAATTCATGCTGATTATACTAACTACAAAAAAGGATTAATAATTTGTAACCTATTTTCAATAAGTTGCTGATGCTGCATATCTTCTGAATATACAGTGTTTTCAATCATCATTAGTTACTTTAAATTAAAATTGGTTAGCATGGTAAAAATATCCATGTGCATTATCAACGGTAATAATTTTAAAAGCATTTCCAATAGCTATTAAAAGGTTATCAAATGTCCGAGCT
>JAPLRZ010000068.1 GCA_026398895.1 Methylococcales bacterium
ACAGAACGCTGGAGCATTCCTAGGCACTTAGGCGAAGATTTCCATTAAGAAGTTTTGCATGGTAAGCCAAGAGCGTTTATCTGCTTCAAACTTATAAACTGTGCCAAAACTGGGATCATTGGCGACGGGATTAGTAAAGGCGTGCATGGTTTGACCATAACTATGCACTTGCCAATCTGCACCTGCTTTAGTTATTTCATTTTGAAATTCAATCAGTTGTGCGGGTAACGCCATTGGGTCATAATAACCGTGCAGGGCTAACTCGTAAGGCGGAATAGCAATAGCGTATTCCGCCGAATGACATTTTCCAACATTCTGTTGTCTACAGTTTGACTAACACCTCACCCCGCCCAATTTCCGCCATATCCCCCGCATAGCGTTGGACGCGGTTAAATGCCACGGAGGCATCGGCAAATTTGGAGTTTAACGATTTAAACGAGGCGAATAATATCGGCAAGAATGCCAGTGTGTGTGAGCCGCAGTCGTTGAAACTGGCAGATAGTTGTGGGGCGTTCCAGAGTAATAATGTGCCTCGGCGCATGGCGTAGCCTAGGTATTTGCCTGTGTTGCCCATGACGGCGATTGTGCCAGCGGTCATGCGGGAGCCGCAGTAATCGCCTGCGTTGCCTTCGATTAAAATTGTGCCACGGCGTAAGTGGTCGCCTACCCGTTCACCTGCATTGCCTTTGATTAAAATTGTGCCGCCTTTCATGCCCATTTTGTTGCCAGGGAGTGCCGCGCCTAAAAAATCGCCTGTGTTACCTGCGATTTCCAGATAGCCGTTTTTCATTTCACAGGCGGCATACAGTCCTGCATTGCCTGTGACTTTTATCGTGCCTGATTTCATGCCTATACCCAGATACGCGCCCGCATCGCCTTCAACGGTGATGGTGGCGTTTTCCAGTTCTTTGCCGATAAAATCGAGTTTGGCGGTGCTGTTTTGAATGATGATGTTTTGTGTGTCATCACCTTCGATAGTGAACAGTTCATCAACACGCAGTTTGGCTTTGCCGCTTTGTAATTCAATGGCGGCAATATCGGCAATGCTTAAACCTTGTAATAGTTGAGGTGCTAACGGCGATAAATCAACACGTTGTGCGGGTTGGGTTTTCAAGCTAAAGGTTAATGCACTCATGCCATAATCTCCTGTAAATGAAAGTGGAACGGTCCTAATTTACCGCCATAATTGCCCGCACTGATGCGGCGTATGCCGTTGTCCGCGCCTAAATCGCACACGGCTTGGATGCCTACGCGCATGGCTTTATCGATGTCTTCTTTTGTTAATCCGTCTATGACGATTTCCATCACCGATTCAATATCGGGCGATAAATCGGTTTTGGTCGCGCCTTTTAAGGTAGGGCAGAATGCGTCATTGGTGGAGGCATTTAGGGTTTTGTATTTTGAACCGACTTTTGAACCTGAACGCACTACGCCACCTGGGAATGGCATAATGACATTGGGTATCTTGCGCATGGCTTCAATTGCGGCTTCACAGGCGGCGAGGGCTTGCGGTTGCGAAGTGGCTAATACTAAAAAGTTACCACCGCCGATGGCATTGACTTGTCCTGTGGTGGCTTCGGCTAAAAATTCGCCATCCATGACGGGAATACGCCAATAGCGTTTGCCTGATATTTTTTTGGCAATCTGAAAACCGTCACCAAAATAGCGCAGGTTTTTACCTAGCGGGATTTTTATGTCGCTTTGAATACCCGCAAATAAGGCAGAAGTCGGTGCAGTCAACACGCATTGTCCAGCGCGGGTTTCCAGTTGTTTTGCCAAGCTTTTACCTCCCATCGCAAACACCATCACGGAAACGCCCGCTCTGCCGTCTGGGGTTTCATTGGGACCTAATATCCGTTCAATACCCGCTTCACAGCCACAGGCAATGACTGAGGTTGCAAACCCTGTCATGGCTTGCGCGGCAATCATTGCCCATTTTTCATTTTGCGCGGTAATAATGGCGCGGGTGGCTTTCATCGGAAACGCCTCCGCAAAAGTTGCGTCTATGGTGACACCGTTAATAATCATAATTTTTACTCATCGTTATTCATTAATAAATCTTCAATTTCATTTGCTGTTAAATTGGTTACTTCAACAATGGTTGCCATTGATATATTTTTAGCCAGCATATTTTTAATAATCGTTTTTTTAGCTTTTTTCACACCTTCATCTATTGCTTCTTCTAAATGATACTCTTCAATCATTCGCGCCCTTTCATCAGGAGAAATATCATCCCGTTCAATATGCCGAAAAACTTGTTGTATCTCGGCTAGTTTATAATGGCTTTCATCCACTTCACCATCCAAACTATCCTCAATCGCTTCTAACCATTCTCGATAGGATTCGGGGGTATTTTCATTGACATATTTAGGGCATAAAAAAATAATTTTATGGGCGATTTCATTGACCTTATTACCGCTTAAATCGCGGGGTGAAAAATCGGTTATTAATACATCCTTTTTATATTTATCCCCCGATGTTAAAACCACAATGGTATAAACTTTTAAATTAGCCCGATAATCAGACGAGCTTTTAATTTGTTCTAATAATGCCACGCAATGATAATGTAAAAATCGATCATAATGATCGATATGGCGTTGGTGTTGAATATCGACGATAATGCGTTTTTTTTTATCTTCGGCAAATAAATCAAATTGAGTTTTAACGCTGCCAATTACAGTATCAAATACCTTTTCGGTTTCTACCTTATCAATATCCAATTGAATTCCCAAAATATCCCGCACAAAACCTTTAAATACCATGACATCACAAAAGGCTTTTTTAAATATAACGCCGTAGCGTAGAGAGGCGACTTGTTTCATAAAATTTAATTAATTACATTACTTGACAATAAGTTGACTAAACGCCCATTCGTTATTTCTTTTTAAATCTTTTAAAAAATCTGGAAATTCGATTTGATAGTGCTGTTCAAGCATAAGGGCGTGTTGTCTTAGATACTTCAGGCTAGAAAACAGTGCGTCTTCATTAAATGCTAAGGCTATCACATTGCCTCGGTCACGAATCGGTAAAAATAAGACTTTCTGTTTAAAAATATGATTTATCCACGCACTGCATTGATTATACAAAGGATTATCATCGCCACCCCACAGATTAATCACGAACATACCGTCTTTTTTTAGCAAGGCTTGGCAAGCGGCAAAAAATGCTTGGTTAGCGATGGCGGGGGCAAGGTTTTCGTGATCAAAGGCATCAACCAGTAATAGGCTATACCGCTGTGCGTGTGATTCTGCGCGTTGTCGAATATACGCGCCACCATCATCAATGATAATTTTTAACCGTGGGTCTAAGGGTAGCCTAAAATGGCTACGCGCTATTTTTACCACGCTTTTTCGGCACTCGATGACTTTTAAACGGCAGTCTGGAAAATGTTGTAATAAATGTTTAGTCAATGAGCCACCACCTAAGCCAATCAGCAAGGCTTCATCGTCTAAAATGGGTTTAAATAATTGCCAACTGGTCATGGCTCGCACATAGCTGAGTTCGAGTTTATCGGGATTTGATAACAACAGACTGCTTTGTCGGGGTTCAGAGCCAAAATGCAATGATCTAACGCCTTTTTCTTCAACAACTTCGAGAACGCCGTCGTCATCGTGGCTTTGGTAGATCAGTAAACCGTCATATTTGTACATAAAAAAATAGTCGTTGTGGGTTACAGCTCATCATTATAGGTGAAAACCTGCGGTATACTCACAGTTTGCTATTCATTATCTGGGGCTTTCATAATGTCGAAAATGAGTCATATCAATGTTATCGAGAAATACGAAGAACATCGGCTCGCTATTCATCAACTCTTGTCATCAATTTTAAATTTTTTTGCCGACGGCAAAATGTTTGAGCAAAGTCAGGAAGAATTAACTGAACAATTTAATTCGCTGTACTCCTACTATCCCTTTGTGAGTTTATTTTATTTGCTTGATGCCCAAGGCAAACAAATTACTGTATGTATGCAGGGAAAACACGTCAAAAGTAATCATCCACAAATTGGTATTGGTGCTGACCGCAGTCGGCGACCCTATTATATTGCGGCGATGAAGCATGAGGGCGCGGTCATCACAGAACCTTATTTAGCGAGTGTGAGGCGTGAGCTGTGTTTGTCTACCAGTGTAAAAATGCTCAACGATGATGGGTCGGTTAAAGGTTATGTGGTGCTGAATATTGACTTGAAAGCGACCTTGGCATTTTTAACAGGTGATAGTCTGCGAGTGTATTTTGAACCCTATTTTAAAACCATGTACAGCTTGATTGTAGTAGGTTTGTTCAGTGTTGCGTTGGTGTTGCTATACACAGCCGCACTGGAATGTATCTCGGTGGCGAAATCGTTAGTCACTCCGCAACAGGAGATAGAAATCCCGTTTGGTGTGGTTATTTATTTAACGCTCGCGTTGGCTATTTTTGATTTGGGTAAAACTACGCTGGAAGAGGAAGTGTTGTTGTATAAAGATATACTTCGACACAGCTCAACGCGGCGCACTATTACTCGTTTTATTGCGGTGATTATTATTGCCGTATCCATTGAAGCCTTGCTGATGATTTTTAAAGCAGCATTGCATGGTGGCGGTGAACAATTGATTGCAGCAGTGTGGATTATTATTGCCGCAGCAGCACTGTTAGTTTCGCTAGGCGTTTATGTGTATTTGGGAAGTAGAGCAGAATCTATCCTATTGCAAAATAGTGATAGTACAAAAGTAAGACGAAATTTAAACTAGAACGGTAATGGACGGGCTAGGTAAGCCCGTCCACTTGTTTGAGGGTACTTTAGGCAAGCACATCAGCTACCTTTGTGGCCAAGTCGGCGCGTCACTAATACGTTACTGGAAATCGCCGAAGCGGCAAATAGGGTGCTTGAGACAATAAATTCACCTGAAATAAAGCCCAAAATACCAATTGTAAAAATAAGACCTGTAAATACGTCTTTATAAAAATCACTCATGACACGATACCTTTGTAAGTTAAGAAAGTGTGCCTATGGCACGATTTAAACTATACCTTAGTATTTAAAATTAACAATATAACAAAAATCATATAGATTGTTTTCATTTAAGAAACAGTATATTGATTGGGCTATCATGAAACGATTAGAAACTGTTTGTTTTTCCTTAAGATTTACCGCATCAAAGTACCGTTACAACTGCCTTTCATCACAATCCTATTAGTGCCTTTTCTGAGCAACAAATGAAGTTTTTATTCCATTAAATTAACAAGCTAACGCATCAATTAACTGACTGTTGTATAATCCGACCCCAGTAGACTCTCTACGATAAAGTAATATTCATCAACAACAGAGCAAAAAAGAGCCAGACTAATGATTATGCAAAAAACTACCATCAATAAAAAGCTGTTATTGACTAGCGTGGCTATCTCAATTGCACTTGGAGGATGTGCCACAACGGGTTCTGATTCAAATGATATTTGGCAGGGCTGGAATCGTGGGACACAGTCATTTAATGACACTATCGACAAAGCCGTTTTAAAACCCGTTGCTAAAGGCTATGTCGCCATAACACCTGATTTTGTTGATCAAGGTGTGACCAATTTTTTTAGTAATATTAATGACATTGGTGTGGCTATCAATGATTTGTTACAACTTAAATTATTACAAAGTGGCATGGATGTCAGTCGATTTGTCATTAATTCTACCGCAGGAGTTGGCGGTTTTTTTGATGTTGCAAAACTGGTAGACTTACCTAAGCACAATGAAGATTTTGGACAGACTCTAGGTTTTTGGGGAGTTCCAGCGGGTCCTTACTTAGTCGTACCGCTGGTAGGTCCTAGTTCACCCAGAGATGTTGTTGGCATGATAGGTGATGCTTTATTAAATCCCTTAACCTATGTGTCTATTTTTGGTGGTGCTGTTGGCAGTGCTGCAACGGGTGGTGCTAGAGCGGTAGACGTAACCGATACTCGTGCTGGATTAATGGCAACTGAGAAAGTTGTCAATGAGGGTGCGGTTAATCGCTATGACTTCATCAAAAATTCCTATGAGCAACACCGTGAATATTTGATTCATGACGGTCATCCACCCAGTAATGACGTTGATATAGATGACAATGACAGCAGCTCTAACACCAGCCCCGCACCTACGTCTAAGACAACAACAGCAACCAAAGCGGGTAAAGCGACACCAGCAAGCAACAATACGGGTTCTGCACCTGTACTCAATAATTCCAAGCATCTTCTGGAACTTTCTGCCCCCCCTGAAGAGAAAAAATGATGACTTATGGCTAACCGTCCTTATCCAGAACAATGGAGTGACATAGACACCAAACTCTATGAGAGGTCGGTTATGGCATTTAGTACGGTCAAAAAAATGCTGAGTGTCAAAATGAAGCTTTATGCTGACACTCAAGTATCACAAGGCAGCATTTTTTTATTCAATCATTTTTCCCGCTTTGAAACCTTTATTCCGCAGTTTTTAATTTTTGAACAAACTGGCGCGTACAGTTGTGCAATTGCCTCTGGTGAATTTTTCAAAGAAGATACCGTTCTATCGAGATACTTAAAAACGGTGGGGGTGTTTCCGCATAATCATCAGCGATTGTTTCCCCTACTCGCTGCGCAAGTGTTACGCGGTCGTAAAGTCATTATTTTTCCCGAAGGTGGCATGGTCAAAGACCGCCGTGTCATGGACAATCAAGGACATTACAACATTTATTCACGCGTCACAGGAGATAGACGCAAGCAACACACAGGCGCGGCGGTGTTAGCACAAGGCATAGAAGCCTTCAAAGCCACAGTTCGCAACGCCTACGCAGATAAAAATCGTGCGCAATTATTACGCTGGAAAGAAGAGTTACAGTTCGACAGTCTCGATGAGTTGCTACTGTCAGCACTGAAACCTACGCTGATTATCCCCGCTAATATCACTTTTTATCCGATACGCTCTTCTGATAATCTATTGCTCACAGGCGTTGAACTGTTTGCCGACAATCTTAGTTTTCGACAAACCGAAGAATTATTAGTCGAAGGTAATATCATGCTTAAAAATACCGACATGGATGTCCGCATGGGTAAACCGATAGATCCCTATGAAGTTTGGCATTGGTGGAATCGCTATCTACTTGAGCTAGTCGCCTCAGAGCTTAACAGTTTAGAGGAAATTTTTGCCCTAAATTCATCGCCTAAAAACTGGCAACAAAAATTGCTGGGGATCTATTTTCGCAAAAGTGCGAATGCCACTCGCGATCAATACATGAAAGCCATTTACGCCAACGTCACCGTAAATTTAAGTCATCTTGCCGCTACGCTCATCCTGTACTGTCTGGAAAATGGGCAGTCATACATTACTCATCAAGCATTTTTTAACAGCCTCTATATTGCGGTCAAACGCCTACAAAACAACCGCCACATCAATCTACACCGAAGCCTACTCAATCCCTATGAATACAGTGATTTAACCTCTGGCACCAATAAACGCTTTGAGCAATTCTTATCAGTCGCCAAAAATGCCGAACTCATTAGTGAGCAAGACTGCTGTTATCATTTTTTACCCAAGCTATTACAAGAATTTAATTTCGATCACATCCGTTTGGAAAATCCAATTGCGGTTTATAACAACGAAGTAAGACCTCTCACAGCAGTGCGTGACACGATAATTACCGCATTAAACGAATGTCAACACATCGACCCACAACAACTCGCCGAATGGTATTTTGATGACGAATGCCGCGATTTACGCTGGGAACAACACGCCTATAGAAAACCACGTTTTGCTGACATCAATAGTCAAGAAACCGCAACCGCCGATCCATCGCCTTTTTTTCTCCAACCAACAAACTCCAATGGCATGGGCGTATTGCTGATACATGGCTTACTCGCCAGCCCTGCCGAATTAAGAGCCTACGGTGGCTATCTACAACAACAAGGTTATACCGTGCTAGGGATAAGATTAATGGGGCATGGCTCATCACCTTACGCCTTACAAGAACAAACTTATCAAGATTGGTATATGTCAGTATTGCGTGGTTTTGCTATGCTCAAAGCCTATAGCCAACGTATTTTTGTCACAGGATTTGCCACAGGTGGCGTATTAGCCCTTAAATTAGCCTCAGAAAATCATGCTGAAATTATTGGCATAACCGCTATTGCCATTCCCATTAAATTCAATAATCCAGCCTTTACCCTAGTGTCCTTATTACACGGAACCAATAAACTAGTAGACTGGGTTTCAGCCTATGAAGGCGTTAAACCTTTTATTGAAAATGACCAAGAACATCCATTGGTCAATTATCGCCATGTTCCCATTAAAGCGTTGTATGAATTAAGACAATTAATTCACGATATGGATGAGTTTTTACCCTTATGTACTTGCCCCATACTCATCATGCACGCAAAGAATGACCCCGTGGCTTCAGTGAAAAGTGCCTATAAAGTAATGGCAGCTATCACTACCACCGACAAACAATTGAAGATTGTTAACTCTAATCAACACGGAATTTTGACGGAAAATAGTGCGGGAACATGGGAGATGATTGATGAGTTTATGCAGCACCGTTTAAACCATAAATGACAGTAGCTCAAATGGAACAATGAGGAATCTGGAATGATACAAAAGCATTGCCCCACATTCCACAGTCTCCATGCGAGCTACTTGCTAAAATAATATATTATTGTCATGAACAGGAAATAAATAAGTGCCAAGCTTTGGAGGATTACAAAATTTGTAATCAATGAACTCCTTTTTTACCTGACATGAGTACAATTAATGAACGGCAAACACTTATTGACTTATTCATCACTAGCACTCGGTATTGCGATTGCGATGAATAGTGGCGCAGCTTTGGCTGTTACCCCTTCAACTCCCATTCAGCACGTTATCGTGGTGATCGGCGAAAACGTTAGCTTTGATACTTTGTATGGTGCGTATAAACCCACCAACGGTCAAAAAATTAACAACCTATTATCTCAAGGCATAATTAATGCAGACGGCACACCTGGTCGTCATTTCGCTAAAGCCATACAGCGTCAAGGTTTTAACAAAACGGATGAATATTCTGTCAATCCAGAGCGTTTAAATCCTTATTCTACCTTGCCGCAGCCCTTACAAACAGGCATTCTCACGCCAAGTTTCCAGTTTCTGAGCGGAACGCCTGATTCCCGTTTTCCAACTACGCTGCCTAATGGCCCGTTTCAAATTACCAAATATGTGCCTTATGGTTCGCCTAATTCCGCAACTGGCGATCCTGTGCATCGTTTTTTCCAAATGTGGCAACAAACAGGCGGTGATAATAAAGACACCAGCCTGTTTACTTGGGTAGCAAACACTGTCGGTACAGGTGGTGATAATGGCGCGACTGGGCCAAAACCAAGCGATACCCAACAAGGTGGCGAATTGATGGGCTTTTTTAATATGTCCCAAGGTGACGCGCCAATCTTCAAGCAATTGGCACAAAACTATGCGTTAAGCGATAACTATCATCAAGCCATTTTGGGTGGAACAGGGGCGAATTTTTTCGCTATCGCAACAGCTGATGTAGCTGTTTATAACAATGCGGGGGCATTGGCTGTTCCTCCTGCTAACCAAATTGAAAATCCAGACCCTTTAGCTAACACAGAAAACTTTTACACTCAGGATGGTTATGCGGGTGGTTCGTATGTCAATTGTTCAGACCCAACTCAAGCAGGTGTTAGTTCGATTTTGAGCGTACTGAAACACAAAGACATTAAAAGCAATTGTACAAAGAATGCGTTTTATCTGGTGAATAACTACGATGTTCCATTCAACGTCGATGGAACTGCCAAGGCATTAGCGGCTAACAACTTTGTCTATCCGCCACAAGCTGTACCAACGATTGGTGAAGCCTTATCGGCTAAACAGGTAAGCTGGAAATGGTATACCGCTGGACGTGATGCGGGTGATGTTCTGAATGATGAACTGTATCCATTGGTGTTCGGTGGTGTTAATGCTGCTGTTCCTGCCGCGACTCCAAACCGCGCACAAGTCGTTGCCGCACTGACTTATCAACAAACTCAATCAGTCGTTTATAACAGCATCGGCGACCCACATAATGCCTCAGCCAATGTGGTGAAAACGCCTGCACTGCGCGATCATTTAAAAGGCATGGAAACTTTTTTGAGCGATCTTAAAAATGAGACTTTGCCAGCGGTTTCTTTTGTCGTACCCAAAAATCTGGTTAGCGGACATCCTGGTTATTCTGCGCCCGTGCGTTATGAATTATTCATCAAAGACCTGATTGCCAATGTTCAGTCCAAACCTGATTTATGGGCGAATACCGCAATCATTATTACCACCGATGAAGGTGGCGGTTATTTTGATTCGGGTGCTATTCAAAATCTGGACTTTTTTGGTGATGGTCCGCGTATTCCTTTCTTAGTGGTATCGCCTTATGCGAAAAAAGGTCATGTCGATCATGTGTACCATGACCACGCTTCAATCCTGAAATTTATCGAATACAACTGGAAGCTACAGCCTTTATCAGCCCGCAGCCGTGATCGCTTGCCTAATCCAGTGAATGACCATGATGATTACATACCCGAAAATCAACCAGCCATTGGTAATTTGACCAGTATGTTTAATTTTGGTGATGAAACTAAACACACTCACGACAAAGATTAAAAGTAGCCGCTTAGTTTGTTGGGTTGTAGCTTGTGACAACCCAACATTTATAGCTAACACTTAATAACTGATGTTACGCACACCTCGCCCCGAAAGCGTATTATTAAGGGATGAACAGAGAAAATTTAGATATATACACTGATTACTTGATATGCACTAACGGATTCACCACCGCAACAGGATTATCGGCGATGTTGGAGGGGGA
>JAPLRZ010000013.1 GCA_026398895.1 Methylococcales bacterium
AAGATTTTTCGTTGCTTATCTGACCGTTTTAGAAATCATATTAAGTTATTAGAAGATATTTTTATCGGCATTTCAGCCGCCATTTGGAACTTTAAAATTATAATGAATTCAATCACTTAAATTCGGCAACAAGTCTAATATTTAAAAAAATATGCTGAACAGCATGGTCATTCAAGAGTTAATGCCCAATTAAAATATGAAAATTATTCTTTAGGTACATGGGTAAGTAACCAAAGAACTGGGAAAAACAAACTCAGCTCAGAAAAAATAAATTTACTTGAATCATTACCACAATGGTCTTGGAATATACTTGAAAACCAGTGGACTGAAGGCTTTGAATATTTAAAAAAATATGCCAACGAATATGGTCATGCAAAAGTTTCTCAAGGATTAAAATATAAAAATTTCAATTTAGGAGCATGGGTAAGTAATCAAAAAATTAAAAAATATAATCTTGATTTAGAAAGGGTTAAAAATCTTGAAGAGTTACCACAATGGTCTTGGAGTGCTTTTGAAGACCAATGGAATGAAGGATTTGAGTATTTAAAAAAATATGTTGAAGAATATGGTCACGCAAGAATTTCTCAAGGATTGAAATATGAAAGTTATTCTCTAGGACAGTGGGTTGGTGTTCAAATAAGAAGCAAAAAAATTAATAAACTTGATTTAGAAAAAATTCAATTACTTGAATCATTACCCCAATGGTTTTGGAATCCTCGTGAAGACCTGTGGAATGAAGGATTTGAATATTTAAAAAAATATACGGAAGAACAGGGGAATTCAAAAGTTACCGCTCGATTACAATATGAAAGCTATTCTTTAGGACAGTGGGTTATGGTTCAAAAAAGAAGTGAAAAAAATAATAAACTTGATTTAGAAAAAATTCGATTACTTGAAGATTTGCCGCAATGGTCTTGGTCTGTAAAAAAGGAAAATTAACGAATAATGGGCTGAGATATACAGCCCATTATTTCAGTAGAAATTTTTTAATTGAACAATAGAGATTTTATAAGCTGGTAAATATCTGTTAAAAAAATTTCAGAACAAGAAGTAAGTATTGCCACAAGAGCATATTTCAGTTTATTAGAAACTGTTTTATTACTTTTAGACTGATGATTATTCGCTAATAAAATGGTAATTTTTACCTCTAAATCGGGTTCGTTTTGCATCTTTTTTCACCTTTTGATTGATTTATGATGCGATATTATTTAGCGAATTTTCCTTCAAGTCATTGATAAAAAATAAATTAGTGTTGCATAATGCAGTATGCAACAAAAATAATGTTGCATACTATAGTTTGCATCATTTTCGATTAGTCACTAACTGCCTACATAATGTACTTTTATCTGGTCGTGCTGTTGGACAAAGTGAATTGCCATCGCCTCTTGTTGATTTTGTACATATTGGTTTTTCTTTTTTGTTAATTCGTACTTTATTTACTTTTTCAATCATATTGCCAATCTTTGTTCTCGCCTTTGATACGCTTTCTCCATTTTCTATTAATCGGTTAAATTCCTCGATGTAAGGCATCCATTCCTTCCGCGTCTTAATTTCTTTACTAGCTGGTAGTTGCAATTGATTCAACTCTAGTGAGCAATCAGTATTATATCTATCTACTTCACTCATTCTCTGAATTATGTAATACACAGTTTTAGCATCTAAATCAGGAAGTGTGGCAAACTCATCTTTAGAGAGTAGAGGGGGAAATTTAATAATAAAATGGGCTTGCTCATCGTATTCATTTTCATAAGTTGTAATAACTTTATTTTTAGGATGTGGAATTTTTTGTAAAACTTTTTTAATCGCCTCTCTTTCTGCTATTTGTTTTTCATTCAGTTGCAAAAGAGATTGTCTTTTTAGCATTATATTTATAAAAGCCTCTCCTATTCCAACCTGTTTTTTTACTGTACTATTTAGTTCTAAATCTACCATTTATCCACCTACACATAATTCTACAAAGCGAGTAACCCAAATGGAGCGTAGCGTAATCTGGGGCAATTCGTCAAGATACTACCATTTTTGTTTATCTCACCCATATTCCGCTACGCTATTGAATCATTACCACAATAGTTTTTATCTATAAAAAGGAAAAACATGAATGGTTATTTAGAAAACGATTATGAAGATCAATTTGATGTATTGATTGAATTAATAACGCAATTTTCTGAGGTATCTGATAAAAGTATTTACCAAACCGTTTTTAATACCGTAGTCAATCACCTTAAACAAATAGAATCGCCTGATTTTATTGAAACAGTCACTAATGCGTGGGAGTTTTTAGGCGTTATTAATTATCACGGCGGCGATCATGGATTATATGAAATAACGGTCTCTAATTTAAGAGCAACCATAGCAAATGCGATTAAGTCGCTGCCATTAAATGAACGGTTTTTATTTATTCTAGCCAACTGTCAAGGCTGTTTTAACTGGCGAAAAGATTTTAAACAAGGGGAATTTGATAGTGAGTCTTTAATTAATTACATAACCACCCGCGAGCCTTTTTATGAAGCCGTTAAACAGATTGCTGACACCATATAACGGGATGCACCAGACTTCACCCCTGATTATTAACACGCTAAACCGAGTAACCCAAATGGAGCGAAACAAGATCTGGGGGCAATTCGTCAAGATACTACCATTTTTGTTTATTTCGCCCATATTCTGTTAATCAAAGGCTATAGAGGAAACAACCATGCAAATAACTATTAATGTTCCTGATACTTTACCGCAAGAACGGTTAAAACAACGTATTAAAGAATTGGAACAAAGCCTGATAAATGAAGCCAGGTTTTTTGCTGTTTTTTCAAAACAACAAGCCGTGATGGATGACCCTTGGACTAATCCTGATATTTCTTTGCCTAGCACGGATACGGAAATTAAAGATTTTGCCGTTAATCATGACCATTATCTGTATGGAGTTGATAAACCATGAAGGCTGTTTTTGTTGATACCTCCGCGCTTAGAACCAACATGAATTGCTACGTCTCCTTCCATAATCAACGCCCTATTTATTTTTAATCAAAAAATACACATTAAAAAAGCCCACCACCACGCCACTAAACAATAAACTCAACGTCCAGCGCATGGAATAACCCGCTACCAAACCATCCAACCAATGCCCAAGATACGCGCCCCCGATGATTGGCAACACCATCACCAGCCCCAGCGTCCCAATATAAACTGTTTGTGATAACAAATTAGGTCTATCTTTCTCCGCTTGTTTCATGCGCTCAATCTGGGTGTCGATACGTTTTTTGAGCTGTTGTTGTCGGTTCATGATTGCCACACGGTTTTATGTTTTAACGACATCAAGCGTTTTAGCATGGCTTGTTCCATACGTTTTAGGCTTTCTCGTGTGGCGCGTACTTCGTCTTCCTGATTCGCCCATTGTTGCTGTAATAAGTTGCTGATACGTTCCAAATTAGAATCCAGCAAAAAATGTTGCGTGGTGATGGTCAGCACGTTGTCATTAAAATACAGCACTGCACTGGGAACAGCCACATATTGCCAAGCGTCTTCCGCTTGTTTAAAACGCGCCAAACCAAAAATCAGCGTGGTCATAAAACGTGCATGATGGGCTTGAATACCAAAACTGCCTGAGGCATCTTCGCCAACAAACGTGGTAACACCTTCAAGGCGTTGCGCTTGGTCGGAGGCAAATAGATTCAGCTCAAATACACTCATGGCATCGCGCCGCGCATATAACAGTCCTCCTCAGACACCGCATCATAACGCCCAGACAAAAACCCCTCGCAATCACTCAAGGCTTGCGCCAGTGGCACAGAAACTCCAGTTTGCCGCGTATCATGCGCCAATACTGAAAATGGTTGCGTTAAATAACGCTGCAATTTTCGCGCCCGCATCACAATTTTACGGTCGATTTCCGATAACTCTTCAATACCCAACATGGCGATAATATCCTCCAATTCGGCATAACGCGCTAAATGTTCCCGCACCCCTTCGGCAACCGCAACATGACGTTCGCCCAATGTGTGCTTATCCATCATTTTACTACTAGAACGTAACGGATCAACCGCTGGATAAATACCTTTACTTGCCTGATCGCGGGACAAAATAACAATGGTATCCAAATGACTGAGTATCGCACTTACCGCAGGATCAGTCATATCATCTGCGGGTACATAAACGGCTTGTACTGAGGTAATCGCGCCCTGTTGGGTAGATAAAATACGGTCTTCCAGTTCGGCAACTTCGGTAGTTAATGTCGGTTGATAACCGACCGTCGCGGGCATACGTCCCAGCAAACTGGAAATTTCACTGCCCGCTTGCACAAAACGAAACACATTATCGACTACAAACAGCACCTCTTTATGCAGGGTATCACGCAAATATTCCGCATACGTTAGTGCCGATAAACCCACGCGAAACCGCACCCCTGGGGATTCATCCATCTGCCCAAATACCATCAAGGTATCTTTCATCACTCCTGCTTGCTGCATTTCCCGCCACAATTCATGCGCTTCACGAATCCGCTCACCAATCCCCGCAAACACTGAAACGCCTTTATGAATCGCCGACACCGCATGAATAAATTCCATCACCAACACGGTTTTACCGACACCCGCGCCACCAAACAAACCCGTTTTGCCGCCTTTCACAAACGGACAGAGTAAATCAATGACTTTAATGCCTGTTTCCAAAATGCCACTGATACCAATGGCTTCCGATAAAGCGATAGGTTTAGCATGAATATTGCGAAAGGAATCGTGCGGTAAGACGGCAAGACCATCCAAAGGTTCGCCAAAAATATTCAGCAACCGCCCCAGACATTGTTCAGAGACTGGCACTTGCAACGGTGCGCCCGTATCATAAACCACCATGCCCCGACTCAAGCCCGCTGTACCGTGTAGCGTAATAGCGCGTAATCTGTGTTCACTCAAATGTTGATGCACCTCAAATAAATAAGTCGTATGGTCAAAACAAGTACACAACGCCCTATGCAACGGAGGCAAAGGCTTACAGTCAATAATAACCACAGGCCCATGCACCTCGACAATCGTGCCTATCGCTTGTTTGTTCAATGCGTTATTCACTCACAACCCCCTAGTTGATTAATCTTTTTAGTCGTTATAGCTAACAGCCCATAAAATGATTATAAAACCGTTCGCATTAAACTGGTCATGAACTTACCGAATGGTATGAATGTGGTTCAACAAGCTCACCACGAACGGCATCATTTTATTGTGCTTTAGCTATATTAGGGTCGTCCAGATTCGAGAATCGTAGTACCTATATCAGGAAACTTCTTTGCCATATTGTCATGAAAAAGCTGGTTTAATTCTTCACAAGCCGCATGGTAGGCTGCTTTGTCTTGCCACATATTGGCTGGATTAAGATTTCGTTCATCCACCCCTGCAACGTGTTTAGGAACACGAAGATTATGCTCAGGAAGTAGCACCGTATCTTCATCATGGATTTTGTTATGCTGTATGGCATGAACAATATTTCTGGAAGTGGCGATAGAAAATCGTCTGCCCGCAGGTGAACCCATAGGGCCACCCGTCCAGCCCGTGTTGACTAGATAGACAGGGACATGATGGTCACGCAATTTTTCTTGGAATAAATCGAGGTAGTATTTGCTTAACAGCGGAAAAAACACTTCACCAAAATAGGCACTGAAGGTAGGCTCAAAATCGTGCAGGCTATTCGCCTCGGTACTGCCAATTTTAGTCGTGTATCCTGCGGCAAAATAATACACCGCCTGTTCGGAACTTAGTTTTGCCACGGGTGGTAACACACCATACATATCGCAGGTCAGGAAGATAATTGCGTCAGGATGTCCAGCGTGTTCAGCGGGATACACATCGTCAATAAACTCCATTGGATAGAGTCCGCGAATATTCTCAGCCCCTATTTCAAAATTGGGGGTGCGATTATCATCTAATATCACATTTTCCATGATAGTGCCAAAACGTAGCGCGTCCCAGATTAGCTGCTCACGTTCTCTGGTGATGTCATGCAGTTTGGCATAACAACCGCCTGCAATATTAAAAATCCCATTAGGTCCCCACGCGTGACCATCATCACCGATAAGCAGACAATCTGGGTCAGCAGACAACGCGGTTTTCCCCGTACCCGAAAGCCCTAGAAATAGGGTGACGCGCCCTTCTTTTTTGGTAATATTCGCGCCGCAGTGCATGGTAAGAACGCCCTCCAGCGGAAGCAGGGTATTCATTGCGGTAAAAAACGCCTTCCATTGACAGCCACCGTAGGTACGGTTTGCAATCAAAATCACTTGTTCATCCAAGTCGATGGCAATCACACCATCACTATGAGTAGAATCGCGCTCTGGATCAGTAACAAATGATGGAATGTTGAGCAATGTCCACGGTTTTTTACTGCCATCATGTTGTTCGCCTTTAATAAAAAAATTGCGTGCAAACAGGTGATGCCATGCATATTTAGTTGCAAGGCGAATCGGTTGGCGATACTCACTATCTTTACCCACATAAAGATCATCGGAGAAAAATAAAGGTTCAGCGAGGTTTTCCACATGGCTCATGACTTTATCCATGAGCGCGAGAAAAACATCACGCGGCATTTCTTTGTTGACCGAATTCCAGTTAATTTGTGAAGAATATTTTCCTGCAACAAGGTATCGATCAGCGGGCGAGCGTCCTGTGCGATTTGTGTCAACACAGAGCGTGCCATTTGAGGCTAAACGCGCGTTAATAGGAGCTTTACATTCTCGTTGAATGGCGTGTTCAATAAGCCCTATGTCGCTTATTGGTCGTCTAAAGCGACCCTGATTACGAATGATCTCTGTCAGTGACTGATTTTTGCTCAAATTTTGTTCTGGCATTGTTTACCTCTCGTGCTTTGTACGCTGTTGTTGTGAAAGAATATAGATTTTTAGAAAAGCAAACATCATACCAATCACATCAACATTACTGACATTAGTAATACTAAAGTATTTTTTGTGATTAAAAAACCGTTCACCACGAACGGCATCATTATTATTGTCCTTTAGCTATAACAAAACAGCTAACTATAATCTAGCGAGTAACTCCGCTTTTTTAGTGCTGTACTCGGTATCGGTTAAGATACCTTTATCTTTCAAAGCAGCTAATTTTTCAATTGCACCAAAAACATCAGATTCTTGATTAGTAAACGGTGCATTAACAACATTTGCTTGAAAAGACGGCGCGGCTTGAGGTTGAGGTTGGGGCTGCATTAGAACATTATCTATAGAAATAATCGGTAGCGTATTGACATCAACCAGCCCATATTGACTGGTAAAGGTAATAGAACCGCCCACGGATTGTTGCTGAGAAAAACCACCAATTTGATGATCTAAAGTATCGTACAGTGTTACCTGTCCATTGACTTCGATAGCCAACCGCCGAATGGTAGCAAAATACGCATAACGCACATTATTTTGCGTACCCGTGCTGTTAGGAAATTGCAAACCCGCAGGCCACCAGTTTGCAGAACTGCCCGCAGGCGGTGGTACAAACAAGCTAACTGCGCCCGTAGAACCAGAATTATTTTGTTGTTGATTGCCACCGAAGTTGCTTTGTTGCTGATTACCTTGGCTTTGGGATTGAAAGCTGCCACTTTGAATCAGGTCTGGTTGATTGGCAATCAAATTAGCAAGCTCTTGACACAAGCCGCTAACACTGTTTTTTAAGCCGTTGTTAAACATATCGCCCAACATAATCATGCCGCCTCTCATCCATTGACCAGAACCGCCAAATTCAGGATGATTAAATTGTGCCATTGAACCGTTGCCGTTGATGACCGACAGCAACATACTGAATACAGCATCCGAACTAAAATTGTAGCGTTGAGCAATATTATTGATTATTTGCTGACCTTGCGCTGTAAGTTGTTTCATTAAAAAATCCACTGAGAGAAAAAGAATAAATCAGGCGTAGCAGGTTATAAAAGCTGTTGCTTGATTTACATTACAGTCAGTTTAAATGAACAGTCCATCAAAATCACTCATAATCTGAAATTGAGCTGATTGTAGCTAATGCTCGGTAGTGGGTTAAAGCTGTTATAGCGATATTAAGACTGCCAGTCCTTTAAAGAACTGGCAGTCATATTCAAGATTTAATCCACTACTGACAGGCTCAATGCGAACGGTTTTTTAATCATTTTATTGACTGTTAGCTATAGCCTATATTTTCGGTGATCTCTTACCTGTTTCGGTGAGGTTATCGTTTAAATCACTCCAAGTGATGGCATCGATAACGAAGTAATCGAATGATCTGGGAAATTTATCTTGGGTCTCAGTAAGGTTTTTTAAATCAAGGATAAACAATGCCCGCAACATTCCTCGTCGCCGATAACCCTGCTCTTTTCTAGGAACGATTTGATCGCGCCAAGTACCAAAATTGATATAAGTACTACAGTGTTGTTCGTTTTCAATATTCGGTTCTTCCTGCAAAGGCTCATGGGTATGACCTTCACCATGAATTTGAAAGCCGTAGTGAGAATAGGCAGGTAAAAAGCTGGGGAATTTTTTCATTTCATGGAAAGCAGGCGGCGCATCTTGCAGATTACCAATCTTAAGTATTTTCACCAAGCCTGCGATACCGCTAATATGCAAATTATGTCCCAATAGCTTGAGAAATTTGAGCAACCATTTCGCGATAATTAGCCCAACCTTCCGTGGTAGTGGTGAAGATTGTAAGGTAAAATCCCAGTTTAACCACACCATAAGACAGTCGTACAAAGTGTCTTCAATAATTTGTACGACGTTTAAATTCGTTTTATTTTTTCGGTTTTTAGCCGTTAATTCGAGAATTCGCCCAATGGCGGCAAAGGTAGGACGATATAAATCAAGCTCGTCCAGAACGGTGTTGATAACAGGTGTGTGGTATCCATTCGCAGCCAATTGCTTTTTGGTTTTGTAGATAAATGTTGATAACACCCCTGCCGCTACGCTATCACCGAAACAGGGTTTAAAAAATGGCGAAAATTTTAATGCTTGCCAAGTTTTAATGTTCCAACCGTCTTCAACTGACCATGCGGGAAAATCGTTTTCCGCGCTGATCTTGGCGCAATTGTTCTTATCGCGCCATTGGCCGTGAGTGGTAAAAAATCGAAAACCAGTGTCGCCGTAATAAAAGGGAAAATAAGGGGCTGTTTCGGTATTCAGAAACATCTGTTCATCACCGTACATACGACCAAGCAGTTTACGTCGCTCCTCGTCTATATCGGTTAATTTTATCCCCAAGCCTTGCTCATAAAAATAAGTAAGCGCGGCGTTATCACAGAGTAATTCTTTATCGTGATTGCCTACCGTGATGACGAGTTTTACTTTTTCAAAAGCCGTCTGGGGATGCAGTTTTTTGGTATCGCGTTTTAAATTTTCTTCAAGTCCTTTCAGCCATGCAAAGAAACTGCGATGTTTGACCTCAACAATATCTGTAATAATGGCATTAACGATGCTCGAAAAATCTTCCGTGCGTTCGCGCTCCCAAGGATAAACGCCTTTTTCAGCCCATTTGCTGCTACGAACCATATCGATAATATCACCATCCAATACCAGCACTAACTCGTTGATATAGTAAGTGAGGCAGCGTTGCAGAATGGAATTGTAAAAAGCGTTCCAAGTAGACTCTTCTAAATTCTGAACACCTACCGTAGCATCAGTAAAATGCAAATCGCTAACAACAACACATAGCCGATTAGGACGATCAGGATGTGCTTGAGTAATGAGTTCTAAATATAAATCAGCCGTTGTCGAACTAGCTGCTTGCTCATTCATAGCTTATTCTCCAGTTTTTTTAAGTTGCATACTTATAAATTTGCATCTAGTGCAATAATAACAGAGTAGGCAGTAAAGAACCATCCGCCACATAAAGCCCCTGATAACCAAAAACTTGTCCAAAATCATTCAACACAGCACTGGCGACACCATGACGGGATCGTCAGCGCGTAGGGCGTATTAGCGATAGCGTAATACGCCCTATGATGTTCATTCACAGTCGGCGCAATACGGGGCTATCGCCTATTACACCCTACGCGCTGCCCATAGTTACCAAAGAGTCATTGAGGGTAGTGAGTGTGTCTGTTATACGGAGTCCAAAACACGTTTTGGAGGTTTTTTAAAAGCCCAAGTCATGCTTTGGACTCCGAACTATAGTCGGAGAAATCCAAATGTAGGAAAAGCACAGATTTAACCCACTACCTCATAGAGTATTAAACGGCTTTGTTTGTGAAAATTTGATTGAGATCAAAAGAAGCGACCACCACAGTCGTCTGTCCGACTGTTTTGACCAGTGGGTTACCCTAGAATTGATATGGATGTATGGCTTAACACGCCTAGCATGGAAACGTTTTTCCAAGTAACAAAAATAAATAGGGAAAACGGCAGAACACAAACCTTCGAGGTTTTAAAAACCTCGAAAGTTTTTAACTATTTAGTCCAACAAATCTTGCGGAATATTGCCACCATTTGCTACGAGTTTTTGCAAGACAGTTTTGTGTAACCACATATTCATATGAGCAGAATCGCCCATTTTTTCAGCGGGACAACCTAATTCCGCTGCCAATTCTTTACGCGAATGCAAACTACTGTCCAGTTCCAGTAACTTTAACAAATCGACTATCGAAACTTTCCAGTTCAGTTTTTCGGCATGAGATGCCGCTAATGCTTCCAGTTTGGCAACAACATCAACCACAGCGATTGCAACAACTGGAGAAGGTGCGGCAGATTGTTCAATATTTTCAGTTTCCTCAGCGGCAACAATATCTGGCGCGGCTTCGGGTGCTTCAGCCGCTTCGGCACTGCCAAAGCCCAGTTTGCTAGCAATGCTATTAAATATACTCATGGTGATTCCTCAAAGTTAAAGTGGAGTGTGTTGTTAAGCTAATTTGTTGCTCAGAAAATACTGAGTCCAGCTAACGCAACTGGATTCCAGCACCCATGCTAGAACGACGATGATATGACTTAAATATTATAAAAGCTATACAGCAAAATCCAGCGCACTTTTTTGTTCGCCGCCGTGCTGTTCAGATTTTTTACTACTTTTTTCACGTTGGGTAATTCTAAACGTTTGCCATTAAACAGTTCATCGACACAGATAAGAAGAGGTGAAACTATAATAGATGCCCCTTGCAAATCTCTAAAAATGACACTGTCGCGCTGCATTTGTTAGTTGAATTCAAGGCTGTCACTCTCCATTTAGCGGTATAATCTCGGCTTTTCAATCTGCCTATTACTATCATGACTAACGTTAATTCTGACAAACTTTCCAGCGCACGTTTTGCCGAAGCCACCGATGCTTTTGTTGAAGTCTTTACCGCTTCGGTGGATTTTGACCAACGCATGGCGGCGCAAGATATTCAAGGCTCGATTGCTCATGCCACCATGTTAGCGCATTGCGGTATTCTGACCGAATTGGAGCGTGATGATATTATTCGCGGCTTAAACCAAATTAGCGAAGAAATCGCCAACGGTGACTTTGTCTGGTCGATTAAACAAGAAGATGTACACATGAACATCGAAGCCAGATTGACGGATTTGATTGGTATTGCGGGAAAAAAACTGCATACAGGACGCTCGCGTAATGACCAAGTTGCCACCGATATACGCTTGTATCTACGCAGTGAAATTCAGCATATAACCGCGCAACTCACTCGTCTACAACTCGCGATTTTAAACTTGGCTGAACAGCACGTTGACACCATCATGCCAGGTTTTACTCATTTACAAGTCGCCCAACCCATTACCTTTGGGCATCATTTAATGGCGTGGTTTGAAATGCTCAGCCGTGATGCAGAACGTTTAGCTGATTGTTTGAAGCGCGTTAATGTCCTGCCATTAGGGGCGGCGGCATTAGCAGGCACAAGTTATCCAATAGACCGTTATAAAACCGCTGAGCTATTGGGCTTTAGTCGTCCGTCGGCAAACTCTTTAGATTCTGTCAGTGACCGTGATTTTGCCATTGAATTCACCGCAGTGGGTAGTTTAATCATGATTCATTTATCACGTTTTTCGGAAGAATTGATTTTGTGGTCTAGCGCACAGTTTGATTTTATTGATATGCCTGACGCATTCTGCACAGGCTCATCCATTATGCCGCAAAAGAAAAACCCCGATGTGCCTGAATTAGTACGCGGTAAATCTGGACGCGTGACAGGCAATTTAATGAGTTTGTTGATGCTGATGAAAAGCCAACCTTTAGCTTATAACAAAGACAATCAAGAAGATAAAGAGCCGCTATTTGATACCGCTGATACGCTCATCAATTGTCTACGCGCCTACGCCGATATGATTCCGCACATCCGCGCTAAAAAAGACAATATGTATAATTCAGCTAAACGCGGTTTTGCAACCGCAACCGATTTGGCAGATTATTTAGTACGCAAAGGTATGGCGTTCCGTGATGCGCATGAAGCGGTTGGTTTAGCAGTCCGTTTAGGCGTAGAAACGGGACGCGATTTATCGGAATTATCGTTGACTGAATTACAAGGATTCTCCTCGTTGATGACAGCGGATGTGTTTGACTATTTAACGCTGGAAGGTTCAGTTGCGGCGCGTAAACACATCGGTGGCACTGCACCTGAAACCGTGAAAGCCGCTATTGCTAAGGCTAGATTGGCTATGTAGTTTTGTGCTTGAGTTAGCGATAGCGTAATCCGCCGCATGAAACAAACGAAAGGGTATGTGATGACCATGCAGTCGGGCAAAGTGCGTTTAGAACAACTCATCAAAGCCCGCGAATGGATACATTTATTACTGCGCACGATGGGCTACGAACCCTCTGCCTACACAGAAGAACAACAAAACAACGTCATTTTGCGAATGCTGCCGCTGGTACAAAACAACCTCAACATGATGGAACTTGCGCCCAAAGGCACAGGGAAATCCTTTATTTATTCCAATCTCAGCCGTTATGTGTGGCTGAACAGCGGCGGCGGCTTATCGCAAGCGCAGTTATTTATGAATTTGAATACCAATGAAATCGGCTTACTCGGTGGCAAATATGATTTATTAGTCTTGGATGAAGGGCAATCCATCACCTTTAAAGGCGCGGATGATATACACGCAAAATTCAAAGATTATTTAGAATCAGGACAATTTAGCGTCGGCGGCAAAAAAGTTACCAGCGAATGCGGCTTAATTATCCTAGCCAACATCGACCTCTACGAAGGACAGCCCCGCCAAACCGATTACATTCGTCACCTGCCAGAAATGTTCCACGACTCCGCCTTAATGGACAGATTCCACGGCATCATCGCCGGCTGGAAAATCCCCCGCTTCACTACCGACCACGCCGCCCAAGGCATCGGCATCAAAGCCGACGTATTCGGCGAATACCTACATCAACTGCGCACCGTCAGCCACCTGGAATTCCCCTTCGGCGACTGCCCCACGCTAAAAGGCGACAGCCGAGACGTAAAAGCCGTCACCCGCTTAGCCTCCGCTTTGTCAAAACTGCTATTATTAAACCCAGACCACGCCGATTATGAGGATTATGTATTCAATCCAGCCAAAGATTTAAGAGCGCGAGTCAGGTCGCAGTTAATGGAATTGAATGCGCAGGAGTTTTCTAAGCCGATGGATGTGGGTTTTTAATGACGGATTGAAGCCAGAACTAGGTTTAGTGTTTGCAAGCAATAGCTTTTTACGCAACAATGCCAAACGAGTCACAACTTATTGAGCTAACGACTAATGCCCTCATACACCCCAGAACCCAAAGACATTGATATTAATAGTTCAGCGGCTGAATTGCGCAGTTACACTTTGGCGTTTGTGTCGTTTTTGCTGTACGTGCTGATTACTGCCGCCTCCACAGAACACGAACAATTATTACGCATCAGCACCGTTACACTGCCCTTATTGAATATAAATATTCCGATTGTGCAGTTTTATTTAGTATCACCGTTATTAATTTTGATACTGCATTTTCATTTATTACTACAACATTTTTTATTTTCTCAGCAATATTACAGTTTTGACGCAGCCTTAAAAATACAATACCCAGACCGAGATGATAGAGTTCGGTTTATGAAAAATATATCGGGTAATTTGTCTTTAGTGCATTTATTGGGTGGTTATCAGAAAACCTTTGTGCAACTGTTATTAGTCAGTATTGTGGCTATCTGTTTACTGATTTTCCCACTTTTTAATTTATGGTTTCTACAAGCTAAATTTTTACCGTTTCATGATACTGATTATACTAATTGGCAATGCCTAATTGTGGTTATTGACTGTTTGATGTTATTAGTCTTATTACCGAAGATATTAGATAAAAATGATAATGCTTGGCAGTGGTGGACAAGTATTATTTCACCTGTTTTTTTAATTAACCGTGCTTATCTTATTCTGATAAAATCGATTTGTCGTTTACTATACATTTTAAACGGTTTATTTCTTTTATTTCTCCATCGCTTCTTTTACCAACCACGGTTTGCAGGCTTTCGTTCTGTTGTCATCAATATATCTTCAAATTTAACAACCACAATACATAATTCGCAATCTCGTTATCACGCCGTATTACTAATTAGGATTATTTCTATCAAACATTTTTTAGCGACAGGATTATTATTTGGCTTTTTAGTCTCTATCTTTATTTTGAGCGTCTTTGTTTCTACATTGCCGCAGTTTCAAAAATATGAAGAAGTAAAAATAGAGACTACTAAAAAAAATCAGTTTATAGTTAATCTATTTCAATCTATTGATTTATTTATAAATGACAGAGAAAAGTGGTTGTTAAATGATATACCTGAATGTAAACATAAATACAACTATATACAAAATATTATATATTTTTGTAAGGTTCAGGTTGGTCAATATAGCTTTAATGAAAAAATTAATAGATACTCACTGTCTTTAACAGATTTTTTTCATGAAAAAACATCTGATAATCGTAATTTTTTATCAAGAAACTTAAATTTATCTGAAAAAGTTATTACCTCAGATGAACATTTAAGCCATGAATTAGAAAATACCATTGATAAAAACACCTCTTTAGAAAAAATAACTGGAATAGATTTAAAAGAGCGTGATTTACGCTATGCAAACTTTAGCTTGGCAAAATTACCTAAAGCAGATTTACGAAAAGCTATTTTAAATGGTGCTAATTTAAAGGATGCCCAATTGGAAGGTGCTAATTTATATTTAGCCCAACTCCAAGGCGTTAATTTAACAAATGCCAAATTAAAAAGAGATAATTTATATTCTACCGAACTGCAAGGTGCTAATTTAGAGCTTGCTAATTTGCAATTTACTAATTTAGAGTTTGCTAATATGCAAGATGCCAATTTAATTTCTACTAAATTGCAAAATGCTAATTTACATTTTGCTCAACTGCAAAATGCCAAGTTATACTCCGCTGAATTACAAGATGCTTATTTAGTGGGTACTGTTTTTCAAAATTCTTATTTAGGTGATGTAAAATTTCAAGGGGCTAATTTACATCTTGCCAAACTGCAAGGTACAAATCTAAGACAAGCCAAACTGCAAGGTACAAATCTAAGACAAGCCAACTTGCAAGGTGCAAATCTAAGCCACGCCAACTTGCAAGGTGCAGATTTATCTTCCTCTGAATTACAAGGTGCAGATTTATCTTTTGCCCAACTGCAAGGTAGTAATTTAAGTTACGCTAGATTACAAGGTTCTAATTTAATGTCAGTTTCTTATGGTGAATATATTGATCAAAAAACTAAAGAAACCAAATTAACAAACTTTAGGATTAGTTATAGATATGTGGCGGATATTAATTGCTTAACCGATGATTATAATCTTCCGATTTGTAAAAAATATGATGAAAAAGATACGCAGAATCTAAATAAAGTCACTGCTTATTGGGTAAATGATTTAGCTTGTTCTGATAAGTTAATAGCGCAAAGCATAATCGAAAATTACTTATCGTATGGTGATGAAGACGACAGGTTTAAAAATTATTTAATACCACTGTTAAATAAAAAACTAAGTGACAAAACCTGTCTAGGTATTCAAGAGTTACCCGATAAAGTAAAACAACAGATAATACTAGCAAATAAACCCACTAACAAAAACTAATACGGTAAAACAGCCAAGAAGGTCCTGTTAGCGATAGCATAATGCACCGCATGGAGAATTAATATCATGATTACTAAAGAACAGTTAAAAGAAGAGCTTGATAATTTAGACGATACTCAGGCGTTAAATCAGGTTCATCAACTTATTCAAAAATTGAAGTTATCACTTGTAACGGCTGATAACACACAAAAATCGAATCCGCAAGAACAGCAACAAGCGATGAATGACTTTTTTGGAATGCACAAAGAATTAGGTATTGATTCGGTTGAAAAAGAATTGCGGTTAATTCGTCAAGGACGGCGAGGCTTATTCAATGATATTTGATACTAATATTTTTATTTATGCAGATAGAGGTGTTTTAACAGCAAAAGAGCTGATTATGAATACGCATGACCGAGCGATTTCAGCGGTTACTTATATGGAATACATACCGTTTTGTCGTAATAAAAAAGAGTTATTCGCTTTTGAGAAACTTTTAGACGCATTAGAATTTAAAATCTATGATATTGATGCGGTTATTAGTTTCCAAGCACGACAAATGGTCAAACGATTTGCGTTAAGTCATAGTATTGAAATGGCAGATGCTTTAATCGCCGCAACCGCTATTTTTTACAATGAGTTATTGTGTACCAGTAATACCAAGCATTTTTTACAGTGTGATGGTTTGATGCTAGAAATTTATTCACCCTTAAAAGTGAATTAGGTTTTGTTCCATAATTATATTCCATAAATTAATAACACCCATGACCAAAGAATTAGAATTAAGGCTGCTAAAGGAAATTGAAGCGTTAAAACAAGAAATAAGGCTTATAAAAGGTGAAAGTCCAGAACAAAAACCAACGTATCAATACAGTAAAATTCGTGACAGTGATTTAGAAAATCTGGTTGATATTGAAAAAAATTTGGATAAAATTTTTAAGCACTGGTTTGAACAGCCTATTACTGTTGATGAGCGTAGAAGCAATGTTTATTGATTTAATCCAAGACAATGAATTATTAATTGATAGTTATAGCGAAGAAGATTTAAAAGTCAATTTTCTAGTGCCTATTCTAAATAAAGTTCATTTCAAATCTTTTAAAGATCAATGGTTCGGACAGTTTTAATAAGACACAGCCCCGAACTTACAAATCTGCTCATAAAGAGGTGAGGATTTAATCAAATTCAGGTCTAAGTCAAAGTTGCAAGAAAAGCGATTAATCAGTAAGGTATTGAAAAAGCGGGTTTTCCAGCTTGCAACCGAAATGGGTTTTCGTTCAAACGCTAGTGATCTGTCATGCCACTTAATCAAGTTCAACGCGGTAAAACTGGCATTGAAATGACTATGCAAAGCGGGTTCTGAGCGAGCTTGACAGTCGCAAAGTCCCGTGAACTGTTTGGCATCACGAAAGAGAAACTCAATCTGAAAGCGTGCTTTGTAGTACCGAACAATTGACCCTGCGTCCAATTCGGTGTCTGTTGAAAACAGCAGCGCAAACTGCCCCGTCTTTTTGACCAGAGTCACGATGCGAACATCGCGTTTGAGATTCACACAATTCACAGTGGCGGTATACCGTTTGAATTCGGCTGGTTCACTGACTAAT
>JAPLRZ010000004.1 GCA_026398895.1 Methylococcales bacterium
AAGATTTTTCGTTGCTTATCTGACCGTTTTAGAAATCATATTAAGTTATTAGAAGATATTTTTATCGGCATTTCAGCCGCCATTTGGAACTTTAAAATTATAATGAATTCAATCACTTAAATTCGGCAACAAGTCTAATATCCAACAAAGCTAAAAATTGATTTAACTGGTAAGCGGGTTCTTTGGGTACTTTGCTAACAAAATTAACGTATTTATCGGCTTCGTTATATTCATAAATCGTAAATCCTTTACTCGCGGCTGATATTAATAAATCCACTGCCTGAAAATCAAAACTGTGAATATAAATAATCGGACGTAAGGCATCAACATAACTGGCTAGTTTTTGCGTGGCGTTTAATTCCATGATTAAATCACCATGTAAATTAAAGTGTGGTCTGCGTTATTGCTTTTGTAATCTATACCATCGAGAATTAAAAACTGTTTATTGATGGCTTCGGCGTTTAATTCTTCGCCGTTTTTACCACTGTTGCGGATAAAATTACCTGCTTCTATGCTTAGAATTAGGCAGTAAGTACCTTTGGGTTGTAGGTCTTTCCAATAGCCGTCAGTTACACCTGTATAGGATTGATAAGGAGGGAGTAAAGGAATAATAGATTTTTCTGTTGTAATTATTGCGTACTCTATAGAATCACAAAAACCATTCGGCACGCCAGTACCTGTACAATTCATTGAATAAAAATTCAGCCCATCTAGTATTTTACCGACCGCCGTACTACTAGAATATGTTCCACCTTTGTTGTCTTTAATTTTTACCTGAGCTGATGAATTATTGATTTTTTTTACAATAACTTTTTTGTCGGTAATTTTATTCCAATTCATCTGAGTAGTCTTACTCAAATATTTAATTGTGTTACCTTCAGTTACATTTTCTGTGTTTGAAACAGGAATCTGTGAAAAGACACTTTCTTTTCGTTTTGATTTAAAAATCCCCGATTGTCGATAGTCATCATTCGCCAACATGGTAAATAAAGTGAGCGGACTTTTTTCAATAAACTCTTCAAAAAACCGATTAAAATCTACGCGGAATAATTTCGCGTAATCTGTCCATAAGGTATTAACAGCGGCTTTTAAAAACGGATAATCCTCAGCTTTTTCTAACATCTCTGCACACAGTTGTTTATAACCTGCGTGATAGCTTTTAATCACTGCCTCTTTATTAAATTGTTGGCTGGCGAGTTGTTCAAGCTGTTGTTGCTGTTGTCTGCGAAATTCAAGCGGATAAACGGCTGTTTTAATATCAGTCTCGCTGAGAGTTTCCTGAAATAATTCACACAACGCACTGGCAATACTGAGTTCATCGATGCTTTTAATGGCGTTCAGTTGTTCCAATTCGGCAGTCAAGCCCCGCACTTCCAACCAACGATGCAAAGTGTGGCTATGGTAGGCGGTTAATAAATCATCCAGATTAAAATTCGCCCGCAAATCATCTAAATCTCTGACGGGGTGTTTGTCTAGCAATAAGTTGAATTTTATGGCTTTGGTCATGGTGGTCTTTTGGTTAGGAGTCCAATAGCTTTAGCTATTGGCGAGCATCAGCCTAGAAAATAGCTGAAGCTATTTTACTCCTTTGTGTTGGTAAGCCATTCAATAAATTCAAATAGTTTATATGTTTCTTAGAGAATACAATGGGCAATGGGCAATGAAATATGAATTACAAAGCACTCAAGTTTTTAACAAATGGTTGTCCAGTTTAGAAGTCAGCAGCAAGCGGCGTATTTTGGCGAGATTTGCGCGTATTGAGAATGGTCATTTTGGCGATTTTAAACAAATTGATGCCCATCTTTTTGAATTACGTTTTTTCTTTGGTGGTGGCTTGCGTATTTACTACACCTTGCGCAATAACAAGGTTGTTCTGTTATTGGCTGGCGGTGATAAAACCAGCCAAGACACCGATATTAATCATGCTAAACAGTTACTTAAACAACAGGAGTAATCATGGAAATTTTGCCTTTTGATATTGCTGCACATTTACAAACAGATGCGGATATTCAAGGTTTTCTAAAAGAAGTTGCTGAAACTGGCGATAGCTCAGATTTTCTTCATGCCTTGAATATCGCCGCTAGAGCTAAAGGCATGGCGGATATTGCTAAGCAAATTGGCGTATCGCGTGCGAGTTTGTATAAATCATTGTCAGAAAACGGTAATCCACGCTTTGATACTGTCTCCAAAGTTTGCCAAGCATTGGGGGTTAAATTGTCTGTGGATACTGTGTCGCTTTAACTTTGTGGAGTACAAACCTAGGTTTGTACTCCGATAATTAGGCTACCACGGAAGCCAACTGCGCACCGTATCGTAAACACGCCCTGCTGTTTCACAAACACTTCTAACCACGGATTTTGCCGCACTGGCAACAATACTAACGCCTTTATTCACAAGCTCTGCGACTTTCTTACCCGCCGCCGCACCGATAACGCGCCCAATTTTTGCACCTAACACCGCCGCTGCTGGATTAAATAATCCACCCAGTACCGCGCCTATTTTAGCCCCGACATTGCCACCAACGGTTTTACAAGTGATGTCAACCACTGCTATAACTCTAGCGGCGGCTTTATCAATTAAATAATCCAGCGCGTCTATCGGCTCAAGTTCTTTTTGTTCAACTTTGTAAGCGACTTTTGCGAAAGTCATGCCAGCATCAACGGTGGCAGTTGTTTCAATGGTGGAGGCTTGGTTTAGTTCTTCGGCTAACAGATTTTTCTTTTTGGCAATCTCAACTGCCGCCGCTACAACTTTTTTAATATCGTTATCAGTTTCAGCGTCTAACGGTGTATCAAAATAGGCTTGTACAATCGTGCTTTCTTGTTGGCTGTCAGTGCTGACAGTTTCTAAGGCGATTGCACTGAGCAGGGTATTGAGTTTAAGTTCTTCTTTTAAATTAGTGGCTATCGCGGTTTTGTTTAAATCGGTAAAACTGCTAGAGGCTAATTCAGCGATGACGTTTATATCGGTTTCGCCATTGCTGAGTTGTTTGAATAACTCGACATTGCCGTTATTCATGGCGGTTTTTGCCGCTTCTATAATGCTGTCTTGTTCGGATTGTGGCAGGTCTTGTATGGCTTTATTCAGGTTATCGCGTAACCAGATATTTAGTGATAGTCCTTTACTTTTATAGCGTTGAATCTCTGAATACGCCAGACTGATGGCATCAATGGTGGCGGAAATTTGCACCACCGTTTGTTTTATGTCGGCCTCGGAACTGTAGGCGTTGGAATCGGTGAGTAGTTGGTAGAGAAAATCATCTATGGGTTGTTGATTGTCTGCATATTTTTCTAGTGCGTCATGAATAAGGCTTATGCCTTGCTGGGGAAGGATGTTTTCTAGTTGGTTTTTCATAAGTTGCTTGGATTTAGTGTGAAATAAAGAGTAATAAAGGTCTTCAAGTATAAAACAAGGTGTTGACGGGTGTGTGCTTTTTACGAAAGTGCGAGATGCCTCATCACTGTACTACTCTGTATTTTATATTCGGGCAAAATCATTCAAAGTTGGCGGTTGAAGACGATATATAATAATGCTTCGGAGTACAAATCCTGTCCTGAGTTTATCGAAGGACTGGATTGTATTCCAAAACCACAACTTACCCTCATTGGACACCACACAGCATGGCACGCAGATCACGCAAAAAACCATTACCCGAAACCCCCGTTAGAGTCACTATTGAATCCTTAACCCATGACGGACGCGGCGTAGCCCATGTCGATGGTAAAGTCATTTTTATTGATGAAGCCTTACCCACCGAAGAAGTTGATTTCATTTATACTGAAAGCCGTAAAGATTACGCAGAAGGACGCGTGGTTAAGTTGCACAGCCGCGCTGAAGATCGTGTCGATGCGCTGTGTCCGCATTATGGCGTGTGTGGTGGTTGTAGTTTTCAACACGTTGAATCTTCCGCACAAATACGCATTAAGCAAGATTTGTTGATTGACCAATTCAAGCGCATAGGCAAAATCGAGATTCCCGAATTATGGCAACCGTTAACAGGTGAACATTGGGGCTATCGCCGCAAAGCCCGCATGGGTGTTAAATATGTCGCCAAGAAAAATAATCGGGTGTTAGTGGGTTTTAGAGAACGCCGTCATCCGTATTTAGCAGAAATTGATAGCTGTATTGTGATGCACCCGATGGTTGGTACACGATTAATTGCGTTGGGTGAAATGATTGCGCAGTTGAGCATACGCGATAAAATTCCGCAAATTGAAGTTGCCATTGGTGATGAAAAATGTGTGTTATCGATTCGTGTATTAGAACCGCCGACTGCTGACGATGTAGAGATTATGAAAGCGTTTGAGCGTGAACATCCGCTGACCCTGTGTTTGCAATCCAAAGGCCCTGATACCATCGTGCCACTAGATGGTGAAGCGGAAGTGATACCCACTTATGCCCTCCCCGACCACGGTATCGAGTTTCACTTTAGACCTGCGATGTTCACCCAAGTGAATTACGACATTAATCGACAAATGATTAACCGTGTCTTAGAAACGTTAAACTTAAATGAAAACGACAGCGTGTTGGATTTATTTTGTGGCTTAGGAAATTTTACTCTGCCAATGGCGAAGTATGCAGGTAGCGTGGTAGGTATTGAAGGCGATGCACCGCTGGTTAATCATGCCAAAGAAAATGCTCTTTACAATGGCATTATCAATGCAGAATTTTATGCCGCTGATTTAAGTAAAGACCTTAGTAATGAACCGTGGGCAAACCGCAAATATACTAAAATTCTGCTCGACCCATCCAGAGCAGGTGCATCTGAAGTGTTGCATTATTTTAAAAAATGGCAACCTGAACAGATTGTCTATGTGTCCTGCAATCCCTCTACTTTAGCGCGTGATGCAGGAATTTTGGTCAATGAATTAGGTTATACATTAGTGAAAGCAGGGGTGATGGATATGTTTCCCCAAACTGCACACGTTGAATCAATGGCGTGGTTTCAGAAAAAATAGCTAATTTTCAGTATTCTGGAATGGGTAGTGGGTTAAATCTGTGCTTTTCTACATTTGTATTCCTCCGACTATAGTTCGGAGTCCAAGGCATGACTTGGGCTTTTAAAAAACGTCCAAAACGTGTTTTGGACTCCGTGTAACAGACACACCCGCTACTCTGGAATGCAAGCAAAGCTTGCACTCCAGCATTCTAAATTTTTTAGATGATTTTTTCTAAATATTGCAAAATAAATTGTACAGTTCGATTGCCGCGATATTCATTAATATCCAGTTTATAAGCGGCGTTGATTTGCCGTAATCCTAACCAATTTTCGGGTTGATCCATGAAAAAAGCAATGGCATCAATCAGCAAATTTCCGTTAGGTTTTCTCAGCACTAATTTAAGATGCCGTTGCCCGACAATTCGCGCTTGAATCACATCAAAAATACCATTAAATAATGGCTCTGGAAATTCTTGTCCCCACGGCCCCGCCTGTTGTAATAATTCAGCAAACTCAACCGTCATTTCTTGTTCAGTCAATTCACCATCAGAGTAGACTTTTTGTTCTAAATCGACAGTCGCCAAACGTTTACTCACCATTTCATCGAATGCTAAAGCAAATGCAGGGTAATCGTGCATGGTTAAACTTAACCCCGCCGCCATTGCATGACCACCAAATTTACTGAGTAATTGCGGGTGCGCACTGGCAATATCACTGAGAACATCACGAATATGCACACCAACAATAGAACGTGCTGAACCTTTGATTAAATCCTTTCCTGCGGGTGCGAAAGCAATCACAGGGCGGTGAATGCGGTCTTTGATGCGTGATGCTAAAATACCGATAACGCCTTGATGCCAGCTTGCATCATACAAACAAACGCCTGCGGGTAAATGTCGCTCATCCAAGGGCTTCATTTCTGCCAAATAAGTCATGGCTTGTTGTTTCATTACGCCTTCAACTTCGCGCCTATCTTGATTCAATTCGTCTAGTTGTACGGCAATGGTTTTTGCCAGTTGCGGGTCGTCAGTCAATAAGCATTCTATGCCTACTGTCATATCATCCATGCGCCCTGCGGCATTGAGTCTAGGACCTAGGGAAAAACCTAAGTCGGTCGCGGTCAGCGTTGCGGCGTTTTTGTTGGCTATTTCAATCAATGCCATTAAGCCTTTATGCGCTCGTCCTGTGCGTATGCGTAGCAAGCCTTGATGGACTAAAATTCGATTAATTTGATCTAATGCTGCCACATCAGCAACCGTGCCTAAAGCAACATAATCCAATAATTGGGCAAGATTAGGTTCGGCGACTTGCTGTTGTTCAAACCAGTGTAGTTCTCGCAAGCGGCTACGCAATGCCATCAGTACATAAAACATCACGCCAACTCCCGCTAACGCACCGCTAGGAAAATGATCGTCCACCAGATTAGGGTTGACAATGGCATCGGCGGCGGGTAATTCAGCGGGCGGTAAATGATGGTCGGTGATTAACACCTTTATGCTAGCGTCTTTTGCCGCTTTAACACCGTCAACACTGGAAATGCCATTATCAACGGTGATAATTACATCAGGCGTTTGTAATTTAACGAGTTCGACAATTTCAGGCGTTAGACCATAACCGTATTCAAAGCGATTAGGCACAACAAAAGACACATTTTTCGCACCCAGTAATTGCAATCCTTTGAGAGCCACCGCACAACTGGTCGCACCATCGGCATCAAAATCAGCCACGATGCTAATACGTTGTTGCTCATTAATTGCCGTGATTAAATGTTCCACCATCTCAGTCATGCCCGATAATAACCAAGGCGAGGGTAATTTGGCTAAACTTCTATCCAGTTCTTCGACTGAGCTTAAGCCTCTCGCGGCATAAATTTGGGCTAATAAGGGATGAATGTCACCGAATGCAGCATTTTTTTTGGTGATTGCCCGTTGAGTGATAGTTTTTTTTATACCTTGATAATACATAACTGACTCGGTTTTGTGACAGACAGACCTTTCAGGTTTTAAAAGCTTGAAAAGGACTATATTCAAGGCTTGATTATAGAGTGAATAGCGTTTAAAGGATATTTATCTCTAGGTTGAATTAACGTGATAAGATGAACCATAGTGCCATAGGATGTGCTGATAGATAATAATATTTGCGGTGCTTAATAAAAATATTTCAATACGTTTAGGAGATTCAATATGAATAACACATCACGCATCCCTGATTTTTCAGATAAAAGTTTTGATGGAATGCTAACTTGGTTTTCTGAAATGTCATTACGAGATTTGATATTCCATCCTGATGATGCGCCAGAAAACATTGTTTCGATTGCCACCAATGAGAGAAATTTTACAGATCATTAATATCAAAAACTTAACAATATAATGTCTGAAATATTTAATAAATTTAATGATGATGTTTACGAGGCTACTTATCCATTAGACTTGTTGCCGAATTTAAGTGATTGAATTCATTATAATTTTAAAGTTCCAAATGGCGGCTGAAATGCCGATAAAAATATCTTCTAATAACTTAATATGATTTCTAAAACGGTCAGATAAGCAACGAAAAATCTTC
>JAPLRZ010000017.1 GCA_026398895.1 Methylococcales bacterium
GGTTGCTATAGTTAAATCGTCCTCTTAGACTAATCAGTCCAACCAGTAAAATAGAGAAAAATTTTTTGCGGTTTTGAAAGACTGGACATTTTTTCTAAAATCGTTTCTAGTAGCTTCATGGAAATCTTTTTTCAGGGGGGCGTTTTCGAAGATTCTATTTTCCCTGAATTTAAGATTTCCTCTCTACTATTTCAAAAAACTGTCCGAACTATTGATTAGTTATAAAAGCATTAAAAGAACAACAGCAACTTTATGAAAAAAATGATGGAAAAGTTAATCAAAGTTTAGATGCTGTGATAGAAAACGCAGAAGAAGCAACAAGAACACAGAGCATTGGAATAATGAATGTTCCTGCTCAACAAAATATATCCGTCCTTGCTAATTACAATCTTCAACTTGAACAAAAAAATGAACAAGTAATTCAAGTAATTATTGATAACATAGAAAATATACCTGCTGATATATCGACAACAGAGCTTGAAACTCTTATTAAAGTCAGAATTGGTCAAAGTTTATTTCGTCAACAATTACTTAACTATTGGAACAACTGTTGTTCAGTTACAGAATGCAGAATGCCAAATGTTTTAATTGCATCACATATTAAGCCTTGGCGAGATTGTAATGGTGCTGGTGAAAAGCTGGATGTAATGAATGGACTGCTGTTAATCCCAAATCTCGATGCTTTGTTTGATAAAGGTTTTATTAGCTTTGATGATAATGGAAAAATTATTATATCTTCTCAAATTTCAGAAGATGACCAAAAAATATTAGGTGTAAATGAAGACATGGTGTTGCGAAAAAAACCTAATGAAGGACACAATATATATCTTGAATATCATCGTAAAAATATATTTCAAGAATTAATAAAAACACGGTGAAAAACAATGTCAACCATCACCTATAAATCCGATATTGTGGCTTGGGCTAATGAACAGGCACAATTATTACGCAATAAACAGTTTAACTTGCTGGATATAGAACATCTGGCTGAGGAAATTGCAGACGTGGGTAAAAGCGAACAACGCGAATTGGCGAATCGTATGGCTGTATTACTGGGTCATTTATTGAAATGGTATTATCAACCCGTAAGGCAAAGTATCAGTTGGCAGTTGACCATTAAGACCCAACGCGAACGCATTAAACGGCGGTTGAAACAAACACCGAGTTTAAAAAATTGTTTAACTGATGATGATTGGTTAGCAGACGCATGGGATGATGCACGGGATTTAGCGGAAAAGGAAACGGCAATTTTTTATGATAAATTTCCAGAATCCTGCCCTTGGACGATGGATGAGGTATTAAGCAACGATTGGTTGCCGAATTTATAGTTTTTTGGAACGATTAAATTTTATATCAACAGTATTTTAAGAGGAAAATATCATGAACTCGAACACTGGTGGTGTGAATTCTTTGGTTACGGATTCGACTGTCTTACCGAATCCGAAGCACGCTATATCCTTAATTCAAAAAAGGATGCTAACACCCTTAGAAATCGAATTATTACAGAAAGACAAAAGGGATTCTTTTGAAAAAATGCGAGCGATGATGAATTCGACGGATTGGTCTAAAAAGAGTTAGCCCGTATAGCTTTAACAATTATGATAAAAACAAGTAAACAAATTTAAAACAACAACTGAGAAACGAAAACATGACACAACAATTACAACAAATCATCGAAACAGCTTTTGAACAACGTGCTGACATCACGCCTGCTAACGCGTCTGCGGAAGTTCGCAATGCCGTCACTGAAACATTGAAGCTACTGGATAGCGGCAAACTGCGCGTCGCGGAAAAAATTAACGGCGATTGGGTTACGCATCAATGGTTGAAAAAAGCGGTGTTATTGTCGTTTAGAATCAATGATAACCGTTTGATGGATGGCGGTAATACCCGTTATTACGATAAAGTGGAATGTAAATTTTCCAATTATTCAGAAGAAGATTTTGCGGCTGCTGGTGTGCGGGTTGTGCCGAATGCGGTTGCGCGTCATGGTTCTTATATCGCGTCTGGGGCAATTTTAATGCCGTCATACATCAATATCGGTGCGTACGTCGATAGCGGTACGATGGTGGATACTTGGGTAACAGTCGGTTCTTGCGCACAAATCGGTAAGAATGTACATTTATCTGGCGGCGTGGGTATTGGTGGTGTGTTAGAGCCATTACAGGCGAATCCAACCATTATTGGTGATAACTGCTTTATCGGCGCACGTTCTGAAATTGTTGAAGGCGTGATTGTGGAAGACGGTTGTGTTATTTCGATGGGCGTTTATATCGGTCAAAGTACCAAAATTTTCAATCGCCTGACGGGTGAAATTAGTTACGGGCGGATTCCTGCGGGTTCTGTGGTGGTATCAGGCAATTTGCCTTCTAAAGATGGTAGTTATAGTTTGTATTGCGCGGTGATTATTAAACAAGTGGATGAAAGAACCCGTAGCAAAACTGGTATTAATGAGTTATTGCGTGATTAATTAATCGCTGTTTTAGCATCAATCAATTAACGGGAGTGCAAGCTCCGCTTGCCACGCGCAAGCAGAGCTTGCACTCCTTATTCACAGTGAAAGAGTTTTTTGTATGGATGATAGTCATAATATTTTTCTTTCTTCATCAGTCGTACCGACTAAAATCGATGTCTGTGATTTAAGAGTGGGTATGACTGTTTGCCAACTGGATAAACCTTGGTTGGAAAGCGGCTTTTTATTTCAAGGCTTTGAATTAAAAAATCAGGCTGATGTTGATGCAGTCAGAAAAGAATGCCAATTTGTTTATATTGATGTCGAAAAACAGAATATAGCACTGATACATCAACATAAAAAAACGCCGTATCTGACTACTGGAACGCTAGAAAAAAAACGATCTATTCCACCAAGAACCTCTTTTATACAGGAAATTGAACGCGCGACGCAGGCTTATGGAAAAACCAGCGATTTAGTGCGTAGCTTCATGGAAGATGTACAGTTGGGTAAAGCGATTAATGTCGCCATTGCCAAACAAGCAGTTGCTGAGTGTGTTGATAGCATGCTGCAAGCCCCTGATGCTTTGTTATGGATGACACAGTTAAAACACCGTGATATATACACCGCACAACACAGTATGAATGTCTCTATCTTATCCATCGCACTGGGTAAGCATTTAAACATGGGTGTTACAGAGCTTAATAACTTGGGTTTATGTGGCATGATGCACGATATGGGAAAAATGAGAGTTCCGTTGGATATTCTTAATAAACCCGCAAAACTAGAACCTAATGAATTAAAAATAATGCAAAACCATACCTTGTATGGAGGAAACTTACTGCTATCCAGTAAAGATATGTATCCAGGTGCGATTGATGTCGCACTCAGTCATCATGAACGTTTGGATGGAACAGGATACCCGAATCGGCTAACCGATACGCAGATTACTCCCTATAGCCGTATAGTGGCTATTGTTGACACTTATGATGCCATTAGTAGCGATCGTGTTTATCAAAAAGGTAGAACTCATTTGGAAGCCATTAACATAATGACTAAAATGTGCGGAACGCAATTGGACTCAAGATTAACCTATAAATTTATTGAATGTATAGGAATTTATCCCGCAGGTAGTATTGTTGAGCTTAAAAGTGGCGAGATCGCGGTAGTGATTGAGGTAAATCCCCCGCATAAACTCAAACCTAAAATACTATTATTGTTAGATGAAAATAAACAGCGACGACCGTTGCAATTGGTTGATTTATTTTTAATGGATGGCATGGAGGTTGGCGAGCGCACTATTAAAAATGTGATTCGCGCTGAGCAATATAATATTGATCTCAATGAATACCATGATCTTGGTCTTATCGGCAGCTTGTCATCCCAAAAAGGTAATTAAATTAAAGCACACACCACGCTAAGTTATCGGCAATGAGTCATACCTTAGTCACTGCCATCAAACCCATAGGGGAGAGATACCATGTTTGAAATAGCCGAACTAGGACACAGCATCGATAAAAATACTTATAACGAGCAAGTGCCTGTTCTAAGAACCCAATTACTTACGATTCAGCAGACTCTTAAAGAATGTGATTTCCCTGTTATTATTTTAATTTCAGGCGTTGATGGCGGCGGTAAGGGCGAAGTGATTAATTTGCTTAATGAGTGGATGGATCCACGTTATATGCGTACGGTGGCGTTTTCTCAGCCCAGTGATGAAGAATTAGAACGTCCTAAATTCTGGCGGTTTTGGCGAACGCTACCGCCTAAAGGTTCGATCGGTATCAATGTCGGTTCGTGGTATAGCGATCCTCTTTCACAGCGTGTTTATCAAGAAACGGACGATAACACTTTGCAAGTGGAATTAATGCACATTCGTCAGTTAGAGCAGGAGTTATTTGATGATGGCACACTGATTATCAAATGTTGGCTACATTTGAAAAAAGACGAGCAGAAAAAACGTTTAAAAGCCCTAGAAAAAAATCCTGAAACCAGTTGGCAAGTCACTAAACGTGATAAACGCCATTTGAAAATGTACGATGATTTTCTGACGGTTGCGGAAAAAGTATTAACGGAAACCAGTACGGGTGACGTGCCTTGGCTTATTGTCGATGGTTCTGATATTCGCTATAGCAGTTTAACTGTCGGGCAACATATTCTGAATCGTATTGAACAACATATCGCTAAACGAGCGGCAGATAAACTGGCAACCTTAGTTGTTGAATCCAATGGTGTGGTGCATGTCACCCAACAGAATTTATTGGATTCCTTAGACTTGTCGTTAAACATCGATAAAAAAACCTACAATCAAGAACTCACTTTTTATCAAGGTAAACTCAATAACTTATCGCGTGAAGCGCATACTCAAAAACGCTCAGCTGTTTTAGTGTTTGAAGGCTGGGATGCAGCAGGGAAGGGCGGTGTCATTAGACGACTTACTCATGCCATCGATGCACGAAATTATCAGGTTATTCCTATCGCCGCCCCCACCGATGAAGAAAGAGCGCAGCATTATTTATGGCGATTCTGGCGACATATTCCCAGAGCAGGCGTACTGACAATTTATGATCGTAGCTGGTATGGACGAGTATTAGTCGAACGCGTTGAAGGTTTTGCGCGTAGAAATGAATGGCAACGTGCCTATTCAGAAATCGTTAATTTTGAAGAAGCATTAAGCGATCACGGTACGTTAGTGCTGAAATTCTGGCTACATATCGACAAAGATGAGCAACTACGCCGCTTTCAAGAACGTGAACAAATCACTTATAAACAGTACAAAATTACCGAAGACGATTATCGTAATCGTGAACGCTGGGATGATTATCAGCTGGCAGTCAATGAAATGGTCACGCGCACCAGCACCCAAAAAGCACCGTGGATATTGGTTGAAGCTAACGACAAAAAATATGCCCGCATTAAAATTTTAAAAATTTTTTGTGAGAAATTGGAAAGATTTTTAGCAAATGTTTAATTTACTGGCACGTTTAATAAAGTTAGATTTCCTCAGTATTGAACCTAAATTCGCGACTTATAAATAAACCATCATGCCCGAACTACCCGAAGTTGAAACGATTTGCCGTGGCATCGCGCCACATATTATCGGTCAGACTATTAATCAAGTATTGGTACGTCAGCCGCGTTTGCGTTGGGCTGTGTCTGAAACACTTGCCGATGATTTGACAGGCTTAACCATTGTGTCAGTGAGCAGACGCGCCAAATATTTATTATTGACCACAGGGCAGGGGACGTTATTGATACATTTAGGTATGTCAGGACGGTTGCGCATTCTGACAACTGAGCAGGAAGTGGGTAAGCACGATCACATTGACATTATTTTTACCAATGGCACTGTGTTACGTTATAACGATCCACGGCGGTTTGGAGCGGTATTGTGGACAGTTGAATCTGCAACTAAACACAAATTACTGAATCTGTTAGGCGTTGAGCCATTATCGGAAGCGTGTCACGGTGAATTGCTTTTTCAGTTATCCAGAAAGCGTAAAGTGCCGATTAAGTCATTCATTATGAACAGTCATATTATCGTGGGTGTCGGTAATATTTATGCCAATGAAGCTTTGTTTATGGCGGGATTATTGTCGACTCGTCATGCGGGTACGATTGAGCTGGAAGATTATGATCGTTTAGTGGCGTGTATTCGTATCGTATTGCAACACGCTATTGAACAAGGCGGCACAACACTGAAAGATTTTGTTAATGAATCAGGGCAAGCAGGTTATTTTCAACAACAATTGCGGGTTTATGGGCGTGCAGGTTTGCCTTGTGTGGACTGTCAACAGCCTTTGCAAGAAGTCAGATTAGCCAATCGCACCACTGTTTTTTGTTGCGAATGTCAAAAATAATGTTGCCTTATTGCGACAACTCTCTATAATCCCCCGCTTGCTTTCAGGTTCAAGCGATGGTTCACATCAATTGATTAAACGGGAAGTCGGTATAAGCCGACGCTGCCCCCGCAACGGTAATTAAGTAAAGAGTCATTAGTATGCCACTGTGTTTACGCATGGGAAGGTGATGATTTAGGTTCATAGCCACTTAACAGCCCGGAGACCTGCCTAAAAGTATAGTCGGGACAGCGGAGGGCTGTGCTATCGATAGTGACCGCTATTGTTGTTTGTCCGCTTTCGTATTTCTTGTCCTTCGTTGTCTTTTATTTACTCTCATGCGCGGACGGCGCAGAAGACAATCAATCATGCAAAAAATTATCGCCAGTTCCTTATTGCTTGCGGGTTTTACTACCCCAGCCTTTTCACAAGACACCTCAGACCCTACATCGGCATTATCTGACATCGTCGTGACTGCCACACGATCTGAAACTCCTAAAAATCAATTAGCCACGGCATCAACGGTATACACGCGCAAAGACATTGAACGTTTACAAGTGAGAACCTTGCCCGAATTATTACGCGGCAGTACAGGTGTTGATGTCACGCAAACAGGAGGCTACGGCAAAATTTCCAGTGTATTTATGCGAGGTACTAACTCTGATCATGTGTTGGTGTTGGTTGATGGTATTAAAGTGGGTTCTGTAACCGCTGGCACATCGCCGTTTGAATATATCCCATTGGATCAAGTGGAGCGTGTGGAAATTACCCGTGGCCCTAATTCGAGTTTATACGGTTCAGAAGCGATTGGTGGGGTTATTCAAGTTTTTACTCGCAAAGGTGGAAAAGACCAACCAAACAACAAGCCGAATATCACATTAGAGACAGGTGGCGGCTCATACAATACTTATCGAATAGCGGGTAATGTCAGTGGTAAAGTGGACAATACTTGGTATAACGTCGGAACATCCAGCCTTACGTCCCAAGGTTTTAATGCTCAGCGACCCACGCCAGGGCCTTTCGGTGTTAATCAACCAGATCACGATGGTTATAACAACACAGCAGTCAATGCACGAGTTGGGCATCATTTTGATACCCACAATACCGACATCGAAGCCTTTTTTACCCGCGCTCAAGGTAATAATAGATATGATGGTAATTTCCAAAATAAAACCGATTTTATCGAACAAGTCGCTGGCACAACGTTGAGTACTGATATTGTCGATAACTGGCGTTCAACGGTACGTTTAGGGCAAAGTCTCGATTGGCAAGATAGTTTTGCACCCAATACAGGTGCGTTTGCATCCAGTTTTAATAGCACACGCTGGAATGCCAGTTGGTTAAATCAGTTGCAACTAACAGATGCACATCAATTGTTAATCGGTTCAGATTATCGATTGGATCAGGTGAGCAGTGACACTAAATTTAATGAAAATTCCCGTTATGATGTCGGTGTGTTTACCGAATTGCATAGCCGTTTTTGGGACAACCATTTTTTAAATGCCTCGGTTCGTTGGGATAACAATCAAGCCTTTGGTAATATCGTCACTGGGAGCATCGGTTGGCGTGACAATTGGCATTATGGCAAAGCTAATAACAGCGTTAGCACGTTTGCGAATTTTGGTAATGCCTTTAAAGCACCGTCATTTAATCAGCTTTATTTTCCCAATTTTGGCAATTCCAATCTCAAAGCTGAACAATCTAAATCCGTGGAAGCGGGTTTAGCAGGTGTTCATGATTGGCTACAATGGGAATTACGCGCCTATCATACCGATATTGATAACTTAATCGCGATCGTAACTGACCCAAAAACCTTTCAATCCACCTCAGAAAACATTAACAAGGCTCAAATTAATGGGTTAGAAGCGGAAATAGGGACACAAATACTGGGCTGGAATGGTAAATTGAACATGAATTTATTAGATCCGAAAAACCGTGTTAGCAATCAACGTTTGCCACGCCGTGCCGATCAAACCTTATCCTTTGATTTATCAAAAAGTTTTGGTGCGATTGATGTCGGTAGTTACGTCATGGCACAAAGCTACCGTTATGATGATATTGCCAATAACACCAAAGTGGGCGGTTATGTGACGGTGGATTTTCGTACTGCCTATCACCTGAACAAAAACTGGCAGCTCAGTGCTAAGCTCAATAATGCACTGGATCATAGATATGAAACCGTTAACACTTATAATACAGCGGGAAGAAACTTTTTTGTTTCCATTCATTACAACTACTAACTCTTTTTGGAGCGTTCCTCATGAATACAAAGCAATGGTTGCAAGCAAACGTGCTAACTCTACCGCTGATCGCGCTGATGGCATTAACGCGCTTTCATCATTTTGGTGATGCGTTTTCCTTACCCGACGCGTCGCTGGCAGTATTTTTCTTCGCAGGTTTAGGCTTTGCACGGCGGTGGTGGTTGCTGTGTTTATTATTGCTGGAAGCAGCACTGATTGATTATGTCGCCATTACTCAGTTTAACGTCAGTGCATTTTGTATTGCCACTGCATCTTATGGTTTTTTAATCCCCACTTATGCGGTTCTATGGTTTGCAGGGAGTTACTGCGTTAAATTTAAAACGCTGACGGTTAATGATATGGGCTTGTCCATTGCAGTGATGGCATTGGCAACATCCATCGCATTTTTCATTTCCAACACCAGTTTTTATCTACTGTCTGGTCGCCCTGCTCAATTATTGTGGGCGCAATATGTGGATGGTGTGATGCGCTATTACCCGCCTTATACAGGTTCTGCATTGTGTTATGGGGTATTGGGTTTAGTTATTATTAAATTGGTTAAGACGTTGCCTAATTTAATAGCTAATCACAAAGCTGTTTAAATTCATAGAGAGACGTGCTTTAGCACGTCTCTACTATCTTTATGAATAGTCTATTAAAAAGCTGTTTTTTACTCTGCGCCATTTTTTCAATTGCCGTTGTTATAGCGGACGATGACGACGACAAAAAACCGACCAGCCAAAAAGTCCAACGGGTAGACGGACAGACTGTTATTCACTTGGACGCTAAAGCCCAACAACAATCAGGCTTGAAAACCATCCCTCTGAAATCTGCCACTTATCATGCCGAATTTACCGCTTATGGCAAAGTGCTGGCAATTCAACCATTAGTCGAATTACGACATCGTTATTTGCTCGCCTTAACCGAACGTAATGTTGCCAGTGCTAAATTTAAACAAGCCGAGCAGAATATCAAACGCCAACAAACTTTGTATGGCGAAGGCATTACCGCAAAACGCAGCCTAGAAGATCAGCAAACGCAATGGCAAATCAATAAAGCACAGCTTGAAGCTACCCATTTTCAAGATCAAGTCATCAAAGAAGAAGCAGCACTAACATGGGGTAAAAACCTTAGTGAATGGGTGTTAGCTAACGATACTGATAAGCTCAATGCCTTATTATCGGGTCAACAAAAACTGCTAAAAGTCACCCTGCCCAGCAACCAACAGCTAGTCGATAATCCAAAAACTATCGCTATTGATTCAGCGGGGAATCGTGGCAAAGCCCAGCAAGCACAATTAATTGCCGTCGCGCCGCAAACGGATACAGGTACGCAAGGCATCAGCTATTTTTTTCAGACTCCCGCCAAAAATATTAGCATCGGCATGAATATCACAGCGTGGATAGCTGAACCTGATAGCCAAACATCGGGCGTGATGATTCCCAAATCCGCATTACTTTGGGCAATGGATCAAGCATTTGTGTACGTTAAAACTGATGATGATACCTTTAGCCGCCGTGCGATAGCACGATACACGCTCAGTAATGACGGCTATTTTATTAGCGAAGGACTACAGCCCGATGAAGAGCTAGTGATTACGGGTGGGCAAATGTTGTTATCAGAAGAATTGCGCAGGCAGATTCCAGCCGAAGATTAATAGTAAAAAAGTCGGTAGTGGTTAAATTTGTAGTGATGCAATGGAATCAAAACTCATGAGTTTTGACTCCGCTGTTTCATTATCACTTTGATTTTTACCACTACCAAAAAGTCAACGAGTAAAGAATTATTATCTGCACTGACATGACGGTATAGCAGTTAATAAAATGATTACAAAACCGTTCGCACTGAGCTTGTCGAAGTGTGAATGTGGTTCGACAAGCTCACCACGAACGCTATCATTTTATTGAGTGTTAGCTCTATACGATTTTTGAGTCAAATGTGAGTAAACGTAATCATTATGCAGCATCATATTATCGGTTGGGACATAGGCGGGGCGCACGTTAAAGCTGCGTTATTAAATAATCAAGGGCAGGGTGTTAAAGTGTATCAACAGCCCTGCCCATTATGGAAAGGCTTAGATCAGTTGTGCTTAGCCGTTACAGAAATAATGCAATATTTGCCGCCTGAACAGTGTCGTCATGCGATTACCATGACAGGTGAATTGGTCGATTTATTTGCCAATCGGGATGATGGCGTTGAACAAATTATTACTACCATGAGCGCGTTATTAGGAAATAACGAAGTGTTTATCTTTGCAGGTAATGCGGGATTTATAGCGGCTAAACAGGTTGAAAGTCAGCATTATGCAGCGATAGCCTCAGCGAATTGGTTAGCCAGTGCTACGCTTGCCGCGCAACAGTTTGGCAGTGGTTTGTTTGTTGATATAGGCAGCACCACAACCGATATTTTATTACTGCATAATGGGCGAGTGCTAACAGATGCTTATACCGATTATCAGCGGTTAATCTCACAAGAGCTGGTTTATACGGGGGTGGTGCGTACGGCGGTAATGGCAGTGGCGCAAACATCGGTTGATAACGGTCAAGACATCGGCTTAATGGCAGAATATTTTGCCACGATGGCAGATGTCTATCGAGTCACAGGTGAATTGAATGAAGCGCATGACCAAACCGATACGGCGGATGGTGCAGAAAAAACCGTGTTAGCAAGTGCAAGACGCTTATCACGCATGATAGGCTGTGATTTTTATCCTGAAGAGTTGGCGCGGTGGCAGGATTTTGCGGACAATTTACGCATTCAGCAAGTGGCTAAAATTCTACGGGCTTGTCAGGTTCAGCTTAGTTTGTTTGATGATTTTCCGAGTGACGCACCATTGATAGGTGCGGGTATTGGGCGTTTTTTAGTGTGTGAATTGGCTAAGTTGTTGGGTCGTGGCTGTGTAGATTTTTCCGCGTGTTGTCCTGATGTATCGTCTGAATCGGCGTTATCCACAGCGGATTGCGCTCCTGCGGTGGCAGTGGTTTGTTTGCTTAGCAAGAGGGGCGGCATTTAAAAAGTTGATTAAAAACGGGGGGTAGAGTCGTTATGCTTTGTGATGGAAGCCACAGGCGGTTATGAAAAAGCCTTGGTCAGTAAGGTGCTTGGAGTTTGGGGAAGGAAACAATGTAACCCGTGTGGAGCGTAGCAACACGGGGAACAATGACATCATTAACGAAAAAGCCCCAGATTCCGCTTCGCTCCATCTGGGCTACTCGCTATTGTGGCGAAATACGGCAAAATGTGGCGAAAAAAGTCATTTCGTTTCCTAGTTAGGCAAAACATTGTCATTTCGTTATTGTAGTTATCCATTTAATATTTTTTGCGGGATTAAACGGCAGTATTTTTCTTTAAAAACACAGCTAGTATCAAACAGTGCATAATAAATAACTTTGATAATCCTAACTTTATGAGTATTTTTGCATGAATCGTTTTAATCTAGCTTTACGGCTGTTGTGGCGTGATAGTCGTTCTGGGGAATTAACTATTTTGATATTAGCGTTGTTGATTGCAGTGACTAGCTCAACGGCGATTGCCTTATTTGCGGATCGGTTGCAAAACACCATGACCACGCAAGCGGCGGAGTTTTTAGCTGCCGATTTAGCCATTACTAGCCCAACGCCTATACCAGCCGCGTGGCAAGAAAAAGCTAGGCAATTAACTCTAGCTCAAGCTCGCACCGCTGAATTTTCCAGTGTGCTGATGGAGCATGAGGAAATGCTGTTAGCAGCGATTAAATCAGTGAGTTCGACCTATCCGTTGCGTGGCGTATTAAAAGCGCAAGCAAGCGAGTCTGAGCTGGAAATCGAACAACATCAAGCTCCTGTTGCGGGAACGGTTTGGGTAGAAAAACGGGTTTTATCGACGCTGAAATTAAAAATAGGTGATTTACTGACCGTCGGTGAAAAGCCGTTGACGATTACTCAGATTGTCACTTACGAGCCAGATAAACGCGGTGATTTTTATAGTTTTTCACCGCGTGTGTTGATGAATGAAGCAGATTTAGCCGCGACTAATAGTGTGCAAGCGGGTAGTCATGTGCATTATTTCTTTCAATTTAGCGGTGATGAAAAATCTTTGGCTGACTTTAAAAACTGGATTAAACCACAGTTAAACCCGTCGCAAAAATTGATGGATATTCGTGAAGACCGTCCTGAATTAGGCACAGCGTTACAACGGGCAGAACGCTATTTGGGCTTATCTAGCATTATTGTGATTTTAATTTCAGGGGTGGCAATTGCTATGGCAACCCGCCGTTATACTGAACGCCATTTTAATACCACGGCTTTATTGCGTTGTATGGGCTGTAAGCAATGGGAAATACTGTGGTTGTATAGCAGTCAGTTTGTGATTCTGGGCTTGGTGACTAGCGCGGTCGGTTGTTTGTTGGGCTGGTTTGCGCAACAAGGCTTGTTTTATTTATTGCGTGAGTTATTGCCGAAACAATTAGCAACAGCCAGTGGTTCAGGTATGTTGTTTGGCTTTTCACTGGGGCTAGGGGTGTTATTAGGCTTTGCTTTACCGCCTTTATTGCGGCTTAAACAAGTATCACCGTTGCGAGTATTGCGCCGTGAATTAGAGCCATTGCCAACTAGCGGTTGGGTAGTTTATGGCTTGGCATTAGGCGTTATCACGTTATTAATCGGACATCATACCCAAGATTTAAACATGACTGTTACCATAGTGGGAGTGGGCATGGCGGTGTTGTTAATGCTGGGTTTGTTGATTGTTGGCTTGTTGGTTTTTACGCGCAAGCATTTATCGTCACTATCTTTGGTGTGGCGTTTTGCTTTGCAGGGCTTAGTAAAAAATAATCGCGCCAGTGTCAGCCAGCTACTTGCGTTCAGCCTGACGTTGACGGCGATGATTTTGAGCTTTAGTGTACGCACCGATTTAATTGAAGACTGGCAAAAAGCTATGCCTGATAACGCGCCAAATCATTTTGCCTTGAATATTTTTCCTGAACAACAAGCTAATTTTAAGCAGGATTTAGTCGAGCAACACATCAGTGGCAGTCAGTTTTATCCTGTAGTGCGAGGTCGATTGGTGATGATTAACAACACACCAGTTCAGCAAGTAGTGAGTAAAGATTCGCAAGGTGACAATGCAACCCATCGAGAATTAAGTTTGACGTGGACAGAGCAACTGCCCGATGACAATAAAATTATCGAAGGCAGTTGGTGGGCGAATACCCAAGCAGGGCAAGTGTCTGTTGAACAAAAACTGGCACAAAGTTTAAAAATCAAGCTAGGGGATGAACTGACGTTTACTATCGGCAGTGAACAACTTAAAGCGACAGTTGCCAGTATTCGTACTTTGCAATGGAATACCATGAAGCCTAATTTTTACATGATTTTTTCACCCAATACCTTGAATAATTACCCTTATACCTTTATCACTAGCTTTTATTTATCACCTGCACAAAAGCCGCTATTAAATGGCTTGGTGAAAAAATACCCTAGCACCACGGTGTTGGAAGTCGATTTAATTTTGCAACAAATCAAAACTATTTTGACTCAATTAACACAGGCGATTAATTATTTGCTGTATTTTGCTTTGTTGGCAGGATTAATGGTGTTATTGGCGGCAGTGTATGCCACTTTAGATGAGCGTATTTATGAAGGAGCATTAATGCGTACCTTGGGAGCTAATCGAGGCTTTTTAAGAAGAACACAGCTTCTTGAATTTAGCGTATTGGGGCTAATGTCTGGTTTATTGGCGGTGTTGCTATCAGAAGCCATTCGTTATGCGTTGTACACACAGATTATACATATCGATTATCAGCTTAATTTTTATGTGTGTGCCATCGTACCTTTGTTAGGAGCTTTTTTGGTCGGCGTAGTCGGCTATTGGGGATTGCGAGGCGTGGTTAATAAATCACCGCTGCGCGTTTTAAGGGAACTATAATACTGCAACAGTAGACTATTCATGTTCTGTTCATGATTAACTCACTAGACTGTAATAAACAACACATCAATCATTTTAAGAGGTATGGTATGAAAAAAGTAATAATGACTATCGTGGTAGCAAGCAGTATTTTACTCACCGCTTGCGCTCAAGTGAGTGGCTATACGCCGACTGTTGATCCTTACAATGATCGCAATGCGAACATGATTCCACAAGATAAAGCACAGTGTGAACAATTAGCCAGTCAAGCCGCCAGTACAGGAAAAGAAACCGCTATGGGGGCTGGTGCAGGTGCATTGATGGGTGCGGCAGGTGGCGCGGTTGTCGGTGCCTTTACAGGCAATCCTGGTATGGGTGCTGCCATCGGTGCAGCAGGAGGCGGTCTTACTGGCGGTGCGTACAAAGGTCTAAGTTCCGATGATGCTTATAAAAGGTCTTTTAACACCTGTATGAGAAACCGTGGACACAACGTAATCAACTAACCTAAGCAAGCTTCATTGTATCATCCATTACACGCTTAATCTCCCTCATTACTTAGTACAACATAGGTGCAATAAAAGTTGCACCTATGTTGTCGCACTTCCCACATAATAATCAAGATGAATGTTAAGGCTTGGCATATAGGCGGCTTAACTTTACAATGTCACTAACAACTACCCACTTAAAGTAGTAACAGTCTCATTAACCGTACACATCACGATATGCTCGATTATCAAAAAGACTTTATTTCCTATGCCTTGGATTCAGGTGTATTAAGATTTGGTGAATTTCAGTTAAAATCTGGACGCACTAGCCCCTATTTCTTTAACACTGGCTTGTTTAATACAGGTTTACAACTTGGGAAGTTAGGGCGATTTTATGCACAAGCCTTAATTCAATCGGGCATTGATGTGGATATTCTTTATGGACCTGCGTACAAAGGGATTCCCTTAGTGAGTGCAACCTCCATTGCTTATGTGCAATTAGCAGGCGAAGATATACCATTTGCTTTTAACCGCAAAGAAGTAAAAGATCATGGTGAAGGCGGTGTGTTGGTGGGAGCGCCTTTACAGGGCAAAGTCATCATTCTCGATGATGTGATTACCGCTGGTACATCGGTCAGAGAATCGATTGAAATCATTAATAAGGCTGGTGCAGTACCCGCAGGCGTATTGATTGCCTTAGACCGACAAGAAAAAGGACAAAATAATAGCTCTGCTATTCAGGAAGTCGAGCAACAGTTCGGCATACCCGTAGTTTCAATTATTAGCCTTGCTAATATTATTGATTATTTAACGGCTAATGCTAGCGATCAGGTCAACAATATCAAGGCATATCAGCAGCTTTATGGTATTTTATAACAGTCGCGTCTGAAAAATAAAGCACCCTCGATTTAACGGAACTTAAGATATAGACTACAATTGTTTAAAAATATCTTTAATCTGTTATTTCGACTCACTATATAGAATTGTGTTAGTACAAAAGGCTGGTCATGAGTAATCTGGATTTTAAAAATCAAATGCACGAGTATTCGCTGTGGCGTGCAAAATTGGTGCAATCTATAGAGATGTATCAGCAGTGGCGTACGCGTTATGATATGACTGATGCCAATAGCACAACTACTCTTTTAAATATACTTAATAATCTACAGGCGGATCGCATTACTTTAGCATTCGTTGCTGAGTTTTCACGCGGTAAAACTGAACTGATTAACGCACTATTTTTTGCTGAAACTGGCGTTAGACTACTACCGTCTGCTCCTGGACGTACCACCATGTCGCCTACCGAACTGTTTTATGATGAGGCAGGTGGTAGTTATATTCGGTTACTCAATATTGAAACCCGCCTTGAAAATACCACGCTAGCTGAATTTAAAAAAATGCCTGATCGCTGGGTTCATCATGATTTGAATGGCAATTCACCTAGACAAATGCAGGAAGCGTTCAAAGAACTGGTTGCTGTCAAAAAAGTGCCGCGTGAAGTCGCTGACGAACTGGGCTTATGGAATGAACGCGAAGCAAGGGAACAAGGGCTAATCAACCCAACAGTGGTAGAAATTCCCTGCTGGAGACACGCGCTTATTAGCTTTCCACATCCATTACTAAAAGAAGGTTTGTCGATACTCGACACCCCAGGTTTGAATGCCTTGGGTACAGAACCAGAGTTGACACTAAATATGTTACCCAGTGCGCAGGCTATTATCTTCGTGCTTGCTGCGGATACAGGCGTAACCAAAAGTGACCTAGAAATGTGGCTAAATCATATTTGTCTGGCGCGAGGCGGTAAAAAACAAGGTTTAGCAGTGGTTATGAATAAAATCGATGCTATGTGGGATGACATTGGGGGTGCAGCCGCTTATGACGAATCTATTCACTCACAAATTAAAACCTCTGCGGCAATTTTAAAAATAAATGAAAATGCCATTTTTCCTGTTTCAGCCAAGCAAGCCTTATTAGCCAAAGTCAAATCAGATACCGTTCTGTTTGAAAGAAGCCGCTTAGCTTCACTCGAAAAATATCTTGCTACCAACATATTAAAACAAAAACGCAATATTTTGATGGCAACCGTGGTTAGAGACATGGGGTTTTTACTGAATGAGTCTTCTCATTTAACTAATAAATCGTTAACTCATGCCGTAGAACAGCTTGAAGAGTTCAAAAAAATCGACTTTCAAAATCAGGATATGACTGGCAAGTTGATGGCAGAAACACGCGACAAACAAAATATTTACATGGCGAATATTGAAAACTTTCAAGCCAGTCGCCGCGTTTTTATTACTCAAGCCAAAATGCTGATTGATTCTTTTGACAGTGAAAAAGTCGATACCATCATCGAAAAAGCAAGACGCGAAATAGCCAGTAACATGACCACTTACGGTATGAAACAAAATATCCGTAAATTATTTGATGAACTACGCGATTTGTTGCAAAACGCCATTGAAATTACCGCTGAAACCAGCCGTCTAGTCAAAGCTATTCACAAAAAATTCAAAGATGAATATGGTTTTGAAGAGATTGAACCTAAATTGTTTTCTATCAAGCCCTATCAAGTCGAATTAGAAATGATTTTTGAAGAAGGTGAAATTTTTCGCTCCAGCACAAAAACGGCAATGACTGAGCAAAGTATCGTCATTCATAATCTTTATAGTACCCTAATCTCCAATGCGCGAGACGTTATCAGACAAGCGCATGAAGATTCAACCGCGTGGGGAAATACCGCATTAACCCCGTTGATGCAGCAAATTAAAGATCATAAAAAACAAATTGAAAACCGTCTGCAAATGTTAAGAAAAATTAACGAATCAACAGACAATGTTGCGGAAAATATTGCTCATCTTCAAGCCCAAGTAGAGCCGTTAAAACGTCAAAGAGATGAATTAACCATGATGATTCGTGGAATGCGCTTGGATGCTTATTCCCCTGACAGTAAAATTGATTGATCGCCTACAGTGCGGATTATGTGATTGTGGGCGCGATTGAAATCGCGCTTCACAAAAAATCTTTCTTACTGCTTATTTTTTAAAAATCAAATCCCAAACCCCATGACCTAAACGTAGCCCACGTTGCTCAAATTTAGTGAGTGGGCGATAATCTGGGCGATCACAATAATCACCCGTATGACTCGCATTATGAAGCCTTCCATCGGCTGATAAACTCTCCAACATAGACTCCGCGTAATGTTGCCAATCGGTTGCGGCATGAAAATAACCATCTGTTTTCAGTTTTTTCAGTAATAATTCCACAAAACTAGGACGCACAATACGGCGTTTATGGTGCTTCTTTTTATGCCACGGATCAGGAAAAAACAAATGCAAGCCCGTTAAGCGATTGTCAGGAATTTTCTGTTCAATGATTTCAATAGCATCATGACAATAAATTCGCACATTCGTTAAGCCTTGTTGCGCTAACAGCATCATTAAATGCCCAACCCCCGCAAGATGTACTTCGATACCAATATAATCAATATTCGGATTTGCCGCCGCCGTGCTAGCAAGACTATCGCCACTACCAAAGCCAATTTCAATAATTAATGGCGCGTCACGTCCAAAAACGTCAGTAAAATCATAATTTACTTGCGGGTCAAGACCATAGCGTTGCCAATCATTATCCAAGGCGTATTGCTGGGCTTGAGTAATACGCCCTTGACGGCGAACAAAACTACGAATTCGGTGAGGGGGGGTAGGTTCTAAATCGGTCATAGGTTATAGTATGGGGTACGCATTGCGTGCCAGAAATGGGATTAAACAAAAATATCTATCTTTCAATATGCTGAAAAGTAAGCAATGCACACCCTTTGTATCACTGTTTTTGCCCTAAATTTTGTAGTTGTATGAAAAAATCTCTGAAAATAGGACATTTTTCGGCAACGACATCAGGTCTTAGAGATTCATAAAGTAGAAAAGGAGTGTGCTTTGCTTTTGAATAAACTATTTGGTTTATCTGTTGTTGTGATGATTCAATCAAGTGTTCTGAAAGTTTATCGTGGCAAGAATTTTTCGTTTTATCGTAAAAGCTAAAGGCTTCTGGTGTATCAAAAGATACTCCATTATTTACTAACCAATGCTGCATTGCATATTGATTTTGTCTAAAATCAATATGTTTAGCAATGGTATTATGCCAATCAGCAATAATCCACGCTTCTAGTTCAGGAGCAGCAAAACCAATAATTCGCTTTATATTTTTAAATTTTTCATTTGCGGCTTGATTAATTGCATTATCAAATAATATTTTTCTGTCAATTTGAGAGCAACAATCTAAATCATCGATAATTAAAATAACATCACATAATGGATTGCGATGCTTAATAGTATCTTCCAATTTACTTTTAATTTGTTCGGCAAACGCTACTCCTGTTTTACCGAGTGCATTAATTGGATTTAGTTTTACATTAGGTGGAGGTCGTTTATTTCTAACAGGGGTAATTCTTTGAAAAATGAAATCAGGGAAATGTTTTTCAAAAAAATAAATAATACCTTTTATATCAGCTTCTCTATTGCCTAATTCGGATTCTCCACCACCAGCCAATAACCAAATTACCAAGGCCAGCCCCCGATAATATCATCGCCAATACGGTATAAATCACCTAATTGCCAATCATCGGCTATTTTCTCTTGTATTATCTCTTGAGGTAATTTTTTTGCTTGAAAATGCCCTTTTGGTTGGGTTTTTTCGAAACAAATCACATCAGCAGAACAATCGGTAAAGTAATCTAATAAGTCGGGGCTATGTGTGGAAATAATAATCTGTGTTTTTTGTGAGGCTTGTTTTATCCAGTTTGCCAATATTCCCATCCATGCAATATGCAAACTTAATTCAGGTTCATCAATCACTAATAAGCTAGGCAAAATAGGCGAATGTAGAATAATTGCCCAACATAACATACGCACCGTGCCATCTGACATATCGTCTAAATAAAACGGTGTTTCCATACCTTCAAAATACCATTGCACAGACAGCGACATACCCTCTCTGGTAGTTTTGATACGTTTTGTCATGGGCAATATTTCTTTCATGGCGTTATTAATGCGCTCATCGAAATCAATACCGTATTTTATATGATTAATTATATTGTCTAAAACAGTGGGCAAGTTTTCACACGATTTTGCAAGAATTACATCATTCAATCCTATTTTAGGATTTGCACCACGAATTTTTACTAAATCCATTTCATTTGCGTTATAAAATTGCCATTTTTGGACTGCTTCACGCAAGTCTCTGTGAATCTTGTACAACGGAACTTGCTCAGGAGGAAAAGTGCCTTCTTCAGTTAATAATTTTGGAATAGATAGCAATGATAATTCATCGACAGGAATCTGTGATAATCTTTTACTCCTATACCCTTTGTTAGTTTTGTTATTTAAAGAAATAATACCCTTTCCACTTTGTGGATTGTGAGTTTTATAATAAATAAATGGTATCTTTGAATCTTTAGTATATTGCAAACTTTCATCAGTAATATATGTAGATTTACCTATATAAACTGCTAGAAAAAATGTAGTCGTATTATTAAATAAAGGTAAATTAGGAAATTCAATTTTTAAATTTACTTTAGCTGGCTTTTTAATGCTGGCATCTAAAATATTGTGTCGAAGTTTTGACAATGCGTCTTGAAATGCAGTAATTCCTTTACTATCTAAATCTGACGCTGGCATTAAACAATTTTTAAAAAACTCCAACAAAGCAACTAAATTACTTTTACCCGAACCATTTGAACCAATAAGAATATTAAGATTATTTAAAATAATACCTTCATCATTCACCAAGTTTCGGTAATTTTTAGTGGTAATGCGTGAGATTATTTTATTTTCCATATTCTTATTCTAGGAGGTTTGGTTGGAGTTCGATACGCACTCCAACCAATGATAATCGAATTAAAAAAATAAGCCATCTATCGGTGAAGAGGCGGAGGCGAAGCGTTTTCTGGGCATACGACCTGCTAAATAGGCTTCTCTGCCTGCTTCTATGCCTTTACGCATTGCCGATGCCATGAGGATGGGATTTTTAGCCTCAGCAATCGCAGTATTCATTAATACGCCCGCGCAACCTAATTCCATTGCAATCGCGGCATCGGACGCTGTACCTACACCTGCATCGACTAAAATTGGCACGTTGGCATTTTCGACGATGGTTAGAATATTGTAAGGGTTGCGAATACCTAAGCCTGAACCAATGGGTGCGGCAAGTGGCATGACGGCGACACAGCCGATTTCTTCTAGGCGTTTGGCGGCTATTGGGTCGTCATTGGTATAGACCATGACATCAAAACCATCTTTGACCAGAATTTCAGCGGCTAGATAAGTTTCTGCGACATTGGGAAACAGGGTTTTTTGATCCGCTAACACTTCAAGCTTGACCAGTTTATGACCACCTAATAATTCTCTACCTAAGCGACAGGTTCTAACCGCTTCGTCAACGGTGTAGCAACCTGCGGTATTGGGCAAAATAGTGTATTTATCGGGTGAAATAACATCCAATAAATTCGGTTCACCTGCGTTTTGTCCAATGTTAGTACGGCGTATCGCAACGGTGACAATTTGCGCGCCACTGGCTTCAATCGCTAATCGAGTTTCTTCTAGGTCTTTGTATTTACCCGTGCCGACTAATAAGCGCGAGTGGTAAGTGACACCTGCCAATATGAAGGAATCATCTTGTCCGCCACCAATAGCGTGAACAATCTCTAAACGATCTTCTGCGTGTAATACTTGGGTAGCGTGCTGTTGAAAGGGCAGTATTTCTTGGTTTAGTTCGACGGCAATTTTTTTGCCTGTCAGTTCTAAATCGCTAATCACATCACTCACATGAGCGTGTTCTGCGATGTCGCGGCTTTGTCCATTGACATAAATTTTCATTCGATTGATCCTCCTTCTGCTTTGACTAAGCGGCGTTTTTGTACGGCATTGGCTAAGGTTTTTAGTAGGGGCATCGTTTCTTCCCACGACAAACAGCCGTCAGTAATACTTTTCCCATAAATTAACGCTTGCCCTTCGACAACGTGTTGGCTACCCGATTTTAAATTGCTTTCAATCATCGCACCCATAATCCGTTCATCACCGATGGCGATTTGCCCAGCGACATCATCACCAACAATTAATTGGCGATGGCATTGTTTTAAGCTGTTAGCGTGACTAAAGTCGATCATGATATTGGTGGGGAGATAGGCTTTTTCTAAACCTGCCGCCACTTGGTCTACACTGACGGCATCATAATTAGGACGATCATTGCCGCCGCGTAAAATGATGTGTACGTCTTCATTGCCTGTGGTAGAAAAAATGGCTGAATGCCCAGCTTTATTCAAAGAAATAAAGTGATGCGGACTCATTGCCGCGCTTATCGCATCAATGGCAATTTTTATCGTACCGTCGGTAGAATTTTTAAAGCCAATTGGACAGGACACACCTGAGGCGAGTTCTCTATGCCCTTGGCTTTCGGTGGTACGCGCACCAATTGCGCCCCATGCGATTAAGTCAGAAACGTATTGCGGGGTGATTAAATCTAAATATTCGGTTGCGGCGGGCATTCCTAATTCATTGACATCCAATAATAACTTCCGCGCAATACGCAAGCCTTTATTAATATTAAAACTGGAGTTTAAATCAGGGTCGTTAATTAAGCCTTTCCAACCCACGGTGGTACGCGGTTTTTCAAAATAAACCCGCATGACGATTAATAAATCATCTTTGGTTTCATCTTTAATGGCTTTTAGTAATTGAGCATATTCTTTAGCCGCCACTGGGTCATGAATAGAGCAGGGCCCTACGATCACCAACAAGCGATCATCTTGACCAGTTAAAATTTTATGAATGTCGGCTCTTGCCTGTGCGGTGGTTTGTGCTGCCGTTTCAGTAATCGGCAATTCTTCGTGAACCTGTACAGGTGCAATGACTTCTTTTATGTCACAAATTCTCAAGTCATCCGTCTTATAGTGTGTTTGCATGATAGCTACCAAGCTCTTGTTGCTTTATTGCAGGATTGTCGTGTGTCCGTACATTTTAACTGTTTTTAAGCGTTTTTTGTTAGTTTTGCCACACTACACATCAACATTTCTAGCTAACTGTAAAAAACTGTAAGCAAATTCGACACTGGGGTCGTTATCAATGTCTTCGCGTGTTACTTCTGTCCAATCAGATTTGTTATAAGTGGGAAACGCCGTATCGCCTGCAAAATCGTGGTTAATTTCAGTAATATAAAGCCTATCAGCGACGGGTAACAGAGCTTCATAAAGTGTCGCGCCACCAATAATGAATACTTCGTCAGCAAGTTGGCAAGCGTGTTTTAACGCGCCGTCCAAGTCATTAAACACTAAACAGCCGTCTTGCTGGTAATCCGTATCACGACTGATAATAATATTAGTACGATTAGGCAAGGGTTTACCGATGGATTGATAGGTTTTTCTCCCCATGATGATAGGAAAACCTGTGGTTATTTGTTTAAATTTTTTTAGATCGGTTGATAAATGCCACGGCATCGCACCGTTATCGCCTATAACTCGATTACTTGCCATCGCGACAATTAAAGATATTTTCATGTTAATGTCAGAGTTTGTTAACACAGTATTATATTATACCAGCTCTTATGAAGGTCAGACTTTGGCTGAATCTCCGTAATAATTTAAACAGAAACGACATCATGAAAAATATTTTATTGCTATCAACGGGTGGTACTATCGGGTCGAGTGTTCATGCAGGGTCGATTAATACCACTAGCACTGCGCAACTCAAATTATTGCAGTTATTTGAACAACAGGATAAACACACCGATATTCACTTTCACTGCATACAACCACTGCAAATACTGAGTGAAAATATCGCCCCATGTGTTTGGAGAACGTTAATTACCGCCATTGAAGCCGAACAGCCCGAAAACTACGAAGGCATTATCATCACGCACGGCACGGATACACTGGCTTATACCGCGTGTGCCTTGAGTTTTTATTTTCACGCACTAAAAATCCCCCTGCTATTAGTGTCTAGTAATTATCCGCTGGATGATGACAGAGCCAATGGGTTGAGTAATTTTTGCTGTGCCGTGGAGTTTATACGCCAAAATCAAGCAGCGGGCGTGTTTGTGCCGTACCGTAATCCACAACACATAATGCTAGTGCATAAAGGCACACGCTTGACGTGTTCATTACAGCTGAGTTCGGATTTTTTCAGCGTACAAAATAATCCATTGATGGCGTTTGATACGGTACTTGATAATAAGCGATTTCAAGCATTGGAGAATCAGCGATTTGCGGTACATCCGCCTATTACAAAGCCACAACAGCCAGTCGTTGCTCTGCAAGCAAAGTTTGATGCTCGTATAACGATGATAAAACCCTATCCCAGCTTAGATTATCGAACCATTAACCTGCAACAAACCGATGCTGTATTACATGATTTATATCATTCAGGCACGGCTTGTGCGACTACACAATGGGGCGAACACTATTCATTAGTCGAATTTATTCAGCGTTGCAAAGCAGAAAATATTACGGTTTATCTTGCCCCCGCCATTTATTCTGAGGACGCGTATCAAAGTACACGGCTATTAATAGAACACGGAGCGATTGTGTTGTGGAATCTGTCGATTGAAGCAGCTTTCGTCAAGTTATTATTAGCCTACAGCAACTTTAATGACTCGCAACAGATTATCGATTTTATGAATACCACGATTGCCAATGAACATCTTTGCTAAAACAGCGGGCAAAAAAAATGCGACTTATGTAAGAAAAGTCGCATTATAAGAGAAGGATATAAAACCTTGATTTCCGAGGAGGAAGTTTGCATCTCAAGAGTTGGTATCATCATAGTGGTAGTTAGTAAAGAAGTAAATGTGGCAAATTGTCGCGTGACAGATTGTCGCAGTTAAAAACTAAGGGTATATTGTTGATTATTAAAAGATGACAGCGTGTAGTTTATATTGTAGGTTGTAAGTCCAAGACAAAAAAAATGCAACCAATCAGTGACAGGTCGCATTATAAGAGAAGGATATAAAACTCTAACTTTCCGAGGAGGAAGACTGCATCTCAAGAGTTGGCATATCATAGCGATTCATAATGAAGAATGGAATGTGGCAAATCGCCGCGTGTCAGATTGTCACAGGCACAAACACATTACTCAATTTAGCAAAATCACTTAAAGAAATATTTTCCGCTCTTAAAATAGGATCAATGCCTAAATCAATCATCGTTTGTTCATCTATCAGTTTTTTCAAGGAATTACGCAAGGTTTTACGCCGTTGGGAAAAAGCAGCCGTTACCACTGTGTTTAAATTCACCAGACTATTAACCTGCACAGGTGGCTGAGTATGCGGTACTAAGCGCACTATCGCCGACATCACCTTAGGCACAGGATCAAAACTTTCGGGTGGCACATCAAATAACCATTCGGTCGCGCAATAATATTGCATCATCACACTGAGTCGCCCGTACTGTTTGCTATTCGGCTCAGCACAAATTCTATTGACCACTTCTTTTTGTAACATAAAAAACATATCTTCGATACACGCTGAGTTTGCCAAGATATGAAACATTAACGGCGTGGAAATGTTATACGGTAAATTGCCGATAATCCGCAGTTTGCCATCGGTTGCCAACGCAGAAAAATCAAAACGCAAGGCATCAGCACTGTGAATATGTAGATTCTCATAGTGCTTGAATTTATCTTTCAATATCACCACTAAATCTCTATCCAGTTCTACCACTTCAAGGCGCACACCTTGTTTAAGTAACGGCTCAGTCAACGCACCTAGACCTGGACCTATTTCCACCCAATGTTCATTAGGCTTAGATTCGATACTGGCAATCATGCTGTCGATGATGCGGTGGTCTTGCAGAAAATTCTGCCCAAAACGCTTGCGTGCTATGTGGATCATGGTTGTATCCTGTTTTATAGTTCCCTTGAACTAGCATGAAAATTCATCTAATAATACTCTATGTTTATACTGCCAAAACCTAATATAGGTATTGTCATATAGCATAAACAGTTGAAATTATGATGACCAGCTAATGCCAGTCGGTAATTGGTAATCTGAATATTCAAAGTGCAATATTCTACGCGAAAGCGATTCGCTAGACTTCTCCGAAGCATGTAAAATATGTGGTCGCATCACCACTGCGCTGCCAGCAAGTACTTCACAATAAACTACTTGTTCTTGAATAATATGCTCTAACACAGTTCCAGTCGGCAAAATACCAAGCTTATGAGAACAAGGCATAATTTTAAGACAACCGTTTGCAATCTTTGCGTCATCTAAATGAAATCGAATTGTCACCATTCTCTCCAATACATCAAGTGGCGGCTGAATATGCCAAGCACCTGCTTTTAATGTCCAAAGCTTCCATCCTTCGGCTTCAAAGCGTTCCGACACCGATACCGTTCTGTCTTGATGCCAAGACACCAGCCAGTTGTTCATTGGTGATTTATCAAAATAAATAGCTCTAACCAATTTTGGCTGACTTGATAAGTAGCGAGATGCAATAGCTAACATCTCGACTGAAGTTGCTAATGTGGCTACTTGTTCGACCTGTTGTTCAATACGGCGAATACCACCGCTTAAAGGCTTCACTGTTAATTTCGTAAGTTCTGCAAGTAATGTTTGTACAGTTTCAAGTGTTAGTACACTTTCTATCATCTCGAAACCTAACTCATCAAAACTCATTATTCATCCTTAGCGCACATTGTAACGCATATTGCAAACTGCCCATGTCCGCCTTACCCGTCCCTGCTAAATCCAGTGCTGTACCGTGATCTACAGAAGTGCGAATAATCGGCAAGCCCAGTGTAATATTAACCGCACGACCAAAGCCTTTGTATTTCAACACAGGTAAACCTTGGTCATGATACATCGCTAACACGGCATCAGCGGAGTCCAGATACTTCGCGGTAAATAAACTGTCGGCAGGTAATGCACCATGCAGATTCAAACCTTGCTGGCGTAAATCATCTAACACGGGATTGATAACGTCTATTTCTTCACGACCTAAATGCCCAGATTCACCCGCATGAGGATTTAAACCGCACACCAGTATTTTAGGATTAGCGATGTGAAAACGAGTGCGCAAATCGTGATCTAACACCCGTAACACTTTTTCTAATAGTGGCGCGGTAATGGCTTTACTGACTTCTGACAATGGCAAATGGGTAGTGACTAAGGCGACGCGTAAACCTTCGGTAGCCAGCATCATCACTGGATGTCCACCCGTGATGTCGGCGATATATTCAGTATGACCGCTAAACGCAAACCCAGCATCATTGATAATGCCTTTGTGTACAGGTGCGGTGACCATCGCCGCAAATACGCCATTCAGACAACCGTGCGTTGCTAATTTCAGCGTTTCCAATACATACGCACTGTTTGCTATAGCTAACTGCCCACACTGTACGGGTTCAGCGAGTGCCACAGGTAAAACTGTTAGCTGCCCTGCCCTGTGTGCTGTTGCGGGTAAGTCGGCATTAAATTCAACAAGCTGTAACGGATAGCCCAATTGCACCGCTCGTTCGATTATTAGTTCAGGAGACCCTATTGCAACCAGTTGGCAGGATAAATCCTGTTGCGCCAGTTGAATACACAAATCAACGCCGATACCCGCAGGTTCTCCCAATGTTAAAGCGATACGTTGCATATTGGTTTAAGCTCAAGATTAAAAAGTGCATCATACTAACACGCGTAGCATCGCTTGTGACAATGCCAGTGTAGTGAGTGAAACTTGCGATTAGCTTTATGATTTTATCGTACAGTATCCAACCAATAGTACAGAAAATACATAGCTATGGTTTTTCTGTAGTTTATGGCAACTGTTATGGACAGGAAAATGAGATAGAAAACCTTTCTGGTTTTTAAAAGCTGAAATATCTATATATTGGATGTTAGTTGGTAATGGTATTAGTCTTAACTTAAACCTTCGAGGTTTTTAAAACCTCGAAGGTTTTTAAGCTTAAGGTGTTAAACCTTGTCCTACAACAATTACTTTCAACGCATTGGTGCCGCCTTCAACGCCATTCAAATCACCTTTAGTGATAATGAATTTGTCGCCGTCTTTAGCTGCATTCCACTTTCTCAGTTCTTTGACGATATTACGATTTACTTCAGCATGGTCTTGATTTTCGCCCAATTTGAAGTACATTGGAAATACGCCGCGAAACAACGTGACTTTACCCAAGGTTTTTTCTTGCTGGCTAAACGCATAGATAGGAATACCAGAGCTAATGCGTGACATCCATAACGGTGTTGAACCAGATTCAGTCAAGGCAACAATGCCTTTAACTTTGGTATGATTCGCCATATACATAGCTGACATCGCAATCGCTTCATCATCACGCTCAAATTGAATATTGACACGATGATCCGAGACTCGCACAACCGCTTGTTTTTCGGCTTCAATACAAATACGGTGCATCGCTTCAACGGCTTTAATCGGGTATTTACCCGACGCAGTTTCAGCGGACAACATAATGGCATCAGTACCATCATAAACCGCATTGGCTACGTCAAATACTTCGGCACGCGTTGGAATTGGATTATCAATCATCGACTCCATCATTTGCGTGGCAGTAATTGCAATACGATTGAGTTCGCGGGTGCGTTTAATCAATAGTTTTTGTATCGCTGGCAAATTCGCATCACCAATCTCCACGCCTAAATCACCACGCGCTACCATCACTGCATCGGAAGCTAAAATAATCTCATCCATTACGTCAGGCACAATCGCTTCAGCCCGTTCGACTTTTGCGACAATACCTGCGTAACAACCGACTTCTTGCAATAAACGACGGGCTTCATCTAAATCCGCACCACAACGTGGAAAAGAAATAGCGACATAATCGCAACCCATAATGGCGATGGTTTTAATATCTTCTTTATCTTTGTCGGTTAACGCCGCCGCCGATAAACCGCCGCCTAACAAATTAATACCTTTGTTATTTGACAACGCGCCAGCAACGACAACGGTGCAATTAACGCGCATATTTTCAACATTAACCACATCTAATACGATACGACCATCATCTAACAACAAGCGACTGCCTTTTACCACTTCTAACGCCAATGGTTCATAAGTAATACCCACTTGCGTGTTATCACCCATCAACGGATCAAAATTAATATCCAGTGCGAAATCTTGACCTTCTTCTAAAATCACTTTCGTGTCTTTGAAGCGAGCAATACGGATTTTAGGGCCTTGTAAATCTGCCAAAATACCGACACGTCTACCCGTTTTTTTGCTCATTTCGCGAATGGCATTGGCTCTATCAATATGGTCTTGTGCTGAACCGTGGGAAAAATTCATGCGTACCACATCAACGCCTGCCTCAAATAGACCTTCAAGCACACCTTCTTTATCGGTAGCAGGGCCTAGTGTGGCTAAAATCTTGGTTCTTCTTAGCATAGTTATTCCGCGTTCATTAAAGCAACAGTGGTATCTAACATACGGTTAGAAAAACCCCATTCGTTATCGTACCAAGACAGCACTTTTACAAAGTTGCCGCCAGTGACTTTGGTTAAAGAGGCTTCATAGATTGAAGAATGTGGGTTGTGGTTAAAGTCCATAGACACTAAAGGCTCATCGTTAATTGCCAAAATGCCTTTTAATGAACCTGCTGCCGCCGCTCTTAAAACACTATCAATTTCTTCTTTAGTGGTGTTGCGTGACGCTTGAAAACATAAGTCAACTACAGAAACGTTGATAGTTGGAACGCGCATTGCAAAACCATCTAATTTGCCTTTCATTTCTGGCAATACCAAACCTACCGCTGCCGCCGCACCCGTTTTAGTTGGAATCATCGATTGTGTAGCAGAACGCGCACGCAGTAAATCACTGTGATAAACGTCGGTCAACACTTGATCGTTAGTGTAAGAGTGAATAGTGGTCATTAAGCCATGATCAACACCGATAGTGTCGATTAACGGTTTAATTAACGGAGCTAAACAGTTAGTGGTGCAAGAGGCGTTAGAAATCACGGTATCAGTGGCTTTTAACGTTTTATGGTTGACACCATAAACAATCGTTGCATCCACATCACTGCCACCTGGTGCAGAAATGATGACTTTTTTCGCGCCAGCAGCAAGATGTGCAGAAGCTTTTTCTTTGCTCGCGAAGAAACCAGTACATTCATGAACTACATCAACACCTAATTCAGCCCAAGGTAATTTTGAAGGGTCTCTTTCTGCAAGCACGCGAATTCTGTCGCCGTTAATCACGATATAGTCGCCGTCAACGCTGACATCAAAGCCAAATTTGCCATGAACTGTGTCATATTTAGTTAAATGTGCATTGGTTTTTGAATCACCTAAATCGTTAATTGCCACGATTTGAATTTCGTCAGTGCGACCTGATTCATACAGCGCACGCATGATATTACGTCCAATACGACCATAACCATTGATTGCAACTTTAATTGCCATTGAGTTTCTCCAGAGTGATGAGCTATCTATTAATAATAAAAGTGTGCCTAAGCACGTCGAAAACGCTCTAACTATACCAAAATAGTAGGCACTTAGTCTATGTGAGGATAGCTAGTTAGAGCAAACGAGCATAAATATCAAGCTAAAAAATCACACCGTTTCTCAAAATGACTTTAAAATACTTTCGTTTTATATTCAATTTGAAAGCTTGTTTTTAGCTGTTTAAACCAATTTATAGAGAATAGGAGTTACATATTGACAGGTATGAGTAATGCCAAACCTGTAAAGAAACAGCGAAACCATGAGCATTTCACACGATAGCATTAACCTATTTTTGTACCGAGAAGCGTATACACGCTTGGATTTATTTTTACAGAAAAACCACGCTATTACTAACGAGGCAATTTTATATAGCACGCTGCCCTGATTGTTTCGGTTTATTTTTTGCACCCGATGAACTTGAAGCGTTACTCGATTGTTCAGTAACACACGTTCACCACGTCAATCTTCAATTGCTCGACAACATTAATAAAGAACGCTACCAGAAAGAAACCCACATCCACTATGTTAAATGTCCTGTGTGTCAGATATTCATGAACCGCGTTAATTTTGCTTATCGTAGTAGATAAGTGCAGAGAACACGACGTATGGCTTAATAGCGGTGAATTAATCCATTTGCTGGAATGGAAAAAAGCGGGCGGGCAAGTTTCGCATTAATCCTCAAAAGTTTAGTTTGTAGCTTGAGGTGAGGCATGAACTCAAACAAGCCGATGAGCAATACGCAAACATCTCAACAGAATATTAAAATACGATGCTCAGCTACTCAGTTGCGTGTTCAAAATCAAGTAATTCATCTAACAAAGCATCGCAAATTTTGACACTTTGTTTATACCCTTCACAGTCAATGAGAAAGTTATATCTATATTCTTCTGCACAGACAGTGATAACTTGCAATGCCATAAAGTATTTATTTTTATCTGTTCTAAATTGCGTATTAGCAATAACTTCTTCCAACAGCCTCTGTAATTTATGGGTTTTGCTGTATGAGCCAAATTCACTTTTTGTCTCTAATAAATGCTTAAAAAATAACTCCAACATTTGTTGATAATGAAAACAGTGAATAGAGCAGTCTTTTATATTGGTGTTGTTCAAAACATCTATTGCAACGGCGTGTCCCCACGATTTTCCTGCCAGATTTTCTACATTTTCAAACGGCTTAAGTTTTTCTTGATACATATTATTCATCTAGTTTTGAAATAGTTGCAAAAACAAGCTCGCGTAGCTTGGGGTGAGGGTCGAATCCCAATATTGACACAGAGTGGTTTGTTTTTGTTGAGGTTTGCAAGCCTATCATTCCCAACACATCAACGCAAATAGTAGGCGGACTACGCTCTACCTATCTTGCGAGTGGGTTTCGGTAATTGGCAATCACGATCAAACGGCAGCGGTTCGTGGCTTGGTAAGACATCATCAGGAAACTCTTTAAGCCAAAATGCACGGTCATCATCGTCAGCATAATATTTCAGGTAGAGGTCGGTATCCGCTTGGCTACCGCTACTCACCAAATCAATATGACAATTCATGTTCATCATATCGCCTGATTGAAAAACCGTTTCTTCTCGCAAAACATCCTCATAAAGCAGGGTGTATAGTTCACGATCACTTAAATGATCTGTACTCTCCAGATAGATAGCCAGCAATGAAAGCGCGTTAATGACTTCCCATAATTTAGCACTGAGTTCAGTCTCTGACAGCTCGCTTGCAGGCGGTAGAGAAATACCTGAGTCCAGCAAAAATTCAAAAGGTTGTCTCCATTCAGCTTCATCAAATGCGTCAACATAATTTTTGAACTGTTCTGCGATTTCTTCGGGGCAGTCGTCAGATATTTCAAAATTAATATCATCAGTTTTATTTGTCATTTGGACTCCTTAGTTGCATATAAGCTCATTGTAATCATGTTCATGTATTAAGCGAATTACTTCGTTACTCGTTGCGTCACTGCCCACAGTTAAGCCGTTCGTACTGAGCTGTGAGCTTGTCGAACAGTCGAAGCATGAATGGCTTAACTAAACACCACACTACGCATACTCAAAGAACCCAAATCCATGTCTTCGTTAAAAAATTGTACGGAATCTGTGTTATCTCTTAAACCCAGTGCATACAGCAATGGCAAATAATGTTCATCTGAAAGCTCCGAGATACCCCGTCTCTTTAGGGCGGGGAGGAAAGGAGTGCTGTTGATTTTTGTTTAACATAAAAATACCTATTCGATTAAAATGTGAGCTATGAAAAAAAGAGCTTACAAATACCGATTTTACCCCACAGAAGAACAAGAAATCTTGCTTGCTCACACGTTTGGTTGCGTCCGTTATGCGTATAACTCTATTCTGAGCTGGCGTACTGAGGCGTACAGCCAAAGTAAGGAAAAAATCGGTTACTCTCAAGCCAGTGCCAAGCTGACTGAACTTAAAAAACTGCCCGACTTGCGTTTTTTGAACGAAGTTTCTTGTGTGCCGTTGCAACAAAGTTTGCGCCACCAACAAGCAGCCTTTAAAAACTTCTTTGCAGGTCATGCTAACTATCCCGTGTTCAAAAAGAAAAACAGAGAACAAAAAGCGGAATTTACAAAAAGTGCGTTTAAGTACACTGATGGAAAAATCTACCTTGCCAAAAGTAAAGAACCGCTTAATGTTAAATGGTCGCGTGCTTTACCCTCTGAACCCAGCACTCTCACTATTTCCAAAGACTGTGCGGGTCGGTATTTTGTATCGTGCCTGTGTGAGTTTGAAAATCAAATCCTGCCAAAAACCGATAACACTATCGGCATTGACGTAGGGCTTAAGCATTTGTTTGTAACTAGCAACGGTCTCAAAATCGACAATCCCCGCCATACTGCTAACTATGCGGTTCGATTAGCTAAAGCGCAACGTGAACTGAGTAAGAAAAAACTCGGCTCTGCGAATCGTGCTAAAGCTAAATTGAACGTTGCGCGAGTTCACGCAAAAATCTCCGATTGCCGATTGGACAACTTACACAAGTTGACCCGTGAACTGATTAACGATAACCAAGTGGTTTGCGTTGAATCGTTGAAAGTAAAAAACATGATTAAAAACCCTAAGTTGAGCAAACATATTGCGGATGCCTCGTGGGGGCGATTTGTCCAGCAACTCGAATACAAAGCCGATTGAGCAGGTCGAACACTAGCAAAAATAGACCAGTTCTTTCCTAGCTCAAAACGCTGTTCTTGTTGTGGGTACACACTGCCCAGCTTATCTTTAGGTGTCCGCAACTGGACTTGTCCAGATTGTTCAATCGAACACGACCGCGATATTAACGCGGCAAAAAACATCAAAACCGCAGGGCTTGCGGGGTTAGCCTTTGGAGAGAATGTCATTCCTGTGTAGCCAGTCTGCATCGGTTGTTCTCGTTGAATTAGGAAGTCCTAGTAGTGATACTAAGAATCCCCTCCTCTTTAGGGAGGGGAGTATGTCAACGGATTACCATGCCCAACAAACAAAACAGGCATTTTGTCAGTTAGCGTGCTGTTATTGAGGGTTTCATTTAACGCCATAAAGTGTCCTGAGTATGAAGCGCGTAGAGTTCAATGGGCTTGCTGTATTGCGCCGCATGATAACGATAAACAGACGGCTTATTGAATGAGTAGCGAGTATGTGAGATTGTTGGGTTTCGTTCCTCAACTCAACGTACGCGGTACGCGGTATCTTAAAGGGCTATAACGCGATAAGATGTGCTACATAGGATGTGCTGAGGTACGAAGCGCATCGTTCGAGTTAAAACGCGATTGATGCGCCTCCTATCGTCGGCACATCCTATGCTCATATTAATAAAACACGATTAAATGAATTTAACACGCACATCGCTTGGATTATTCGCCGCCGTCAATATTAAATTCCCCCGAACATCCCCAAGTATTGGAATAAATACCTAATTCCACATATTTATGAAAACTTGAATAATGCCAATCGGCAACGTGCTTCACCCAACCATGTTTAACGGGATTCCAATGGATATAATCCACATGATTGTTAAAATCAGCTTGGTCAACAATCAAATGCGCCCAAAATCGCCGTTGCCATATTCCGCGCTCCCGTCGCTTATCTCGACTTTTTGAAACCCGCTCGCCTTTATCAATGGCACGCGAGAAATGACCTTTAAGTAGATTCCAACGTGTTGAAAAATCTGCATCATCAGGTGGCAACGTCCAAATACAATGTAAATGATCGGGCATGATAACGATGGCGTTGATATGAAAAGCTCTGCGCTCTTTGACATAGCGAAAAGCCGCTCTAAGCGCGTCAACTTTTTCAATTAACAAATGATTATTGTGACGTTCGGCAAGATTCACGGTGAAAAACCAAGTGGTGTTTGGTAGGTAAAAACGTCGATAATCTGTCATTGGTTTGTCTTATATCTTACGCGAATGATGCGCTTCGTACCTCAGCACATCCTATGTCTGAATTACTTCGCCACTTTCTTGCGCCGCTTTTCTGGGAGCATGGCTTAGCGAATATTTTTAATATCTTCGAAAAGCGTATCACTTTCAATAATGCCTTTCAGTGAATTAAAATCAACTTTAGATTTAGGCTTTTTAAAATAAGCATTAAAGGAAAATGTTTTACCGACTTCTTTATGAACTGTCTTGTCATTTTCAACGATAGTATTAATAGTTTGTAAGGTATCAAGATAAGCGGTATTTAGAAGTTCCATATCCGTATATTTATTCAATTGACATCCTATATATTTGTAGATGCCGTAACACATTAATTCATCGGCATACACTAAAAATTCATACTCTTGCAAATAAGTTTTTTTGTTATATTGAACATACTTATAAATACGATAAGCCGTTAATAGCTGTTTATAAATAGCAGAATCTTTATTACCATCAAATAATTTTTCTAAAGGATGCTGCTCAAAGGTAGACGCGTCGAATATTTTTTGTAATACACTGGCAATGCTGTTTTTTGCAGTGTGCGGTTCTTCATAAAAAGTGGCATACCAAAATTTTATGACCGTTTCACTATTAACATCCTCTAATAAATTTTCCTTATCGCGTTTAAATATTTCTCCACGTTTAGTTATGTATAAAATACCTGCATTACTAAAAACCTGTTTCGTTAAGACATTAAAATCTTTTGTGCTTATTTTGTCACGATAATTAATGGGGGTTTGTGTATTAGTAGCATCCGTTATATTTTCAATTAACTCTTTATCTCTAGTTTCATAAACCCTTATATTTACATATATATCTTTTAATAAATTAGGGCTTTTTAGGTAAAAATTATACAGAACCCAGCTTGTTTGCAAGCCATTTACAATTTGTGGATTGGTGACAGGTAATATATAAATATCATTTTGTGGTTGCTTAGGAAGCTTTAACTCTTCACAGATAATCGTTATCCCATTATTTAAAAAAGGAAAATAAACGGCATCTTCCCTTTTATTAAGGGTATCATTCATACGCTTATTAGCTCTTACTTTGATTCCTAAATAGGAGCGAATATTTTCTTCAAAAAGGGATTCAATACTACCGTTAATTTTTTTTTCTTCATCCATTAACTGACAAAGTTCAGTGGCTGTTATTCTAAAATTTGCCGCTCTTATATCTTGTATCGCATAAGTATATAAGCCTTGACTGTCTAATGCAGAAATATTGGATTGCTCTGGATGGAAGGTAAACTTAACAGAATGTCTTTTTTGTCTAGCTAAATTGGCAATTTTATCATACAAACTATTGCTATCTATGATGTAAAAATTATTGTCTGGATTGTTATAAGTATCAAAAATGTCTTTGTTAGCCGCATATTTGGTGTCTTGATTAAGACCATTAAAAACAAAATATGATTTTATTTCGATAAAAATTCCTTTGTCAGAAATTTGTTTGTATTCATCAATCCATTTATTTAAATCCTTTACATTTTGTTTTCCTATTTTATTGCCATCAATGAATATATCTTTAATGTCATTTCTGAATTTATCAACTTCATTAGCAGAAAGTTTAGGTGTATTTTTACATTGAAAAACGTGCATTACATAATAGTCACTTTGGTCTTGTAGCCAAACACCATCAATACCACCATCTTGATTACCAAGAACCTGTACGTTATCAGCGACATCTTGAAAAGTCTTATCTAAAAATGCGGCAATAGAAAATATTTCAAAAGCCTCGTCTTTTGATTGAGCATACTGTTTGGATAATCTATCTAAAAATCCATTAATAAAAAGTTCTTTATTATTCATTTATGTATTTTTCCTTAAAATATTTCTGCTATGAGCAATACTACTTCGCTGGTTTTTTGCGCCGCTTTTTCTTAATTGGCGCACCAGCCACTTTCTTACTCGAAGCTTCTTTCTTCACCAGCTCAAAATCAATTTTCTTTTCGTCTAAATCCACGCGCACGACTTTGACTTTAACGCTGTCGCCTAGACGGAAGTTGATGTTGCTGCGTTCGCCTTTTAATTGGTGGCTGGTGGGGTCGAAGTGAAAATAATCTTGTCCTAGGTTGCTGATGTGTACCAAACCTTCGACGTAAATCTCTGCCAATTCGACAAAAAAGCCGAAGCCAGTGACGGCGGAGATGATGCCTGTGAAGTCTTCGCCGATTTTATCCAGCATATATTCGCATTTCAGCCAACTGGTGACATCGCGGGTGGCATCATCGGCGCGGCGTTCGTTGGCGGAGCAATGTTCACCGAGTACCACCATGTCTGGCACACCGTAGATAAAACTTTCGGCTTTTTTGCCTTGCAGAACGTGGCGGATGGCGCGGTGGACTAGCAAATCAGGATAGCGGCGTATGGGTGAGGTGAAGTGTGCGTAGGCTTCTAAGGCTAAACCAAAATGCCCTTTGAGTTCAGGGCTGTACACGGCTTGCGACATGGAGCGCAATAATACAGTTTGAATTAAATGCGCGTCGGGGCGATCTTTGATGGATTCGACGAGGTGCATATAATCTAACGGAGTGGGAATCGCGCCACCACCGAGTTTTAAGCCTAATTCACCTAGAAAGGTTTTTAGATTGAGCAGTTTATCAGTGCTAGGGCCTTCGTGTATGCGTAACAGTTTGGGCATTTTTTTACTGTTTAAAAACCGTGCTGCCGCGCCGTTGGCGGTAATCATGAATTCTTCAATCAGTTTGTGGGCATCGTTACGCACCACGGGGATAATTTTTTCAATTTTGCGGTTTTCGCCAAACACAATGCGGGTTTCTAAGGTATCAAAATCCATCGCGCCGCGTTGTTCACGCGCCGTGCGCATGACTTGAAACAGCGCGTACATTTCTTTTAAATGCGGCATTAACGGGGCGTATTTTTTCGCCAGCGTTTTATCGCCTTCAACCAGCATCGCAGCGACTTCGTTATAAGTCAGTCGCGCATGAGAGCGCATGACGGCTTCAAAAAATTTGGAGCGTAACACGTTGCCCTCAGAATCAATCAGCAATTCACAGACCATACATAAACGGTCTACGTTGGGATTGAGTGAGCATAAGCCGTTGGATAAAATCTCTGGCAACATCGGGATGACTTGCTCAGGGAAATATACTGAGGTACTGCGTTTGTGAGCTTCTTTGTCGAGTTCTGTGCCAACTTTGACATAATGCGAAACATCGGCAATGGCGACTAATAATTTCCAGCCTTTTGGGGTTTTTTTGCAATACACCGCGTCATCAAAATCGCGGGCATCTTCGCCGTCTATGGTGACTAAGGGTAAGTCGCGTATATCGACGCGGTTTTCTTTGGCAGCTTCTGGCACTTCGGGGGTCAGCGGTTTGATTTCTTCTAGCAGTTCATCTGACCAAGTATTAGGCAATTCATAAGAGCGAATCGCCATATCGATTTCCATCCCAGGGGCAAGATGATCGCCTAGGACTTCGACAATACGTCCGATGGGTTGATGCAGTTTGGTGGGCTGTTCGGTAATTTGCGCGACAACGATTTGCCCTTGTTTGGCTTTACCCGTGCCACCTTTAGGGATTAACACGGTTTGCGCAATATTTTTATTATCAGGAATAACGTAGGTAAAACCATCTTCTTTATAAAGCCGCCCGACAATTTCGTGGGTGTTGCGCTCTAAGATTTCCACCACCGCACCTTCGCGTCGTCCTTTTTTATCGACACCTGCGATACGCACCAGCGCACGGTCATTGTGTAATAACGGGTTCATTTCACGCGGTGATAAAAATAAATCATCCGAACCGTCATCAGGACGGACAAATCCAAAACCATCGGCATGACCGATAATGCGCCCGACAATTAAATTCTTGTTATCGACTAAACAGTATTGTTGTCCGCGATTAAATAACACTTGTCCATCACGTTCCATTGCGCGTAAGCGGCGGCGCAGGGCTTCTAAATCGTCTTCGGATTCCAGATGAAAACTACTGGCAATATCCGTGCGAGCCAGCGGTTTGCCCGCTTGTTCGATAAGCTGGAGTATTAACTCACGGCTAGGAATAGGATTTTCATATTTTTCAGCTTCGCGCTGAGCGAATGGGTCTTTTGTTGAGCTGAATTCAACGGTTTTTTTAGACTTTGGGGGCATTTATATTCACTATAAAAGTAATGACTGGATTTAAGCTAATGATCACTATGATACAGGCTTACGTTACTAGATAACACATTGTTTTGTAGGCCGTATGCTATTTATTTTTTACTTTATTGACAAAAATAACTCAAATGCGTATAGTTCCCGACTCACTTTGCCGTTATAAGCAACTCTCATGCCGAGGTGGTGGAATGGTAGACACGCCAGCTTCAGGTGCTGGTGGGCGCAAGCCCGTGAAGGTTCAAGTCCTTTTCTCGGCACACCCAGTAAGTACAGCAAGGTACACAGAAATACATCAAACCCGCAAGCTGCAAGGCTTAGCGGGTTTTTTATTGTTCAACGAAATGCAGTGACATACACCAGTTTATACAGTAACCCTTAAGCAGTAACAAAAAATTACTAGACTTGTTGCGACCTTTCTAATGATTAGTGTCATCAGTCAATATATCTGAAGGTCACACGATTACCCATAACTCCCCACAATGCGGTATTGTAAGAGTGTTGAACTAACGTAATGAACTGGATACAACAGAAACTGGGGGGCTGTACTTGGGTGACACGACGAGATGTGTTGCGAGGTTACACAAGGTCATGGAAAGTTTAGCGGCACAGCCGACGGCGAGTATACCGCTAGCAGCAGCTATAAAATAAATAATTGCGGGGAGAGGTAGTTTGGGGTGAGGTACGAACCCCAACAAATTCAACGACATTTTATTCATTGGGATTCAATTATTTTTAAGTGCGGGTTGTAATGTGCGTGGATTCGTTGGGGTTCGTTATCACTCACCCCAACCTTGTATCTCTCCAAAGCAAAGGAGAAAACTGCTATAGTGTTTAGCTAGCATTATAGCAGAGTGCATGATCAGAGTTCGTCCCCAACCTTAGACGCAAGTCTGTGACGTAGATAGAACCCATGCACTGACCATTTTGTGATGGAAGCGACGGGGATATATCACGAACAACTAGCGACCTTTTTGTATAAAGCGGGCGCGAAAGTCTCAGTGGTTAATCCAGCGCAAGTGAAATTTTACGCGCAAAGTGTAGGGGTAAGAAGCAAGAACGACAAAAAAGACAGCGTGGTATTAGCGCGATATGGTGCGAAAGAAAAGCCCAAGCGATGGGAGCCAGAAGCCGAAGAGATACGGAGTTTAAAAGCCTTGCTTGCGCGATTTGATGGCATCGAAAAAGACCTGCAACGCGAGAAGAATCGGCAAGAGAAAGCGGAAAATAGCTTAGCCCCAGCCGAAGTGGTTGGCTCATTGGCATTAATGATAGAGCAACTAGAAACCGAACAACAGCGACTAGACAAATTGATTGAAGAACACATTAATAAGCATGATAACCTAAGTAAAAACAAAGCCTTACTCGAAAGCATACCCGCAGTAGGCAAAGTCATTGCGACTCGAATGCTGATGGTGATAGGCAGTCGTCAGTTTGAAGACGCACACCAA
>JAPLRZ010000060.1 GCA_026398895.1 Methylococcales bacterium
GTCGATTATCGTGCAAAAAATGGTAACTTCAAAACACTTGAAGACTTAACCCACGTCTCTGGCATTGGCACTAAAACTATCGAAAAAAATAAAACCGATATTTTACTTGCCTCCCCAGCCCCAGCCGCCACGCCCGCCGACTCCACGAAAAAATCAGACCTCCCCGAAGCCTACTCTAAAAAAAAGTAGCTTTTAGCCTTAGCCTTAGTGCGTGTTTTAAAAATCCAGATACTGTAAAAAATGGAGATTTTTTAGGTTAAATCCGCTTTGAAACAAGATGATTTTGCTAAATCGTCACCGTTACATTCAAGAAAACGGATTAAATTGGTCTGATTTTTATTGTATCGAGACTTTTAAAACACGCACTGAGTAAAGATTACGAGGTGTTAACCGACTCCAGCCCCGCTTTTATTCACATTGCCATGATAAATCTGATGCTCGGGCGGCTTGAAAGCTGATCTTGGGACTTTTAAAACACGCACTTAGGTGTGATTGGCACGAACCAACCAATGAACAGCGTTTTCTTGCTGCTGTCCGTCATCAGATCCGTAATATCAACTTCTCTATCGGCAACATAAACACAACAGTGCCACTCAACTCGGTCTTGAGTTCGGCAATACGCTGATAGCCATCCGTGCCACCGTCTTCACACGATACGGTTTCAAGATCGCCGACCACTCAACCGCCTTGTTACTCAACAAACGATAACCTGCCTTGGTTGCCGCCCAGCCATCGCAACACTGCACGATACTCGCCTTCATGTCTCTCGATAAATTACTCATCACTTTGATTAATCTCTTGTTGATCGCCTAAATCAACGTCCTTAAATTCTTCTGCTGCCCAGTTAATAGTCTTTTCTTCTCTGCTTAGTTTTGTGCGCCTCATTTTAAACTGCTTTTAGTTGTGGGTAATGGACAGATGCCTTATCCTGTCGCAACAGTTTGGTGATACATCAACGCAACGCCTTTTCCCAACGACTCACTACTGCGGCTGCCATGCTGTTACCGAATACATTGGTGGCACTGCGTCCCATGTCGAGAATTTGATCGATGCCTAGCAGTAATAATAAACCCGCTTCGGGGATGTGAAACATTGATAAGGTAGCCGAGATAACAATCAATGAGGCTCTGGGTACACCTGCTACGCCTTTGCTGGTAAACAATAACACTAACAACATGACGAGCTGATCAGCGAGTGGCATATCAATTCCATAGGCTTGAGCAATGAATAACACCGCAAAAGTCATATACATCATGCTGCCGTCTAGGTTAAATGAATAACCCAAAGGTAATACCAAGCCGCAGACTTTTTCATCACAGCCAAAACGTTCTAGTTGTTGCAACAGCTTGGGGTACGCGCTTTCACTGCTGGCGGTGCCGAATGCCAGTAACATGGGTTCTCGAATATGACGAAGTAAGGATAATACTCTGCGTCCTAAAAATAAAAACCCAACACTACCGAGTAAACAACAAAGCAGCACTAAGCCCAAATAAAATTCGCCGATAAATTTGCCATAAGACCACAATATATCGATACCGTGTTGAGCAATCACCGAAGCCATTGCCGAAAACACAGCCACAGGTGCGTAGTGCATCACATAGCCTGTGACTTTTAACATGATGTGGGCGAGTGAATCGAGTAGTTTAACGGTTGGACGTGCTAATTCGCCGATTGATGCACAGGCGATGCCGAAGAACATGGAGAACACCACGATTTGCAAAATCTCATTTTTTGCCATTGCTTCGACTATGCTGGTTGGGAAAATATGTGCGGTAAAATTGCTTAGACTGGGTTCAGCCTTTACTAAGCCTGTTTCTGCACCGATAGCAGGGAGCGTGATATGTAATGAATTTCCTGGTTGCAAGATATTGACCAGCAACATTCCCAATAATAGGCTGGTAATAGAGGCGGAAAAAAACCACAACATGGCTTTTATGCCGATACGTCCGACGGTGTTTATATCGCCCATTTTTGCCATGCCTACCACTAAGGTAGCAAATACTAACGGCGAGATTATCATCTTGATTAGGCGTAAGAATATATCCGTCAGCACTGAGAATATAGTAATAAACTGTTTCAAACTTTCTGTATCAGCGAGTTTTAAATGTAATATTTCGCCAACGACTATGCCAAGTAATAAGGCGATAGCGACATACAGCGTTTGTTGATTGCGAGCTTGAGCAGGGTGATGATGAGTATGTGTTGTCATAGTAAGGTGATATTTTATTGGCAAGTGGTTGTATAGTTGACTTGAATTATAGGGTGAAATCTGTAATGGTTACTTAAAAACGTCACTCAAGCCGATGGTGGTAGAGTTTTTACCCATTTTGTTAAATTAAGTATCATGAATAACAACGCCAATTTGCAGCAGTTAGCCCATAATTTACGCAAGCGTCTCGACGTTGCTCCTAATGACCTAGACGCACTGGCTGATTTAGCGGCGGTGTTGGCATCTAGTGGGCAAATAGAGCAGGCTTTGTCGGTGTTATTGCCAGCAGTCGAGCAAAATCCTACTCACTTAACGCTACGACATAATTTGGCTGAACTATACCGTAATACGGGTGAGACAAACAAAGCCGAAGAATTATTTACCGCATTGATTAACCAACAGCCGCTGTTTATTCCTGCGTATCAGTCCTTGATGTTGATTTTGAGCCATCGCTTGGTAAGTCAGCAATTGACGCAACAACAAGCGCGGGATTGTTTGTCGCAACTTGCCATTCTCAGTAATAACAAAGGCAATGCGCTGTTAGAAATGGGACAAATGGACGCTGCCCAAGCCGCTTACAGTGAGGCTTTAAGCTATTGGCAAGATTATCCTAGTGCGCATTCTAATTTATCCAATGTGTCGCGTATCATGGGTGAAATTAGCAAAGCAGAAACACAAGCTCGCACTGCATTGGCATTACGTCCTGACTTTGCCGAAGCGTGGAATAATTTAGGCACGGCGTTGTCAGAACAAGGGCAATTTGCAGAAGCGATTAATTGTTATCAACGTGCTTTAGCGGTTAATCCTAATCAAGCAGAAGCTAAACATAACGCGGGCAGCGGTAGTTTATTTTTACAACTTTATCGGGATGATTTGCGTACCGCGCAAGTGGTGGAGGCGCATCGAAAATGGGGTTCAGCGTTTAAATTCACTGCCCCAGTTCACACAGTTACCGCAAGCGATAAACTGCGAGTCGGTTTTATTTCTGCTGATTTTCGTGAGCATCCAGTGACGTATTTTGCCGAAGCACTATTGGAAAAGTTGAATCGTCAGCAATTTGATGTTATTTGTTATGCCAATCAAACCGTTGAAGACGCGGCAACTCAGCGCATTAAGGCACTGCCATTGCTATGGCGACCAGTTGCCACTTTATCTGATGACGCGCTCTGTGAACAAATTAGACAGGATCAATTACACATACTGATTGATTTGAGTGGACACATGAAGGGGCATCGGCTATATGCACTCGCCAAAAAACCCGCGCCTGTGATAGCGCATTGGATGGGTTATCCGTTTACTATCGGCTTACCCGCTTTTGATTATCACATCAGCGATCGCATAGCGGCTCCTGAAGCCACTGCTCAAACGCAGTTCATTGAACAATTGGCTTATTTGACGGGAAGTTTGTTTAACTATCGTCCCATAGCCGATATGCCAAACGTCAGTACCTTACCTGCTTTGCACAACGGTTTTATTACCTTTGGTTCGTTAAATAACTTGCAGAAGCTGAACCGTAGTGGGGTGGCAGCATGGAGTCAGATTTTACTGAGTATTCCCAATAGCCGCTTGATTTTACAAACTAAATTACTGGCTGATATAGGGGTTGTGGGGCGAGTTCGAGGCTTATTTGAAGCCTTTGGCGTTAATGCTCAGCGTTTGGATTTGCGCCCTGCCTCCGTACATCGTTTTAACACCTATCATGAAATCGATATTGCCCTCGATACCTTTCCTTACACAGGGGCAACTACCACTTGTGAGTCACTGTGGATGGGTGTGCCTGTGCTGTCGCTGGTGGGCGATAGCTCAATCTCGCGTCAAGGTGCGAGTATTTTATCAGCGGTGGGAATGGCAGCATGGCTGGCAACTTCTGTTACGGACTACATTAATTTAGCTGGACAACATAGCGCGTCACTGAATAGTTTAGCGACTCTCCGTCAACAATTACGCATCCAACTAGCAAACAGTAGTCTGTGTGACGAAGCGGCATTCGCGGTGGATTTTGCTCACTGTATCAAGAAAATGGTCGAACAGAGCCTCAGATGATATAGCTGAGGCATTATTTTATTGTGCTTTAGCTATAAAAATTCGGTAATGGGTCAAATCTGTAAATTGGGTTAAAATCACGCGCAGAAAAAAGCCAACTAGCCCACACCAAACGTTATGACCTGCTACCAAGAAATCACCTGTCCATTCTGTAAAAGTAACCAGATTGGTAAGTCTGGGCGCACTGCAACGGGAGAATCGCGTTACCGTTGTCGAAACCCTTTGTGCCTGACGAAAATCTTTATGCTGAACTACCGATACCGAGCGTGCCAAGCAGGGATTAAGACACAGATAGTGGAAATGGCAATCAATGGTAGCGGTATCCGCGATACGGCGCGGGTGCTAAAAATCAACAAGAACACCTCATCAGTACCTTAAAAAAAGGCTATGTAACCGTTAAATATTGAAAATTTCCCAAAGCCGCGTTGAGTAAGGTTTCTGCTGTGAGTTGGCGGTGTTTTTCAAGAGCGTGTCGCCAACCGAGGTAGTTTGCTAGGTAGTCAGTAGCGACACCATGAAAACCCTCAAGCCATTGTTTAAAGCGACCGTGATAAGCATTGACATTCTGTATGTGGTAAGCACCGTTCACCTGCTGTCCTTTGCTGAGGTTAACCACTTCATGACTGATGTTTTCGCTATGGCAAAACGCCTCGTAAGTCGGGTTGGCATCACTGATTAACAGCACGTCACGCAAACCTGTTCGTTACTGATGCCTGGTTTGGTGGCTGTACCGCCACGCTTTCGCGACTTGCGAGCTAGATTTTTCTTGCCTTTATCCGATTCGAGAATAGGGGTTTCATCCACTTCAGTAATGCCATGCAGCATTGATGTGGCTACACTAAACAGGACACTTTTCTATAAAATCATTGAAAAGACCTGAGATTACTTATATGACAACCCAAGCCAAACAAAAATACACCGCTGAATTTAAAGAGAATGCAGTAAAGCGAGCGAATGAATCGAGCAATGTGGCGGAGACAGCCCGTGAGTTGGGGATAAAAGAGAATACGTTGACTAACTGGGTTTATCAGTATAGTGGCTCACTCAAGCCAGACAAGGCAGTACGAACCGATGAACATTTGTACGATGAGCTGACTGGATGCTGTTTAGTGGAGGAACGATGAAACACTAGATAACATTGTCAACCACAAGTATTATAGCGATAATCTTATGAGCTATTGCTATCCTGCCGTGCTTTTCGTAGACTTAGAGAAATTTAACCTAAGCGGAGTCTAACACTATGTCATCTTTGATTCATTCAAGCGCGTGGATTGCCTTACAAGACCATTATCAGCAAATTAAAGACAAGCTGTTGCGTGACGCTTTTAAGCAGGATACCCAACGATTTAATAAGTTTTCTGTGACCTTTAATGATATTTTGTTTGACTACTCCAAAAATAGAATCAACGATGAAACCTTGCCTTTATTGATAGCCCTTGCCAATGATGCGAACTTAGGTACGAAAATCAAAGCCATGTTTGCGGGTGAAAAAATCAATATCACCGAACACCGTGCCGTGCTACATACCGCCTTGCGTAATCGCAGTAATCAACCTGTTTATGTTGACGGGCAAGATGTTATGCCAGACATTAACCGCGTGTTAGCAAAAATGCGCGTGTTTTGTGAGTGTGTTCGTTCTGGCGAATGGAAAGGTTACACAGGCAAAGCTATCACCGATGTGGTTAATATCGGTATTGGTGGCTCTGGTTTAGGGCCCAAAATGGTCTCTATGACTCTGACACCTTATAGTTCAGAAAGCTTAAAAGTTCACTATGTTTCTAATGTTGACCAAACAAATATTGTTGAAGTCTTACAAAAAGTCGATGCTGAAACCACACTTTTCATTATCGCCTCCAAAGTATTTTCCACCCAAGAAACCATGTTGAACGCCAAATCAGCCAAAAACTGGTTTCTTGACCACGCCAAAGACCCCGCCGCTGTTGCCAAACATTTTGTCGCCATTTCCACTCATGCGGAAAATGTCGCCAACTTTGGCATAGACACCAACAATATGTTTGAATTTTGGGATTGGGTCGGCGGGCGTTATTCGTTGTGGTCGGCTGTGGGCTTATCGATTGCTTTATACATAGGCATGGATAAATTTGAAGAGTTATTACAAGGTGCGTTTGAAGCCGATCAACATTTTTTAACTACTCCGTTTGAAAAAAATATCCCTGTAATTATGGGCTTGTTAGGTATTTGGTATAATAATTTTTTCGATGCTGATTCGCACGCCTTACTGCCTTACGATCAATCCATGCGTTATTTTGCCGATTATTTTCAACAAGGCGATATGGAAAGTAACGGTAAAAGTGTTGATATGAACGGCGAAAAAGTCGATTACAGCACGGGACCCATTATTTGGGGACAACCTGGAACAAATGGTCAACACGCCTTTTTTCAATTGATTCATCAAGGCACAAAACTCATTCCCTGTGATTTTCTTGCCGCTGCCAACAGCCATTATCCGCTGCCCGAACACCACGATATTTTAATTTCCAACTTCCTAGCGCAAACCCAAGCCTTGATGCAGGGTAAAACTGTCGAAGAAGTAATCTCCCAATCAACGCCCGAAGAACGCGCTGATGCAGTGCTTATTGCCTCTAAAGTGTTTGCAGGTAACAAGCCATCCAATTCATTCTTGTTTGAAAAAATGACACCTAAAACGCTAGGCACGTTATTGGCGTTTTATGAACATAAAATTTTTGTCCAAGGTGTGGTGTGGAATATCAATCCCTTTGACCAGTGGGGCGTAGAACTAGGCAAAGTATTGGCAAACGTTATTTTGCCACAACTCCAAAACGACGACCTTATCGACAGTCATGATTGCTCAACCAACGCGCTGATCAACGCTTACAAACGTTTACGGCAGGCTTGATAATGTGCCGCTTCGGAGTTTAAAAATAATGACTGATAAAATTAAACTCCGCCCTTCCCTTGCATTAGAACTTCACCGTGACAGCATTCGTGAAATCGCCCTACGCCATCGCGTTAAAAATGTGCGTGTGTTTGGTTCAGTGCTACACGGTGATGACACCGAAGACAGCGATTTGGATTTGTTGGTTGATCCAACTTCTGAAACTACGTTGATGGATATTGGTGCAATTCGCTATGAACTAAAAGAATTACTTGGTATATCGGTAGATGTATTGACACCAAAAGCACTGCCTGATCATTTTAGAAACCTTGTACTAACCGAGGCAACACCGATATGAGTAAATCCGATGTTTTGCGTTTGTCAGATTATTTAGGGCATATTTTCCTAGCCATTGAGCGCATTTATCGCTACATAGAAAATATGGATGAAGTCGCTTTTTTGCAGGACGAAAAAACCCAAGATGCTGTTATCCGTAATTTTGAAATCATTGGTGAAGCCGCCAGCAATATCAAACGCTATCACGCTGAATTTGCGCGTCAGCATTCGGACATTAAGTTCAACTTTGCCTACGAAATGCGTAACGCTCTCGCTCACGGTTATTTCAAAGTTGATTTAGAAATCGTTTGGCGAACCATACACCAAGATTTACCAGAACTTCATGAGCAAGTACGTTTATTGATTCAGTAGTTGCGTAGCCTGTGTGGAGCGTAGCGGAACACGGGGAACAGCGACATAATCACGAAAGCCCCGCATTCCGCAAGCTTCATGCGGGCTACTTGCTAAACTACTTTCTCTACTTATCGGGAAAATAACTATGTCAAAAGCAATATCTACGCTATTTATCATTAGATGGTTTTTACTTAGGCTATTGATAGTCGTATTTAGTTTTTCTTCAGTTTGTATAGCTTCAGAGACCGCTGATATTGAGGTATTTGTTCGTCAAGGTTGTCCGCATTGTGCGAAGGCAGAAGTCTTTTTACAAACATTACAACAAGAACAACCCACGTTAAAAATCGTCATTCATGATGTATCGCAAGAATCTACTGCACTGGAACGCTTACAAGAACTGGCTAAAAATCAGGGAATAAAAAGCGTGCGTGTGCCTGCGTTTCAAATCAAAGGACAATTGCTGATTGGTTACACCGATGAAACCAGTTCAGGGCAGTTAATTCGTGATGTGTTAGCACAAACGCCTGTTATTCCAAAAAATGAAAACAGCACAGGCAGTTGTGAAGCGGATGAACAGGCTTTATCCTGCGAAGCGAATCCACCGCCACAAACTTTCGCGGTGAATTTTTTGGGTCATAAAATATCGCTAGAAAACGTGGGCTTGCCATTATTCACCATTACAATGGGCTTATTGGATGGTTTTAATCCGTGTTCACTGTGGGTGTTATTATTGGTTATTTCATTACTGGCACCGATGAATAACAGACCGCGTATGTTAGCCATTGCAGGGACATTTGTTGCAGTTGAAGGCATTGCCTATTTTGTCTTTATGGCGGCATGGTTAAATCTATTTTTGCTGATTGGTCTTTCGCGTATTTCAGAAGTCGCAATTGCCCTGATTGCCTTAATAGCGGGCATGATTAATCTTAAAGATTTTTGGCGATTCGGCTGGGGCGTTAGTTTGTCTATTCCTAATGCCGCAAAACCTGCCATTTATACCCGCATACGCAACATTCTTCAGGCAAAAAATATGACTGCCGCAATTATCGGTGCAATCGTGTTGGCGGTGTTAGTGCAAATTGTAGAATTTATGTGTACCTCTGGTTTTCCTGCTTTGTACACGCGAATTTTAACCCTGAAACAACTGGATAATGTCAGTTATTACAGTTATTTACTGCTTTATAATCTAGCCTATATGCTTGATGACTTAATCGTTTTATCAGTAGGTGTTATCACCCTAAGCCAACACAGACTACAAGAAAAAGAAGGTCGCTGGCTTAAGTTAATCAGCGGTTTAACGATGGTTGGGCTAGGCATTTATTTACTGGTAGCGTAGACTTTACAACTACTACTTACTTAAAGAGAGATTCTACTTATGGCTGAGTTCACGCTACCCAAAAACTCTGTATTAATTGCAGGAAAAACCTTTAAAGCTGATGCAAACGCGACAAACCTGCGCCGTTTTGAAGTCTATCGTTGGGATCCCGATTCGGGTGAAAATCCGCGCATTGATATTTATGAATTAGATATGGATCATTGCGGGCCGATGGTGCTAGATGCCATCATCAAAATAAAAAATGAAATTGACAGTGGCTTAGCGTTTCGTCGCTCTTGCCGTGAAGGTGTATGTGGATCATGTGCCATGATGATTAACGGCAAAAATACCCTAGCCTGTACTAAAGCCATCGATTCTTACCCTGACACCATCAAAATTTTCCCGTTGCCGCACATGTCGGTGGTGAAAGATTTGGTCGCAGATTTAAGCCATTTTTACGCGCAATATACCTCTATCAAACCGTGGATAGACAGCCAAACCCCCGCCCCTGCCGATTCAGAACGCCTACAAAGCAAAGAAGATCGCGCCAAATTAGACGGCTTATATGATTGCGTGCTGTGCGCGTGTTGCTCAACCAGTTGCCCTAGTTATTGGTGGAACAGCGAACGCTATTTAGGTCCAGCCATTTTATTACAAGCCTACCGCTGGATAGTTGATAGCCGTGATGAAACCACAGGCGAACGCTTAGACGAGTTAGAAGACCCGTTCAAACTCTACCGTTGCCATACCATTATGAACTGCACCGACACCTGCCCCAAAGGTTTAAACCCCGCTAAAGCCATTGCCGAAATTAAAAAACTATTAATCCAAAGACAGTGAACGAACTGGCAAAACTAAAGTGGCAGTGTCGGCGTGGTATGAAAGAGCTGGATTTATTACTGGAAAATTATCTAGCTACCGATTATTTACTCGCCGACACTGCCGAAAAAGCGCGATTTGTTGAGTTATTAGCGTTGGAAGATGATGAATTGTTGGTAGTTTTGACCCAGAGCGATTGGCGCAAGCTAAGCGTAGAAAATTAGCTGATATTGAGCTAAATGATGGTTTTCTTGAATTTGGAACTCAGAAAATATCGAAGTCTGAGTTCATCAAGCGGAATCGTTGCTTCTGTAAAGATATGCACAGCGTACTCTACAAGTCTTGAATAAACATCCTTAGCCTATAATACCCACCAATCCAAACTTTTCACCCACACATCAATAATCATGGACTTAATACAACAAGGCATAGAAAAAGGCTTAATCCGTTTTGATGAAGACCGAAAAAACATTTTTTATATTCACCAAAATGTACGCCGTAATTACACCAATCCAGAAGAACAAGTACAAACCGAAACCTTTTTAAAATTGGTTTTGGATTATGGCTATCCCGTGTCATATATTTAACAATTTATCTCTATCTCTATGTTAATGGGCGGTAAAAATATGTTTTTACTTTTTGTATGGATTGTAACGAAAAATTTAAACTTAATATTATGAAAATAAAATCAATTTCTTTTGAAAATTACAAAGCTTTTTTTAAAAAGCAAAAAATGGAATTAAGACCAATTACTATACTTATTGGTAAAAATAGTTCAGGAAAAAGCTCTATTGCTAAGCTTTTTACTCTACTCGAAAACTCTCTTTCTGGTTTAATAGATGAACCATTATTATTAAAAAATAACAATGTTGAATTAGGAGGAGAGTTTGATAATTTATTCTATAATAATAAAAGTGGCGGTTATCCATTAAAACTATCCATTGAGTATAAAGATAAAACTTTAGAGGTTTCTTTGGCACCAAAACCAGTTAAATATGGCTTGTATATTCATCAATGGGAATATAAGGATGATAAAATCAATATTAATATTGAAGAAAAAGAGGAGCGCAAGGGTATTTACGTTGATTTTAATACTAAAAAAGAAGAATATAAATGTAAATTCAAAGGATTTTGTCCAACCGAATTAATTGATAATAAATCTTATGATATAAGCAAAGATATTAAAATAGAGAGTATAGATGTGGATTACATTGGTCCTTTTAGAATACTACCTGATAGAATGTTTCACTTGTCAGGAAAAACAATCTTTCATAATACTGGAATAGCAGGGGAAAATGCTTATGCTATGCTTGCTATAAGCTACCTTGACAAAACGGAACTGCATGAAAAAGTTGGCGAATGGTATCAAAAATATTTTAATGGATGGCAATTAAAGGTTAATAATAAAAGACCTTACTTTGAAATACTGCTTTCTAAGAATAATACAGATGTCAATATTGTCGATGTTGGTCAAGGTATGAATCAAGCGTTGCCGCTGGTAGTACGCGCTAATATTAAGAAAGAAAATTCTATTATCGTGTTAGAGCAGCCAGAATTACATCTACATCCTGCCGCACATGGTGATTTGATGCAGCTATTCGCAAAGTCAGCTAAAGAAAATAATCAAACCTTTATTATTGAAACGCACTCTGAAAATATGCTTCTGCGTTTGCGTAGACTGATAGTTGAAAATACAGATTTTTCTTTTACCAAAGAAGATGTAATTATTTATTGGGTAGTAGATCATGAAGAGCAAGAACAAGGGCAAGAACTTAGAGAAATTACTATTAACGATGACGGTGAGTTAAGTTATTGGCCCGCTGGAGTCTTTAATGAAAATATTAAAGAATTATTTGCCATTGATAACGCATTAACGAAAAAATAATAAATTATGATTCTACAATTTAATCCCACTGTATTTAATAGTCAAGATGATGAAATCAACGATGGAATTATAAAATTGTTAGATTGTTTTATGGAAGACCGTTTTATTATAGACTTTATGGGAACTGGTTTAGTGAGTATTTTTTATGACAGTCAAGGTAATTATATATTTGAAAATTCAAAATTATCTCAATATATTCTACCAACTAAGGTCAAGAAATTAGAAGGTAAAATAAAGGCGTTAATCAGTAGCGGTAGCAGCTTATCCACGCTAACTAAATTTTACTTAACTAAAATAATAGTAGGTGTTCAAGAAAATGAATTACATCCGCAAAATGTCGTTAAAATAATCGAGCAACGCTCATTGATTGTCATTGAAAACAATCCCAATGATTGGTATTTTATAACTGGAATCATAGATAAATATCAACATTTTGGTGAAAGAAGAGAAATATACAGTCTTATAAAAAAAGCAATGGACAAATACTATTTACATTACGATCACGCTGGTGGTAGCAGTATCAAAGCTCAAATAGAGGGCTGGATTAATGGTGTTTATACTGATTTTTATCAATATAAATTAATGGCTATTTTTGATAGTGATAAAAAACATCAAAACGACTTTAAGAAAGAATATAAGAATTTAATAGAGTTTATTAAAAATAAATCTATTAGTATTCCACCAAGTTCTAATGATTTGGAACATGAATTAAGCGATAAAATTGTATGGCACATATTATACAAAAGAGCTTTAGAAAACTATATACCTGTTAGGGTAATAAAAACAGAAATAAGAAATTTAACTCAACAGCATAAAGATAATTTAGATAAATTAGCTGTTTCACCTTCTGATATGGATTTTATTGTTTATCATAAACCTGAAGGTTTAGATAAACAGTATTATATAAGTATTGGAAAAAATGAAGCTAAAGAAGATTTTCCTAAAATGTTTCTAACCAATTTTTCAGCCAGCGAATTAGAGCAGCGGTGCGCACATCACAAAGTTGACATAGAGTTACCAAACGGTACATTAGAACAAGTTTCAGAAATGGAACAAATTTTACTTAAGATTGCGAAAATAATTTAGTTATGAATGACAAAATTAGTGTGAAGCCTGATGCCACACATCTTGATGATTTGTTGCAAGATGTAAAAAATGGCAAATATAAAATTCCGAAATTTCAAAGAGATTTTGTTTGGACTCCAGACCAAATGCTAGAGCTGTTCGACAGCATATTAAAAGGCTACCCTATTGGCAGTTTATTGTTTTGGGAGACATCAGATGTCTTTAAATGTAAAGAAGAAGTTGGTTGTTTTGTCGTAAAAGAAACAGCAAAAAGTTACAGTTATATATTGGATGGTGTTCAGCGTATATCTACTCTATTTGGAACATTGATGAATCCAAAGAGTTTTGATAGCGATATTATTGCACCTGATAAAAAAGATTTTCTTATCTATTTCGATATTAAAGAAAATGTATTTATTTATGCAAAAAGTAAAAAAACTAAAACTGTTTTTTTAGCTCCTCTTTACGAAATTTATGATAACAAGGAATTATTTAATCTATTTCGTAAATTAAATAATGAAAATATTACTGACATTGACAAAGAAAAGTATTTTGAAAATGCAAGGGACTTGCACGATATTTTACATAAATATAGATTGCCATTTGTAGAAATAAAAGGTGGAGATATAAAAAGCTCAATAGATATTTTTAAAAGAATTAATTCCACAGGACAAGAAATTTCTATGGATTTTATGCTATCGGCATTAAATTATAATGATGACTCTGGTTTTACGTTTAGTGATGTTATTTCAGATTTTTTAGACAACTTAAATAAGTATAATTTTCAAAATATAAAAAGAGATACCATAATAAATTGCATTGCAAGTTCAAGAGGAAAAATATATTTTGACATAAAAAGCTTAGAGCTTGAGTTAAAAGATGATTTAGAAAACAGATCATCGCAATCTTTTATTTTTATTGAAAAGGCAATAAGTTTTTTATATAAAAAATTATATGTTTTAGATATAGGATTATTACCTTATCCTACACAACTAAACTTTATTTACGAATATTTTAGAGTAAATCCTAATCCTAGTGATGAAGAATTAAAAAAGTTGGAGAACTGGTTTTGGATTACAACGTATTCTAACTATTTTACTATATATTCTCTGAGCCAACAAAGAGCAGCATACAATACATTTAAAGAGTTTTCCGTAAAAATGCACTGCGATGGAATTTATAAAGATGATAAAAAAGAACAATTTTCAACGGCTAAATTCCCAAAAAAAGTTGCGCGTAACAGTGTAAGAGCCAAAGTTATTCAGCTTTTTATGTTAAAACAAATAAGCAGTGATATTCAATTTAATGAATCTATTAAAGAACAATTTATTTTTCCATTGAAAAACGATAGAACAAGAACTCCTGCTAATATGATTTTACGATTGGGTTCAGAATTTGAAAAAGATAAAGATAAAAAAGATATTTCTTATTTTATAAAAAATTCAGATGCACAAACCTTAGAAAAATATTTTATTAATGAAAAAATAAAAAAATTGTATATAGATGGTAAGGTCGAAGAATTTATAAAGGCAAGAGAACAATTAATTCAAGAAAAAGAAAAGGAATTTGTAAATAGTTTAGGTATAACTTACATAAATTAGAGATCGATAGAGAAAAATGAAAATATTATTGCAGTTTAGTTATTTCACTACTCATTTTTCCACCCGAAAAAAAACAGTTGCGCCGACCACATCAGCGCGTTACGCACCCAAGCCAAACAGTTACAACAACAAGCCGCAGCTGAACTGGCACACGCAAAACAGCACGTTGAACACCTGAGTCCAGAGAATAACAATGCAAACACAAAAATTAACTAACTTACAATTAGAGTTATTAAAAGTATTCAGTTACCAACTTAATCAACAGCAATTAACGGATATAAAAAAACTACTTGCCAATTACTTTGCTGAGCAAGCTACCCAAGAAATGGATAAACTTTGGGAAGAAAATAATTGGGATAACAATACAATGACAACGTGGGCAAATGAACATTTAAGAATTCCTTATAAATCATGAGAGTTGTTTTAGATACCAATATTCTATTAGTGTCCATTGCTAAAAAATCGCCTTATCGCATTATATTCGATGCTTTATTGGCAAATAAGTTTGAGTTAATTATCAGTAATGACATACTAAGTGAATATGCAGAAATAATTGCACAAAAAACAAATAACATGATTGCTACAAATATCTGTGAAATGTTATTAAGTTTATCGAATGTCAAAAAACAGGAGGTATTTTATAAATGGAATTTTATTGATATAGATAAAGACGATAACAAGTTTGTCGATTGTGCCATTGCTGGCAATGCCGACTATTTGGTGAGCAATGATAAGCATTTTAATTGCTTGAAAAAAATAGAATTTCCAAAATTAAATTTATTGACCATTGATGAATTTATGGTGTTACTTTAACGTATTAATGTACTCTGATTAAACAACTGATTTAGGAGAATAACAATGCAAGCACAAAACTCAAATGCAGCGCATAGTTTATATGTGCTTTACGAAACATTATCGAATGATATTCAGCAAAAATTTTTGCAAGAGCTGATGCAAAAACAAGCGGATAAATTAGAAACACTGGCATTATATCTAGCGTGTAAAGAAGCGAAAGATGAAAACGAATTTTTAACCGAAGAGGAAACCGCTGATTTTATTAATAGCTTGCCACAATGAATATAAAAATCAGTAAACGTTTTGTTAAAGATACGCAAGCTATAACCGACCAACGTATTTTGGCAAAAATAAAAAAATAATTGTTGAAGCGCAAGCCGTTAATTCAGTTTATGAATTATCGAATATAACAGAATTATCTGGATACCCTTGCTTTTACCGTATTAAATTCGATTATCGCTACCGTATTGGTATTTATTCAGAGGGTGAAAGTGTAGAGTTTTTAAGAGTGGATAATAGAGAGAATTTTTATAAAAAGTTTCCTTGATTCCCTACACGTTACGCACCCAAGCCAAGCAGCTACAACAACAAGCCGCCGCTGAGTTGGCACACGCAAAACAGCAGGTTGAAAACAGGGAAAGGCTAAAACCTTTGGTGCTAGTTTAAATTAAGCAGCTAAAACAGTAAGCGATTGTTTTTAATGGTGTCCAATAGCTTTAGCTAGTGCTGATTTGTAAAAAGCTGACGCTTTTTGACTCCTATTCCCTTCTAATGGCGGTAAACAAAAAAATGTTTTAATCTCAACACATTGATTTATTTTGTTTATTTTTATGGAGCTAACTAGCACCAAAGGTTAATATCAAAAGGTTGATGAGTTGTGGGTAATCGTGTGAATTAAGGTGGGGCTTTGTAAGTCGCTGTATAAGCGGTCTAAAGCGGCGGTGAATTTAGCGTTTAGGCTGTTGAAGTGTTGTATGTCAAGATAAGGATGGTCTTCACTGGCATCACATAAGCCTTGAAAAATAGTTTTCCAATACTGTTCTATTTGTTTGACGTGTTCAGTTAGTTGACTGAAAATATTAGTGTGCTGTGCTGTGCTGTGCTGTGCTGTGCTGTGCTGTGCTGTGCTGTGCTGTGCTGTGCTGTGCTGTGCTGTGCTGTTTCGTGGCATTTCATTAGTGTTTTTCCTTGAAACCAAGAGTTAGGTGTTGTAGTGGTAGTTAGTGTAGAACACTGCAATAATAGGTTGCATCATTTTATTGACGACTAGCTACGAAAAGCACGGCAGGATAGCAATAGCTCATAAGATTATCGCAATTTCATATATATATTGAGGCTTAAAAATAGTCATTCTATCAATTGCTTTATTTGACTACTTTGATGTGCTAGAGTTGACAGCTGCTATAGCTTCACAAGGTAGCAAATGAAAGTTATTATCGGTAGGATCACCTTTTACTGGGCTACCGAGTTTTTCATATAAAAATAATTTATCAAACACAGGAAGGGCATTATGAAGACGACACAATTATTAAAAAAAGGTCTGTTAGGTCTATTAGGTACACTTTTTACGGTAACAGTTTGGGCGCATGGCGGCGCAGCAGGTACGGATACCGATCAATGTAAATTTGAATTAGAGCCTTCACATTGGATTCATTACACCGCTTATCAGCCGTCTGCTTATCCCGCTGAAGAGTTTTGCGGAAAACTGCCTGGCACAGATACTAAAACGCAATTAGTATTTGACTATCAGGATATGCGCTACAGAGATATGTTCGTTGAGTTTGAAGTGACTAAAGAGCCTGAAGGAACACGGGTATTTTTTCTACCCAGTGCCAAGCATAAAAAAGGTACAATTAACTTAGAGTTACCTAATGGTGTGCCAGAAGCGGGTCAATACTTAATTCACATTACCCTGCTTCCTGATGAAAAAGCCACCGATAACCGCGTTCAAGGTCAACGCTTAGATGTACACATGGGCTTCAAAGCAGGCACAGGTGAGGCAGTCAAGAAAAGTAGTTTACTACTGTACGGATTTTTAGGCTTAGCGGCTCTTTATGGGGCGTATTTATCAAGTGCGGGTTTCAAACGTAAAGTTGATGACATAATCTTTAAAATTAAAGATTAAAAATGCATAGACTCGTTAGCAATAGCGAGTCTATGTTGAAAAGTGCGTGTGTTTGTCAGTTAAAAAGTGGGGGAAAATAAGTAATGGTAAAATTATTATCAATAGGCGTATTGTTGGTGGCTTTTTCTGCGCCACTGCTGGCGGAAGAAGTCGCTTATCAGGATCACGATGGAATACTCATGGATCATGGCGATGGGCATTTAATGGACATGGCGGGTGGTATGGTAATGGGGCAAAATACCAGCACTCTACCTGGTGGTTGCGATAGCATCTCTGAAACCAAAGAAATTACTGTTCGTGCAGGTCATAAATACGCTGAAAAATTCCCTGGCAGAATGTACGCGTTTGACACACAGGAGTTTAATTTTAAACCGTGTACTAAATTGACGGTGCATTTTATTAATGAAGATCATATTCGTCATCAATGGATGATGCACGGTTTGCCTAAATACCTATACCCTAAAGGTATGTTTCATTTAGAAGCCTCTGGGCCTTCTAAAATATCAGGCACCTTAATTCTACCGCCAGGTGATAAAACCTATTTAGTGCATTGCGATATTGCCCAGCACATGGAAAAAGGTATGAAGGCGCAATTAAAAGTTGGTAAAGGTGATGGTGATTTGCCGAGTATTCCAGGTGTCACCGCGTTCGTTGTTGCCGATGACTACAAAGCTACACTGCCTGAATTAGCGGTTAAAGCCGAAGCGCAAGCTAAAGTAGATGAAGTGGCTGCGGCTAAAGCAGCTGTGGTAGCAAAACAGTTAGCGGCAGATAAAAAAGCAGGTATCGCACCAACACCTGCTACGCCAGTCGTATCACAAGATGACAGTTTGTTATCGGGTACGAGCATTATCGGTTTGGCAATAGGCCTAATTGTTGCACCATTTCTGGCGCGAAAATTTAAAGGCATGAGTGTATCAGAAGTGGTCGCTTACAGCTTTGAATTATTAGGTCAGCTTATCAGTACAATCGCAAAACTACTGTCTCGATTAATCGCTTTAGTGTTGAGTAAAAAAACTAACGTGTTACCGAGTAAATAGTTAAGTCCACCGTAAAAAAACCTGCGCCTTCAAAAGGTGCAGGTTTTTTTTTGAGAGTAATAAATGCACGATACATTGATGGGATTATGGGGCTTATTTGCCAGTGCCTTTATATCCTCAACCATTGCCCCAGGTGGTTCTGAAGCCGTATTAGCCTACATGGTAGCCAACGGTTTATATGCAAATCAAACACTGCTCATAGTCGCTACCATAGGCAATACATTGGGCGCGTTAACCACATGGGGTTTAGGAATGCTGGCAGCGAAAAAATTTCCGCTGGCAACATTATTGTCTGTGAAAAAACAACGCGCACTTGCCATCATCGAAAAACGTGGTGTCTGGGTATTATTTTTTTCGTGGTTACCTATTATCGGTGATATGTTTTGTTTTGCAGGTGGATGGTTAAGACTGCCTTTTATGTCCGCCTGCTTGATTATTTTATTAGGTAAATTTACTCGTTATGCCATGATTGTATGGCTATTTATTTAAACAGAGGTCATTGATGCTCCGCCATTTCCCCCACGCTAATACCGTTTATCCGCATAAAAAACGTGATTATTTTATTGCCGCGTTCACCTTTTTTTGCGTAGCGGTTTGTTTAATCAGTGATGCCAATGGTAGCCAAGCAAAACAGTACGCGCTGGGTGCTTGTGGTTGGATTTTTTTAATTTGCTTGTTACACGGCGAAAATAAAGAAGTTCGTATGCAGGTCGTAATTGCCATCATGTTCGCTACTGTAGGTGAACATTTTGCATCACCATTTATGGGCGGTTATACCTATCGATTTCATAACGTCCCCGCTTATGTGCCGCCTGGTCATGGCATGGTGTATTTAACGGCTGTCGCATTGGCACGGTCTGGATTATTTTTACGTCATGCCAGAGCTATTGCCACGCTGGTTGTCATCGTCTGTGGTTTATGGTCAATCTGGGGGATTAGTGGTTATGCCGAACAAGGCGATTCAGTGGGGGCGTTGTTATTTTGCGTATTTTTAGCTTATTTGTTTAAAGGTCGTTCACCGATGGTATATTTAGCGGCTTTTTTTATCACCACTTGGCTAGAACTCATCGGTACAGAAGTAGGTACTTGGAAATGGGCAGCCATTGATCCTGTTCTTAATTTACCACAAGGTAATCCACCTAGCGGGGTTGCTGCTTGGTATTGCCTAGTAGATGCGGTTGCTATCGGCGGAGCTGCACCCTTATTGAGAAAAATTCACCACATTAAAGATCGATTAGAGTGCGCGAAATTGCGTAAAAATGCCTATCAAGGACTAGAAAACAAATAAAAACTCAGGTTTTAATATAGCGTGATTGAACTATCCAACCAGTAGATTTATAGTAAAATTCAGTTATTGTTCAGTTTCCAACTGGAAAATGCTATTTTAATTTTAAACTTGAATCCAAGAAACAATAGAGAGAACTTATCATGAATCTAAGTACTAATAATCGTGTAATACCCTATTTAAAAACAGCGGGGGTGCTATTAATCGTTATGGCATCGGCAGGATTAACAGCCGCCCAAGCAGCCCCTAAACAAAGAACGGTATGGATTGATCGTGAAAACTATTTGGCTGATCCTAGTGCGACAGCTGATTGCGAAGATCAAGCAAACACAGGCGATGAAGCCCCAGCAGGCACTGATGCCTTGAGTATCCTCAAAAATGTAGCCACCAAGGCATTGATTCCACCGAATCAAATCGATAGCTGTATGCAGCAAAAAGGTTATACAAAAAAAGTAGTGACGGGTAGCAAATTGCCACCAACCAGACCTTACGGCTATCAGCAACAGCCACAGGGATACCCACAACAAAGCTATCCACAGCAGCAACAAGGATACCCGCAACAAAGCTATCCACAACAGCCACAAGGATACCCACAACAAGGCTATCCACAACAGCCACAAGGATACCCACAACAAGGCTATCCACAACAGCCACAAGGATACCCACAACAAGGCTATCCACAGCAACAGCAAGGATACCCACAACAAGGCTATCCAAAATAAACTTAAGTGTAATGCTTGGGTTGCTGCTTTTTGGCAACCCAACAACACAGTGTTTAACAGTAAACCAGCATGAAGTAATACTCACCTTCTACTGGCATATCGGCTCTCCGTTTCGTTACGGCTTCTCAAAAAAATAACCCTACGCTTTCACCGTCCTGCCTTTTCAACTACTTAAATAAAAGTCGAACAGCGCGTTTAGGAATATTTTTATAAAATCGATAACTTACTCAGTGTCAGGAATACTGATTAGTGTGCCGTAAAATAACTCGTGTTCTTTATCATAACGGACTTCATATTTATCCAATGTTCCAGCGCGTCCGCGATAATCAATTTCATACCGCCAAATTCCCTGTTTATCTGGCGAGTGTTGAAAAAGGTAATCAACCCAATAATCTTTGGAGGTATCGTTAGCCGATTTTAATTCTGTTTGATACTGAATGATTTTATCTTGTTTTTCGCTGTAACCGATTAAAGTCGTTCCTAAACCCATACAGCCCCACGCATCAAACAAAGCAAATTCATGAGCTTTGCCGTCATTATTGTAATCTTTTAAATTCAGCAATAACGGTTTACCTTCTTGGTTTTTGTTGATTTTTGGAACCGCATAATAAACCCCGCGTTTAATCAAATACGGCAAATCAATCTTGTTGTCAGTATCTAATTGAATTTCTAAGGTGTTGAGAATAGCCGTTGTTTTTGTATCAACGAGGGAAACGTTAGTAATACCAGAATAATAATGACCTCGAGTAAATTCTGGACAAGTGTATGTTTCATCTGGCACTGCACGCGGATTTTTAGTCGGATTTTCCATCCACAAAACCATTTGACGATTAGCAGTGAGGGTTCTTTTTTCAAGAATTACCGCAGATTTTGAAATCGTTTTAGCAAATAATGATTGCCCAAATACAGCAAGTATCAGAAAAAATGTAATTTTCAGCATCACGTTAACCTTTAGCAAATTGGACACGGATTTATTCTTTTAATACTGCATCACACGACACAGGCAAAATAGGTTCAACAGGTTCGGTGATTGGTGAAGGCGGTGGGTTTTTAGCTTCGGCAGTAAACCACCACGCCAGTTTGTCACAACCATCACCTTGCGGAAGCGGATCTTGGTTTTGGCATTCTTTGCTGTCAGCTGGGCATTTTAAGCGTACATGAAAATGGTCGTCATGTTTCCACCACGGGCGAATTTTTCTGAGCCAATCGCGCTTAGCGGTACTGTTGCATAACTGGCGTTTAACACTGGCATTAACAAAAATACGGTCAACTTCTGGCATTCGCGCCGCGAGTTCTAATATTTGGGCATTTGCTAAAGACCATTGATTAAAATCTATGTCATCGGATTTACCCAGTAATACCGAAGACGCACTCCATTTTTCGCGTTCAGAAACTGTTAAAGGGCGGCTATTGGCTTCGGGTGATAACAAAAACCAAATATCGACATCCAAACCTGTTTGATGACTACGGTGTCCACTAACCGTTGGACCTCCGCGTGGTTGTCCTAAATCACCAATGAGTAACGTGCCTAGCTGTTGCGTATAAACGCTTTGAGCCAGATTTTCGATAAACAGCATTAAATCAGGATGCCCATAAAATCGCTTACGCGACAAGCGCATGACTTGATAACCTGTGCCGTCAGTTGGCAAGGTTGCCGCGCCTTTTAAACACCCCGCGCTATAGCCACCAATACTTTGCGCCACACCTAGCGTTGGCTGAGTAATTTTTGACCAGCGTTGCGCCACTATACCCGCCTGACAATCAATCACTATGAATAACAATAAGCAGCCTATAAAAAATTTTGTGTTCAATGAACCATACTCCCACATTTAAAACTGATAAAACGGTTATTTTACCCTGTGTACTGCTAGTTGTTTCTAGCAATTCAAAAAATGACACTAGCATAGTGTCCATAGCCTAAGTAAAATGCGATGTACCGCACGTTAAAATCCAACCTAATTCTTAAAGGAACACAAAATGAGACAACGTACACTTTTTGCTGTAATCATATTATCGGCTATGACTTTTGTTTGTTCAGCAGGTACTATTGCTAAAGGTGTTTGGACACCTAGTGGTTGTGGGGCTGAACCTACTGCCCCCAAAGTTAATCAGACTACGGTTGATAACTACAATAAAAGCGTTACAACGATCAACGAATGGCAAGAAAAAGTCGGCATCTACAACGCTTGTGTGATTAAAGAAGCCAATGATGATAATGCCAGTATCGTTAAATCTGCCACTGAGCGACAAGCGAAATTAAAAATACTTACCGAAAAAGTTCAAGCCGATACTGCCGCTGCCAAAGCCTTATTGGATAAGCCTGAAGTTAAAAAGTAAATAGCGGGGGTGAGAAAATAAACCCTCAACAAAAAACTATCCGTTAAGCCTAGCTGTTGGGGGGGGGTTGTAGCTCACCCCAGCTCATACTAAATCATCAATGAAAATAAGCCCCTCTCTTGAACCATTTGCCAATCGTCGTCTACTGTTATGTGTATTGACAGGATTTTCTTCAGGATTACCATTATATATACTGATTAATCTGTTTGCCGCTTGGTTTCGAGAAGCAGGGGTGGATTTAAAAACTATCGGCTTATTGACGCTGATTCAACTTCCCTACACTTGGAAGTTTTTGTGGTCGCCTTTATGTGATCGTTATACGCTGAGTTTGGGGCGGCGGCGTACTTGGATGTTATTGACTCAACTAGGTTTATTGGCAATATTACCCGTGTTCGGTTATTTTTCGCCCAAGGATGATTTAAGCATCATCGTGGTATTGGCGGTAATGGTAGCGTTTTTATCGGCAACTCAAGATATTGCTATTGATGCTTTTAGGCGTGAGTTATTACACGAAACTGAACAAGGCTTAGGTAGCGTGATTCATGTCAATGCTTACAAATTAGCCAGTTTAATTCCAGGTTCATTATCGTTAATACTGGCAGATTTTTTGCCTTGGTCGGTGGTTTATCCCATCACTGCGGTATTCATGATTCCTGGTATTTTGCTGAGTTTATCGGTAAAAGAGCCGATTTATTCTGCCAACGCCCCAAAAACCTTACGTTCTGCTATTGTTGAGCCGTTTCGTGATTTTTTTCAACGCCAAGGGCTAGTTACCGCTTTGACCATTCTTGCCTTTATCTTTTTTTATAAACTGGGCGATACAATGGCGAGTGCCTTACTCACGCCATTTTATTTAGATTTAGGTTTTAGTAAAACGGAAATTGGCATAGTGGCTAAGAATGCAGGGCTGTGGGCAAGTATTGCTGGCGGTATTTTGGGTGGTATTTGGATGGTGTATATCGGTATTAATCGCGCTTTGTGGGTGTTTGGGGTATTACAAGCACTGGTTATTTTGGGTTTCGCGTGGCTGGCAACCGTAGCGCATAGTTTAGCCAGTTTAGCCTTCGTGATTGCTATTGAAAGTTTTGGCATGGGACTAGGCACAGCGGCATTTGTGGCTTATGTTGCCACCACAACTAATCCCGTTTATGCAGCAACACAATTTGCATTATTCACCAGTTTTGCAGCTACGCCCCGCTCATTGGCTAATGCGTTAGCAGGGTATTTTGTTGAAGGCGGCGATATTAGTTTATTTGATATGCCGTTATGTCATATCCCCGCACTAGGTTGGACGAATTTTTATTTTTTGTGTTTTGCTTTGACTCTACCAGGAATGTTACTGTTAGTTAAAGTTGCACCGTGGCGCGGTGATAAAGTGCAACCTGCGTAATGCAAATTATCGTTGTTTTTTCTTTCTAGCCAATTTTTTAGCGGCTTTTTCAGCACGAGTCACTTCTAGCTCAACCAATTCCTGTTCCATCATCGCAGGCGTTTCCAGCGTAATTCTACCTATCGTTCCCGCACGGTATTCTGCTAAGAAAATTTTCGCCGCTTTGTCCATTTCCACTCGTCCACCTGAGCGCAAACAGCCGCGTTGTGTGCCGATTATTTTCAATAATTCTTCTTCTTTTTCGGGTAAAACGTCTAATTGAAAACGCGCTTTAATTAAATCGGGATACTGGCGCAACAACGCCTCAGCGGCAAAAGATGCAATATCATCATGATCTATCGCCGTGTCTCGAATCGCGCCCGTAGTTGCCAAGCGATAACCGCTGTTACGATTTTCCACATTGCCCCACAGCAACCCTGGCATATCAAATAAAATAATGCCATTGCCCAAATCAATGCGTTGCTGCATTTTAGTCACGGCGGGTTCATTACCTGTTTTTGCAATGGTTCGACTAGCAAGGATATTTATTAAAGTCGATTTGCCGACATTGGGAATGCCCATAATTAGCGCATTAATTAACTTACCATCTTCTGCTTTGTCAGGAAACAGCTTGTGACATAAATCGATCAGTTGGCGAATTTTTTCGGGGTTTTGGCTGGTAACAGCCAAGGTTTTTACACCGTGTTCTTGCTCTAAATAAGTTTGCCAGAGTTGTGTCATCTCAGGATCAGCTAAATCACTTTTACTGAGAATTTTGATGGTGGGTTTATCGCCGCGTAGCGCGGCAATCATTGGATTTTGGCTGCTAAAAGGAATGCGAGCATCGAGAACTTCAATAATTAAATCAACCTGCGGCATCAGAAGTTTAACTTCTTTGCTCGCTTTGTGCATGTGACCTGGATACCACTGAATAAGCATAATATGTTTTATATGAGTAAAATACGCTGTAAAACAAACAAGATAACAGAAAATCATGAAACCCATCACGCTAACAAGTAGTTTTTACGCCTATTTATCGAGATTACGTTGGATTAAACGCTGGGGATTGAAGCGCAACGCCCACGAAGAAAATGTTATGGAACACAGTTGGGAAGTGGCGGTGATTGCCCACACCCTCGCCTTAATCAAAAACCGTTATTATCACGGCACAGTCGATGCCAATGCAGTAGCCACTGCCGCTTTGTATCATGACATCACCGAAGTTATTACGGGCGATTTGCCCACGCCGATTAAATACCACTCGCCCGAAATTAACGCCGCTTATAAACAAATTGAACAACGCGCCGAATTTGAATTATTGGCATTATTGCCCGAAGAGCTACAAACGGATTTTCGCGCCCTGATTCAGCATGAACAAATCCCCTCAGCCCACCTTGAGTTGATTAAAGCGGCCGATAAAATATCCGCCTATTTAAAATGTCAGTCGGAATTAAAAGCAGGCAACCGTGAATTTGAAACAGCATCCGAGCAGTTAGCGTTAAAAATAGCTGAATCTCAACAGCCCGAAGTGATTTTTTTTATGCAAGTGTTTGTGCCTAGCTGTAAATTAACCTTGGATGGGTTGATGAAAACTTATTGACCTTATGTGTTAAATTAACTCGGAGTAAAACAGCTTTAGCTTTTTTCTAATCCATAACTAAGAAACTGTCTGGCAAAACATTAAATACACAAGCAAGGGTTAGATTTATCATTGTAATTCGGATCATATTTTCTGAAGTTGCAGTAAGGATTTCAAAATCCTTGGCTAGACGGCGAAAGTTATTAACCACGCAAAAGTACGCTCAACCACCCAAGGTTTAGGCATAACCGCCCATGTATGGTAATGGGTTAAATCTGTAATTACACAAGAATATCAAGCCCAAACTCGACCTTGTTGATGAGTAAGCCGATAACGGTATCATGCGATCATTCTAGTTTTGAAAAGCAGAGTGTTTTGCGATTGATCTGAGTGTTGTGCTTGCCGATTTCATGCTTGTCAGGGGCTAGGTGGCGTTGATACGCGCCTCAGTTATCAGTGTAGAATCTAAGGCACAAGCCGTGTTTTGAGTATCTGAAAGACTTCATCTTTACGTTTGCCAAACACCTAAGCCAGTATGGTGTTGGTGGTATGGTCAATGGCATACCACAACCAGCGTTGGTTAGCTTTATGACTGACATAAGATCACGGCTCATCTATCTGCGGCTTCTAGTCTGATTCCAGTCTGCTGTTTGTGCTGAGTTCAGTGAGCTTAGGATAAACTTGCACTGACGTGTTGGCTTTTTTCTGCGTGTAATTTTAATCTGATTTACAGATTTGACCCATTACCCAGTAATCCAATACGTCGTTTAATACTGTCACTCTATCAAGACCATGAAAGAATTCACCCACCATGTTATTTTTATATGACTATGGAGTCAAAAAACATATTTTTGACTCCATACCAAAATACTTTTACAGCCTCCATTAAGCGACCGCAATGTAAATCTCACAATAGCTTACCAAGGGGGGCGTAGATTAGGGTTTATTTCGCCTGGTCGTACATAGATGGGAACTTGTGGCTGAGGGGAGTAATAAATTTGCGGTTGTTGTGGTTGTGAGTAATAGCGAATCTGCGGTTGTTGGTAATAAACATTGGGTGCTTGTTGATAATAGCCTTGTTGGTAACTATTATTATGGCGATGATGATGTCGATGCTCACGATATTCATTGTCCCACGCAAATTGCCCATCATTAAAATTAAAATCAGAGTAAGACAGCGGTGAAAATAAAATCATAGCAGTAAAAAAAAGTATTTTTTTCATTGTTATATTCCTTCAGGTAATTTATCAAGAGGGTTTAACAGTCCAGTCACGAACACGGAGGCTATAATACTCGTACCAAGCTTAACGGCAACTGACTGAACGCAATTATTTGTCTGGTACGCTAAAATTATTTTCTAATGATCAAAAATTCCCCCTATAAATGTACTACCCCCAATTCATAATACAAGGCTCTTTTGTTCTAAGGCATTTGATGCTGTATCCTAAGGCTTATTTTTTAGGTGTGTTAGAAAATTAAAATACTTTAAAATCAATAATTAATATTCAAGGTTGGCTGTAAATGCCAGCCACATCGAAAGGAATTCTATTCATGTCTTTAGTCGATAAGACGGTCGTAATCATTGGCGGCGGTCCTGCGGGTTTAATGGCGGCTGAGGTGTTAATTCACGCGGGTGTCAAAGTTGAACTGTATGATGCGATGCCATCGGTCGGACGAAAGTTTTTGATGGCGGGCAAAGGTGGGTTAAATATTTCTCATGCTGAAGCCTTCGAGACCTTCTTGTCGCGTTATGGAGAGCAACGGGTCTATCTTGAACCGATACTTAAACATTTTACCCCTGAGGCTGTCAGAGCATGGGCAAAAAATCTGGGGATTGATACCTTTGTTGGCTCATCGGGGCGAGTATTTCCAACTGATATGAAAGCCGCACCCTTATTACGCGCATGGTTACAGCGTTTGCGTAGGGCAGGGGTGGTGTTTCATGTGCGTCATCGTTGGTTAGGCTGGCATGATGATAGCCAGTTATGTTTTGATACGCCTCATGGTGAACAAGTCGTTAAAGCCGATGCGGTGGTATTAGCGTTGGGTGGTGGCAGTTGGGCGCGATTAGGTTCTACAGGCGCGTGGGTAGAAGTGCTGCAACAACGCGGCGTTGAACTTGCACCACTAAAACCTGCCAACTGTGGTTTTGATGTCGGCTGGAGTGAGTATTTTTCCAGTCGTTTTGCAGGGCAACCGTTAAAGTCGGTGACCTTAAGCTTTAGCAATGCTAAGGGTGTTAGTTTTTTTCAGCGCGGTGATTTAATCATCACTAAAACAGGCATTGAAGGCGGATTGTGTTATGCCGCATCAGCATTGCTACGCGATAATTGTGCGGAGACAGGATCAGCACTGCTTCATCTTGATTTGGCACCTGATAAAGACTTGTCATCATTGATTACCCGTTTATCGCAAGCACGCGGTAAAGATTCTATGGCAAATCATTTACGCAAACGACTAGGAATTACAGGTGTTAAAGCGGGTTTGCTACGCGAAACAATAGCCGCAACAGAGTTTAATGAGCCTATAAAACTGGCAACTATTATTAAAGTCTTGCCGATTACTTTAATTGCACCTAGACCAATTGATGAAGCAATTAGTAGCGCGGGCGGGGTAAAATTTGAAGCAATGGATGAAAATTTAATGATACGCGTCTTATCGGGCGTGTTTTGTGCGGGTGAAATGCTCGATTGGGAAGCACCAACGGGCGGCTATTTATTAACCGCCTGCTTTGCCAGTGGGCGAGCGGCGGGAGAAGGTGTATTAACATGGTTATTAAAGGACGGTAATGAAAACTCCAACAAGACTTGAAGCCTTGGTGCGTGATGGTTTAATTGATGAGGTGTTGCGCCCATTAAAAAGTGGCAAAGAAGCTGCGGTTTATGTGGTGCGCTCAGAAGGTGAAATTCGTTGTGCAAAAGTCTATAAAGATGCCAGCCAACGTAGTTTTCAACAACAAACAGTGTATCAAGAAGGTCGTAAAGTGCGTAATAGTCGGCAAGCACGGGCGATGCAAAAAGGCTCACGCTTTGGCGAAAAACAGCAAGAAGCCGCGTGGCAAAATGCCGAAGTCGAGGCTTTATACCAGCTTGCGGCAGTGGGTGTGCGCGTGCCAAAGCCTTATAACTTTATCGAAGGCGTGTTGCTGATGGAGTTAGTGACTGATGTAGACGGTAATGCCGCGCCACGATTGAATGATCTTGACTTAAGCCGTGAGCAAGCGTTGGAATATCACGCGATATTGATTAAAGAAGTGGTGCGTATGCTGTGTGCAGGGCTAGTGCATGGTGATTTATCTGAATACAACATTCTGATTGATACCCATGGCCCAGTTGTTATTGATTTACCGCAAGCGGTGAATGCGGCGGCAAATAATAATGCCGCACAAATGCTGGAACGTGATGTGAATAATTTGGCGAATTATTTTGGGCAATTCGCGTCTGAACTATTGACCACCCAATACGGCAAAGAAATCTGGAAGCTGTATCAAAGTGGTTTATTGCACCCAGAGGTTGAACTGACTGGGCGGTTTAAAAGCAACGAAAAACGTGCCGATGTTAAAAGCATTATGCGAGAAATTGACGACGCTCGCGAAGAGGCAATCCGCCGTAAATATCAGCAAGATGATTAAACATAGCTTAAATATTAGTCCCATCTGAACAGATAGATATGGATGTCAATGGTATGAAGCTTGATGGGTAATTTTATACCGCCGTTTTTTATAGCTAAAGCACAATAAAATGATACCGTTCGTGGTGAGCTGTGAGCTTGTCGAACAGTCGAACCACATTCACACTTCGACAGGCTCAGCGCGAACGGTTTTGTAATCAATTTATACTGTGCCAGCTATATCGCCAGAAAATTATCGTCATCGGCTACTTTTTCATTAGCCAAAGGCAAAAATAGTGCGGATTGTTGTAACGAACTAATCTGCGATACCAAGAAGTTTGAGTCAACGATCTTAGCTTGAATAACTGGCTTAACTGGAATAACCTTTAGTTCATCAATAGAGGCTGTGTTATCAACGAAAACATAGCCTAAATTTGTTTGTTAATATTCTACTGCACGTCTATCCAGTTAAAAAGAGTTCCTAGATTAACAAAAGCCGTCATGCTGGCTGGGCTTGCTAACATCCAATTACGCGATGCACCGCCAAGATAGCCTGCTGGATCTTCGCAGTGTATATTGAAAGGATCGTCAAAATTGGGTAACTTTATGCCCTTGTCTTTTATGTCAACAAAATCATCTTCACCGTTAGCTAATTTTTGGTGTTCCCAAGGTAAAAACAGTACAGATTGTTGCAACGCGCTAATTTGTGACAAAAAATTTGGGTTAAAAAGCACAACAGGTGTTTCAACGGCTGGAATAACCGTTAGCTCATCAATAGACACCGTATTATCAATGAAAACATAACCCAAACTGCTGGCTAACCCTTTTAGATAAGCCACATTGTAACGACCAATTGCACCCGTGAAGTTGTCAATGCCAAAACCAGCTAACCCATTAATACCCGCTGTATCGATGGTATCACCATCAATAAATCCTGTCAGGGTAAACGTAAAGTTAGCGGGTGTACCACCGTAAGTAATGGTTTGACTGTTAGGAGTCACCGTCAACACAGGAGTCATGCTATAAAAAAACCAATTACCTGAACTGGCATAGCTTGGGGTAATACCCGTGTAATCTTGTCCATAATGTTTAAAATCGGCAACCATGCCATTACGGCTATTGAGTCTAGGATCGGTGGAATATACCAGCCATTGCGCGGCAGTAATAGGAGCGGTCGAACCCGTATTATTGACAAAATTGCCCCCGATAGCCGCTAGAACAACTTGTCCAGCTCCTGCATTGATACTCGCACTCGAACCTAAAGTAATGGTGGGTGTGCCTACACCACGGTCAGCAGCAATTGCATTAGGATCACCTGCAATGGCGGTGAAGTTACCGTTAGCAGTGAAGATGCTGGAATTTAGCGTGAGATTGCGCCCCGCTTGCATAGTCAACGCCCCGCCGTTACTACCACCGACAATGATGTCAGTGCCTACATCTAGCGTCAGGTCATTACTGGCTTGCAAAGTGATACTGGTACCTAACGCCAGCGTAGTCGCTATGGTCGAAGGATTGAAGGTCATGGTTTGTCCAAGACCATTGTTGAAGAAAATATTCTGTGGGGTGGCGATGCGCACTTGTCCTGCGTCTATTAGGCTACCATTGTCCCAAATATCGCTGCTCACCGCATAATTACCATTGCTTAGACCAGTAATTCTAACGCTAGCAACTTCGCCATCATCAAAATCCCTTGTTGCAGAACCTGTCAGGCTGTTAATGGTACTAACAATTCCGTTAATGCCTGTTAACCCATTGCCCCATGTTGTCGCACCTGCACGGGTTATTGTGCCATTGTTCCAGATGCTACTCTTTACCACATAATTGCCATTGCTTAAGGCGGTAACGCCACCACTACTCACAAAATCGCCGAAAAAGTTATTGAAAGTAGTTGCTGCTGTAAAACCTATCAAGCTGTTAGTGGCACTTACTGCGCCGATACTACCCGTCGCACCATTACTCCATGTTGCTGCTCCTCTACCAGTATTCCAGTTACTACTGCCTACCACATAATTACCGTTGGTCAGGGCGGTAATGCCATCGCTACTCACTCGGTCTCCTGTCAGCACCTGAGTATTAGGAGAGATACCTACCAAACTATTAGCCACACTCACCGTGCCATTGCTACCCGTCGCACCATTGCCCCACGTTGCTGCTCCTCTACCAGTATTCCAGTTGCTACTGCCCACCACATAATTACCGTTGGTCAGGGCGGTGATACCATCGCTACTTACTTGGTCATTACTGTTAAATGCTCCTACCAAGCTGTTAGCAGTGCTAACTGTGCCGATGCTACCCGTTGCACCATTGCCCCACGTTGCTGCGCCTACGGTGCTACCGCTACCACTGCTCCAGTTAGGGCTAGCCACCACAAAATTTCAGTTGGTTAAGGCGGTGATACCTCTACTACTCACACGGTCATTGAAGAAAGAACCTACCAAACTGTTAGTGGCACTCACTGTGCCGATGCTACCCGTTGCACCATTGCCCCATGTTGCTGCACCTTCATGACCGTAGCCGTCGTTACTACTCCAGTTACCACTACCCACCACATAGTTACCGTTAGTTAAAGCGGTGATACCACTGCTACTTACTTGGTCACCCGTCAGCAATTGAATGGTTGGGTTAAACCCTACCAAGCTGTTACCAGAGTTAACGACACCGATAGTGCCACCATTACCATTTCCCCACGTTGCAGCTCCTCTACCAGCATTCCAGTTACTACTGCCTACCACATAATTGCTATTGCTTAAGGCAGTGATACCACTACTACCCACAGCATCATTGGTAAGAGAGCCTATTAAGCTGTTGCTGGAATTAATCAGACCGATAGTGCCGCCATTACCATTACCCCATGTTACCGCACCTGCATTGATTGCGGCACTACCATTGTCCCAACCACTACTAGCTACTACATAGTTGCCGTTGGTCAAGGGAGTTATAGTGCCGAAACACCTATATTGTCAAATGCACTAGAGCCTATCAAGCTGTTAGCTGCACTAATAATGCCACTAATACCCGTTATGCCATTACCCCACGTTGCTGCGCCTGCATTGATTGCTGAACTACCATTATCCCAAAGTCCACTACCTATCACATAATTACCATTACTCAAGGCAGTGATGCCACTGGAACTCACAAGATCACTCACCGTAGAGCCTATAAAGCTATTAGCGACACTAACAATACCACTGATACCTGTAATCCCATTACCCCACGTTGCCGCGCCTACTGTATTATTCCAATTGGGACTACTCACCACATAATTACCGTTAGTCAAGGCAGTGATACCCCCACTACCCACTTGGTCACCAGTATTAGAACCCGTCAGCGTGGCGAGTAATGCCCCTGTGGTGGTATTGAATAAATAAACTGCCCCCGCATTGTTGGCAGTCAAATCATCCCCTGAACTACTCACCGCGATATTGCCATTTTCAGTAAACACACCGCCGTTTATTTTGCCAAGCTGCTTATCAAATACGCCGCCCACTGTTATGCCGAGCAAGGCAACATTCGCACCAAACAAGTTACCCTCCGCCAGATGTGGATCAATCAACGCATAAGACGCAACGCTCCCCGTCGATGAAATAATAATATTCGCTGGATCTAGCAATAACTGCCCTCCGACACCCGCATCAGCAGAGCCAGCATAAGCCAGTAAGCCTTTACTGGACACTTCAATAGTGCCTTTTTTATTGGCACTGATAGAGCCGTAATAATCGGTTTTTTCATCCGACCACACCACGACTTTACCATCACCGCCATCAGCTTTTAGGGTGGTCGCGCCGTTGATGGTGGTGGTTTTTGCGCTGTTGGAGAGTTTGGTTTTTGCACCATGAAAATCCCCACCGACTCGAATCAAACCGCCTTTTTTACTACCCGATGCGTCTACTTTTGCGGCGGCTAATACTACGCGGTCATTGGACACCACATTAATCGTACCGCCTTGTTCACCCGTCGCACTGAGTTTTCCTGAACTGTACACGCTGTTAGTTGCTTGAAGGTGGACTGTACCACCTGTGGTTTTGCCGTTGGCGTGTGTATTAGCGGCGGCGGTTTGGATAATGGAATCACTGGTAGTTAGAGTGATTTTTCCACCACTGCCTGTAACTCCGTCTGCATTGCTTGTACCTGTATCAAGAATAGCGCGGGCGTTGATATTGATTGTGCCGCCTGTTTTTCCTGAGGCATCCAGTGTGCCTGTTTGTACCACGGTATCAGCTTCGAGAATAATTTCACCGTTGCGTTCTACCATACCTTGAGCGCGAACAATACCGTCTTGATTAATCACGGTGTCCATTAGTTTTCCTGCGGCTTTAGCAGTCAGGACAACTCTGCCACCATCAGCTTGAATCGCGCCTTTGTTGGCGATTTGCGCATTTAACGCGGCTTCGGAAACTTTGACTTCGACTAGCCCATCACCCTTAAAATCTAGGTCTACAGTTTTACCTGCGGCGAGAACCGTTGTGCCTTTCGGGGTATTAATCGACCCCGTATTAGTGACTTTTTCACCAATCAATGCCACCACGCCACCTTCTGGGGTTTTTATCGTGCCGTGGTTTTCAACGACTCCTTTCGCGCCGTTTTGAGTGAAGTGGTTTTTGCCCGCCATAAAATCGGCATCATTGATATTGTGGGTAGTGGCGACTAAACCACCGACATCCACTTGCGCATTTTTACCGAAGACCACGCCATTGGGATTAACGATATACACTTGCCCGTTGGCTTTGATCTGCCCTTGAATCTGACTGGCATCTTGACCGACTACCCGATTCAATAACGCGGCATTGGCATTGGGCTGTTGAATAGTAACGCTTTCATGTTGCTGAACGGAAAAATCTTGCCAATTAATAACCGCTTTTTGGCTAGTTTGGTCAATTTGCATTTGATTGGCGTTAGGCGTACTCACAGTGGCTTGCCCAGCCATCAGTTGTTCACCCGTCGGTAATGCCCACACAGGGTTTGAGTAGACCAATAAACCTGTTGTCAATAACGGCGTAAATGACTGCCAGTCTTTTGTATTTTTACGGCGATTTGATGTACGCTTGCCTTGCCCTTTGGCAATTTCCGAAACCGCAACCCACGCGCCTAATGCGTCATTCCAGATACTGTGATAGGTGTGATTCATGATGGTAATGTCTTTTTTTGAAGGGTTACACTCGATGCTTACATAATAGTCAAATTTTTATTATCTGCGTTGGATGGGTGTTAAAAAACGGGAAGTAAGGTATAGCTAACGCAGTATTTGTGATTATAAAGCCGTTCGCCCTGAGCTTGTCGAAGGGCTATAGTGGTTCGACAAGCTCACCACGAACGGAATCATTTTATTGTGCTTTGGCTATAGTAAAGTAGGGTGGACAAGCGTTTTTTTGCTTGCCCACCAATTTTGACAGTTCCGCGTGATGCACACGATAGAGCTGTTTGCTCACCCTACGAAGCTACGATAGCTTAAAACTTAAGATGTTCCAACAATCCTACGGGTAGTTTTATGCCGTTCTTTTCAAGGATGTACAACAGAGCGGTATAAAAGCTGGTATTTTTATGATCCTGTTTCTTTTCATACCAGTGTTTTTTGCCATGATCTTGGTGCCATTGATAATTCACGGTAGTTGAGGTCTCATCATTGTTTTCGTACTGTCCGTAATCCGCATCGACATAGTCATCATAATGACCGTGTTTTTCATAATATTGCCCTAAAAAGGTGGTGGAGACTTGCAATGGCGTGAGCTGTGATAACCAAAAGTTCAGGTTGAGTACATTGACTTGAATAACAGTCTTGTGTTCTACCTCACGCTCTACCTCAGGTTTAACGTCATCGGATGGTTTTACCACAGGTAACGCGGGAACAAAGGCAATATCATAAAATTGTTGGTCTGAATAAAGCCCTGTGCCTGAACCAAACACATGAGCGGCATTCACGCCTGTAATGGCATAAGTGCCATCAGGATAAACGGGTAAGGGGGTCAGAAACGAACGTAATAACGGCGCGGTGTTGCCTTCATAAATACGCCAGATTGCCGAGCTGCCCCCTGTGTTGGCAATATTCCAGCCTGCACTGCTAAAGGTTGCCATTTGTTTCATTTGCGCGGTGGTTTTGCCTGCGGTAAGCGCGTCTATAGTGCCTGTACTACTCACATCCGCCGCGAGAGTTTGTCCTGTCGTTGTGGTATCCCAAAAAGACTTGTTGATAGTGCCATTGTTCAAACCAGCTAAACCGCCTGCGCTTAAGCCTGTTACCTTACCTGTTGCGTAAGTATTGCTGATAGTGCCGTTGTTTCCTCCTACCAGTCCACCGACAATTTCAGTGGTTGCAGTGGCATTTCCCGTTGCGTAGGCGTTGATGATGCTAGCACCCTTGTTGTTGATTCCCACCAGTCCACCGACCGAGTTGTTGATTCCCACCAGTCCACCGACCGAAGAAGTGCCAGTCACTTTGCCCGTTGCATAGCTGTTACTGATGATGCCGCTGATGCTGTTAGTTCCAGACAACCCGCCAACACCATTGGTACCTGTTACATCACCTGTAGCGTAAGAGTTGCTAATGGTGCCCTCATTATGTCCCACCAATCCGCCAGCATGACTACCTGCTACGACTGTAACAGCCGAGTAAGAGTTACTAATGATGCCAGAGTTATATCCTGCTAACCCCCCGTCATCGTTACCGCCAGTTACAGTTACAGTGCCTGTTGCGTAGGCGTTGTTAATGCTCCCTCCATTCGCACGTCCCACTAACACTCCTGCGCTTGCGCCAGTACCTGATGAACCAACTATATTGCCATTCACTAAGCCAACATTGCTAATTACCGCATTGTTTGTCTCGCCAAATAGACCAACGGAAGCACCTGCTCCTGCTGTACTATTGATAGTAAGCCCTGTGATGGTATGCCCCAAGCCGTCAAACTTGCCCGTGAAAGATCCAGTACTACCTATAGGCGTAAATCCTTGATTTACTAGACTAACTAAATTCCAACCGCTAGTGGCTGCGGCATTAATATCCCCGCCTAACACATAGTTACCCGTCAACCCCATATTCATGCCTTGCAGAGACATGATAGTAGGGGCTACTGTTGCATCCCCTTGCACGCCTAAACTGGTAATGACGGTGTAGTTTGTCACAGCACCCGTTGAACCCTTTTGGGTACTAAAATTCTGCCCAGCGGCTAAGTTTACTTTCGCGCCGCTGTTAATAAAATAGTTATCGGTAGTACCACCAGTGGCACTGGCTTGCCCATAAAGCAACGCCAGTTTTGCCGTGCCTGAACCGTTTAATACGCTGTTGATGTTGATATTGCGCTGTGCATTAAGCGTCAATTTATTGGCTGCCCAAGTGACTATATCGTTGACATTAATATCGCCATTAACACCGCCTATCGTGCCTGAGCTACTGGTGATAATCACATTACCCCCGCCTAAGTTGGTGCTTAAGGTTGCCCCTGTTATATCGCCGCCCGTGCTGGCAATGGTGAAATCAGGTGGGTCTATTAACCACGTTCCTGCGTTGCCCGTTGCTGCCAAGGTGTTAACTTTGGTGCTATCGGCAATTTTTACTTTTGCCGCTGAGGTGTCGATAAAACCACCATCGCCTTGTTTGAGGGCGGCGGCATTTAGGTGTCCAGCGACATTGACTGTGCCGTTGTTCATGCTGGCTAATACGGCAATTTTTCCTGCGTTGCCTTGGTTGTTGCTATTGGCACTGACGGTCGCGCCTTGTTGTACGCTGGTTTGACTGGTGTTTACTTTGTCGCCAAAAGTAATCACACCGCCGCCATTATCACCCGACGCAGTGATTATCGCGCCGTTGTTAATCTGGATATTATTGCCCGCGACGCTGATGTTGCCGCCTGTCGTGCTGGCGTTCAAACCAAGGTTTGGACTCCCGTTGTTGGCGTTGGAGTTCAAACCTTGGTTTGTATTGTCTGTATCGAGTGTGCCGCTGACTTGAACTGTGCCGTTATCGCCGCCGTCTAGGATGATTTCGCCATTGCGCTCTACCAGTCCTTGTGCGCGAATAATGCCTTGTTGATTAATCACAGTGTCGATAAGTTGTCCAGCGGCTTTGGCAGTTAATACCACGCGTCCACCGTCGGCTTGAATCGCGCCTTTGTTGGTGATTTGGGCATTTAATGCGGCTTCGTTTACTTTGACTCCAACTAGCCCATCGCCTACAAAATCTAAATCCACAGTTTTACCTGCGGCAAGTGCGGTTGTGCCTTTGGGGGTGTTTATCGTGCCTGTGTTGGTGACACTGCTACTAATCAACGCCACTACGCCACCGTTGGGAACAGTAATAGTGCCGTGGTTTTCAACGATGCCCGTCGCGCCATTTTGAGTGAAGTGATTTTTGCCCGCCATAAAATCAGCATTGCTAATTTCGTGAGTACTGGCGATTAATCCACCGACATCCACTTGGGCGGTTTTGCCAAACAGCACACCGTTAGGATTGACTAAATACACTTGCCCGTTAGCGTGCAACTGCCCTTGAATTTGACTGGCATCTGCACCGACTACGCGATTTAATAATGCCGCTTGGGCGTTGGGTTGTTGAATATTAACGGCTTCGGTGGGTGCAATTGAAAAACCTTGCCAGTTGATAATAGCCTGTTGACTGGCTTGGTCGATTTGCATTTGCCCTGCGCTGGGCGTGTTGACGGTTGCTTGTCCTGCAATCAGTTCATTGCCTGTTGGCAATGCCCAACTTGCAGAGGAAAAAAGCAATAAACTGGTCGCCAATAACGGCGTGGTAGTCGTTAGCTTTTTACGGCGATTGGAGGAACGTTTGCCTTGTCCTGACGCTATTTCGGAGACTGCAATCCACGCGCCCAGCGCGTCGTTCCAGATACTGTGATAAATGTGATTCATGATGACCCTGCCTTTAAAATCTATCGTGTGTGAAAATCAAAAACGGATTGCGTACTATAAAACGCCAAGCAATGTTGGTAAGTGATTTAAAACCTACAACTCTTTGGCATTGATACACGAAAAGCTAGTGTCGATAAAATCGATGAACTGAAGCTGAACGCATGGCTCGCAACACGGTTACTTTGGAAATGGACGTGCACACTGCCCACGAAAAAGGCAGTAATACATTTTGTTACGGCTGGAGCTTAGGTTTTGCCTAAGCTCCAGCTTATCTTAAATTGATTGAAAAACCGTTCGCACTGAGCTTGTCGAAGTGTGAATGTGGTTCGACAAGCTCACCACGAACGGTATCAGCTAGCCGTTAAAAACTTTTGGTTAGTTGAAAATAAGCTTGAGGGGCTTGTTGATTGGGATCAGATTGCGGTTGTGTGTTCACATCACGCCACGCAAGACTGGTGCGTAAATTAAACCCTGCTGCACCTAACCAGTTGATACCAAAACCATAGCCTGTTAGGTGACGGTTGCGTCCTTGACCTGCTAACGGTACGGCATTGATGCGTGAATAGCCTGTATCAATAAAGCTGATGAGTTGAAAATGTCCAGGAATAGACGCAAATGTGGGTAAGCCGTAACGAGCTTCGCCGTTAAATAACCAGCCTTCATCGCCGCTGCCTTCACCGACAGGATAGGCACGAATGGCATTGGGTCCACCTAAGCTCATTTGTTCTGAGCTGTCTAGGTTTTTGCTGCCGACTTGACCTGTGAAGTTGCTGTAAAGACTCACATCACCCCAATACTCACTGAGTAGATTTTGAGTACGATTGAGTTGCCAGTTGACTTTGTGATAACCGCCGTTGGAGTTGAGTGCTTGGCTGTCAAGAATAGCGGCGGTTTTATCGGTAAAATAGACTTCTCCTGCTGATATATTCAGAAACCCTTGTGTTAAACCACCAGCGGGAATGAGCTTGTCATATAAACTGCCTGCAAATGAAAAACTCATGACGTTAATTTCACGGTCATTATGCGGGTTAATGTAATCAGGGAAACCGATGTTATCTTGCAACCAACGATGCTCATAATGTGCAATCCCTGTTAAGCGAGCATCACGACTTAAATATAAGGGATGGGTGACGCTAGCTCCGACAGTACGCGCCAAACCATGAGCATCTAATGGTTTAAAACTACGCGCTAAGCTGTAATTGAGTTGAGAAAAATTAACCCCTACGCGAGTACCGTAGCCATTAATCGGCGCGTTGTAATCTGCCGAGCCTAGCACGGAATTACCTGTTTCGGTGGTTTGAATGCGTAGCGATAGTTGATCGCCTAAACCAAACGGATCAACGATGCTTACACCGCCGTCAAAACGATAGTAACCCGTGGAATATAATCCGTAGTTATCGCTAGCCAGATAGCCACTGACTAAAGGGCCTTCTTTAACTTTAAGACCTAAGGCGGATGTGCCTGTTTTTTTACCAGGTGATAGCACAGCTTTACTTTCAATTCCTGGTAAATCATTGATGAGTAAACTTAAATGCCCTAAATCGGCATCAGTGATTAAATCACCCGTTTTAGCGGTATTGAGAAAACGTTGTAGCACGTTTTTGTTAATGCGCGTTGTACCAATCATTTCAATGGCTTCACCATTCAAATGTGAGTCATCTAAGTGACCTTCGAGAATAACAATTTCAACAATACCGTGTTTGATGGATTGTGCGGGCAAATAAGCATGAGCCACAATAAAGCCAGCTTGACGATAATGCTCACTGATAATATCGGCAGCCGCTTGTAAATCATCGAAACTGACAGGATGACCTTTGTATTTGGTCAATAGTGCTTGTAGCTCGTTATTAGAAAACTGGGTATTACCCGTAAATGAAAAATAGTCTACGGTAATGTGCAGATCACTTTGGCGTTGCATCGGTGGACGTTGTTGATCGGCATTTTCTATATCGACTTCTGATTGTTTTTTGGGGGGTTCAGGCGGCTTGCGGTTTTCTCGCATCAGTAGACCAGAATCTGGAAACTGTATTGATTGTATTGGTGGAGCTGCCTCAGCTATGGGTACTAAGCTGGAAAAAAGTAACAATGCGATAGCATTAAGGGTATATGAATGAGGGGGTGTCATAGTAAGTTACCAATTATTGAAAGAGTGAGAAATGTTTTGGTGTGGTGAGCCTAGAGAATGGCTATTAGCATTGTGAAAATAATGTTTTGAATAATAGCACTGTTACTGCCTTAGGTTAAGCTTAAAAGCTAAGTGCTAAGTGCTAAGTGCTAAGTGCTAAGTTTAAGTAATTCTATCCAAACGTAGAGACGCGATAAATCGCGTCTCTACAAACCTTAATCGTCCCCTAACTGCGTCAACAATTCTGCTTGATACTCACTAATCAACGGATTAACAACGTGTTCTAAACCACCCTGCATAATGTCATCCAATTTATACAGCGTTAAGTTAATACGGTGATCGGTTAACCGTCCTTGCGGGTAGTTATAAGTGCGAATACGTTCGGAACGATCACCGCTACCCACTTGTAATTTACGATTTAACGATTGTTCAGCATGATGCTTTTCTTGTTCGGCGGACAATAAACGCGAAGCCAATAACGACATGGCTCGCGCACGATTTTTGTGTTGTGAGCGTTCATCTTGACATTCAACCACTGTGCCTGTCGGAACGTGAGTAATACGGATTGCTGATTCAGTTTTGTTAATGTGCTGACCCCCTGCACCTGAGGCGCGGTAAGTATCAACCTTTAAATCAGCAGGATTAATGTCAATAGCATCGACTTCATCCACTTCAGGCATGATAGCGACGGTACAAGCGGAGGTATGAATACGCCCTTGTGATTCAGTTTCTGGCACACGTTGCACACGGTGTGTGCCTGCTTCAAATTTTAATTGTGAATACACATCACGCCCGATAATACGCAAAATGATTTCTTTATAGCCACCATGTTCACCAAAACTTTCGTTGATAATTTCGGTTTGCCAGCCGCGTTTTTCTGCATAGCGTTGATACATACGCGCCAAATCGCCTGAAAATATCGCCGCTTCGTCACCGCCTGTACCTGCTCTAACTTCTAAGAAAATGTTGCGATTGTCGTTAGGGTCTTTGGGCAGTAGTAGTAATTGCAATTCATGGTCAATGGCTTCTAGCTCATTTTGTGCTTCGCTGACTTCTTCTTTTGCCAGTTCGCGCATTTCAGGATCGTTGTCCTGTGCCATTTCTTGCGCTGATGCTAAATGCTCTTGAGTCTGTTCATAGCGTTTATAGCAATCAACCAACGGGGCAATTTGCGCATACTCTTGGCTCAGAGCGCGGAATTTATTTTGATTGTTTTGGGTGTCAGGTTCTGACAGTAAGGCGGCGATTTCATCGTAACGTTCGCAGAGACTTTCTAATTTTTGTTGTATGGATTTTTTCATGGTTTGATTTTAGTGGTGCAATAATCGCTATAATTTATCATTTATTGGGGGTTAATGGTTAGCGGAGTACAAACCTTGGTTTGTACTGCCAATAATCAGTCATCGCTTTTATGTTAAAATTCGACCGTTAATAACTCCACCAAAAGGTAAACATGAAAGCAAATATTGGATTAATTGGTCTGGCAGTGATGGGGCAAAATTTAGTCCTCAATATGAATGACCACGGTTTTAAAGTCGCTGTCTATAACCGCACCACCAGCACGGTCGATGAATTTTTAGCAACGACGGCTAAAGACACCTTGATTGTCGGCACGCACTCCTTAGAAGAACTGGTGGACAGTTTGGAGTCGCCGCGCATTGTGATGTTAATGGTCAAAGCAGGTGATGTGGTTGATGCCTATATTGAAAAATTAGTGCCATTATTATCAGCGGGTGACATTATTGTTGATGGCGGCAACTCATTGTTTACCGATACCAATCGTCGCACTGCTGCCTTAGCCGCACAAAATATTCTTTACATAGGCACAGGCGTTTCAGGTGGTGAAGAAGGCGCGAGAAACGGGCCTTCCATTATGCCAGGGGGTAACAAAGCAGCGTGGGCTGCGGTTAAACCAATTTTCCAAGCCATCAGCGCACAAGTTGACGGTTCACCGTGTTGTGAATGGGTCGGTGATAACGGCGCGGGTCATTATGTGAAAATGGTACACAACGGCATTGAATACGGCGATATGCAGTTAATTTGCGAAGCCTATCAATTGATGTCAGAAGGTTTAGGTTTATCGGTCGATGAAATGCACGCTATTTTTTCCGAATGGAATAAAGGCGAACTCAGTTCGTATTTGATTGAAATCACCGCAGGCATTTTGGCGTATAAAGATGAAGATGGTCTGCCTTTAGTCGATAAAATTCTCGACACCGCAGGACAAAAAGGCACAGGCAAATGGACAGGCATTAACGCCTTAGATTTGGGCATTCCCTTGACACTGATTGGTGAATCCGTATTTGCCCGTTGTTTATCGGCGCAAAAATCAGAGCGTGTTACCGCCGCCGCTGTATTGCCCAAACGTGTACAAGCGTTCACAGGCGACAAACAAGCGATGATTGATGCGATTCGTGACGCACTGTACGCGGCAAAAATTATTTCTTACGCGCAAGGTTTCCGTTTAATGCGTGAAGCATCAAAAGAATACAACTTATCATTAAACTACGGTGAAATTGCCTTAATGTGGCGCGGCGGTTGTATTATTCGTAGCCAATTTCTCAACGACATCAAACAAGCCTACGACAACAATCCAGAATTAGAAAACTTATTGCTGGCTGATTTCTTCATAGCTGCCATGCAAAAAGCAGATGCAGGTTGGCGTAAAGCCGTTATTTTAGGCATAGAACTGGGTATTCCTACCCCTGCGTTTTCTTCTGCATTAGCGTACTTCGATGGCTACCGCACAGAACGTTTACCCGCTAATTTGTTACAAGCCCAACGTGATTACTTTGGCGCACATACTTATGAACGTACCGACAAACCACGCGGTGAATTCTTCCACACTGATTGGACAGGGCAGGGCGGAAAAATAGCGTCTTCAACTTACACGGTTTAAGATTAGCTTGGGTTGCCGAAAAGCGGCAACCCTCTACTTGCTAGGAGGATAATTCGCGTATTCACTTGCCAATAGGTTTTGTTTCATTGGAATATAAATCTAGGTTTATATTCCTGTGTTTGTCGCTTCGGTTATAGTGTCCAGTGCGGTTTGTTCGTTGGTTTCAATGGTGAACGGTGTTTTTAACGGTTTCTAATCATGCGATTTAATTAAATTATTTGTATAACTGGCTTGTTGTAGCTGCATCAGCTTTGCTTGTGTACTTTCTAAAATAAAATCTCTTAGAAAAGTGCTAGCTTTTAATATTTCTACACCACACAATTCGCCATTTGCGTTAAGTTCGGCAGTTATATTGGGGCTTATTTCCATGCTTTCCATTTCCTCCTCATCACTTATAAGGAGGTGAATAATATCTTGTTCTGGAAAATAACGCATTGTTGGATTATTCATGGCTAAATCTTCCTGTGGTTAATCTAAATTTAATTTGTTGCCGTGTGGTGGCGTGAATCGTGATAGGTGTTATTGAATTTTCTGTTTCTTCATAGGGAATCATCACTAATTTATTATTGTGATCTCCAATGACGACATAACGACAGCTTTCAGAATCAACATAGCGTTCTGGTGAATAGCGGATAATTTTTTCGATTAGATTTAAATTAAAACCGCGTAATTCGGCTCTATATTTTAGGTAATCAGTAAAAATTAAAGTTTTATCAGTCATAGTAGATAATCCAGCGCGGTTTGTTCGTCGGTTTCTATGGCGAGTTCAACGGCGCGTTTTGCGGTGGCTAATAACTGTTCGCTTTGGGCTTTTAGGGTGAAGCTTTGTTGTATTAGGGTGGCGATTTTTGTTTGAGTTTCTATAGGTAATCTTGGAATTAAAATAGATTTTAAAGCGGGATGATTAATCTCTGGTTGAACACCGCCATTACTATTTTTAATAATCTGAAGTTTACCCGCAGTTGATTGTAAAAAAAACGCTAGATAATAAGGATTTATTTCAACGTCATTAATTCTTAGAATAATTAAATGTGAGCTGATTAAAGCATGAACCCACTGCTTTTCTATAATACAAGTTACGCCTAAACTACCTGAACGAGACATTAAAACATCACCTTCTTGTAACTTAACTTTAGACATAAGGGAATTAGCCGCTTCGGAATTTACAAAAACAAGAGATGATTCGTTAATTTGTAGTTGTTTTAAATCGCCGATTCTCAAATAGGGTGTACCGCTTTCACAATACTCTCTTATTTCAACGCCATTTGTTGGATTTGGGCAAATTTCGCCTAATGTTGAAAATCCCTTTTCCTCGTTCCCACGCGCTGCGTGGGAATGCAGTGTTAGACGCGCCGCGTCTCGCACCGCAGGCGCGGTGCTGTATTCATTCCCACGCAGCGCGTGGGAACGAGAGGGTGTGTAGGTTTTTATTTTCTGTTCCAGTTCGTCATATTTAGGTTGGTAGTATTCCGCATCTAAGCGACCAGTGGCAATAAAGGAATCTTTGAAGGATTTGATATTGATATTTTCGGTGCTGGGTGAAAAATCCGCCATGCCTAGCGCGTTGAGTAGTAGGGTTTCTGCACTTATATAAATATTCTTCGATTGTTCTAAGGCATCAAGAGATAAATTGGTAAAATTTTTTATTTTACTTTGAAAACTTATCGAAGGTTTAAAAACAGGAATTGTTTTTATATAGTCTAAACTTACAAGTGGCTGCGCATTACCAGTATTCATCCTGATATATAAACTTTTGCCATAGCTAGAACATAAATAAATGTGCAAATACTCATTAATAAATTCTTTGCTGTTAGAGCGAATTAACACAACATTTCTTACGATATTGGCAATGCCAATATCATCTGGAACAATCGCAGCATAACCTATATTCGCTCCAACACAGCTAATCAAAACATCTCTAGGAATTAATGAACTTTTCTTCAATTTTTTGTGATGCTCCTCTGAAATATATTCAACGTTGTTATCACTCAGAACTCCAGATAAAACATTCCTTGCTCCGTAGTATTTTGAATATCCAATTTCTGATGTTATTGCATTACCATGTTCACCATCTGTGATAAAAGCAATATCTCCTAGAAACTCGTTATTTTTCGATAAAATTTTGTTATAAATTTCTGTGTAATACTTTTGAAAAAATTCTGGGTCAATTCTCCCATTAAAAAATGGCTTGAAAGCTTCACTCTTTTGAATAATTGAAATCTCCAACCTCTCCAACAACGCCCGATATTTCACTTCATCAAAAAGCCGTTCGCACTGAGCTTGTCGAAGTGTGAACGACTCAGCCGCCCGTGGTTCGACAAGCTCACCACGAACGGCTGTATCAAAAAAACTTAGGTTTTCCTTCTTAGCAAATTCAATAAAGGCTTCGGCAATTCCATCTTGCGTTAGCCCATCATGATTAAATAAATCATGCTTAACAATCAAATGTTCATGAGTATCTAATAACGGCGAACCATCGGCTTGCGCGACATATATTTTATCGCCTGAATTATCTTTGCTGGATTCCTGCATGGTGGCAAAGAATATCGGGTAATCGTCCACTTTAGGACAAAGTGTGTCATCCCATTTCTGCACCAATAACACGCTGGTTTTTGTCCCTGTGTGCGGTTTAAATACATTACCGTGTAAACCCACCACCGCTAATATTCGGCAACGCTCGGCAATATATTCACGGATTTGTTTATCGCTGGAATTATTAAAACGCCCTTGCGGTAATACTACCGCCATACGCCCACCTGCTTTTAAAAAACTTAAGTTGCATTCAATAAATAATATATCGCGTCCAACAGCAGTTTGATATTTACCGTTGTCTTTTTTACCTAGCTCATATTTAGCTAAAATACGGGTTTCTTTTATATCACCTGCAAACGGTGGATTTGCCATTAATACATAAAATTGAAAATCACGATTGCTATTTTTATCGCTGCGTAATTTGCGTAATTTCTTCCAGCCTTCGCCGTAAATATCTAACCAGTTTTCATCTTTGGTTTTTTCATCCCAGCGTTCATAATCGAGCGTATTTAAATGTAAAACATTAGTTTGTCCATCCCCTGCAATTAAATTAAGAGTACGCCCGACACGCACGGCTTTTTCATCAAAATCAATGGCAAAAACTTTATTCTGCACATAATCAATACAACGCGCTGGTTTTTGTTCAGCAGTGAATAAATGGTTTTTGGTTAGCCCTTCGGATTTTAATATCGCTTCCCAGACATGGAATATACCATGCACAGGAAAACCGCACGAACCTGCGGCAGTATCTATTAAGGTTTCATGCTCTTGTGGATTAAGCATTTTAACGCACATATCAATGACATAACGCGGGGTGAAATACTGCCCTTTTTCACCTTTGCTGGATTTATTTATTAGGTATTCAAAGGCTTCATCAACCACGTCTAAATTAGAATTAAACAGCATGACGGATTCTAAAGAAGCGATACAGACTGATAAATGACTGGGTGTTAATTGTAATTTAGCATCATCAGTAAATACGCCTTCCCATTTACCGCGTGCTTTATCAAATAAATCTTGAATTTTGGCTTTTAATTCGGTTTCAGTATCGCCATAGTTTCTAAACACCAAATGTTTTTTTCTATCACGCCAGCTTTCCATTTCATCATAGAGTTTGGTGAAAATTAATTTGAATAATTCTTCAAAAACATCAACGCCCGCATTGGCTAATACTTCATCTTCCATTTCGAGAATTAAATCTTTCAGCGATTTTTTTTCTTTAACCAGTTTATTAAGACTTCTTAAATCATCAATCGTCCAGCGTGCGGATAATACATCGGATAATTTTTCTAACGCGGTGGGGATTCTGGGTATATCTTCAAAATAATTCGGGTCTTTACGCTGATAATAAGAAATTGAATCGCCATTTGTCCAAACGCCCATTGGTGCGCCTGTGGCATTGCAATAACTTTTTAATTGGTCTTTACCGTCTTTGTGTTTGGGTTTTTTAAGCTCAATTAAAATATACGGTACGGTGGGGCGGTCTTTATCGAATATACAAATATCAGCGCGTTTAGTTTCTCGTCCAAAAGTAACGCCATATTCAATCGCTATTCTATTAATTGGATATTTAAAATCATCAATTAAGACCATTAAATATAACTGGCGCACGACTTCTTCTGGCGTGAGTTTTATTTCTTTACCACGCACTAAGCAGACAATATACGGTGTGGCTTTATCGCGGATTTGTTTAATGATGATGCTGTTTTCTAAGGCGTGAATTTGTACAGGGGTAAATTGGGTGAGTTTGTAGGCGGAATCTTTGAGGAGTTCGGTAAGTGTCATTAAGCTGTCCCTGTTGGTTGCAATAGGGGGATTTTACACGCTATTGGCTTCAAATTGCAGTAAGGCTTTATTAAAGCAAGCACATTATTGAGCATCTACCTTGTCGATGATTATGATAAAATCCTGCTACATCGGTAGCCTACGCGCTCCGCGATAATTTTAACTTTCAACTTTAAGTGAGCCTGTTATGAATAAACCTAAAAAAGTCGCCCTTCTTACTGCTGGCGGATTAGCACCTTGTCTGAGTTCTGCGGTCGGTGGTTTGATTGAACGTTATACGGAGATTGATCCGAGTATTGAAATTATTTGCTACCGTAGCGGTTATAAGGGGCTGTTATTAGGCGATTCATACCTAGTTACTCCAGAAATTCGCGCTAAAGCAGGTTTATTACACCGTTTTGGTGGTTCACCGATTGGTAATAGCCGCGTTAAATTGACCAATGTAAAAGACTGCGTTAAACGCGGTTTAGTCAAAGAAGGCGAAAATCCACAAAAAGTGGCGGCGGATCAGTTGATTAAAGATGGCGTTGATGTTTTACACACCATTGGCGGTGATGATACCAATACCGCTGCGGCTGATTTGGCGGCATTTCTTGCTGAAAATAACTATGGTTTAACCGTGATTGGTTTGCCGAAAACCGTTGATAATGATGTGATTCCAATTAAGCAATCGTTAGGCGCGTGGACAGCGGCAGAGCAGGGCGCACGTTATTTTCAAAATGTGGTTGCTGAAAACAATGCGAACCCACGGATGTTGATCGTTCATGAAGTAATGGGGCGTAGTTGTGGTTGGTTGACAGCGGCAACAGTAGTTGAATACCGTAAATTATTAGACCGTTCTGAATGGTTGCCTGAAATCGGCTTAGACCGTAATGCGTTTGAAGTACACGGCGTGTTTATTCCTGAAATGGGTTTTGATATTGCTGCGGAAGCGACTCGGTTACGCGCCATTATGGATAAAGTTGATTGCGTTAATATCTTTGTTTCTGAAGGTGCGGGTGTTGAAACTATCGTTGCTGAAATGTTAGCAAAAGGGCAAGAAGTGCCACGCGATGCGTTTGGTCATGTGAAATTAGACGCAGTGAACCCTGGAAAGTGGTTTGGTGAACAATTTGCTGAAATGCTAGGTGCGGAAAAAACTCTAATACAAAAATCGGGTTATTTTGCGCGGGCATCGGCGGCAAATATTGAAGATATTCGTTTGATTAAATCCTGTACCGATTTGGCGGTGGAATGTGCGTTACGCGGTGAATCAGGTTTAATTGGGCATGATGAAGAACAAGGCAATGTGTTACGCGCCATTGAATTCCCACGCATTAAAGGTGGCAAGGCGTTTGATATTGATACCCCTTGGTTTAATGACGTATTAGCGGCGATTGGGCAAACTAAAGGCGCGAAGGTCGAAACTAGCCATTAATTGTTTGAAGGAGTACAAACCTAGGTTTGTACTCCTATTTTGTTTAAGCCAATTTAGCTTTTAAAAACTCAATCACTCCCACAGACGGAATAATTTCATTGTCTGTTGCCGTTCTTGCTTTATATTCCAGCGTTTCATCATCTAAACCACGGTCACTGATGATAATAGAATGCGGGATACCGATTAGCTCCATATCAGAAAACATAAAACCAGCGCGGACTTTTCTGTCGTCAAACAACACATCTATGCCAGCGGCTACTAAATCAGCGTAGAGTTTTTCTGTGGCTAATTTTAGGCGTTCGGATTTGTGCATATTCATCGGTAATAAAGCAACTTGAAAGGGTGCGAGTTTGGCTGACCAAATGATGCCACGACTATCATGGTTTTGTTCAATTGCCGCCGCGACTACGCGAGAAATACCAATACCATAACAACCCATAATCATGATTTGGCTTTTACCCGCTTCGTTAATAATACCTGCTTTCATAGACGCGCTGTATTTTGTGCCGAGCTGGAAAATATGCCCAACTTCAATACCGCGAGCTAAGGTAATTTCACCTAAGCCGTCTGGACTTTTATCCCCTGCTATTACATTACGCAAATCATGAAACGCATTGTCGGCTAAGGCTTGCTGATAAAAAGCGTTGGTTTTGACATCGTTCGTCCATTGACAACCGCGTAAATGGAAGCCTTCTTCATTCGCCCCACAGACAAAATCACTTAAGTTTTTAACCGAGTGGTCAAATAAACAAGGGTGTATAGCATCCAGTTTAGGGCCTAAAAAGCCAGCGATACAGCCGTGATGGGTAATGATTTCTGCATCGGTTGCTAAGCGAAACTCACCGATAATTTTGCGAGTTTTGATTTCATTAAGTTCATGATCGCCGCGTAAGAATAAGTTATAAAAAGCTTCTTTAATCACTACGCCTTCTGCATCACGTTCCATTTTGACAATGGCGAGAGTTTTTAGAATTTTTTGTGCGGGGACATTTAAAAACTCGCTGATTTCAGCAATGGTTTTTTGGGTAGGTGTAGCGACTTTGGCATAAGCTTCGCTGGGAGCGGCGATGACTTGTTCTTCAAGCAATGCAGTGGCACTTTCGACATTTGCCGCATAATCACTACCCGTAGAAAACGCAATCGCATCTTCGCCAGAATCGGCAATCACATGAAATTCATGCGATACCGCGCCACCAATTGAACCAGAATCGGCAATCACTGCACGGTAGTTAAGCCCCAACTTGTCAAAAATATTGCTGTAGGCGGTGTACATCACATCGTAAGTTTCTTGTAATGATTCTTGGCTGGTATGAAAGGAGTACGCATCTTTCATAATAAACTCACGGCAACGCATCACACCAAAACGAGGACGAATTTCATCACGGAATTTAGTTTGAATTTGATAGTAGGTAATCGGTAGTTGTTTATAGCTTTTTAGTTCATGACGCGCTAAATCAGTGATAATTTCTTCATGCGTAGGTCCTAAGCAAAAGTCACGTTCATGACGATCTTTTAACCGTGCCAATTCAGGACCATAATGTTGCCAGCGTCCTGTTTCTTGCCACAGTTCCGCAGGTTGCAAAGCGGGCATTAATACTTCTAATGCACCTGCTTTTTCCATTTCTTCGCGGGTTATTTTTTCGACTTTGCGTAATACCCGCAGCCCCAAAGGTAGCCAGCTATACAGACCTGCGGCAAGTTTACGAATCAATCCAGCACGAATCATAAGTTGATGACTGGCGATTTCAGCATCGGCTGGGGTTTCTTTTACGGTATTAAGAGGGAATTGAGAAGTGCGCATGATGAATCAACAAAATGAAAAAAGTCTATTTTAACCTGAGTTTGTCATAACAAGCAGATAGACGCTTTTATATTTTTACAACACTGTCCCAAAAGCCAATATCCACGCGATGTTCGACTTTTATTCTGGCGACGCTGGCTATAGCCATTGTGCAGCCAAGGATGACAACTATGACGGTTTTGAGGGACACCTTATAATCTAACTGTCAGGCTAAACAAAAAACTGCGGCTAAATAGTTCAAAATCAACTCAATTATATTAGTCAGAAAAACTATTTTTTTGATACACTAGCAACCTTACATTATCTTAAAAGGGGAATATCGTGAGAAAAATTCAAACGCAAATTCTTTCAATTGCTACTGTTATGCTGATAGGAATTACTATGTTTTCAATGGCAAACGCCACTACACCCGAAGAAAATAGCACTGCTGGGTCTACCTTCATTGCGGAAAATGCTAAAAAAGCCAATATTGTCACTACTGCTAGTGGCTTGCAATACGAAGTTTTAACTAAAGGGGCAGGGACTGTTTCACCGTCTGCCACTGACACAGTGACTGTGCATTACAAAGGCACAACGCTGGATGGTAAAGTATTTGATAGTTCTTATGATCGTGGTGCGCCTGCTTCGTTTCCATTAAACCGCGTTATCGCAGGTTGGACAGAAGGCGTACAGTTAATGAAAGTAGGTGATAAATTCCGCTTTTTTATTCCACCCAAGTTAGCCTATGGTTCAGAAGGCGCGGGTCGTGATATTGGTCCGAATTCCACGCTCATTTTTGAAGTTGAGCTGATTAAAATTTAGTAATCGTTTCGTAAGTTGGGGTGCGTACGCGAACCCCAACAATAGTTATCCACCTCTTTTAAGTGTTGGGGTTTGATCTCACCCCAACCTACATCTCGTTAAACCCCCATGCCTACTTACTCGCTATTCGCCACCACGCCCAAAGCGATGGAAAACTTATTGACCTTAGAATTACAAAGTCTAGGCATAGAAAATATTAAAGCGACTGTGGCGGGCGTTGCCTTTCAAGGTGATTTAGAAACCGCTTATCGGGCGTGTTTATGGTCGAGAACCGCTAATCGTATTCTGCTGGTATTAAACACGTTTACCGTTAAATCACAGGATGATTTATATAACGGTGTGCAGGAAATTAACTGGTTTGAACATCTCAATCCTGACGACAGTTTTGCAGTGTCGTTTAGTGCGAGAAATTCCGAAGCCATTAATAACACTCACTTTGGCGCGTTAAAAGTGAAAGACGCGATAGTTGATCAAATGCGGGCAGCTTTTAATTGCCGTCCTAACATTAATACCGAACAGCCGAGTATTCGCATTAACGTCCATTTACAAGGCGAAACCGCACAACTGAGTTTAGATTTATCAGGCGAAAGTTTGCACAGACGTGGTTATCGAGATGTCAGTATTAAAGCCCCCATGAAAGAAAATTTGGCTGCGGCAATGTTATTACGTTGTGGCTGGGCGGACATTGCTAAACGTGGCGGCACATTGCTAGACCCAATGTGTGGCTCGGGTACTCTATTATTAGAAGGCGCGATGATAGCTGCTGATTATGCACCTGGATTATTGCGTGATTATTTTGGCTTTATCGGCTGGAAACAACACGATGCCGAGTGTTGGAAAAAACTTCGCGCCGAAGCAGTATTACGCAAAAATAGAGGGCTGAGCAACTTACCCGTGATTATCGGTTTTGACCAAGAACGCCATACCGTCAATACCGCGCTTGCCCATATTGCTAACGCTGGACTTGCAAAATATTGTCATATTGAGCGGCGTGATATTGAGAATGCTGCACCCGCTGAAAGTTGGCAAGCAGGTTTGGTGATATGTAACCCGCCTTATGGTGAACGCTTGGGTGAGGAAGCTGAAATTGCTGAACTGTATAAAAAATTTGGCACAACGTTAAAAACCAAATTTCAAGGTTGGCAAGCCGCGCTGATTATTAGCAATCCAGAATTAGGTTTTCGTTTAGGGATACGCTCACAAAAACCCATTACCCTATTTAATGGTGCGTTGGAATGTAAGCTACTACGCTTGAAGATTGAAGAAAGTGAGTTTTTTATTCCCAAAGCGCACACACCTGAAGAACGCATTGCCCAAGTAACCGCGCAACCTGTTCACCCTGTAGGTTGGGTTAGTCGTGAGCCTGTCGAACGGCGTACCCAACAAAATCCTCAAGATACCCAAGACCAACAAGAACCGCAAAACACTGGCGCAATCATGTTCGCCAATCGCCTACAAAAAAATCTTAAAACTCTCAGTAAATGGGCAAAACAAAACGCCATTACTTGTTACCGTGTCTATGATGCTGATTTGCCCGAATATGCGGTAGCTATCGATATTTATCAAAGCGAACAAACGTGGGTACACGTTCAAGAATACGAACCCCCTAAAACCATCGACCAACACAAAGCCAATCAACGCCTTGCCGAATTATTAGCCGAAATTCCGCGTGTGTTAGGCGTGAACCGTGAACAAGTGCTATTAAAAATTCGCCGTAAACAAAAAAATACCGATCAATACGAAAAACACGGTGACACAGGGCGTTTTCACACTGTTGTCGAAGGCGGTTGTAAGTTGTTGGTGAATTTTGAAGATTATTTGGATACAGGTTTATTTTTAGATCACCGTCCAATCCGTCTGAAAATTCAACAGCAAGCTAAGGGCAAACGCTTTTTGAATCTGTTTGCTTATACGGGTAGTGCAACTGTACACGCCGCAGTCGGTGGTGCAATCGCAAGCACCACAGTGGATATGTCCAATACTTATACTAACTGGGCTAAAAATAATCTCGCTTTAAACATCACCAGCGGCGAACATGAGTTTATTCAAGCCGATTGTATCGATTGGTTAGCCAATGAAGCCAAACAAGCTCAACCTAGACAATACGATTTAATTTTCCTAGACCCGCCTACTTTTTCCAATTCCAAGCGCATGGATGACGTGTTTGATATTCAACTCGACCATGTAAAACTGATTAACAATGCCTTGAGTTTATTAGCAAACGATGGCATTTTATATTTTTCGACTAATTTTAGACGCTTTAAAATTGACCTCGCGGCATTGACTGGATTGCGTGTAGACGATATAAGCACACTCAGCATTCCCAAAGATTTTACCCGCAATGCCAAAATTCATTATTGCTGGAGCATTCAAAAATGCGTAGAGTCAAAATAATAGTTGCAGGTCGTGTACAAGGGGTTTATTTTCGCTACTTCACCCAAAATAAAGCCAAAGAATTAGCCATACTAGGCAGTGTCAAAAATTTAGACGATGGGCGGGTAGAAATTATTGCCCAAGCTGACCACCACATACTGGAAGATTTTATTCGCTGGTGTCATAAAGGACCTATTACAGCGCGAGTTGATAGCGTTGAAATCAGCGAACTCGAACCTGAACAAGCGTTGACAACATTCATTAGAAAATGAACAGCTAGAACATAATGGCATAAAATGCTAAAGTTCTAGCATTATTTTTAGCATTCAAAAACTTTAACCTTACTGGCGTTGCACATTATGAAATTAAAAAATCTATTACTTGCCCTGTTGACTAGCCTTGTTATCGGCGTATTTGTTGTCGGTTGTTCTGATGACAAAGCTGAAAAAACCAGCAAAAAAGCAGAAGAAGTGTTTAACCCTTTTGACCATTCCAAAGACGAAAAAATCAGCAAAGCTGAAAAAGAGCAGTTTGAAAAAGCCTTTGCCGAACAGTGTGTTAAAAGAGAAACAACCGCTAACCCCAATGCCGACAAAGACCGCACCACCCAATCTTGCACCTGTGTTGCAACTTATTTGATGAAAGATTTAACCGCGAAAGAAGCCGAAAAGTTCGTCACTGAACACGAAAACCCCGTGTCGCTAACCTTCAAATTTGAAAATGCCGCCTATCATTGTTTACAACAAAAAGCTCCGCCTAAAGATGCAGGGTTTACCCCAGTAACACCGCAGTGAGTAATTAAAAAATAATAACATGATGACGAACTGTCCTAGATTCCAATACGCTATTTACTATAAGTTATAGTCAGGAGTAATGATGACCGCCCTGCAAAAAATCACCCATTTAACAGAGCAGGACTATTTAGCCTTTGAATTAAATGCTGATATGCGTCATGAATATATCGACGGACAACTCTATGCAATGGCTGGCGCAAGTGAACGCCATAATCGAATCGCTTTAAATATCGGTTTTCATCTGCGCATGGCGGCACGCGGTGGGCATTGCGGGGTATTCATGAGCGATATGAAACTAAAACTAGCATGGCAAAAAACCTATTATTATCCAGACGTAATGCTAGTGTGTAATACGCAGGACAATAACGAATATTACAAACAACAACCATGTTTTATCGCCGAAGTATTATCAACCAGCCCCGACAATACCGATAAGCGAGAAAAACTATTAGCCTATACAAAAATACCCAGCTTGCGTTATTACTTATTAATTAGTACCGATAAAACCCAAGTTGAATATTTTGTTCGAGATACGCAAGATGAATGGCAAACCGCATTATTAGAAGCCGATGAAATGCTAAGTATTGATTGTGAAAATTATCAGGCGGTTTTACGGTTGAGTGATATTTATGAGGATGTGGTGTTTGATAATTAAATTTTTTACAATACGAAAATAATATGCCCGTTATTTCCTATTTCTTTGGTATTTATATTCGTATGTACCATGATGACCATAACCCGCCGCACTTTCATATTGAATACCAAGGTCATCAAGCCTTAATGGCAATCGAAAGCGGTGAAGTTTTAGCCGGCACATTACCCAGTAAAGCGGTTAAGTTAGTACGCGAATGGGCAAAAGAACATCAACAAGAATTATTAGTCGATTGGCAGTATGCTATCGAATTAAAGCCATTACAACGTATTGCGGGAGCTGACAATGATTAAAATTATTCAAGCACAGTATATACAGCAACAAATTTTGCGTTTGTATTTTTCGGATAATTCATTCGGTGATTATGATTTACAACCCTTGATTGATAGACAAACAGAATTAGTAAAGCCTTTAGAGAATGAAACCTATTTTAAAGAATTCTTTTTAGAATTTGGGGCGTTATGCTGGCGTAATGGTTTGGAATTAAGCCCTAGTAATATTCATAAAAAATTAGCAGAACAACAGCAATTGCATTATGAAATCAAAGTAGCTTGACCTACAGATTCCGCTACGCTTCATCTAGGCTATTGCGAGGCTCATATGTATAACATTGAAATTATCGAACATTTTGAAGACTGGTATGTGGTTGATGAAACCCTCGGAGAGTTTAATACGATTAATGAGGCAATAAGTGTTTTTTGCAAAGAATGCAAGAATATTGTAAAGCAAAGATATTCAACGTCAGGTATAGATGAATATATCGCTGAGAGTTTCGATAATGATGAGGTTATTGACGAGTTCAATAAAGGATTTATGCTCCGTATATGCAATGATAGAGATGAGAGTATTGTCTCTCAACATTTTGAATACAATCATAAATCTCACTCTATCGAAAATGGCTCAGGAGTCGAGGTTCATCACGAAAATCTTTCTGAGAAAGAGGCTAAATTCCTTTTAGCAAGTAGCCTAAATGGAGCTTAGTGGAATCTAGGTATTCAAACACTATAAATTTCAATTATTAAAACGGGCAGATATAAAAATGTACACGCTTTATAAAATAAATAGTGATGAATTAAATGAATCTTTTATTGCGGCAATAAAAGCGCAGTTTCCTCATCAAGCAATTGAAATTGCTATTTCGGAAGTAGCGCAAGTTGAACAAGATGAAACAGCGTATTTATTGCGTAGCCCTGAAAATAAAGCACGGCTTTTAGCCGCAATAACAAACGTTGAAAACAATCAACTTATTGATGTTGATATAAACAAATTATGATTATTAGCTTTGAATCCAGTGCTTTTGATGATTTTAACGACTGGGCAATGCTGGATAAAAAATGCCATAAACGTATTATTAATCTTATTAAAGATATTAGCCGCAATCCCTATCAGGGGTTGGGCAAACCAGAGGCTTTAAAGCATGAACTACAAGGCTATTGGTCTCGGCGCATCGACGATGAGCATCGCTTAGTTTATAAAATTGAAACTGACCGACTTATTATTATCAGTTGCAAGTATCATTATAAAAAATGAACTGTTCCTGAGTCTTCATGCGAACATTGTAAAAAATTCCAACCTTAACATTTAAGAATATGCCAAAAAGAACCGACATCAAATCCATACTTTTACTGGGTGCAGGCCCTATCGTTATTGGTCAGGCCTGTGAATTTGACTACTCAGGTACGCAAGCCTGTAAAGCGTTGCGCGAGGAAGGCTATCGCGTGATTCTGGTCAATTCCAATCCTGCGACTATCATGACCGACCCCGATATGGCGGACGCGATTTACATCGAGCCGATTGATTGGCAAACGGTGGAAAAAATTATTGCCAAAGAGCGCCCCGATGCGGTGTTGCCGACGATGGGCGGACAAACGGCGTTGAATTGTGCGTTAGATTTAGATAAACATGGGGTATTGGAAAAATACAACGTGGAAATGATAGGCGCGAGTAAAGAGGCGATTAATAAAGCCGAAGACCGCCAGCTTTTCAATGATGCCATGAAAAAAATTGGCTATGAAGTGGCAAAGTCAAAAACTGCGCATTCGATGGAAGAAGCCTTAGCTGCACAAAAAGAAGTCGGTTATCCAACCGTTATTCGTCCATCATTTACGATGGGCGGCAGCGGCGGCGGGATTGCCTATAACAAAGAAGAATTCATGGAGATTTGCGAACGCGGTTTGTATTTGTCGCCGACTAATGAGTTATTGATTGAAGAATCGGTACTCGGTTGGAAAGAATACGAAATGGAAGTGGTGCGTGATTCTAAAGATAATTGCATCATCGTGTGTTCAATTGAAAACTTTGATCCAATGGGTGTGCATACGGGCGATTCCATCACCGTTGCCCCCGCACAAACCTTGACCGACAAGGAATATCAAATTTTGCGTAATGTGTCGCTGGCAATTTTGCGTGAAATTGGCGTAGATACAGGCGGTTCTAACGTGCAGGTAGCGATTAATCCAGCCGATGGACGGATGATTATCATTGAAATGAATCCACGCGTGTCGCGTTCGTCTGCGTTAGCGTCTAAAGCGACAGGTTTTCCGATTGCCAAAGTCGCAGCAAAATTAGCGGTCGGTTATACGCTGGATGAGTTGCAAAATGAAATCACAGGCGGCAAAACCCCAGCATCCTTTGAACCGTCAATTGATTATGTCGTTGTCAAAGTGCCTCGTTTTACTTTTGAAAAATTCCCGCAAGCGGATGATAGATTGACTACGCAAATGAAGTCAGTTGGTGAAGTCATGGCGATTGGTCGCACCTTTCAAGAGTCCTTACAAAAAGCTCTGCGCGGTTTGGAAATTGGCATTGATGGTTTGAATGAAATTACCGATTTAACCGCTGATAACGCGGCGGATAAAATGCGCCGTGAAATGCGTCACCCCGGCCCTGATAGATTATTGTATGTTGCCGATGCGTTTCGTAGCGGTATGACGATTGCCGAAGTGCATGACTCCAGTAAAATTGATCCGTGGTTTTTAGCGCAAATTGAAGATTTAATTTTCAGTGAAAAATCTTTGGCAACAAAAACTCTGTCTACGCTCAAAGAAGGCGAGTTGTTTAAACTAAAACGTAAAGGCTTTTCTGATAGACGCTTGGCAAAATTATTGGATGCGTCAGAAACCGAAGTGCGTAATGTGCGTCATAAACAAGGCATCCGTCCTGTCTATAAACGTATCGATTCTTGTGCCGCTGAATTTGCCTCTGATACCGCCTATTTGTATTCCACTTATGAAGAAGAATGCGAAGCGCGAGTCTCTGACAAAGAAAAAATCATCATTCTAGGCGGTGGACCTAACCGTATTGGACAAGGTATCGAGTTTGATTATTGCTGTGTTCATGCTGCCTTAGCATTGCGCGAAGATGGTTATGAAACCATCATGGTCAACTGTAATCCTGAAACTGTTTCGACTGATTTTGATACCTCTGACCGTTTGTATTTTGAATCCTTGACGCTGGAAGATGTGCTGGAAATTGTTCACATTGAAAAACCCAAAGGCGTGATTGTGCAGTATGGCGGACAAACACCGCTGAAATTAGCGCGGGCGTTGGAAGCGGCAGGCGTACCGATTATTGGCACGTCGCCCGATTCAATCGACTTAGCCGAAGACCGTGAGCGTTTCCAAAAATTATTGGAGCGTTTAGGGCTGAAACAACCACCGAATGCCACCGCACGTTCTACCGAGCAAGCGATTAATGCCGCGAAAGAATTGGGTTATCCGTTAGTGGTGCGTCCGTCTTATGTATTAGGTGGTCGTGCAATGGAAATCGTCTTTAATGATGAAGGTTTGTATCGCTACATGAAAGAAGCGGTCAGCGTATCGAATGATTCGCCTGTATTGCTAGACCGATTCTTAGATGACGCGGTGGAAATGGACGTGGATGCGATTTATGACGGTGAGCGCGTGTTAATCGGCGGTTTGATGGAACACATTGAACAAGCGGGTGTGCATTCAGGCGATTCAGCGTGTTCATTGCCTCCTTATGAATTATCCAAAGAACTGCAAGATCAATTGCGTGAACAAGTCGCAAAAATGGCAGAAGCTCTAGGCGTGCGCGGCTTAATGAATACCCAGTTTGCGATTCAAGGCACGGATATTTATGTGCTAGAAGTCAATCCACGCGCCTCACGCACCGCGCCGTTTGTCTCTAAAGCCACAGGTTATGCGTTGGCAAAAATTGCAGCCAGAGTCATGGTTGGACAAACTTTAGAACAACAAGGCATTACCGAAGAACGTATTCCCGATTATTTCTCTGTGAAAGAAGCGGTATTCCCGTTTGTGAAATTTCCAGGGGTTGACCCATTACTAGGCCCTGAAATGAAATCCACAGGCGAAGTCATGGGAGTAGGTAAAACCTTTGGTGAAGCCTTTGCTAAATCACAACGCGCAGCAGGGGTAGATTTGAATGCCAGCGGTAAAGTGCTGATTAGTATTCGTGAAGCTGATAAAGTGAAACTGCCAGAAATTGCGCGTATGCTGGTAGAAAAGAATTATGAAATCGTGGCAACGCCAGGTACAGCACGGTTTCTTAAAGCGTCAGGTATTCCCTGCGAAGAAGTGTACAAAGTCAACGAAGGCAGACCCAATACTGTGGATATGATTAAAAACGATCAGATTCAATTGGTTATAAACACCACTGATGGCAAACAGGCAATTTCCGATTCCTTCACCATGCGCCGCGAAGCCTTACAACACCGCGTCACTTATTACACCACGATGGCAGGTGCAAAAGCTGCTTGTTACGCGCTGGGTGAGTTGGACGCTGGGGATGTGAATTGCTTGCAGGATTTGCATAAGAGTTTGAATTAAGGATTTTGTAGGTCGGGTTAGGCGATAGCCGTAACCCGACACAATGTGATGTGCAGTATATGTCGGGTTACGCTATCGCTAACCCGAACTACGAACTAAAACATCCTGTTCTAGTGAGGCTGGATGATAATGACAATTGACAAAGAGCTAAAAAAGTTTGAATCTCAATATTACCGTATGTTCTACGAAATATCGTTTAATACCAATGCTGGAAAGTGGATGGGCAAAGTGCGAATCGTCAGAAAGGATACTGATGAAGCTGTAAGAGGAGGATTTCGGGTTTTCGATGTTAAAAAAAATCTTCTTAAGAAAAAAATGATTGAAAAAATTCATTCTACTTTAGAAACTGATTTAACAAAATTAGGTGTGCCATACGAATGGAATAGTAAAGGAAGGTTAATTCTGGTGCTTCATTTAAGATTAATGGATAGCATTGTTGAATTTGGCAAATTTTGTGATGACACCATTGCAGGGAAAGAGAGCAGTAATTATTTTACAGAAAAATATGTCCATTTTTGGTATGAACTCATTAAGCAATCAATCGCTATAGCGAGAAGTATAGAGTTGCTTACTCCGCAAGAAAGGATTGAAATGCTAACCTCACCAGATTATGTATATGATGATCCGAGTGACCCTTGGAATTTGGATGATCTTGATGCAAGGCTGGGGGTATTTAAATTTTTTCTAAATCCATCGGAAATGGAAATTAGCACTCTTGAAGTACAAACAAAAAAAATAACTGATTTACATCATAAGCTTGGGTGGGATAAATTGAGATTAAATGATGACGGTGAGGTTGTATCTGATGAATCAATATAGCCTTGTAGGTCGGAATAAGCCTTATTGAGCGGGAGCGAAATAAGGCGTATGCGATGTCGGAAACGCTCGTCCTGCGCTATCGCTTGGACGGTCTTATTCCGACCTACTTTTTCCAGCGTTGCGAGATAGGACGCTGGAGCGTCAAACAAGGCATTCCAACGCAGAGCGTTGGAACAATACAAACAATAAACAGCTTAAATGCTGGGGTTAGACCCCCACCCCAACCCACAATATCGGAGTATAAAACAAATGGTTAAAGTACCTCTCACTGTCAAAGGTGCAGAAAAATTACGCGTTGAATTAGAAGAATTAAAATTTGTGGTGCGTCCACGCATCGTGAATGCGATTGCTACTGCTAGAGCGCATGGCGATTTAAAAGAAAATGCTGAATACCATGCTGCAAAAGAGCAACAAAGTTTTGCCGAAGGGCGCATTAATGAAATTGAAGGTAAATTGTCTAACGCACAAATTATTGATGTCACTAAAGTAGATGCGAACGGTAAAGTGGTCTTTGGTGCGACGGTAGAAATTGAAAATTTGGAAACTGAACAACGCGTAACTTATCAAGTAGTCGGCGAAGATGAAGCCAGTATTAAAGAAAATCGTATTTCTATCGGCTCGCCGATTGCTCGCGCCTTAATCGGTAAGGGCGTTGAAGATATTGTCACCGTTAAAGCACCTAGCGGGAATATTGAGTATGAAATTATTGCGGTGCAGTATATCTAAATACTGCTGAAAGTAGGCGCGAATAGCTCGTGCCTACTTCATCTAAACGCATCACTACGGTTGTGATTAATTCAATTGCCTTTCAGCAATTGCAAATAGTTGATCGAGTGCTGGATAAGCCGTGGTATCCAATTCTGGCAAAATTGCCAGTCCTGTCACAATGGGTAATCGGGTGGGTCTTTTATGTAGCCCGTATTTTGTCCAATTGGGTAGATAAATAGGTGCAGGCGCATTTTTATCGGGAAATAAGGCAATAACTCCCACAATAGGTTCTTGCTTTAATAATTGGCTATATGCGTCATAGACTGCCATATTAATAAAATATTTTTCTAATAAACTAGGTAAGTGATATTTTCTTACACTACTGGCTGAACTGTATTTGGCATCGAAAACTAAATAAACAGTTTTATCACTAGAATCTATTCTTAATACTAGATCGGGACACCAATAATCATAATCTCCATTGATTGTTGCGTGTTTCATATCCACTAAATCTGCGTGTTTTGTCTGCACACTATAAGGAAAAACTTTAGGCTCATAACTTAACGTTAATTTAAAACCATTACGTTTAAAGGTAACTATTGAAGGCACAAATTCTAGTTGAGATGACCAATGGGTATCAATAGTCGTCCAATTATTATCATATAAATAATCTATCAGTTTAAATAAGGCAACAAACTCATATAATTTTGATACTGAGCGTAATTTTGCTAGATAATTTCTACCATTCAAAGAAGGCTCGCCTAAAATATACCAATCGTGTAATTGTTCAAATAAACGCCGATAAACCCGCGATGCTCTGACAAATGGGGTCATAATAGGTCGAAGTTCACCTTGATAGCTTATCGCTAGGTTTTTTTCAAAGTAACGAATAAACTCTTCCAGTTGGAGTAATTGATTTTCACAACGCTGTTTCATATTAGACGAAGTGAGCCGTGATAATACATCATTCAGGGATTCATAGTCGGGGTCATGATAGGCAATTTTACTGTGTGCAAAATCAGGATTAATGGTATCCAATAAGGTAGTAATAATTCGCCGCATGGAATAAAGTCCACCTAATAAAATGGCATTTTCTTTTACATTAGCGGTTTGTTCAAGTGTGGTTACTTCAGTTTCAGTAATCGAAAAACTACGTCCATTAACTACCACATCGCCTTCGCCTAATACGGGTTCTAGTGCGTCTAAATTAAATATAATATCAAAAGGATCAATATCACTATTTTGTGAGGCTTTCCACGCGGCTTGTTTTATCGGTATTAAACGCTTGCGTAGATGATATTGCAATTCCAAACGGCAACTGATTAGCGTATTAACAAAAGTTTCTGCGGTATTAAGAATAGTTTCTGGATCGCTGGTATTTTCTATTGATAAATCAGTACGCGATAAACAAATGCGCATAATGTCATTTTGTTTATGGGTCAAATAACGAATCATTTCTTCAACTTGTTGCGCATTGGCTTTTTTTACAATAACTTCAAAACGCAATTCAAAGCGTTGTTCAGCTAAGTGTATATTAACAATGGCAAGCCCAAATGATTCACGAAATAAACTACCAGAAACCGAGCGAAAAACATTACCTAATTCTTCGCTGTAAACTGCCGTTAAATCCAATTCATCGTTTTCTATGAATAACACAGGGTTTTCATTATTACTTACATTGAATAATTCAAAGTACACAGTTTGGTCAGCACGGATAATATAAATCTCATGATGATGACCATTCCACGCGTGATATTCATTATCAACGAAAAAGTTTATTTTCACAGTGACTTACCAGCAGAAAAAATCGTAAGAATGCAGTTCTGTTTCACCGTAAGCTAACATTTTTTCTAAATAACTTGCAGAATCTTTTAAACCCTCGTTATCACAAAGTTGTTTTAATTCTATTAACCGTTTAGCAAATTTTTGTCCATTACCACGCACTTGCGGTAAAACGTGTTGTAATATGGCTAAATCCAAGGCTTTAAAATCATCACAGCCAAAAAAGCGCATTAACGAACTGGCTTGAGCGCAATATTGACGAATAATAATTTCTTTACGCTGACTAATACTTAATGGACGACCATTTTCTAAACTGGGATTAGATAATATTTGCCGCACTTTATTAAAAATAATACTTTCTTCATCAGTAAAAGTCGGAAATCCTTGCACTAAACCAAATAGTTTATTCATTTCCAAGGCGGATAATGGCAAGGCGATTTCTTTTTCTAATGAGGTATCGTGATCGTCTTGTAATGCGCTATTCGCTTCCATGACTAATACGGGCGCACGGTCAACGACACGCGGACTTAATGGTTCGGTTGTGCCGTCATAGTTAATTGTCGCTAGAAAACGTAATACCGATGGCACAGGCAGGGTATCTTGACCTAAACGTAATACTCTATCACCTTCACCATCTGCCATTGCCATAAAGGCTGACCAATAATGTTCAATTGGACTTAAATTAGCTTCATCCAATAATACATAAGCCATTGCTTGTTCATCTTTTTTAGTTTCCAGACTCAAGGCTTCAATAAACGCATATAACCCCGTATTCGCGGATTGGAAACGATTAGATAATGGGTTATAAAAACCAATTAAATCTTTTTGTGATGTCCAGCCGCGTGCCACTGATACTTCTTGTAAACGAGGTTGTAATTGTTGTGATTCGATAATTAACCGTGCTAAAGATGTTTTACCAACCCCAGGTAATCCAGCCAAAAAAGTAATAAACGATTGTTGGGTAGATATTAATAAGTTAGCAACTTGCCATGAATCAAAATAACGTCCTTTTAAGCGTAGATTATGCTTTACCGTTTCCACTACTAAGCGTTGTTGTTCCAATATATCAACATGAGCAAGAGGCTTTATTTCAACAAACACGCTTCTATTTTTTTCGGTTTTATTAATAAAAAAAGAACCGTTAATGTGTTCTACAAACGGCTTTAATTCTATTAACTTGGTGCGTAACTCATCTTCTGTTTTATCACGCTCAAGTTTTAATTTTTTTGTTGTTTCTATAATAGATGAGTTTTCCTTTTCATAATGCTTATAGATAACTTTACCTTCTTCGATTCTTTTATTGATCTCATCCAATTCAGCCGACAAATTGAGACGTTCAACAATTTCACTCAGTTGTTTTTCTTTTTCTACGATAGTTTGATCCAATAATTGTACCTTTTCATTACGTTCCGCAACGGCATGATCTAAAACTACATCTTGATTAGCTTCTTTTCGTTTACGTTCTACGTCAGCACTGAGTTCTTTTAACTCTTTATCTTTTTCTTTTAACCGCTGCTCTATCAAAAAGATTCTTTCTTCTCTGTCATTAATATCTTTGTTTTTTTCCGTCAGAATTTCTTCACGCAGATGTTTTAATAATTGAGGGCGTTTTTGAGAGATAAAGTTTTGGATAAGCTGTTCGCCATAATTACTTTTTAAAAACGTTTCAATATTATCTTGTATCTCTTTTTGCTCATTATAAACATTGTCGGCAATTTTTGATAATTGCGCTAATCGGCTTTTATTGAGTTCTTCGCTGAATTTTGCATGATTACTTGCCAATTGTTTAAAGATATTCCAGTTTTCTCTATTGAATGGCGTTGTCCCTATTTCGCCTGCTAGTTTAGAGCAATAGCGAACAATTTCTTCATCTGAGGCATAATCGTAATAATCGGCTTGATTAATAAACTCATGAAAATTTAAAAACAGAAAATGATAGGGTCTATTATCAATTAAAAAACTAAAGCCACTTTTAGCAAAGTTTTCATTATTAATTTTAAATAGCTGTCCTAAGCTCATTTCATAGGATTTTAATAAGGGTTTGTCGGTCAGTAATTCTAAATAAAATCCTAAATCCTCTTCTTTGTATTCCCAAGCAAAAGGTCCAAAACAATCTCCCGCTTTGTTTTGAATAAAAATATATTCAGTGCTGGGGTATACTCCTTCAAAGTAGCGGGAGTTTTTGTCGGGTAATTCACCTTCGATAATTTCAATCAATTCACTAGGCTTTAGGCGTTCTGCTTTTGTACCTTGCGTTAAATACCGTGATGCTTCAGAGGGGTCAATATTTTCGCTGATATAATCAGAGGGTTTTATTGGGCTGCGAAATATTTGCCACTTTTTAAATTTTTCATCAAGGGTTTGATAACCAGTGGTGACAAATACCCTATTGGTACGGCAGAAATTATCGGCATTCAATTCTTTTAATTCGCGATCAATAATTTCAGCAACTGGTCTAATGTTACCTTGATCTGGATTGACTTTTGAATGTAGCTTAAAGGCTAAAATGCTACGTTCTTCTTTGGGAATATTCATTGAGACTCCTGTATTTTGTTAAAATAGTGCTGGTTTTATTGTATAATTTGCGCAGTGATTAAAAAATCAATCAACTGTTAATGGCAAAGTGAAAAGCACATGGCTGTGAGCCTCGCGCCTTTCCCTAAAGGTTATTTAGTCGGATTCAATCGATAAATAACTGTGATTTGTCCAATCGATTGAATGAGTTCTGCCCCTGTACTGGCGCAAATTTTTTCGCTGATTAACGGGCGTTCGTCACGCTCGGCGCGTATTTTTATTTTAATCAGTTCATGGTGATCCAGTGCAAGCTCAATTTCAGCTAATACAGCATCGGTTAGCCCAGACTGACCAATCATTACTACAGGTTTTAAACTATGCGCTTCGGACTTTAGTTTTTTCTTATCGACTGCTTTCACGTTTTATTCTCAAAATCAAAAACTTAATTCTACACTAAAAATAAGGCGTTATGGCACGAACTAAAAGCAGTAATCAATGGATGCAGGAACATTTTGATGATGAATATGTCAAATTAGCTAAGGCGCAAGGCTATCGGTCACGCGCAGTATTCAAATTGTCGGAGATTCAAGAAAAAGATTCTCTCATTAAAGCAGGTATGAATATTGTTGATTTGGGTGCAGCACCTGGTGGTTGGTCACAGTATGCGAAACAACGCTTAGGCAAAGGCAATAAATTGGTCGCGCTGGATATTTTACCGATGGATGCGATTGAGGGCGTAGATTTTATTCAAGGTGATTTTCTTGAGCAAGCAGTCATAGATCAATTAGTTAGCGTATTGGATGGTCTGCCTGTGCATTTAGTATTATCAGATATGGCACCGAATATGAGCGGTAATAAAGCGGTGGATCAGCCCCGTTCGATGTATTTATGTGAATTAGCACTAGACACAGCTAAGAGCATTTTGGCAAAAAACGGTGGATTTTTAGTGAAAGTTTTTCAGGGCGAAGGCTTTGAAGATTTTCATCGTGAGGTGCAAAATCATTTCACAAAAGTAATCATTAGAAAGCCAAAAGCATCCAGACCGCGCAGTAATGAAGTATATATTTTAGCAAAGGGCTTTAAATAATCTTTATTAAGCCTTATATTCACGGAACTGATGGGATTTACTTGGTTTTTAGTGAGTTCCTCTCATAAATAACGACGGTCAGGGTGTTGTCACCTGATATAATTGCTCAGTTTTTTAAACCGAGAGATGTTCAAAGCCTAGGGCGTGTAAATGAACGATATGATAAAAAATATAATCCTATGGGGTGTCATTGCGGTTGTCTTGATGCTTCTCTTTAGCGGTGTAAGTTCTCAAAAAGAACGTGTTGATTCGTCGTTGTCCTACTCTGAATTTATCGATTCAGTAAAGGCAGGACAGGTTCAACAAGTTACTATTGATGAGCATATCATTAAAGCTAAAATGCAGGATGGTCGACAACTTAAAACCTACGCGCCCAATGATCCGCATCTAGTCGATGATTTACTAGCAAATGGCGTTGAAACTAAGGCTGTTCCGCCTGAGCAACCGTCTATGTTAATGCAGTTATTGGTGTCTTTTGGTCCGATGCTGTTACTGATTGCCGTTTGGGTATTCTTCATGCGTCAAATGAACGGCGGCGGTGCAGGTGGTCGTGGCGCGATGAGTTTTGGTAAAAGCAAAGCGCGTATGCTGGAAGAAGATCAAATTAAAATCACCTTTGCCGATGTCGCAGGTTGTGACGAAGCCAAAGAAGAAGTGGTGGAAATGGTCGATTTCTTGAAAGACCCCGCTAAATATCAACGTTTGGGCGGCAAGATTCCCAGAGGTGCGTTGATGGTAGGTCCTCCTGGTACAGGTAAAACACTGTTGGCTAGAGCTATTGCAGGTGAAGCTAAAGTCCCATTTTTTACTATTTCTGGTTCGGATTTTGTGGAGATGTTTGTCGGTGTTGGTGCATCACGCGTGCGTGATATGTTTGAAACCGCCAAAAAACACGCGCCTTGTATTATTTTCATCGATGAAATCGATGCAGTCGGACGGCAACGTGGCGCAGGTTTAGGTGGCGGTAACGATGAGCGTGAACAAACGTTAAACCAATTATTAGTCGAAATGGATGGCTTTGAAGGTAACGAAGGCATTATTGTTATTGCAGCGACTAACCGTGCCGATGTCTTAGACAAAGCGTTACTCAGACCAGGTCGATTTGATCGCCAAGTCACTGTGGGCTTACCTGATGTGCGCGGACGTGAACAAATTCTTAAAGTTCACATGAAAAAAGTTCCTTCAGATGATGATGTCGAAGTGAAATATATCGCCCAAGGTACACCTGGTTTTTCAGGTGCCGATTTGGCGAATCTTATTAATGAAGCGGCTTTATTGGCGGCGCGTATGAACAAGCGTGTTGTCAACATGGCGGATTTAGAAAAAGCCAAAGATAAACTCATCATGGGTGTGGAAAGACACACAATGGTGATGGGCGAGAAAGAAAAGAAAATGACGGCTTACCATGAAGCTGGTCATGCGATTGTTGGTAAATTAGTGCCTGAACATGATCCTGTTTATAAGGTCAGTATTATGCCCAGAGGTCGTGCGCTGGGTGTCACCATGTTCTTGCCTGAGCGCGATCAATACAGTGCTAGCAAACAAAAATTAGACAGCATGATTTCCAGTTTATACGGCGGTCGTATTGCAGAAGACGTGGTATTTGGCTGGGAACAAGTCAGTACAGGTGCATCTAACGATATTGAACGTGCGACTGAATTGGCACGAAATATGGTCACTAAATGGGGCTTTTCACAACGCTTAGGACCGCTTTCTTACAGTGAAGAAGAGGGTGAAGTGTTTTTGGGTCGTTCAGTCACTCAACATAAATCTGTTGCCGAAGAAACATCACACAGTATTGACGAAGAAATTCGCTCATTTATTGATCGCAATTACGAACGTGCGGAAAGACTCATCAAAGAAAATATTGATATTCTCCACGCAATGGCGGAAGCCTTAATGAAGTATGAGACTATCGACAAACATCAAATTGATGATTTAATGGCGCGTAAACCCGTCCGTGATCCACAAGGCTGGGATGACAAACCGCCTCGTGATGGTGTTAATGTCGATGAAATTAAACTAGATAAACAATCTGATACATCAATTGGTAAAACAGCAGAGCAAAGCTAAACAGTATCAGAACAAACCCCATAAAGGAGAAACGTAATGTTTCTCCTTTTTTGTGTCTATTCAATTTTTAGGTTCTAACATTATGACAAAAAAATATTTTGGTACCGACGGTATTCGCGGCAAAGTCGGCGAAAGCCCAATAACGGCTGATTTCTTATTAAAATTAGGCTGGGCAGCAGGGCGAGTGTTTGCAAAGGAAGGTAATGGTTTTGTATTGGTGGGCAAAGATACGCGTATTTCTGGTTATATGTTTGAATCCGCCTTAGAAGCTGGTTTGACTGCGGCTGGCGTAGATACTCGTTTATTAGGTCCTATGCCTACCCCTGGTATTGCTTATTTAACGCGTACTTTAAGAGCTAAAACAGGCATAGTCATCAGTGCTTCACACAATCCTTATTACGATAACGGTATTAAATTTTTTTCCGTTGAGGGTACAAAACTACCCGATGACATAGAAGAAAAAATAGAGTATTACATTGATTCACCGATGACAACGGTAGAATCTGCACAATTAGGTAAAGCAAAACGTATAGGTGATGCCGCAGGTCGTTATATTGAATTTTGCAAAGCTAGCGTACCGACACGGTTAGATTTTAGTGGGCTAAAAATTGTCGTTGATTGTGCCAATGGCGCGACTTATCACATTGCTCCTCATGTATTCAGCGAAATTGGCGCAACAGTTATTTCCATTGGTGTAGAACCCAATGGATTGAATATTAATGAGGAGTGTGGAGCGACCAGCCCAGCAAAATTAGTTGCCGCTGTACTGCAACACCAAGCCGATATAGGTATTGCCTTAGATGGTGATGGCGATAGACTCATCATGGTTGACCACAAAGGCGAAATAGTCGATGGTGATGAACTTATTTACATTATTGCTAAATCACGACTAGAAGCAGGGCAGATGTTAGGACCTGTGGTTGGCACATTAATGACCAATTTAGGCATGGAGCATGGCTTAAAACACCTAGGCATCGATCTACTGAGATCCAACGTCGGTGATCGTTATGTGATGGAGATGTTGACTGAACATAAAGGCATTTTAGGTGGGGAAAACTCAGGACATATTATCTGCTTAGATAGAACCACCACAGGCGACGGTATTATTGCCGCCTTGCAAGTGATGGCAGAAATGGAATGCACAGGTAAAAGTCTGTATGAATTAAAATCGGGGATGCAAAAATATCCGCAAATTTTAATCAATATTAAAACCACGAAAAAAATCAATATCAGCACCAATGAATTCATTCAACGATCAGTGCGAGCGGTTGAACAACAACTAGGCAACACAGGACGCGTGCTATTAAGAGCCTCAGGCACAGAGCCGTTAATTCGTGTCATGGTAGAAGGCGAGCAGGATGAACTGGTCAGAAATTCTGCAAACCAAATCGCCGATGATGTCAGAAAAGCAATGGAAGCTTGAACAAAAAGCTATTAGCCTATATGATATGCGATTTTATTCTATGTGGGAGCAATCATAATGCGTCGATCTTTAGTTATCGGAAATTGGAAAATGAATGGCACTCTTGCCAGTGCAGAGTTGCTTGCCCAAGGCATTATTGCTGGTTTAAGTGCGGATATTGGCGACATAGCTGTTTGTGTTCCCTACGTTTATTTAGCGCGTGTTAGCGAGGTGATTAAAGGCAGTCGTTTAGCACTAGGCTCACAAAATATTGCCGATAAAGCTTCAGGTGCTTACACAGGTGAAATTTCAGCCACTATGCTGAAAGAGTTCAACTGCCAGTATGCCTTGGTAGGACATTCAGAAAGACGTAGTTATTACGGCGATACTGACGCATCAGTAGCCGCACGTTTTTGCCAAGCACAAGAACAAAGCATTATCCCTGTGTTATGTGTCGGCGAAACACTAGAACAACGCGAACAAGAGCAAACTTTCGCCGTTATTGACCAACAACTGAATGCAGTTATCGATGTGGCGGGAATCGCGGCTTTCAATAACGCAGTGATTGCCTACGAACCTGTTTGGGCAATTGGCACAGGAAAAACCGCAACCGACGAACAAGCGCAGGAAGTGCATCACTACATTCGTCAATTTATTGCGGCAAAAAATCAAACTATCGCCGATAAAATCCAAATTTTATATGGTGGTAGCGCAAAACCAGACAATGCAAAAGGCTTATTTGCCATGCCAGACATTGACGGTGGTTTAATAGGTGGGGCTTCGTTGGATGCGGAATCCTTTTTAGCGGTTTATCATTCAATTTCAGAGTAATTTAGACTTTCATGTATCAGGTAATTATTGTTATTCATGTGTTGTTGGGATTAGGCGTTATTGGTCTAGTCTTAATGCAACAAGGAAAAGGAGCGGATGCAGGAGCCGCTTTCGGTACGGGTTCTGCGGGTTCTGTGTTTGGTGCGCAAGGTGCAGCGTCATTTTTATCTCGCTCAACCGCTGTGTTGGCAACCTTATTTTTTTCCACCAGTTTAGGACTTGCGGTGGTAAATGGTCACAGAGGTACTGAACATGACTTAATGAGCAGCCCTGCACCCGTTGAACAAAATAACTCAGGTCTTCCTTCCGTAGAAGGTGCAAAAACGCCAGAAATTAAACTACCTGTCGCCGCGCCTGATACCAAAGAAACCCCTATGCCTCAGTCTGCTGGTCAAGCTGTTGATACCTCAACGCCAAAAGCGATTGAAGAGGTAAAACCTACTGAGGTAGTAAAACCCGCTGAACAAGCTAAACCAATTGCAGAAAAAAAACCTGTTGAAGCCGCTGAGAAAAAGCCAGTTGTTACAGAACACAAAGCTGTTGCTAAAGATGACAAAAAAGCCGCTACCCATAAGGGTAAAGACGCTAAGAAAGATCACTAAAACACCGCCGATGTGGTGAAATTGGTAGACACGCCATCTTGAGGGGGTGGTGACCGCAAGGTCATGCTGGTTCGAGTCCAGTCATCGGCACCAAATAAGCATTCAATAGAATGCAAAGAAGTACACCAAACCCGCAAGCTGTAAGGCTTAGCGGGTTTTTTATTGCCATTGAAGTTCGTTAAGATTCGTTGGTATTCGACAGGTTTTGCAGTAACTTTTAGTAGCAATAAAAAGTTAGTGCATAAATTAAGAGCGAGTTACTGAATGGTTTCACTATACGCAACGCAAAACCAGCGGATAACGACAGGCGGTTTAATGATGGTAGTCCCTACAACCCAATGCAGTTCCTGATTTTTCAACGAGTTAGCCGAATAGAGGCTAACAATAAAAATCCGCCTGATTCGTTAAGCCCATGGCCATTGCAGGGGTTCGATGTTGCCATTTTCCCTGTGTGCCGCACTTCGCCTGCAATGTAAATCCACGCTTGCTGACAGATACATTGCAGGCAACAATCGATCTTTATAGCTTCGCTAAATAAGCTGTTGCTTCATAATGTTTAGGCAATCGGATTAACACTGCGCTATAGGCTTTTTTCGCGGAGTCTTTATCGCCTAGCCACGCGTAAGCCCTTGCTAGATAAACAAACGCGGAGGTATCAGTGGGATAACGTTCGGTGAGTTCTTCGGCGTGTTTTTTCATCGCAGACCAATCCTTTGCACCTTCTTCGGCAACAATTAGGCGTAAGTAAGCGGTATATTGATTGGGTGAGGTGTCTAATACTTGTTTAGCGTATTTTGCCGCTTCTTGCCAGCGTTGTTGTGCCAATAAAGGTAATGTTACTCCTAATGCAGCATCTAAAGATTTTGGATTTTTTTCCAAGGCTTCTTGGTAAAAATTAACTGACTCGTTGTATTGCCCTTGCAAATAACTGAGCCAGCCTTTGCGTAACTGCAATAATTGCGCATCTGCCCCTGTTTCAGAAACGCCACTCAGTGCTGACAGAGCTTCTGCATATTTTTTACTGGCTTCTAAGCCATAAGAGCTAGACCACGCGGCTTCATTGTCGGCATAAGCCCAAGAAGTCGTCAATAAACCAGCTAATAATAGTGCTAAAGGTATTTTTTTCATTGTATTTTTCCTATGAGTTGTGGGAGTGTTTTACCAAGCGGTACTAATATTCAGGTAGCCGAAAGCCCCTGAATAGCTATCGCCGATGGTTCGGTTTTTGTAAAAATTTTGACCACCTAATAACAATAGTTTAGCGTGTTCGCCTACGTTCCATTCCGCGCCTGTTGTAATGCCACCTGTTTGTACATCGGCTAAGTTGGCTACAGAACCTGCGTCCAAATCAACGGCATAAAATCGTCTGCCGACCAGTCCACCGATTTGTAAATTACTGGGTTTTAGATAACTGTCAGGCGTGAGCCAATGGGTATATTTTACTTCTGCTGCTTGAGTAGAGCTTAAGCCTTGAGCGCGGTCTGGATTGGAAGTTTCAATAAAATAACCGCGTAATTGTAGCCAACCCGCGCTATCAAATAAGGCGACACCCACGGTAGGTGTGTATTGATCAACTCTTAGATTATTTCGGTAACTGCTACGCGCATAACCAAAGTCAGTGTAATACTGTTTGTCATGACTAATAAAGCTTGCTTGCGTTGCAAAAGCTCTCACGTTGTCAGTATCATTAGTTGAATCATTGTTATCGATAACATAGCCATCGGCGCGTAGCGTGATTTTGCCAGGTACGCTATCAAAATAAAAATGTTTACGCCCTGACAGAAAGTAGGCGTTTTGATCAATTCTAGCAATATTGTTTTTAAAATTGATTTCGCTGTGTGTGTAGCTGGCAGTAATACCACCTTCGTCTAAATAATCAGCAGATACTACCGCGCCTTCTTCATGTAGCGAGTCACGGAATTGTGAATTGGCATAGCCTAAATAAGTGCCTTGCGCAGCCGCTTTGACTTTCCACGTTTCACCTGCGTGAGCTATTGGTATTGCTAATAGTGTTGCACTGCACAGTAGCATGATTGATTTTTTCATAAGGATTGCCTGTTGTTGATTAGAGGTTTTAAATATTGATCGTCCATTCGCGTTCGGGTACACCTGCATCGCCTGTTTGAAACGCACCTTCCAACACCATTTCCCAGCGTTGCCCCGCGCTGTTAGCCGATAGATAAGTTAATCCATGATCGGCAACAATGGTGGTTTCAATACTCATGACTTGTTTACCGAGTAAGTGAAACTCGCCGTTTTGTCGCCATACTCTGGCGGCATCATCAAAACTGCGTGAATAATTGGCGGTCACTTGGCTGGCATAAGGGGCTAACAGCTTACTTAGCCAATGCCAATGACTAGGGAGTAAACGAGTTGGTGGATTATCTTGCCATTGTTTGGCTTGTTCAGACGATGGGGTGCAACCAACCGCTAATAACCATAGGTTAAAAAATACATCTTGGCTACCTTCACGTCCATAACAGGCGAATACCGCGCCATTTTCTTCACAACAACAACTCGCGCCAGACTCAGCGACTAATAAGAATTGCCCTGCTAAATTTAATTGCGGGGTAATTTGCCAGTGTTGCCATTGCCCACCATTCACTCGCACCCGATAACTACGTCCTAAACCGACTCGTAGCGATAAGGGGCGCACAGAGCCAATCCACGCGGCGATGACTTTGTCGTTTTGCTGAGGATTTGCCCACAGACGAAACACAGCAGGACTATTTTCCTGTTGTAATAACACGCCGATTAAATGAAATGGGCGGGTTTCGGCTTCGGGTGTGGGATGACGCAATACTGAAAAATGTAAATGTGGTTGCGGTGAACGTCCTGAATTGCCGCATTGTGCCAGTGTTTGCCCTGCTTTTAACCAGTCACCGATTTGTACCGTGATGCTGTCTTGACGCAAATGCGCAAGCAATACAGTCGCACCGTCATATAAACGGATTAATACATAATTGCCCCAATTTTCGCGTAAATTCACTTCACCGATGGCGTTATCCGCAATAGTATTTTGTAGTTGTATCACTTGACCATAACAAGGCGACACGATTGGTAAACCAAAGCAAAAGAAATCCTCGACCACCAAGCCTTTATTGGTAAAACTTTTCCCGTCTTCGGTGACAATAAAATCCAGTGCGTCCCGCCAAATACCACGATGAGTATATTCGCCGTCATGTCCTTGTGACACTTGCCACGCGCCTAAAAATGGCGGTGTTAATGGAATACTGGCAGGATCGCCCAATCTTGCCCGCGCTAAGCGTCCATCTTCCAAGGATTTTTCAGGCAGTTGCACCCGTTCACCGACTAACACAGGTTTGCCGATGCGTTGTGCCGCATACAGACAGAACCACGTTGATAATAAAAACGGTAAAGCTAACGGAGCTAAACCAATAGTCAATAAACCTTGACTAAATGCAGCCGCTAATAACGCAGCTAACAGAGCGGATATTATGCTTAATATCAAACCATTAACACTTGGGACAACAAACAAACCACCTGTTGCCATTGCCGCTAATATGGCGTTAAAAATCCAGTTTGGTGCAGCATACAACGGCGCGTCAACGGTAAACAACTGATACCATGCCAAGCCTGCACTAAAGCCCAGTACAGCCAAAAAAGCCAAAGTGCGTGAAGTCAGCAACAGCGTGATAAACAACACGCAGCCTAAATACGGATCAGGCTGAAAAAAGATACTGCCCAGACTGGTTAAAAATGCTTCGCCCCAACTCATGGATAGATGGGCAGAATCAGCAATCGGTACTAAACGGCTGTAACTACTGGCGGCTAATTGTGCCAACCACGAAGCCAATACAAACGGCAAACTTAACACTGGCAACTGGGAAAATCGCCATAACATCCCAGCAAAACCATGCGTTATCAAGGCAACCAACACGCTGGTAAATAACAGTAATATCAAAGAATATGAGCTTATTTCATAATGCGCGGCAATAAACAGCCCTGTTAGTAAACCATTAAACACATACACCGGCGACAAGCCTTCGACTACACGCAAGCCGCGTGCGCTTAATAGCGTGATGCTTGCACCCAACAAGCCCACTGCGGCTAATTTGGGTGCGGCAAAGCTGGCAACGATAAGAACTACACCAGCGATAGTCGATGGCATTAACAACACCCACGCATAGCCTTGTGCCAGTTGCTGCGAAAAAACCTTGATTGAATGTTGAGTTATCATCAGAAATTCCTTAAAGCCCTCTCCCTGTGGGAGAGGGTTGGGTGAGGGCTGCTTTACTTGTTTTTATCCGCCATTCGTTTGGCTATGTTTTCTTTGCGCATTTGCTGACGTTTTTCCTGTTGGGCATCAAATTTGGTTGCCTGTTCTGGGGTTAGCACTGCTTTGACACTGGCATGAGTTTCATCCTGCAATGCCTTGAACTTTTCCTGTTGGGCTTTAAAAATTGCCTCAATTTTAGTTTTTTGTTCAGCGTTTAAGTCCAGTGTTTTGGTCATGCGTTCCACGCGCTTTTCCGCCATGTTATTATCCATGTCGGGTGCAGCGAATGCAGTTAAAGGCAGTACAGATAATGCCAACAACAAGCCTATTAATAATTTTTTCATGGTAATCACCTTTATTTGTGGGTTGTAAAGTATCAGATTAAATCTGACGGTTAAGAAAAATTAGGTTGTAAATCAATAGGTAAATGTTCAGGGTTTTCAACATCGTCCAAGGTTTCAGCACGTCGCACTACGTCCACCTGCCCATTTTGCCGAACTAAAACCACCGCAGGGCGCAGCTGAATAAACTGCATCCACTGAGTATTGTTGTATGCACCGACTGGCCAAAAAGACAATAAATCGCCCGTTTTCATTGGCGGTAAACTGACTGATTGTCGGACAATATCGATGTTCATACACAAAGGACCATATAACACCGTGTCTTCGGGTATGCCTTCGACAGGACGGGCAGGGCGTACTTCGTGGTTATACCAAAATGCGGTGAATAAAATATTCACCCCCGCATCAATCACCATTGCCCGCCGCCCATCGGGTAAGCGTTTGTTAGCGACTACGCTGGAAATTAACCATTCCGCTTCATCGACCACGGCTCTACCTGTTTCTAAAATCAATTCGGGCAAGGGTTTACCGTTTTGTTCGCGGTTTTTTAAACCAACGGCTAACGCGCCACAAATCGCTTCAGCATATTGTTCAGCAGTTGGGGTGATTTGTTCAGGCGGTAAATACACACCTTGTAAGGCATTGCGTGAAGCAAAACCGCCGCCTATATCTAGCGTGGTAATCGTGCAGCCCGTCGCCGCTTCCACGCTATTCATAAAGCCAATCATGATGCCAACTTGCGCGGTGTAAGCGCGTGGATCAGTGATAAATGTACCTATATGATTATGCAAACCTGTCAATTTTAAATTAGGGCTAGCCGCAATACGTCTTGCTGCTTCCATTGCCTGACCATTTTCCAGATTAAAACCAAAGCGACCCCAGTTCTCGGTAAAACCTGTATCAAAATTCAAACGGATAGTGACAGGGAACTCTAAAACACCTTGCTCGTTGGCAACTTCTTCCAATAATGCTAATTCATCTAAATGGTCAATATGAATCCGCGCTCCTTCTTTGACTGCTTTTGCCAACGCAGAACGCGGTTTATGTGGACCATTAAAGAAAATACGCGATGCAGGTACACCTAAGCGGCGAGCTTTATCGTATTCAAATTCAGATACCACTTCGGCATCACAACCTTCTTGATGCAAAATTGCTGATACCGCATTGATATAATTGGTTTTATACGACCACGCTTGGCGTACTTTGGCATAACGAGTGCTGAAAGCACGATTAATACGGCGTACTGATTGGCGTAAATGCTCTTCTGATAACACAAACAACGGTGAGCCGTATTTTTCCACTAATTCAGCAATTGATACGCCTGCAATTTCATTTCTAAATTGCGCTTCACGCACTCCACCAAATTTATTCATGCCACTAGAACTGTGACGAACAATAACGGGGGCAACCCACGCTGGTTTTTTTTCTGTGATACTCATGCTAATGCTCCAAAGCGCAGGGTTTCACCCAACACAGTTATATTTTCAAAATCGGCGAGTGATACGATGGCTTCTTCTGCGTAACGAATAAACAACACGCCCGCAGGTGTCGGTGGCGTGGGGAGCAGTTGTTCACCCAATGCGAGACGTACTAACAGATCGGGTAAATTACAGCCCACCCCTGCTGATAAATAGATCCACGCAGGAAAGCGCGGATTAATTTCAATTAAATGTAGATTGCCTTGTTCATCACGCAACATTTCCAGCTCTAAGCCGCCGCGCCATTTAGTGACTTCACAAAAACGTTTTGCGGCAAAAAGCAATTCGTCATCATGAATACTAATCCCTGCCCAGCCTTTGCCTTTATCAGTCAGGGCGCGTTTTTTCATCATTACCGCACCCGCTAAACCGCCTAGACCATCACCCACGCCTGCTAAATTAATCTCTTCACCTAAAATCCAACTTTGTGCCAGAATGGGGACACCCCATTCACCCGCAATGCGATGAAAAATAGCGACCGCTTCGTCAGCGTTATAAGCTAGTTTGGCATCATAAAATAAACCCTTAACCATCAACGGATAACGCCAGCCTTGCGCTTCGCAAGTATGGAAAAAGTTGGCTTGATAAACCGCTTGCGTTCTAGGTGAGGAAATACCTGTGGCTGCTGCTAATTCGGGTAGACGATCTTTACTGCGCAACGCTAATTGATGACTGTTCGGAATAAACGTGCGTATGCCCATACCCGTCAACGTTGGTGCGAGACGGGCAAAACTTTGCATCTCTGCATCTAAACACGGAATCAAAACATCAAAATGTTCACGCTCATGCAGCTCTGTTAAGCGTGCCAATAACGCATCTTCGCCGTGTGAGGGATAAGGCAATAAATAGCCTCTGTCAACAAAACCCCGATGATATAAAGCGGGGTCTAAGGCTTCATAACCAAAACCTATCACTCGTGGTGCTAATGCTGATTCTTTCAGGCAACGCGCAACCGCCAAACCAGGGCCAGGGTTATCAGCGCGAGCATTCATGCCTGTGACTGCAATTGTAAGGCTCATTTCAAAAATCCTTTCAGTCGGTAAATAAAATCTTGTACATCGCGGTTAATTTCCAAAATACTGGCATCAAATTGTTCCGCAAGTTGCTCCACCAACTTGTCAAGATCATCTTCGTGTTGCGCTAAATGCAGAATCACCAAGCCCGTTTCGTTCACGGAAAAGCTCTGTCCTGAGACAGGATCAAAAACAAAGCCGCTCTCAGATATTGCCAGTCGTTTTGACGCTAAAAGTGTATTTTTCATTACCTTCTCCACTATATAGTTAGGCAACGGTTGTTGTTGTCTATGGGTGAATAAGATAACGGGCAATTGTGAAATGAATAAGGACGGAATAAGAAACTATCGAGGAATAAATGTGAACGGGTAAAACCATCACCACCTGTTAAATCAACTTTCCAGCGATTTAAACACCAAAGGCAAGCGCAGGAGAAAATCACCCAGTGGTTTTTATAGTATTTTAGTTTTTAGATAGTCTAAAAAACAAATTCAACACAAGAATATAGAGTGGAATAACTTGAAATACATTTCTTGATTTTTGCTTTAATAACTGATATTACGCAGGCGTTCAGAAGAATCAATGGCTGTAGTGAATTCAGAAAATTGTAACTCATTGATTTTAAAAGATGGGTGTGTAACATCAGTTACTGTATTTTATCGGACTTCAATAGACAATAAAAAACCCGCTAAGCCTTATGACTTGCGGGTTTTAAATCTTCGTTAGATGTTACTAGAAGGGTATTTGGTGGAGGCGGGGGGAATTGAACCCCCGTCCGCAAATACTCCGCCATAAGGTCTACATACTTATCTCGTACTTTGTATTTAACCAATAACGACCCGACGAGCCAAGAGAGTTATCAGCGATTCTGTAGAGTTTTTGTGCATCCACACCAGACAGGTTTCAGCACGATCTTATGTAAATGACCTCTGAGCGTTCGTGAGAACTCCACCCGCATAAGCACAGATGGTCAAAGGAATGGTGCTGTGTTTAAGCAGCTAAAGCCATTGAGTAGTTTTCGTCATTTGCGAATACTTAGTTTCTGTAGGATTTACGAGGTATACAGTCCTCGGTATGCACTTAAGGTTTTGCTATCCACGTCGAAGCCATGTCGCCCCCTTTAGTATTTGAGATTATACTTAGTTTATCTAGTTTTTGCTATGCTATTTAACGTGTTGATTACCGAATCATTTCTCTGTAATTACTTTAGCACATTTGCCAGCTAGTCACTTTTTACATTTCAATAATAAATGCCTCTGACTTATGAGCGGCTTGGGCTGCGTCATTGCGTAGTGCTTCAACGTGTTCTAAATAGGCATCATCCACGTCTCCTGTGATGTATTCATTGCTAAAACAGGAGGTGTCAAAATGCAGAATGTTTGGATTACCTTTTTGGACGGCGGCAATCAAATCATCCAGATCTTGATAGATGAGTTTGTCCGCGCCAATTTCTACGCAGACTTGTTCTTCGGTGCGATTGTGAGCAATGAGTTCGTGCGCTGCTGGCATATCAATACCGTAAACATTGGGATAACGCACTGGCGGCGCGGCTGAGGCGAAATAAACTTTTTTCGCACCTGCATCGCGTGCCATTTGGATAATTTGTGCAGAAGTTGTACCTCTAACGACTGAATCATCAACCAATAATACATTTTTGCCTTCAAATTCCAGTCCGAGGGCATTGAGTTTTTGTCTGACGGATTTTTCGCGCATTTTTTGACCTGGCATAATGAAGGTGCGCCCGATATAGCGATTTTTCATGAAGCCTTCACTGAATTTTACAGCCAGTTTGTTTGCCATTTGCAGGGCAGCGGTGCGGCTGGTGTCTGGAATAGGAATGACGACATCAATGTCATGGTCTGGCCATTCGCGTAACACTTTATTAGCGAGTTTATCGCCCATGCGTAAACGGGCTTTGTATACCGAAATGTCGTCAATAATGGAATCAGGCCGAGCAAAATAAACGTATTCAAAAATACAGGGGCAATGGTCGGTTTTTTCAGCGCATTGTTGGCTATGAAATTTTCCTGATGCCTCAATAAAAATAGCTTCACCTGGTTCTATGTCACGAACCACGTCAAAATTCAGTACATCTAGCGCGACACTTTCCGAGGCGATCATGAATTCAGTACCTTCTTCGCTTTTTCGTTCACCAAATATGATGGGGCGAATACCATGAGGGTCTCTAAAACCTAAAACACCAAAACCAGCAATCATGATGACGACTGCATACGCACCACGGCAACGGCGATGTACCCCTGATACCGCTTGAAATACGTCCGCTACGCTTAAACGTAGTTTACCTAATGCTTGTAATTCGTGAGCGAATACATTTAATAGCACTTCGGAATCTGAGTCGGTGTTGAGATGACGTTGATCTTCAACGAATAAGGCTTTTTTTAATTCAGCGGTGTTGGTTAGGTTGCCGTTATGCGCTAATGTTAAACCGAACGGTGAGTTGACGTAAAAGGGCTGCGCCTCCGCAGAGCTAGTACAGCCTGCGGTTGGATAACGGACGTGAGCAATGCCCATATTGCCTTTGAGTTTGAGCATTTGGGCATTGGTAAATACATCTCGCGCTAAGCCGTTATCTTTACGCAAATGTAAGCGTCCACGCTCACAGGTAACGATGCCCGCCGCATCCTGCCCCCGATGTTGTAACACTGTTAGTGCATCATATAAATCCTGATTAACAGCTTGATGTGAAACGATAGCAGCAATACCACACATTATATTATTTAACCTGATTGTGAGTTGTTGGCGATGATGAGGGTATCTCGACACACTGACGGGATATGTTTTTGTAAGCTATGATTTGGGATGAGCTGACCTAAGTAGTAAGCTCATCCTGCATTTTTTATTCAGAAATCAGCACGTTATCCACTTTTTGTTTGTCCAGCTTTGCTTTATTGGCTTCCGCTTTCTTTTTATCAAGTTCAGGACCTACTTTCAATCGATAGATAGTACCTTTAGCAGATTGAGTGGTTTCTATGATCACGGGTATGCCTTGTTCACGCAGAGATTTCATTAGCGTAGTTGCGTGATCTTTTTGACCAAAGCTACCCGCGAGAATAGTCCAACGTACTAATTCTGGTTTAACCGCTTTCTCTGGTGTAGTTACCGCTGGATTTTCAGGCTTTGCGGTCGTTACGGGTTTAACTGCATGGGTTTCTGGCTTTTTAACCATCGGCTTAACGACGGCAACCGTCTCGACAGGTTTTGTTACGGGTAATAGTTTGGCTGTGTTGGCTTCTGGTTTTTTAACTACAGGTTTAAGTTTTGCTTCTACTTCCGCGTCAGCTTCTACAGGCTTTACTGGTTTGATTATGGGCTTTTTTACCGACGATTTTGCTTCTGGAACAACACCCGTATCTAAAGGCTCAGGTTCTTCTTCAGCGACAGGCGGTTGTTCTGCCGTTGCGACATTTTCAGCATCGGCTTGAGTCTGTGTTGATTCGTTGACGGGTGGTTCACTATTTGCTTCAGCATCTGCATCATCGACTATTTCCGCGTCTGCGACAGAGTCGGTTGGCTCTTCTTCGCCATTAGCAGGTTTTCCAGTCGTTGCTTTGGTGGTTTTATTGGCAGGAGTCGGCAATTTATTCGCTGACACTTCTGGCGATTTGATGGGAACAGCGGGAATGCTCAGTTGTTCACTGACCAGTTGTCCTCTATTATCAACAGGATCATCAAACAACATAGGGATAAAAATAGTTGCTAATGCGGTCACCACTGCCGCGCCAATCAATCGATGTTTTAGCTCTGGATTCATTTTGTCAACTCACTTTTTCTTAAATTTATTAAACAATCGGACACTAAAAGAAAGGAACCGAAAACTAACAGCAAGTCACCTTGTTGTGACTGGCTTTTTGCCGTTTGGTATGCTTGCGAAAAATCACTAAAGCCAAAGGATACTCTCGCAACTGAACTTTGTGAAAAAATTCTCTGCATCATAACTTCACTAGCCGCTCTATGGTTAGCCAATGGTGCGAAAAACCAGTCGTAAACTACGGGATTCATGATTTCAAGAACGCTTGCTATGTCCTTATCTTTCATCATTGAAAAAACAGCGTGTATGCGTTTTTCTGGAAACGTATTTTTTAGATAGTCAACCAGCGTTTTAACGGCTTCTGGGTTATGCCCTACGTCTAATAACACAGGAATTTCACCTTCAATTAATTGAAACCGTCCTGATAATTGAACATTCGCAAGACCTTGTTGCATCGCTATTTCACTGACGGGCAACCGCTGATCTAAACTAATAATAGCAAAAATAACAGAGGCTGCATTACGGTATTGATGCTCACCTTTTAATGCAGGATTTGGTAAGTGAATACAGCGATCACCCGATAACCAATCCCAGCCTGTTTGTTGTCTTTTATAGTCGAAATCTTGACCAATACAATACATAGGCGTGTTTTTGTCCATTGCACTTTGTGCCAATGAAACAGGTGGAGCTAGATCGCCAATTATAGCGGGAATTGCGGTGCGAAAAACACCTGCTTTTTCCCATCCTATGGCTTCACGGGTGTCGCCTAACCAATCGACATGATCAATACCAATACTACTAATTAATGCCACATCAGGATCTATGATATTAACGGCATCCAGTCTTCCACCTAAACCGACTTCAAGTAACTGCACATCGACTTCTGCTTGAGCAAATAGTTCAAACGCGGCGAGTGTGCCAAATTCAAAATAGCTTAACGAAGTATTTCCTCGCACTGCTTCTATTTTGGCAAATGCTGCGCAAATCAGTTCATCGCTTACAGGCTTACCGTCTATTTTAATGCGTTCGTTATAGCTTAAAATATGCGGCGAAGTGTACGCCCCCACACGATACCCCTGCGCTCTATAAATGGCTTCCAGCATGGCAATGCAAGAGCCTTTACCATTGGTACCCGCAACGGTAATAGTGGGCGGTTTGATGTAGTTGGGGATAAGGTCATGAAAAACCTTGGTAACTCTTTCTAACCCCAAATCTATCATTAAAGGATGTAAACTTTCTTGCCAAGCGAGCCAGTCTCGTAACGAATCAAAGTGCTTCATGAGTACAGACTGAACTCGCGTTATACGTTTTGTTCAAAGAGCGATGTTACCGCTTCAACTGCAATAACCGTTGGTTCTGCCGCGCTTGTTGGCGTTTTGCTAGCTGTCAATATACTTAAAATACTAGCGATTTTATCGCGCATTTCACGCCTATCCATAATCATATCAATCGCACCGTGTTCTTGTAAAAACTCACTACGTTGAAAACCTTCGGGTAATTTCTCGCGTACCGTTTGTTCGATGACACGAGGACCTGCAAAGCCGATTAACGCATTGGGTTCAGCAATATTAATATCGCCTAACATGGCTAAACTGGCAGAAACGCCACCCATAGTAGGATCAGTTAAACAAGAAATATAAGGCAAACCTGCATCCGCCAACTTGGTTAATACCGCACTGGTTTTCGCCATTTGAAACAAGGAAAACAACGATTCCTGCATACGCGCACCGCCACTAGAGGTGAATACGATAAAAGGAATACCTAATTCAATGCTTTTATTAACGCCACGGACAAATTTTTCGCCCGCCACCGACCCCATAGAGCCGCCCATAAAACTGAATTCAAACGCGGCAACGACAATTCCTTGACCATGCAGTTGCCCTTGCATGACCACTAATGAATCATTTTCTTTGGTTTGTTTTTGCGCTTGGCTGATGCGGTCTTTATATTTTTTACTGTCTTTGAATTTTAATGGATCGAGCGGTTTAACGTGCTTAGCAATTTCTTCACGCCCTTGCTCATCAAGAAATAAATTCAAGCGGGTACGCGCTGAAATACGAAAATGATGATCACATTTTGGACAAACACTGAAGTTTTTTTCCAACTCAGAATTGTAAAGAATTGCGTTACAACTTGGGCATTTATTCCATAAGCCTTCGGGTACAGTCACTTTTTTATTAGAACCTTCAGTTCTGATGGTTGAAGGGACTAAATTTTTAAACCAACTCATTATCTATGCTCCTACACTGTCCATTGCCAAACGCATGGCTGATAACAGCTCACAAATTTCTTGTTTAGCGCGTTCTGGATTGTCCAAATTTGCTTCAATTTTGCTAATCAATGCACTACCAACCACCACTCCATCGCCTAAAGCGGCAACTGTTTGCGCTGTGAGCGCATCTTTAACACCAAAACCAATGCCGATAGGTAACGTGGTATGGGCTTTAATTTGTTGCAATTTATTTGCCACATCAGTGGTATTCAAATGCCCCGCGCCCGTTACGCCTTTCAGCGACACATAATAAATATAACCGCTACCCAGCGCGTCCATTTTTTGAATGCGTTCATCGGTACTGTTTGGGGCTAACAAAAAGATGGGGTCTATGTCGCGTGCTTTCAATAATGCCGTGCATTCTTCGGCTTCTTCGGGCGGTAAATCAACGGTTAATACGCCATCAATATCAGCTATTTGTGCAGCATTAGCAAAGGCTTCATAACCCATCGCTTCAATCGGATTTAAATAACCCATCAACACCACAGGCGTGGTTTGATTGGTCTTACGAAACTCTGCCGCGATAGCCAGCGTTTTCCGTAAACTCATTTTATGGGCTAAGGCACGTTCACTAGCGCGTTGAATCACTGGGCCATCTGCCATTGGGTCAGAAAATGGTACGCCCAATTCAATCACATTCACGCCTGCGTTCACCATCGCGTGCATCATCGGCACGGTAAAATCAGGCTGTGGATCACCTGCGGTAATAAATGGAATCAAGGCTTTACGCCCTGTTTTTTCCAGCTCGGCAAATACGTTTGTTAATCGGCTCATAATTCTATTCCTTCACGTTTCGCCATTGTTTGCATATCTTTATCGCCACGCCCCGATAAATTGATAATAATAATTTCATCTTTGCGCATGGTTGGTGCGAGTTTCATGGTGTATGCCATTGCATGAGCAGATTCTAACGCGGGAATAATGCCTTCCATGCGAGTCAACGCATGGAAACCTTCCAAGGCTTCGGTGTCAGTGATATTGACATACTGAGCGCGTCCTGTGTCTTTCAGCCACGCGTGTTCTGGGCCAACACCTGGGTAATCTAGCCCTGCGGAAATAGAATGGGTTTCGATAACTTCGCCGTCTTCATCTGACATTAAATAAGTACGGTTGCCATGTAATACACCCGGTTTACCTGCACACAATGGCGCGGAATGTCTGCCCGTCTCAACGCCATCACCTGCCGCTTCGACACCGATTAATTTCACTGATTCATCATCAATAAACGGATAAAACAAACCGATTGCATTAGAACCGCCGCCGACACACGCCACCAACGCATCAGGCAAACGACCTGCTTGTGCTAAACATTGTTGCTTGGCTTCACGTCCGATAATCGCTTGAAAATCTCTGACCATAGCAGGATACGGATGCGGCCCTGCGACGGTACCAATAATATAAAAGGTATTATCAACGTTAGTTACCCAATCTCTTAAGGCTTCATTCAGTGCGTCTTTCAGCGTTTTAGAACCCGATTCAACCGCTACCACAGTCGCACCCAATAATTTCATGCGATACACGTTTAATGATTGACGAGCAACATCCACCGCCCCCATATAAACCACGCATTCCAAGCCTAAACGAGCCGCCACGGTAGCCGTTGCAACACCGTGTTGACCCGCGCCTGTTTCCGCAATAATGCGCGTTTTGCCCATACGTTTAGCGAGCAACGCTTGACCCACGGTATTATTAATTTTATGTGAACCCGTGTGATTCAAATCTTCACGTTTTAAATAAATTTGCGCCCCGCCTAACTCACGACTCCAACGCTCTGCATGATACAAAGGGGAGGGGCGACCGACATAATGCTGCAAATCGGCATCGAGTTCGGCAATAAATTCGGGATCATGTAAATACTGCTGATAAGCGGCATTCAACTCTTGAATCGGTGGAATCAAGGTCTCGGCAACGAACAAGCCACCATAAGGGCCAAAGTGTCCCCGTAAATCGGGCATATTATATTTTTCGGTCATCGAAACATCTCGCTGGTCTGAAACTTCCCCATTCAGGGGGATATTTAAATTTGACGACGATACATCGGTATCGTTATCCTTTGCTGTAACCTCCTCATTTACGGGGAGGGACAATCTACCGACCTCTATCCGTCGGTGGGTTTCACCTTGCGGATGAGGTTGGGTGTGGATTGAAACATTAACTTGTTGTATAAATGCTGTTACTTTTAGAGCATCTTTAATCCCTTTGCTTGATTCTACGCCACTGCTAACATCCAGTGCGTAAGGTCGAACTGCTTGTATTGCTTGTTTAGCATTGGTTTCATCCAAACCACCTGCCAGAATAATCGGTAACGCACAGTGCTTAGGGATTAACTCCCAATCAAATGACTGCCCTGTGCCGCCTTTAGCATCCACATGATACGCATCCAGCAACAAACCAGCGGCATCATGATATTGCTCGGCAAGTTCAGCAACATCCGTAGTCGCCTGCATACGCACCGCTTTAATATAACGTTTGCCATAAATTCGACAGGCTGAAGCAGGTTCATCACCATGAAACTGCAAGCAATCAATCGGCACTTGTTGTAATACTTCACGAATCCGTGCTTCGGATTCATCAACAAACAACGCCACCACCGTGGTAAACGCAGGCAGTGCGTTGGTGATGTCTTGTGCTTGGGCTATCGTCACGTTGCGTGGACTAGGCGGGTAAAACACCAAGCCAATCGCATCCACGCCCTGATGAGCCGCATAAACAGCTTCTTCAATCTGAGTAAAACCGCAAATTTTAACGCGCGTTCGCATAAGGTAATAGGTGGTGAAGCCATGAAAAACAGAACGCGATAGGATAACACAAAATGTTTCTTGTTCCCACGCGCTACGTCACTGCCACAATTAAGTGCATGAACTCCCTTGGTAGAGTTTTTACTTTTGAGCATGACTGCCAGTCCTTTAAAGGACTGGCAGTCATTAATAACCTTTGGAATTAACTAGCACCAAAGGTTAATAAAAATAGCTTTTAAGCCGCAACAGCCTGTATTAATTTTCCATTAAGTGGCTCAATAGAGACTAAACCATTAGTGTTATCGTAACAAGAGGAAAATTTAATGACTATTTTACCACCGAAGAATATTTCCGATGACCGTGCAGCAGAAACAGCAGAAGCATCATTATCAACCCCCGATTGCTTTAATAAAATGGGACAAGAAGAACTCATGGCTCTTTTGGATAATTTAAAACATCAAACGCAGTCATTAAGCTCTTCGCCGCGTAAAATTCTTCTTAATCATGCGCTTGAAATGGGTCAATTATTTTTAAGCAATCTGCTCGAAATAGATTTTCACCAACATTTATACCAACAGGCAAAATTGCATAATGAAGGACTGGTGGGGCAACTGACGCTTATTTTTAAGATGTTAGCGGTTAGCAATCCGCCAAGCCAGAGCATGGACAATGTTAGTGATACGAGCAGTGATCCAAGTGAAGCTGATGTTTTTCATGATCTTCAGCAAAATATTGATCCTCAAATAAAAGTGTCCGTATCCGACACATTAAATACTCCTTCGATCACCCCTCCCGTTTTCCAGAGCTGTGATGAGGCAATTCCTCAGCCGCATTCAACCGACATGACAGAGTTTACATACAATAACGATCATGAAGCCCCTAATCTGGATGTGTATTTTTTCAGTGCATTTCGTGTTTACCGAGATGGCGAATTAATCGACCGCTTGTCTAAAAGTCGAGCAAAACAATTATTGAAATATTTAATTTTGAATCGAACCAAAGCTATTCCTAGGGAAGTCCTCATGGATCGTTTTTGGCCAGATCACGATCAAAACAGTGCGCGTAACAACCTCAATGTGGCAGTGTATTGTTTACGACAGGCACTTAGAAGCCAGCAGTCGAACTTTACCCATATCTTGTTTAAGGATGGCTGCTACTACATAAATCATAGTTTGATAATTAAGGTTGATACTGAGATTTTCGAGCAACACGTCAAAACGGGAGAGCGTCTGGAGGCTCTGTGTTATACCGCTGAAGCTATCGAAGAATATAAAAAAGCCGCAGAACTCTATCAAGATGAGTTTCTGGCAGAAGACCTTTATGACGATTGGAGCTTGGAGTTACGCGAGCATTACAAATTTATCTATGTAAAATTACTGGGTAAACTGAGTAAATTTTATTATCAGCAACACGCTTTGGAAGAGTGTATTGCTGTTAATCGAAAAATTATTTCGGTTGAAGTCGGTGACGAACACGCCCATCGACGATTAATGGAATGCTTTGCCCGATTAAATCAACGGCATTTGGCGTTAAGGCAATACCAGACAGTTACCGAGGTACTTACCAAGGAATTCGATTTGAAGCCCTCGCAAGAAACAGTCGCACTTTACAAGCTAATTAAAGCCCAACAGATTTGCGAAAAAGACGAAGAAGAGCAGTACTGCTGACTGCATAATTAAGTTAGTGGCAATAAGTTTGCGGGTATTTAGGAGTGCAAGCTTTGCTTGCAAGTCAGGCAAAGCCTGACCTCCAATGTTAAGCAATACATCCTTACTTATTGCTAAACTTATAATTTTTTAACAGCTTTTTATTCCACTTAACTGGGTATTAAGTTTTAATTAAGAACGCATTTATTTAAGCACGATAAAAAGTGAGTACGGAGTTCACAAAACTTTTTCCGTGTTATTAACCTTAGGAAGAAATGAATATGTTAGACAACCTTACTCACATCAAAGGCATCGGTTTAGCGAGGGAAAAATGGCTAAACGAAAAGGGTATTGCTAGCTATGAGGAGTTAGCAAAGACCGATCCGAACTGGATTTGCGAACAATTGAAAACCGATGGTAAACCGTTGGTATTATTAGAAGTCGTTATACGCTGGATTGAGGAAGCAAGCGCACTGGCGATAATAGTCACCTCGCTTTCTGAATCAGAAAATGATAACGCACTCACCGAGGATGGCTGGGATGAATTCGCCTCCTTCTACGTCTCTTATCAATACAAACAACAAGTCCTCCAACACTCGCCTTTACGAACACGGGTCATCTATCGGACTTACGCTGACCACATTGAAGCTAATGAAGATCAGCAGTGGAACGGAATTGAAGGAGAAAGTTTGTGTCACTGGATTATGGATCATGTGGACAAAATCATCAGTGGAGAAAGTCCGAAAGACGAAACGACGGTCGTTCAATCTGTATTAACCAAGCAGAAGTCGGAAAGTTGTCAATTGGTTATTGACAGCATAGAAGTACAAGATGCTACTGGCGAAATTATTAGTAGCAAGACGGGCGCATCCTTTTTTCAAAAAGTGCTGAGTAGTGAGCATCCCTTGATTATTACGCCAGTCTTAAGTGCTACTCAAGCCAATGAAGAGGCTTTTGCTTGGAAAGGCACGCTCATTTTATATATTTCAAAAATGCCCAGAGATCGGTCAACACAGGAATCGCAACAACAAGTTCTGAATTTTTCTAGCATTACTGACGTTCAGCATCGACACAGCTTTCAACCAGTCTGCCTGCCAGTGGGTTTATATTGTATTCAGATTATTTTGTGGACAGCAGAACCTTCTCGAACACTAGCCGCATCAAAAGAATATATTTTACAGCTGGTATAAATTCGCGCCCACATAATTCAACCCATTGATTTAATGATAGTAATCTGTAATCTTACTCGCCTAACTATTTTTTAATTAATTGAAAAATAATTATCGGCTTAGTTAATAATTACTTATAAATAATCGTGTTTTGATACTCTATATTCCGACGGATTAGCCTATGAGATGCCAGTTTTTAGACACCAGCAATAATGAGTAGAGGATTAAATCTATTATTTAACAGGATGAAAAACGTGGAGTCCAATAGCTTTAGCTATTGACGAATCGCAAAAAGCTCAAGCTTTTTGACTCCAGATTTAACCTACTTCCAATTATATAACTGCTCACTTTTTATTGAAAACCCTGTCCACAGGGAAAAACAAGTTAGGAGAAAAAATGTTAAAAGTAAGTATCGACAAATGGAATCAATCAGCTGAAATTTTGCGTGAGCTTGCGCTCCACCATGAACACCCCAGAACACGGGAACGGTTTTTGGCATTGTATGAAATTACGACAGGCAAAACCGCCACTCAGATTAGCAGGGAAACGGGGCGAAACCATCAAACAGTGATTGGCTGGGTACACAAATATAATCAGGAGGGTCATGAAAGCCTGTTTTATCAGAACACGGGTGGAAAATCTGTTCACTCTTTACAGAAGAATTATCGATGGCTTGGCTACGTTAATCAACAGATGGTAGCCACCGCGCCAAAAAGTCAACCGAGACGCGACGAGGTATTCACCCCCCCCTCCGTTGCAAGATTTTAAGTGTTACCCACTATTGAAACGTCCAAATGATGTCGTTCGTGGTGAGCTGTGAGCTTGTCGAACAGTCGAACCACATTCGCACTTCGACAAGCTCAGTGCGAACGGTTTTTTAGTCACAAAAAATAAACTCATACCTTTATTGCTACACACTATCAAGGAGTGCAAGCTTTGCTTGCGCGTTATAAAATCTCAGGCAAAAAAAACTCACTGACTAGCATTTGCTGATGCTTAATCGCATACACTGTTCGTCTGCCCCAGAGGGGTTGTTCGATGTGGGCGGCGGTCAACGCGCTTACTGTCCAATAAGCAGGATTAATCAAGGTTACATCCATTGCAATGCGTTCTAACTTGGGATAGGAAAAAATCACTTCACCTAGAGGACGTGTTCCTAAACGCGCTAAACTACTGGCTATTTTAATAGTGGTCGCTGGAATGATGGTTCTGGCTAAAATCAGCGGTTTACCGTCAGCGTGTAATAACACTTCACGGCTTAAACACACACGGTGTTCGGGTAATTTCAGTAAACCGCGTTCAGTTAAAAATGGTACGCGCCACTGTTGGAATAAAACCTTAACTGCCACAGCATCACCATAAACAGCGCGTAACCGTTGCGTGAGTGAACCTGCTTCATACGTCCATGACTGCACAGTTTCTGGCAACTGGTGGCGCGTACCAATACGATTTTCTCGCCACGCAGGTTCTCGATTAAATAATACACTTTGAGTAGTCAAACGCGCTTAAACCTCTGCGTAATCGCTAGGATCGCCCAGCCAACGCTCGCATAAGGGTTGTACGGCTTGGGGATATTCGCTGAAAAATTGTTCACCCATTTGTTGGATAGTCTCCAATAAATCGGCATCTCTGGCTAAATCTGCCACTTTAAAATGAATCTGCCCAGTTTGTCGTGTTCCCATGACATCACCTGGCCCGCGTAGTTGCAAATCTTTTTCGGCAATCACAAAGCCGTCATTGCTGTCTCGTAAAATACCCAGCCGTTGCCGTGCAATTTCTGATAATGGCGATTGATACATCAGTAAGCAATAACTGTCATCAGAACCACGCCCCACTCGTCCGCGTAATTGATGTAATTGCGCTAATCCTAAGCGTTCTGGATTTTCAATAATCATCAGACCTGCATTGGGTACATCCACACCGACTTCAATCACGGTAGTCGCCACTAATAAATCCAGCTCATGCTTTTTAAAGGCTTGCATCACCGCATCTTTTTCTGCGGATTTCATGCGTCCATGTATCAATGCAACGCGCACCGTAGGCAAAGCAAGCGTCAATAGTTCTGCGGTTTTTTCTGCCGCTTCACATTGCAACACTTCTGATTCTTCAATCAGAGTACACACCCAATAACCTTGGCGTTTTTTAGCAACCCAATGATTAATTCTATCAATGACACTGTCGCGCCGTTCCGCTGGAATCACGCTAGTGACGACAGGTTTTCGATTCGGCGGCAATTCATCAATAATGGATATATCTAAATCGGAATATTGTAACATTGCCAAAGTACGCGGAATCGGGGTGGCGGTCATCACTAATTGATGAGGACGCAATCCATCTTGTTGTCCCTTGTCTCGTAATGCCATACGTTGATGCACACCAAAACGGTGTTGTTCATCAATAATAATTAAACCTAGCCGCTGAAACTGCACGCTTTCTTGAAACAAGGCATGAGTACCGACCACAATTCCTGCTGAACCATCCGCTAAGGCTTGCAAAATAGCGGCGCGTGCTTTGCCTTTAACCTGCCCTGTCAATGACAGCACTAGCGTTTGAAACCCCGCAAACCACGCAGTGAAATTACGATAATGTTGTTCTGCGAGTAATTCAGTCGGAGCCATCACCGCCACTTGATAACCAGCGGTCAATGCCAATAGTGCAGCATAAGCAGACACCACAGTTTTTCCTGAACCGACATCACCTTGTACCAAGCGCATCATTGGATGAGTGGATTGGCAATCGGCTTCAATTTCGGCAATCACTCGTTGTTGTGCGCCTGTTAAGGTAAACGCTAACGAACGTAAAAAATGGGCTTTACTGCTTGCCAGTGTAGGGCTGGTAAATTGTGGTGCTTGCCAGACTTTAGCCGTTTGTTTTAATTTTTTCAGACTTAAATAATGGCTAAGCAACTCTTCAAATGCCAAACGTTTTAACGCAGGTAAGCTGCCATCTTGTAAAGCTTGTATCGATACTGCTTCATTGGGCGCGTGTAACGTTTGAATGGCTTCCAATAAAGGCGGGTATTGATAGCGTTGCAAAATAGGCGCGGGAATCCAGTCATGCAGCGTTGCCGCTTCGTTTAATGCCAGATTGACTACTTTGCGAAGTGTCGCTTGACTCAAACCTTCGGTCAACGGATACACAGGGGTTAAGCTATTTTCTGGGCAGTAACTGTCAGGGTCGGCAATAATGCGGTACTCAGGATGCACCATTTCTAAACCTACATAGCCATAACGTATTTCGGCAAAACAACTCAGCCACGTTCCCACTTTTAAACTGTTATGTAAATTGGCATTAAAATGGAAAAATTTTAGAAAAATAAAGCCCGTGCCATCACTGATACGACATACCAGAGCTTTACGTCCTTTGGGCAACACATCAACCAATTCCACTTTGCCGCAAATCAACACCGTCATGCCAACGCTCAAAGCGCCAATAGCATGAATGCGCGTTCTATCTTCATAACGATAAGGCAGATAAAAAATAAGGTCTTGAAGCGTCCGTATTCCCAGTTTATGCAAACGGCTAGCGGTATGCGTACCAACTCCCGTCAAGCTAGTAATCGACTGGTTAAGCGTGGACGAATTGTTCATTAACAGCCTACAGCTATGTTAAGACGCAGGATACTCTTGTGGCTTTAATACCATAATGGCATCCATTTCCACATCCGCACCTTTAGGTAATGCCGCTACCCCAATCGCTGCGCGGGCAGGATAGGGTTCTTCAAAATACCGCGCCATAATGTCATTAACAATAGGAAAATTCGCTAAATCCGTTAAAAATACATTGAGTTTAACAATATCTGAAAAATCCCCCTCCGCCGCGAGTGCGACAGCTTTTAGATTTTCAAACACTTGAGTGATTTGCGCAGCAATATCGCCATCAACGATATTCATGGTTTCTGGATTCAAAGGAATTTGCCCTGAAAGATACACGGTGCGATCCACTTTAACCGCCTGTGAATAAGTGCCTATCGCTTGCGGGGCATCCAATGTTTGAATAATGCTTTTAGTCATGACGAATCCTGATATTTTTAGTGTGATGGTGCATTATATTCTTACCCAGCGTTGCTGGATTTATATTTGCATAAAATTGTCAGCGGGGCAATGGCTTTCATTGTGTCTGCTGAATAGGTTTATTCAAGTAAACAAGGCATTTCTGTCTCTGAAAAAACCTTTCAATCACGCTATCATAGAATTGTGCGTTAGCTATAGGCATACGCTGAAAGTATGGGAACAATAGAAAAATGCTAAAATCCACATTTTTAATCCTATCCTCACTTTAAACCATGACTGATACCAACTGGAACGATTATTCCCTTGAAACCCAAGCTATCCGCGCTGGTCATCGACGCACCCACGAAGATGAACACAGCATTCCTATTTTTGCTACGTCTAGCTATGTGTTTAAAAGTGCCGAAGAAGCGTCATTACGTTTTACAGGCAAAATAGCGGGTAATATTTATTCGCGATTTACCAATCCAACGGTGGACGCTTTTCAACAACGCTTGGCATTGATGGAAAAAGGCGAACGCTGTTTGGCGTTTGCCTCAGGTATGGCGGCGATTATGGCAGTCGGTATGGGCTTGTTGAAAGCAGGCGATCACGTTGTGTGTTCACGCGGGGTGTTTGGTAATACAGTGATGATATTCACTAATTATTTTGCCAAGTTCGGCGTAGAAACTGACTTTGTTGATTTGATTGATACGGCAGCGTGGGAGGCGGCAATTAAGCCTAACACACGATTTTTATTTTTAGAAACACCGTCGAATCCGCTGGTTGAAATTGCCGATATTCAAGCACTGGCAGATATTGCTCATGCGCACGGTTGTTTATTAATCGTTGATAATTGTTTTTGTACGCCTGTGTTGCAAAAGCCGTTTGAATTGGGTGCCGATATAGTCGTGCATTCGGCAACTAAATACATTGATGGTCAAGGGCGTTGCGTGGGTGGTGCGGTGATTGCCAGTAATGAGATTATCGAACAGTTTATTTATCCGTATTTACGCACGGGTGGCGCGACTATGAGTCCGTTTAATGCGTGGGTATTTTTATCGGGTTTAGAAACTTTAGCAATTCGTATGAAAGCGCATTGCGATAGTGCGTTTGAATTAGCAAAGTGGTTAGAACAACAGCCCAGCGTGGCGAAAGTGCATTACGCGGGTTTGCCGTCTCATGCCCAACACGAACTTGCCAAGCGGCAACAAAGTCACTTCGGTGGCATTGTCAGTTTTGAATTAACAGGAGGTAAGGATCACGCATGGCGTTTGATTGATGCTACTCGCATCATTTCCATTACCGCTAATTTGGGTGATGTGAAAACCACCATTACCCATCCTGCAACCACTACGCATGGTCGTTTAACGCCTGAATTGCGTGCTAAAGCGGGTATTAAAGATGGCTTGGTGCGGATTTCGGTGGGTTTGGAAAATCTTGAAGATATTAAAAACGATTTGTTGCGTGGGTTGTGATTGTCTAGTTCCCATGCGCTGCGTCACTGTCATTAAGTTAAGGATTTTTCCGTTTGCCCTGAGCTTGTCGAAGGGTGAATGGAAAAATCATGGTTAGGGTTTATGCGTAATACAGGAGTGCAAGCTTTGCTTGCACTCCTGCTTGACTTAATGGCAGTGATGCCGCGCGTGGGAACGAGAATCTGCTTATGAATATTGATGTGTTATGTGTGGGTCATGCCTCCTACGATTTAGTGTTTTCAGTTGACCATCATCCTGCTGAAAATGAAAAAATGGTCGCCGATGGTTTTATTTCTTGTGGCGGAGGTCCAGCGGCGAATGCTGCTGTTATGGTGGCTAAATTAGGTTTATCTGCCGCGTTTGCAGGTTATTTGGGACTCGATGTGCAGGGTGAACTACACGCTCAAGAGTTAGTCGTACATGGTGTTAATACGCAATGTGTGGTTCGGGGTGATTCGCCTACGCCCTTATCCACAGTGATAGTGAAGCCAAATGGCAACCGTGCGTTAATCAATTACAAAGGTGATACTCAGCCATTAGCGGCGAATGCAATTGATTTTTCCGTACTCAATCCAAGTGTGATTTTATTCGATGGACATGAGCCGCACATTTCTGTTCCCTTAGCTGAACACGCCCGTAAAATAGGTATTCCAACGGTACTCGATGCAGGTTCGGTACATGACGGTACACTGGCACTCATGGGTTTGGTCGATTATTTAGTGTGTTCGGAAAAATTTGCCTTGCAACTAAAAGGTGATGAATATGCCGCGTTAGCGTATTTAGCAAACCTCGCGCCTTTTGTTGTTATCACCCTAGGTGAGTGGGGGTTGATTTGGCAACACGGACAGCAAAGTGGCAAGTTAGACGCACTTGCTATTAATGCAATTGATACCACAGGCGCGGGTGATGCGTTTCATGGTGCATTTGCAGCAGGGATAGCAGCAGGATTGGATTGGCTGACGGTGTTGCGTTATGCCAGTGTTGCTGGGTCGCTGTGTTGTACAAAAATGGGGGCGCGGCTGGGATTACCGTCTAAGAAAGAACACGACATTGTGTTTGCAAATTTATAAACAGGAAGCTTAGTTATGAAATTTATTTTACGACTCATACCAATTGCCATAATTATCGTTTTATTCTTTAGGATTTCTGAATTAGCACTCAATCTACCGACTCAAATGTTCAACGCAGCATCAAAACACGCCCCTAGTGGCGCACCAGTTATCCAACTTAATAATCATGCACCTAATTTTATCGAATTCACGAAGAGGCTAATAGATGGTCAACCTCTTGTAACCAGTGAAACCAAGACTACACCAGAAACATTAGCCCCAACCCAGCAACAACTATTTGTCGAACAAATAAAAAAAGATGAAAAATTTAGGGCTTACTATCACAAACCCGAAAAATGTGACCCTCCTAGCACTCACGAAATACGAGTAGCGTGCGTTAATGAAAACATGAGAGCCAGAACTAAGTTTGAAGCGTTGTATAGTCAAGGAAAAATTTAAAAATTAACCGCTAAACGCACACCAAATAACCTAGGATCACTAGGCACTCCGCGTAGGCTGTCGATTTTGAAAGTGTAATAGTGGGTATCGGCGATGTTTTTCACAAACGCATAAATGCTGTAATTTTTCCACTCATAACCGACACGCGCAGTGGCAAGCGCGTAAGCATTCTGGCTCATGATGCTGGTATTGTTTTCATCAAAATAAGTTCTACCCGTCCATACACCTTCAACGCGAGCAAAATAACCTTGTGGGTGCTTGTATTGCAAGGCGAGTAGTCCCGTAAATTCAGGGACAAACGGGGCAATTTTTCCCGCATAATCAATTTTAGTAATCGGATCACGGTATTGGTCGAATTGTGTATGGGTGTAACCGAAGTTACCATCTAGGGTTAAATTTTCTATCAGTTGCGCTTGGGATTCAACTTCAAAACCGACACTGTGCGCTTTGGGTGCATTGACCACAGCATAATCGGTTTGGGTAAAAAATCGTTCAACTTGATAATTTTCAATGTCGTAATAAAAACCTGCCACATTGAATTTAAGGCGATCATTCAACCATTGGCTTTTAATGCCCAGTTCATTATTCCAAAGCCGCTCTTGCTTATAGTGGGATAAATTTTCGTTGATGTTGGCAATGGTATATCCAGCGGGTTTAAAAGATAAACCTGTTGCCGCATAAAGCAGAGCATTATCTGATAGCGTGACATCAATACCGAATTTAGGGCTAACAAAAAACGAACTATCACGTTGTTGTAAACTGGTTTTCTTGCCGTTAGGAAAGCTATTAGCCGCATCAATCACGTTTTCCACATAATCGACTCGCAAATCCAGATGAGGTTTTATTTGCTTAAAGCCTTGATAAGCAAGTTGTCCAAACACCGCGTAATTATCGACATCATTTTTTTTTATATCGTAGTGGGTATTGGCTTGTAGTATCAAGGTGTCGATAACGCTATGTTTTTTGTCATTGCTATAGAATAACCCTGTGTGCCAGTTCCAAGTGCTGTGCTGGTCTTTGGGACGTAAACGAAATTCCTGTGTCCATGCAGTTTCGGCGACAGTCTGGGGGCGAGTGTACACGGTAGGTATTAAATTCAAATCTGTCACACGCGGATTCATTTGCCAAAACCGCCGACTGCTGACAGACAACAATTCATAATCACTTGTGTCGTAGGCAATGCGTATCGCTTGGCTATCGGATTGTTGCTTTAGTTGTTCGGTCACTTCAGAACGCACGGTATAAAAATCAGGCGAATCCAAACGCGTATAGCGACTCGAACCATAATTAAAATTTTCTTTACTCAGTATTAATCGCACATCCCACGCCTTAGTGGGAGTCCATTTTAATGCGGCTCGTCCACTAAAATTTGTTTGATTATCAGGGATGGTATTTAAATAACTGTTAGTTAGAAAACCATCCCGCTGTTGAAACTCGCCGCTTAAATTAAAATACAGCTTATCTTTTATTAACGCGCCCGAACTATTAGCCGTCACTTGATGTTGATTAAAGTTGCCCAATTCTAAAGCGACACCTGCGTGCAAATCGTTTTCAGCTTGTTTGGTTTTAATATCAATCGCGCCTGCATAGGCATTTTTACCAAACCGTGCAGGTTGTGAACTGCGATACACGTCTAAGCTATCAATGGCAAATAACCGCCCCATCGATGACATTGAGCTGCTATACGGTACATCATCCACATAAATCACCACCGCTGGCGCACTAAACAGCGCGGTATTCGTTAAGCCACGCACACTAAATTTTTGCCCATAAGAGCCAACGCCATCATTAGTTAAATGTAAATTGGCTATTTGTTGGGTCAAAGTTTGCAGATTATTAATGTCGCGTTCGATTAATTCTTGTCGATAAAATTCATCTTTACTGACAGGCTCAGTATTAAACGCTGGCGCGGTTGAATGTTTGCTAACGACCGTCATCGTATCAAGTTCAGTCACTTGCTGTGTCGCTAACGCTACCATTGAAAATAAATAATGGCTTAAAAATAATACTAATTTATATTTCATTATTAGACTTGTTGCCGAATTTAAGTGATTGAATTCATTATAATTTTAAAGTTCCAAATGGCGGCTGAAATGCCGATAAAAATATCTTCTAATAACTTAATATGATTTCTAAAACGGTCAGATAAGCAACGAAAAATCTTC
>JAPLRZ010000065.1 GCA_026398895.1 Methylococcales bacterium
ACTCAATAAAAAACTAATATACATAGGCAACGTACAACGTGCCGTTGGTGGGCGACTTGGTTTCCTTATCACAATCTTGCTATTTTCTTGGTTAGGGGATGTTCGTATTTTATAGCATCTGTCAATGCGTAACTTCTATTCCTATCTTTGACCCAGTAATCGGCTGGAATCGGTGCGTCAATTAATAACAATACCGCTGAAAAACAGCTTAAGTAAAGTACCATGCTAGAGGCAAAGAATAGCTGAATATATTTCATGATCAAAACTGAAAGTAAAGAAACTCTGATTTATCTGCGGATCCCATAGAGACTATCAGGATGAAAAATAAAATGCCATAGATTATTGCCTGTAATTTACTGGGTTGCCATCTTAGGCGACTGTAGAAATGAATCGGCAATTAACACTTTTTTCGCCAGCCCCAGCACAAAGATACTCAAGCCCACGGCAACATTATTCAAGTTAAGGAGACAGACATCACGCTTGGCGAATGGCGGCATCATTTCTTTATGATGTAACACAGGTCTCGCGATTAAATGAGGGAAGTAGGTAACAAACAGAGTGTAGTGAACAAAATTGAATTCCTTCACCTATCCTTGATAGGTATCCAAGGCAAGCGCATATAAATTTCAGACAGAAAAAATAATGTCACATCTTAAAAGAATCACTCAAAGCCGCTTTATTCAAGAGATTGATAGAGATTTGCCGAACAATATTAACGTTTTCAGACGCATAACCCGTGCGGATGCGCGAATCATCTTCTTTGAAGGTAACATCGAGAACCCAATGCAAGGACAATCAATGCCCCAATGCGCCCGCGCCGCGTGGGCAAAGGAAGCCACATTGGTCAAGATTGTGATGTAGTAGCGTTGTTCAACGCTGACCTTGCCGTTGACAATGCGCTCACTTTCAACCCTAGCAATACTTTTCAGTCCTTGCCAGCGAGCCGCGTTGGGCAAGGTATCTAAACAAGTCGATAAAACGCAGCGTCTGAGTGTCTTAATCCCTGCTTGGCACGCTCGGTATCGGTAGTTCAGCATAAAGTTTTTCGACAACGGTAACGCGATTCTCCCGTTGCAGTGCGCCCCGACTTACCAATCTGGTTACTTTTACAGAATGGACAGGTGATTTCTTGGTAGCAGGTCATAACGTTTTGTGCAGGCTAGTTGACTTTTTTCTGCGCGTGATTTTAACCCAATTTACAGATTTGACCCATTACCCAATTTTTTATAGGGTAACTAACCTAGATTGAAAACACTTTATGTGACAACACTAAATAGAACTACAGGTTTCACCCACTACCCAATAACCAGATGCCCAAAGTTAAATGCGTTGCTGCTATGAGAGTGCAAAACGGCTTAAGCAATTTGCTATAACTTAGAAATTATTCTAAATACACATTAAAACGATTGATTTTTACGACAATTAGGATATTATATCCCTCTTTAGGAGAGGTGGCAGAGCGGCCGAATGCGGCGGTCTTGAAAACCGTTGAGGGTTGATCCCCTCCCAGGGTTCGAATCCCTGCTTCTCCGCCATTTAATAGTTCAACAGATGCAAAAAGATACATAAACCCGCAAGTCTCAAGGCTTAGCGGGTTTTTTATTGTTCAACGAAGTACAACAAGATTCATTGACAATCGCGCTAACGTGGGGGTATAAATCGGGGTATCTGCTATTTATGCCCCCAAAACTGCTAAGAGTCCCATGCCGCTCACTGATACCACCATCAAGAACACCAAACCCACACCAGATAAGGCTTACAAGTTACCTGATGAAAAGGGTATGTACTTACTGGTTAATCCCAATGGCTCAAAATACTTCAGGCTTAAATATCGTTTTGCAGGCAAGGAAAAAGTATTAGCACTTGGTGTTTATCCAGACACCACACTAAAGCAGACTAGGGATAAACGAGACGCGGCAAAGAAACAATTAGCAGATGGTAGAGCTAACGCACAATAAAATGATTATTAAAAGCACTGTTTAAAAAGCTCATCGAGAGAGCCTCTTTTTTGACGGCGGATTGCTTTAGATTGCGCCCATTTTCTTTCAATCGGATTAAGGTCAGGCGAATAAGGTGGTAA
>JAPLRZ010000057.1 GCA_026398895.1 Methylococcales bacterium
CGAGGTTGAGATGGACGAACAAGGGTCTTATGTCGGTAATAAATCTAACCAACGCTGGCTATGGCACGCCGTTGACCATGCCACCAATACAGTGCTGGCTTATGTGTTTGGCAAGTGTAAGGATGACGTATTCAAGGAACTCAAAACCTTTTAACATTGCTCGCGACTACACCGATGACTGGGGGGTATATCAACGCCACCTAGAGACCGATAAACATGAAATTGGTAAGCGTAATACCCAAAAAATCGAACAATCGCACTTGGATCAAGCGGCTTACGCGCAAAACGTGTGCTTCTCAAAACTAGAATTGGGGCATCGATACCGTTATCGGTTTGCTGATTAACAAGGTCGAATTTAAACGCAATATTTATGCTTGATTACAGGTTTCACCCACTACCTAGATTTGATTACTCAGCATCTCGCAACCATTGCGCGACTGCCTTGGCGTAATAGGTCAAAATTGCATCACTCCCTGCTCTTTTAAATGCTAACAGGGATTCTAAGACTACCGCTTTTTCATCTAACCAGCCATTGAGTACGGCGGCTTTGAGCATGGCATATTCGCCACTGACTTGATAAGCAAACGTTGGCACGCCGTACTCATCTTTGACACGGCGAATAATGTCTAAATAAGGCATTCCTGGTTTGACCATCACCATATCTGCGCCCTCTTGTAAATCCAATTGAATTTCGCGTAGGGCTTCATCGGAATTGGCTGAATCCATTTGGTAGCTGTGTTTATTACCTTTGCCTAAGTTTCCTGCTGAACCGACCGCGTCTCTAAAAGGTCCATAAAAACTGGAAGCGTATTTGGCAGAGTAAGCGAGTATCAATGTGTTGATGTGGCGTTCTTTTTCTAGGGCTTGTCTAATTGCGCCGATTCGACCATCCATCATATCGGATGGGGCGACTATATCGGCACCCGCTTCGGCATGAGATAACGCTTGTTTGACTAGCACGGCAATGGTTTCATCATTCAGCACATAGCCGCTATCATCAATTAGCCCATCTTGTCCGTGTGAGGTAAAGGGGTCTAAAGCAACATCGGTAATAATACCCAAGTTGGGTAAAGCTTGCTTTAAGGTTCTGACAGTACGCTGTAATAAGCCCTCAGGATTGTAGGCTTCTTTGGCATCATCCGATTTTTTATTTGCGGGGATGACAGGGAATAAGGCAATAGCAGGAATGCCAAGCTCATACACTTCACGCGCTTGTTCAACTAGCAAGTCTAGTGAAAAGCGTTGCACGTCTGGCATGGAGGAAATTGATTCTTTTTGATTGATTCCTTCAATGACAAACATGGGATAAATGAGATCATCAACGGTTAATTTATTTTCGCGCATTAAGCGGCGAGAAAAGTCGTTGTAACGCATTCTTCTCATGCGCGTAGGCATAGTGATGTTATGATATGTCATCTTATTTTAGGCTTTGTAGGGTTAGAAATAGCTTAGCTATCAGGGCTTGCGATTCATTATATCAGTGAATAGTATTGCTGATAGTGGCAGGCAAAAAGTAAGAATACCATCGGTTTCATTTTAGAGGGTTTTATGAAAGTTAAACACACTACATTATTTGCATTGTTTGCAATTTTGCTGGCATTTATGCCATTTGCTACCGTAACAGCGGATGCGTTAGCACCGCCACAAGTAGCAATAGCAGGTGCTTCTGAGCAATTGCAAAAAAGAATGCAGGATAAAAATTTTATTAAAGATTTTAATCAAGTCACTCAGTTCGTCAATCAGGCAATTTATCCGCACACTGATTTTGATAAAATTTCAGCATTAGTGCTAGGTAAAATTTGGAAAACAGCCACACCTGACGAAAAAACGCGCTTTAAACATGAGTTTCAAATTCTGTTGATAAGAACCTATTCACGCGCCTTCGTTGAATTTAAAGATTGGACAGTACACTTTCTGCCATTAGAAATGGAAGAAGGTTCGACTAAAGCAATGGTAAAAACCGAAGTGTTACAACCAGGTATTCAACCCGTCGGTGTTGATTACCGCATGGAACTAAGCAATGGCGAATGGAAAGCCTATGACATTATGATTGAAGGTGTCAGTTTGGTGACCAACTATCGCACCACGTTTAGTAACGAAGTAGAAACCAAAGGTTCATTATCAGCTGTGATTGATGATATTGCTAAACGCAATGCTGAAGCGTTATCTGCAAAAAGTTCCTAAGTAAATAACACGTTCGTATTCCTAATTATTCAAAACCTACCCTGTCATGATGATGCGGTAGGTTTTTCTTTAGACCTTCTTAGGTCAACTCATTAATAAAATGAGCGATTATCAAACCCTGTATGACGCACTACTAGACGCAAAAGCCGATGCGTGGGTTGAATTATTACCTGCACAACTCGCCCAAGCTCTTGATGACTCCAAACATGGCGACTTGCTACGTTGGCAAAGCGTTATTCAGCAACTCCCAGAACTAAATCCATCACAACGCCTATTAGATGCTGATGCTGTGCAGATTGGCAATAGCGGAGATTTAAGCTACATACAACAAGCCCAGCTCGAACAATGCTTGAGAGCTTTACACCCGTGGCGCAAAGGTCCTTATCAATTATTTGGTACTCATATCGATACAGAATGGCGTTCACATTGGAAATGGGATAGGCTAAAAAATCATCTTGCACCGCTGGAGCATCGTTTGATATTAGATGTGGGTTGCGGCAATGGTTATCACTGTTGGCGACTATTAGGCGCGGGTGCGAAAATGGTGGTCGGTATTGATCCGACGTTGCTCAATGTTATGCAGTTTCAACTGATTAAAAAACTACACGGCACTGCGCCTGTGTACGTCTTGCCATTAGGTATAGAATCAGTACCCAGCAATCTACAGGTCTTTGATACTGTGTTTTCGATGGGCGTGCTGTATCATCGCCGCTCCCCTATCGATCATCTGTTAGAATTAAAAGGCTGTTTACAACAAGGCGGTGAATTGGTGTTAGAAACCTTGGTGATTGATGGCGGGTTAGGCGAAGTGTTAGTACCCGAACACCGTTACGCGAAAATGCGCAATGTCTGGTTTTTACCCAGTTGCGACACGTTAATGAGTTGGCTAAAACGCTGTGGCTTTAAAAATGTGCGCTTGGTGGATGTGACTACAACCAGCATTGAAGAACAACGTAGTACCGAATGGATGCAGTTTCATTCTCTGCAAGATTTTCTCCACCCAGAAAATCCACAACTAACTTGTGAAGGCTTACCCGCACCGAAACGGGCGATTTTTATTGCTAATGCCTAACTTGGATTAAAACAAAACGGCTTAAAGTCTTTGGGGACGCAAAGTGAAAACTGCTCATCATGGATTTTGGCAAAATACAAACCGTGCGCTAATACTTTTTGTTGTAATTGTTGATTAGCATCGACAGCGGCGAGTATGCCATAGAGTTTTTTATGGGCTAATTCAGGAAATAACACATTCACCGTTAGCGTAGGCTAATACATCAATCTCCTGCTCATTACCGTTTTTATCACGCACCCGCACGCTAGGATTAATGGTCGTCATGCCAAATTTTTCGGTTAAGATTTTAGTCATGGAAGGCAATGCTAAACCTTCCGTGAAACTGCCAAATTTATTAGCAATGCCTCCGATTTGTTGCCGTAATTCTTTCATCCCTTTATCATTTTCCTTGCGGGATTTAGACATCTCTTCACTGAGGTTTTTGCGTGAAATAGCTGCCTCTTCCGCCATTTTTTGTTGATTGATGGATAAACTGGCTACTAAGTCTTTTAATTCTTGGTCGGTCATGGTGATAGCTTGATAAACGTGTAAATTTGGCTTGTATTATACGCTAAACACTTCGTCCGAATTTGCGTTCAGTTGTTTATTCCCACTTTGTCGCCAATTGTCTTTGTTCGCTTGCACAATCTCGAAGATACAAATTTATTAAGCTCTGATAAGGAATGCCTTTCCTGTCCGCCATTTCCTTGAAATAAGCAATAGTTTCCTCATCCAGACGAATAGTCACTTGTTTTTTAAGCCGTTTTGCATAGGGATTTTTAACTGATTTTGAAAAATCATAAGATTCACGCATGACCATAGCCCTCATACTGTTTTCGTTCAAGTTTGTCAGCTTTTCGCGCTGAAATAATACGAATAGTGTTCGAGCTTCTTTCACAATGGCAAACAGTTAATAGATTATATTGCGAGCTTACACCCATAAGGATAAAACGCGCTTCGCCTTTGGAACTATCTGGGTCAGGAATTAGCCGCGCTAACTCATCTGCAAACACAGTTTTAGCTTCTTCAAAGGAAATACCGTGTTTCTTCTGATTTGAGATATTTTTGTTTTCATCCCACTCGAATTTTAAACTATTCATGGAATGAATATAATTATATTGTAGTTACAAGTCAATGCAGATGATTTAAAGGGCAATCTGGAGTTGAGTAGAACGCAGCGAAACCCATCATTTTCGAGGGTTGATGATGGGTTTCGCTATCGCTCTACCCATCTTACGGGTTACGGGTTAACCAGTCCCACACGTTTGAATTCAGGCACATGATGTTCAGTATAACGCCAAGATTAAAACGTTGCGACGGGGTGAATACTCCGTCGCGCTTCGGTTCAACTTTCAAATCTGAACTAATGCCTCTGGTGCAGAAGTTGTTGCCTAAGGCAGTAATTACAACGCTATGAGCGAGTAACTTACGGATAAAGCGATTTGGCGCGGGATTGCCTGCACCGAAACGGGCGTAATACCTAACAGCAAAAAGCCATCGTGAGTTGCCTCACGATGGCTTCAAGTAGTGTGTAAGATGGGTAGAACGCAGTGAAACCCATCATTTTCGCGGGTTGATGATGGGTTTCGCTATCGCTCTACCCATCTTACGGGTTATCACTCCTTCGCTAGAGTAATACAATAGCCCCAACCGCAGACTCTTATACTAAAAGACCCCTCTGTGAACTTTACATTCATCTCATCGTGAACAGGAATCCCTTTATCCTTTAGATGCTTTTTAGCATCCGCCTTTATTTCATGGCGATGCTCAGGCAGTTCTGTATCCAGTTCACCTAACATCTCATCCCATTTTGGATGATTGATAATATCCTTATAGGCTTTTTCGAACTTTTTAAGATTGTCATGTGGCATATCTTTTCTCCTTCCTAATTTATTTTCAAATAATTGATAGCGAGTAGCCTCTATGGAGCGGAATACTGGGGTTATCGCCATGCTGTTACCGTTCTTGTTATCCCGCTACGCATTAACAACAAGAGAACTCATTATCAAGCTACTTTTTACATGATACAATCAACTAACAGTGGTTATTCCTACCCAAATTGTGGTGATTTAATGAAAGTTCACGAAAAAATACGGCTGATACGCGAATCTAAAAATTGGTCACAAGAAGATATGGCGGAAAAGTTGAAAATGTCGGTGAACGGTTATGCAAAAATCGAACGAGGGGAAACCAAGGCTTTTAATCCACATTTGGAACGTATTGCTGAAGTATTGGATATGGATTTAGTGGAATTAATGCCAGATGATAAGCATATTTGTGTAATCAGTGGTGATAACACTAACAACGGTGATGGTCATAATATAAATTTTGGTTCATCAATGGAACTAGCCTTTGAAGTTCAAAAACTACAATTGATTAACGCGCACAAAGACGAAACCATCGGACATCTCAAACAAGATATAGTGCGTTTAACAGAGATGCTAGAGCTATATAAACACGAAATCGGTAAACAAAATACTCAGAAAATCGAACGCAATTGTTAAACTTTCAGACATGGATTAAGCGGCTTACACGCAAAACATTATGTTTATCGAAAATCGATTTGATGCACGATACGGTCATTGGATTGCTTATTAATAAAGTCGTTGTGAGCGGAATATTTATGCCTAATCGCAGATTTCACCCACTACCCATCATTGGCTATAACAAGCTCGGTATTATAATAAACACTTCGATCAAGCAACGGTTTTTATAGGATTGACTATGCAGCGCACCGCTTTAACATCAAACGATAGCCGTGACCTTATTTTATCGGCATTGGCACACATAAATCATATTTTACCTGCCCAAGCACCGTTACAGGATTTTGTCCATCACAATACCTTACATGGTTATCAACAGTTAAGTTTTGAACAAGCCATTGCTGAAAATGAAGCGGTGACGGGCATAAAAGGCTACTTACCTGAAAGTAACTATCGCCAGTTTTATGCGCAAGGGCGAATTAATGACCACGATATAGCCGCCGCCTTAGCGCGTTATTCTGAATTGGACGCGGAAAAAATCCTGTGTAGCGCGGCGAGTAAAGACATTAGCAAGCAGGCGATTTTAACCACTGCGTTATTGGCGGATTTGTCGGCAATTTCGGTGAGTCAATTGACGTGGCAAATAGAAGAACTTCATGCCTTAAATTCGGTGCAAATCGATGTACCAGAAGCGATTGCGCAACACTACACGCCGCAGGCTATACGCGCTTTGTGGGAAGCACTGTTATTAAAATTGGATTTGCAACACGCGGCGTATCATCCTGAAACCTTGCTGGATTTATCCTTAGAACAGACTGAAGATTGGTTAAGCGATAGCCATTCCAGTGCGTCCATCCATCAACAAACCCAACAACAAACATTAGTTGAACTGGGCAAGCTGTTCGCCCAAGTGGGTGATGAATTGAGTGTGCGCGGTTTGGTGTTAGCATTAAGTGGCAAGGATGTTCTGGATTTTGTGCGTCCAAAGCTAATACGGGTTTGCGCTTCGGTGTTGGATGAAGGCGTTGCCGCGTGGCATACGCCTAATGCTGAACAGAAAGGACTTTATACAGCGTGGCGCGAAACCGCAAAATACGACATCACCCTGTTTTTGCATGAACTGCCCGATTGGCAACAGATTATGTCAGCCTTGCCTGAAGATGCTATCGATACCATCATTGTGCATTTAAGCGCAATGGATATACCCAGCGAAAAATGGGCAGGGTATTTGCAACGTATTGCCTTAGAAATTGCGGGTTGGTCGGGCATGATTGCGTGGCGTGAACAACATCCAGATTATCAAACCAATCATAAAGTGGCGATTAAACTTGCCGATTATTTAGCGATACGTCTGACTTTGGATAGATTGTGGCTGAATCAAATCTGTCATGATTTATGGAAAGTTGAAGCAAAACTGAGCTGTTTACAGCATTATTTTCGCAAAAATTTATCGGAATTTATGGTGCGCAGTCGTCTTTATCAAGGCGATTTACCCGAATATCTCAGTCATCAAGCTAAATCACTGACTACGCAAGTGAATTCTGAACGTAGTCATCGTCAACAATGGCAACAGCTAGCGGATTTAATCTGGACGTGGCAATTTAGTCCAATGGCAAACCATAAAAATCATGGTTCGACCAACTCACCATCGGTGTTTAACAGCGGCTGGCGGTTGTTTCGCTTGAGTCAACACTTGGGGCTGCAATCCAACGATATTCAAGCCCTGCAAATAACAGATTTACAAACGATATTAATGGTATTGGATGAATTTAGCTCCGATGAACGCAGTAAAGTCTGGCTAACCGCTTACGAAAGCCATTATCGAGAACGTTTTTTTAATGCCTTACGCGCTAATCATAACCGTGGACGTTGGGCAGTACGGAAAACTCGCCCAGAAGCACAGCTTATTTTTTGCATGGATGAACGCGAAGAAAGTTTTCGCCGTCATTTAGAAGAACATAATGCTGCTATTGAAACCTTGGGTGCGGCGGGATTTTTCGGTGTGCCTATTAATTACCAAGGCTTAGATGAAAATAACGTCACTGCCTTATGTCCTGTGGTGGTGATACCCAGTCATGAAGTGCGAGAAATACCGTTACCTGATACTGAAAACGCCGTAGAACAACATAATCGTGGACGTAAACTGAATCAAAGCCTTAGCCGATTACTATTGCAAAGCTCGCGAACTAACCCCTTATTATCGTATCCCGTCATTGACTTGTTTGCACCATTTACCTTAGTTAGTTTACTGGCTAAAACGCTAGTGCCTAAAACCCAGCAACAGTTTATTGCCAGCATGATGAATAAAGTCTCACCACTGGTTGACACCCAATTACATTTTACCGCTGACGACGATGCTCCCATTGCCACACCTGCCCAACCACGATTGGGTTTTACCGATAGTGAACAAGCCGACCGCGTGACTAATTTATTGCGCGTTATGGGCTTAACTGACGTGTTCGCGCCGTTAGTGGTATTGTTTGGACACGGTTCAATCAGTCAAAATAATCCACACCGTGCCGCATACAACTGTGGCGCGTGTAGTGGTCGGCATGGTGGCCCGAATGCGCGAGTGTTTGCGGCAATGGCAAATCGTCCAGAGATTCGACACTTATTGGCAAAACGCGGCATTAACATTCCCACTGATACTTGGTTTATCGGTGCCGAACACAATACCTGTAATGAAGACATCGATTGGTATGATTTGAATAGCTTGCCCCCTGCCCTACAACCCGTGTTTAATAAACTACAGGCAGATTTAATTCATGCACAGCATTTATCGGCGCATGAGCGTTGTCGGCGATTAGCATCCGCGCCACGCAATCCCAGTCACGAAGAGGCATTGCATCATATTCAGGAACGAGCCACCGATTTTTCTCAAGCACGTCCAGAATTAGGACACGCCACTAACGCCGCCGCTGTAGTGGGAAGACGGGCGTTAACTCAAGGTGCATTTTTTGACCGTCGAGTGTTTTTAATTTCTTATGACGCTACGCAAGATCCAGACGGCAATATTCTCGAAGGTATTTTATTAGCCGTAGCCCCAGTTGGTGCAGGCATTAATTTGGAATATTATTTTTCTACCGTCAATAATGAGCGTTTTGGTTGTGGCACAAAAGTTCCGCATAACGTGACAGGTTTTTTTGCCATTATGGACGGCACTAGCAGTGATTTACGCACGGGTTTACCACAACAAATGATTGAAATTCACGAAGCCATGCGCCTGCAACTGCTAGTCGAAGCCAAAACTACGGTATTGGAACAAATTTACCAGCGACAAGAAAGTCTGCGTGAATTGATTGCAGGCGGTTGGTTACATTTATCCACTAAAGACCCCGACACTGGTGATATTCATGTTTTTGAACGTGGCACAGGTTTTGTCCTTTGGCAAGGCGACACCGAAGAGTTACCCACTTATCAGAAATCGCCCGCGTGTTATAAAGATAAAAGCGAGCCTGTATCACCTGCGTTGATTAAGCAACAGTAAGAGAGAATTTTATGACTTTTTCCAAACTACAAAAAATCGTGTTAGCCAGTGGCAATGCTGGCAAAATCAAAGAAATTCAAGCCATACTGACTGGGCATCCCATCGTGCCACAGTCTTTATTTGCTGTTGCAGAAGCCGATGAAACAGGAACGACCTTTGTCGAAAATGCCATTATTAAAGCCAGAAATGCCGCGCTGCATTGTAATCTACCTGCCATAGCCGATGATTCAGGTTTGGTGGTTGATGCGTTGAACGGTGAACTAGGTGTTTATTCGGCGCGTTATGCAGGTGCGAGTGCAAGTGATAGTGATAATGTCCAAAAACTATTGCAAGCATTGGAGGGCGTTCCAGAAACACAACGTACCGCACGGTTTATTTGCGTAATGGTATTTATGGAACACGCCGATGATCCGTTACCGATTATTGCTCAAGGCAGTTGGGAAGGGCGAATATTAACTCAGCCTGTTGGGAGTAATGGCTTTGGTTATGATCCTGTATTTTTCGTGCCTGATTATCAATGTGCATCGGCTGAATTATCGCCAGAGCTTAAAAATTTGCTCAGTCATCGCGGCATTGCGTTAAAAAAATTAGCCGAGGCTATTAAGGCGCGGGAGTTGCTGTAACGCATTATGTTATTTTTTATTGCCCAACAATTTGCCGATACTATTACCGATGTTATCCCATTAGGTAATGGTTTAATTAATGACACTTTTTTAGTGTCTAACACTGAAACTTGCTTTGTTTTGCAACGTATTAATGCGCAAGTTTTTCCTGCCCCCGAACAAATTATGACTAATATGTTGCATCTTAATCGGCATATTGGGCAAAAGCCCAGTGAGTCGATTAAGTTACAAATTCCCGACATTTTAAAAACGCTAACTGAACAAGATTTTTTTCGAGATGATAACGGTGATATTTGGCGGGCGTTGAGTTTTATCGATAATAGCGAAAGTTTAGAAACCCTGAATAGCTTGGATATTGCCGCACAAGTCGGTTTTGCCTTGGGGCATTTTCATGGTTTAGTGAGCGATTTAAATCCTGAATTACTGCATGATACCTTGCCTAGTTTTCATATTGCACCCGATTATTTACGGCAATACCATCACGTTTTAATCCAAGCGACTGCTTTTCCAGAGAATGCTTTTTGTGCGGACTTTATCGCCCAATACCAACATTTCACCGATGATTTAGAAACGGCGAAACAACAAGGATTGCTGACATTAAGAGTGATTCATGGCGATCCTAAATTAAATAATTTTTTGTTTGATAAACACAGCCAACAAATTATCAGCTTGATTGATTTAGATACCATCAAATCAGGGCTAGTACATTACGATATTGGCGATTGTTTGCGCTCTTGTTGTCATGACAAAGAAACAGGTGAGTTTGATTTAGAGATATGCGCGGTATTATTGGAGCAGTATCTAAGCGAAGTGGGGCTATTTTTTTCCGCTGACGATTACGACTATTTATACCCCGCGATACGTTTACTTCCGTTTGAATTAGGACTACGTTTTTATACCGATTATTTACAAGGTAATTGCTATTTTAAAGTAAGCGATGACCAGCAAAATTTACATCGAGCTATCGCGCAATTTAAATTGTGCGCCAGTATTGTGAAACAAGAAGCGGAGATTAAACAACTCATTGCGCGGCTAACATGATTAAAATTTTGTATTGTGGTCGGCAACTTGTCGCATGGTCGGAGTTAAATTCGCGCCTATTTTTATCATGTTAAAAGAACAACGCCAACGGCTGATGGGTTGTGCATTGGTATTATTAGGCGCGGCAGGCTTTTCGACTAAAGCGATTTTAATTAAACTGGCATACATGGCAGATGGACAACTGGATGCGATTACCCTGTTGGCATTACGAATGCTGTTCGCGCTACCGATTTTTTTACTTGTGGCATGGTGGAATACAAAAAAATATTCTGAGCCAGCATTGAATAAAAAACAATGGGGGATAGTTATTATTCTGGGTTTGATGGGTTATTACATTGCCAGTTATTTGGATTTTCTAGGTTTGCAGACTATTTCAGCGGGGCTAGAACGGCTGATTATTTTTTCCTATCCAACTTTTGTGGTGCTGTTTTCTGCTATTTTTTACCGCCACGCATTGACTGCTTCGGTCATTATCGCGCTGGGTTTAAGTTATATCGGCATTTCTTTAGTGTTTATCGAATCAATGTCGCTGGCATCCACCAATATTTTGCTAGGCTCGGCTTTCGTGTTAAGCAGTGCGATTATTTTTTCCTTTTTTATCATGGGTAGTGGTGTGATGGTGCATCGTATTGGTTCGGTGCGTTTTACCACCTATACGATGACGGTTGCTAGTTTAGCGACGTTAACGCATTTTGCTTTTCATCATGATTTGGTGCAGACACTCAGCTCTATTCCCTTAGAGGTTTATAGCTTGAGTCTTATTATGGCGATTTTTGCCACTGTACTACCCTCGTTTTTAATGAATAGTGGAATTAAAAAAATCGGTGCGAGTAGCACGGCTATTCTCAGTTCAGTAGGCCCTATTATTACGCTGGTATTGGCGAATCGCTTATTGCATGAAACTATCACCAATACGCAAATAGTGGGGACGTTTTTTGTATTGGCAGGTGGATTAATGGTGGGACGAATGAAGGCTTAACAGTTATTCAGTATTAATTATGGAGTCTAATAACCTTTGGTGCTAGTTTAAATTAAGCAGCTAAAACAGTAAGCTATTGTTTTTAATGGAGTCCAATAGCTTTAGCTATTGCTGATTTGTAAAAAGCTAAAGCTTTTTGACTCCTGCTCCCTTCTAATAGCCGTAAACAACAAAATAATTTAATCACAATACATTGATTGATTTAGTTTATTTTTATTGTACTACCTAGCACCAAAGGTTAATAAATGCGGATGTATAAAAAATGTCATCGCGTAGCGAGGGTTCGCCGCAATCCAGTCGCCAAGGATGGCATACTAAATCACATCCTTGTGACTGGATTCCATCATGCTGGAGTGACGGTAACCCTTAATACTCAGCGACTTTTTATTGTGAACTTACTGTGTGGCGGGAGTTGGGCTTTGCCTGACTTCGCAAGCAGAGCTTACACTCCCATATACGCCTATGCTTGTTTTATAGACTTAAGCGCACACCAATCCAGCCTGCTCTGGGCATCCCTGGTGAGAAAAAGCGTCCGTCATTGTAGCTGTTGCCTAATACTTGCGTAGCATTGCCATAGACACCAAATGAGTTGTAATTTTTATCAAAAATATTATCCAGTTTGCCAAAGATGGTGAAGTTTTTTGTAACTTTATAATCAGCGGTGGCATTAAATAACCAATAACCCGATGATTTAGCATTACGGTTGGCTTCGTCACCGCGTAAATAGCGATCTCCGCTGTATTGCCCGTTGATTCCCACAGAAAATTTCTGCCATAAATCCACATTCACTGCCGCTTTGAAGATATGTTCTGGAATCCCTGGAATTTTTGAACCTTTATGAACGACGGCAATTTCATTGGGATTGCGTGGATTTAAGCCATCAAATGGCGTTAAAAAGCGGGCATTCAAATAGGTGTAATTGGTTGCAAAATGCCAATCGTCGATTGAGCTGAACAGTTGCGGATAATCCGCGCTCGTGCCTGCTTCAATACCATAACGGCGAGTTTTGCCAACGTTGTCAAAATAGCCTTGACTGATAGTGCTACTGGCGGCATCACGGCGAAAAATAATATCGTTGTTATTGATGGTATGGAAAAAGCCTAGATTCCATTTTAATCCGCCTTTGCCGAGTAAGTTGTCTAAATCGCCACGCACTCCTGTTTCCCATGTGTTAGCAACCACTTGTTTTAAATCAGGGTCAGATACAAACGAATTAGGTAATTTACACGGAGCTTGTGGGTCAGCACAACTGAGTTCCACAGGTGATGGTGCGCGGGTTGACTCACTGTAATTACCGTATAAATTGAGATTACTCAAGGCTTGATAGGTTAAGCCAGCGGATGGATTAAAGCGTTCAAAGGTGTGTGAACCATTGAGCGTTTTAGTCGGATCATTAATATATTCATCTTTCAAATTGACATGAACAGAGTTATAACGACCCGCGACCGTGGCTGTTAATTTATCGGTGATAGAAAAACTATCGGTTAAAAATACACCGACAGTTGAGGTATTGGTGTGTAAGCGTACTTTGGATTCATCGATAAATATATTGCTTCTGGTGGTGGCGCGTGTGTCAGTCAACGAAGCCAGCTCGGTATCGGAACTAAAATTCACTTCGGAATAATCGTAGCTCACCCCTGTGGTTAAATTATTTTCGTGTTTGAATAAATCATTCGCGAATACGGTTTGCACTGTACCGCCGCGACTGCGCATATTGGTTTGGCTGTAATTGTTAATCGCACCTTGAACGGCAGAAGTAGCGTCCACTTGATTACCGTTGGTGTCTATGACTGCCACATCGTTTGGGGTGCATAATAATTTTTGTCTGGCGGCGGCAATCTGATTTAAAGAATTCATGGTCGTCAGATTATCGGAATTTGCGGCATTCAGCGCGTCCAGTGCGGCTTGGTTATCGGTAGTTGAAGTCGCTAGATTACCCGCTGTTAGCGCAGACGCAGTTTGTGCGGCGGCAAGATTAGCTGTAGCCAAGGCTTCGGCTGCTACATCTGCTGCGGCTTGCGCCGCCGCTACAGCGGCTTCAGCCGCAGCAACACTATCTGCCGCCGCTTGATTATCCGCTGTCACCGCAGTCAGATTATCCGCCGCTGTCTGAGCCGCCGCTTCGGCATCAGCGAGGGCTTGCGCTGCCGCCGCTTGATCTTCAGTTTGGTCAGGGGCGGCACAGCTCGCATAATCGCCACTGTCACCATTAAATGATTTCATGCGATTTTGCCGAAAATAGGCATTACCGCTGACTTCTATTTTATCGGTGACATCGTAACTGCCTTGTAATTCAGAAAAGAACATTTTGGTGGTGGTCGAATCAGGGTGCGTAAATACCGCTTTGCGATTTTGTTGTAATAACTGCACGGGCGCGGCACCGTTACCTGTCATATTATTATCATTCGCCGCTAAGCTTAAATCTAGCGATCCTTTATCACCGCGCCAGCTTAATGTACCAAAGGCTTGCTCGGCTTTAGTGGCTGAATGATTGCGCCAACCACCGTCTTCAAAATGATGTAAATCCAGAAAATAACCCCAAGTGTCATTATTCCAGCCACTGGTGAGTTCTTCTGAATGTCTATCCCACGAACCGCCATAAACTTCTAGTTGATGCAAAGGCGCGGAAAAGCCTGTTTTAGTTTTAGCCGAAATAGCCCCACCTAAACTATTTAAACCATACACAGGATTTGATCCCGAATATAAAGTCATGCTATCAATCGCATTTTGTGGAATTAAATCCCAATTAACGGTATCGCCAAATGGTTCGTTAAACCTCACCCCGTTGATGTATGTTGATAAGCCTTGTGGCATACCTAACAACGGTGAGGCAACAAAACCACGGTAGAAAATATCAGGCTGTAAAGGATTGCTTTGTGCTTCGTTAGTCGAGACACCACTTAAAAAGCGATCCATATAATCCGCTAACGAAATAGTTTGTGCTTTTTGTAATTGGTCGGCATCAACGTGTTGAATATGGGCAGGTAATTTTCCTGATTCTATTTCACTACCCGATAACGGGCTTGTGCTAATAACATCTATCACACCCAAGTCGGTAGGTTTGTCTTGAGCCAAGGTCATCGTTAACGATGACAAGCTAAATAAACCGATGACCCCATAGACTGACTTTCTCATGCTTTACACTCTAACCTTAACGGTAAAAAAAGCCATATTGTAGTCAAATGACTATGTAAGCTGTAGAGACAGGCAATAAAAAGGAAATATTCCTAAGGGACGTTATAGCTAAAACACAATAAAACGATACCGTTCGTGGTGAGCTGTGAGCTTGTCGAACAGTCGAACCACATTCACACTTCGACAAGCTCAGTGTGAACGATTTTCCAATCACAAAATACAAGTAAGGGCAATCACTTGCGCGTTGCCCCTACTGCTTGAAACACGCCATACCGCAGATAAGTGTATGAACGGTTATTCACTACGCGTTATTTTTTAGCCGCTTTACCCATTTGTTTATGCTCTTCATGTGCAGCATCTAATTTAGCCGATTGCTCTGGAGTAAGCACTGCTTGCAAACTGGTTTTAGTAGCTTCGTGAACGGCTTTCATATCTTCTTGTTGTTTATCAAAAATCGCCTTTACTTTAACTTGCTGATCCGCAGTTAAATCTAACACCTTGGTCAAGTGTTCAACACGCGCAGCGGAATCACCGCCATGATGATACTCTTCAGCAGCAAAAGTACTTAAAGACATCGTTAAAGACAGAATCAAGCCGATTAGTGTTAATTTTTTATTCATCATCATTACCTTGGTTATGAAATTATGGAGTATTAACCGTTTTAGCAAAAAACAGCTACTGCTAGTATAGACGGTACAAATGTATTCGCACCACCTATAAGACGATAATTGCTATACAATACCGCACTTTCAAGGGAATATTATCAATGAATAAACAAGAAAAATCGCTCACCATGACGGTATTAATGACACCTGACATGGCAAACTTTTCGGGTCATGTGCATGGGGGTTCATTACTAAAATTGCTGGATCAAGTCGCTTATGCCTGCTCCGCAAAATATTGTAAACAATACGTCGTCACCGCCGCACTGGATCAAGTTTTCTTTAAACAACAAGTCAATGTTGGCGAATTAGTCACTTTTTATGCCCACGTTAACTATGTTGGACATTCCTCAATGGAAATTGGCGTTAAAGTGGTTGCTGAAAATTTACGCACCAACAGTAAACGCCACACCACCTCCTGTTATTTTACAATGGTAGCAATGGATGAAAGCGGAAAACCCACCGAAGTACCCAGACTACAATTAGACACCGACATCGAAAAACAACACTACGCCGAAGCCGAATTGCGTAAACAACTGCGCCAAGAAAATTTGCAAAAAACGCGTTTGTTAACGGCCGAACTCACAGAGGATAAGTTTTAAGTGAGTCTAAAAAACCGCTCATAACATTTGAATTTACGCTAAATACCTAAATACAACATCATGGACTTAATAAAGCAAGGCATAGCCCGCACTGCCAAAATGAACATGATTATTCATGATGATGGACATACCAATGTTATTGCTTTTGACGGTTTAAAAAGTCCTGAAACGATGACACAACTGACCAAACACGATGGCTTTAAACGTGACAGTTTTGATTTTATCGCCACCAATCCGCCGTTTGGTTCGAGCATTAAAAAAGCCGAAATTAACTAATTTTAGTTTTATAGTCATCTTTATTAATTTAAATTTATGAAAAATCAACCTACATTTATTGATTTATTTTCAGGAATTGGTGGCTTCAGAATTGGCTTTGAAAAATCAGGTTTTGAATGCTTAATGTCTTCAGAAATAAATGATTATTGCAAAAAGACCTATCAAAACAATTTTGGTGAATCGCCGTTATGTGATGTCACAAAAATACCACTAAATAATATTCCAGATCATGACGTATTAACAGCGGGCTTTCCTTGTCAACCGTTTAGTATTTGTGGCAAAAAAAGAGGATTTGAAGATACACGCGGAACGTTATTTTTCCATATTTGCGAAATTATCAATGCAAAGCAACCGAAAGTGATTTTATTAGAAAATGTAAAGCATCTAATCCATCACGACAGCGGCAACACACTAACTGTTATTTTGAATTCATTGGAAGAATTAGGCTATCACGTCAACTTTAAGTTGTTAAATGCGAAGAATTTTGGGATGCCCCAAAATCGTGAACGTATCATTATTTTTGCCACAAAAGAAAAGCCGTTTAACTTTTCAAAGTGCAATTTTAGTCAAACTGAATCGCTTGAAACATTTTTAGATGATGACGATGGTGATTTTGAGTTTTTGAATAAAGACGAATACACATTGATTGAAAATCCAGTGAAACAAAAAGAATCGGGCTTGATGTTTGTCGGTTATCGAAATAAAGCAATTAGAAAGGCTGGTGTTAGAGAAAATACTGAACATTTATCGCGTGTGCATAAACAACCGAATCGCATTTATTCTGTGGAAGGAACACACCCAACATTGCCATCTCAAGAATCGTCTGGACGTTTTTTTATTTACCTCCCAGACAAAGATGCAGTGAGAAAATTAACACTCAAAGAATGCTATCGGATTATGGGCTTTCCTGAAAATTTTAAAATTTCAGAAAGTAAATCCGAAGCCTATAAACAAGTGGGTAATTCTGTTTGTGTTCCGATGGTGACTGAATTAGCCACCCAAATACTTAACCAACAACTTTTGAGTGCAAATGAACCACAGCGAATTACTAAAAGAAATTTACAATTCAGCCTTGAATTTGATTGCGTCTGAATTAACCGAAGCACACAGCACATTAATTGAGTTGATTGCTCACCACGCATTAAATCAAAAAGGTGTTTATACGGTTTTGGTCACATTGCTAACGCATAAAATTATTGAACCCAGCCAAGATGTTCGTTTACATCAAAGCAATATGGGTGGTGGTTTTTCTGGTCGTTCTATTGACACAAAATATATTACCCCCACTTTAAGAGAACTCGGATTGCCTTGTATGTCAGAAAGTGGCTGGCTTACTCGTTCTCTCGAACAACCCTACGCTTATACATTGAATTACCAAGGAAAAATCAGCAACACAAAACTAAAACAGGCTTTTCTTCAGATTCTTGATTATGTAGAAAAAGAACCAAGTAAAGCCACGTCATTATTAACCTACTTGTTGTTTTGTGTGATTCAAAAGAATAAAACAGACAGTGTATTGATTACAAAAATTGATGTTGCAGACACAATAACTATTGATAATATTATTTCTTTTTTGGAGGCTTGTTTTAACCATACTTATAAAGTATCTGGCGGTTCAAAATTACCCGTTATTGCGTTCCACTGTATTTTTCAGCAGTTAATTAACGAATTGAAACGCTACGAAGGTTGCACATTAAATAAACTGGGCAGTCATACTGCGTCAGATAGAACTTCAAAAACAGCAGGTGATATTGAGATATTCAAAAATGGCGAATTGATTGAAGCGATTGAAATCAAATTGGATAAGCCAATCAATGCGGATTTGATACGACAGGTTCAGCAAAAAATCTACAAACACAATCCAAAACGTTACTGTGTTTTCTCAAGTGGACAAATTATTGAAGCAGAAGCTGTTAAAAATATCGTCAACGAAATCAAAGAAAATCACGGTTGCCAAGTCATCGTAAATGGTGTAGTTCCAACATTGAAATACTATCTCAGACTTATCATTTCGTTACAAAATTTCATCAACGGTTTTTTAACCGCAGTAGAAAATGATTCCGAACTGAAGCCGATTCATAAAGCGGTGATTGTTAAGTTAATTAATTTGTATTTTAAGCACTGATGATGTTACGCAGAAATTCTTTTCTATCTACGAAAAATACTAAAGGTATGAAAAAGAGGCTTGTATTTAACCGCCATCGAAGGAAATTAGATTTAATTCATAGCTGTTTTTTCGTACCTTTCGTGGACAATGCGTAACATCAGATTTAAAGACTGAATCTTATTAGAAACCGCCAAACACGCCGTAGAAATCGCTAACCACGTCAGCACCTTACGCACACTAGCCAAACAGCTACAACAACAAGCCGCCGCTGAACTGGCACACGCAAAACAGCACGTTGAACAAATTATTTGAGAGAAGTAAAAAATACCCTCCTCCACATTAAAAAAGGTAAAAAAGTGGGACTACAAGAAAATTTTGAACAAATTCCGTTAAAAGATTTTGCCGAGAAAGCCTATTTGGATTATTCCATGTACGTTATTCTCGACCGTGCGTTGCCGCATATTGCCGATGGTTTAAAACCTGTACAGCGGCGTATTGTGTATGCGATGTCTGAATTGGGCTTATCAGCGACAGCTAAGTATAAAAAATCAGCCCGCACTGTGGGTGATGTATTGGGTAAATATCATCCGCATGGCGATTCTGCTTGCTATGAAGCGATGGTATTAATGGCACAACCATTTTCGTATCGTTACCCATTAGTCGATGGGCAAGGTAATTGGGGTTCACCCGATGATCCAAAATCCTTTGCCGCAATGCGTTATACCGAATCCCGTTTAACGGGCTATGCGAATACGCTACTCAGCGAGTTAGCACAGGGTACGGTGGAATGGGCAGATAATTTTGATGCTACGCTACAAGAGCCTGTGTTATTGCCTGCGCGGTTGCCGAATATTTTGCTCAACGGCACGATGGGGATTGCTGTAGGCATGGCAACGGACATACCACCGCATAATTTACGCGAAGTCGCCAATGCTTGTATGTTGTTATTGGATGAGCCAGACAGCTCATTAGAAGCATTGTTCGCTCACATACTAGCTCCAGATTATCCCACCGAAGCTGAAATTATCACCTCCGCTGACGATATACAAAAAATGTATGCGACAGGTATCGGCTCTATAAAAATGCGTGCTATTTATGAGCTAGAAGACGGTAATATTGTCATCACTGCCCTGCCCCATCAAGTGTCTGGTTCTAAACTCATGGAGCAAATCGGCGCACAAATGTTGGCGAAAAAATTGCCGATGCTAGACGATTTACGCGATGAATCCGATCACGAAAACCCTACTCGCTTGTTGTTGATCCCCAAAAGCAAACGCTTTGATGTCGAAGCGGTGATGTCGCATTTATTTGTGACCACCGATTTAGAAAAAAGCTATCGTGTCAATATGAACATGATAGGCACGGATGGTAGACCACGGGTTAAAGGTTTAAGAGAAATTTTGGTTGAATGGCTGGCATTTCGTACCGAAACCGTGCGCCGCCGTTTGCAATATCGCTTGAATAAATTATTAGCACGGCTGCATATTCTCGATGGTTTGTTGATTGCTTATTTGAATATTGACGAAGTCATCGCCATCATTCGCAACGAAGATAAACCTAAAATCGTCTTTATGTCACGGTTTGGACTAAGCGATACTCAGGCTGAAGCGATATTGGAAATAAAACTGCGCCAGTTGGCAAAACTGGAAGAAATCAAAATTCGCGGTGAACAAAATGAACTGGGAAAAGAACGCGCAACATTGGAAAAAACCCTAGACTCCCCGCGTTTGCTTAATCGCTTAATCAAAAAAGAAATTGCCAAAGACGCTGAACAATACGGTGATGATCGTCGCTCTCCTTTGGTGGCAAGAACTGCTGCGCAAGCGTTAAAAACCACCGAACTTATTAACAATGAACCACTGACCGTGATTGTGTCAGAAAAAGGCTGGATACGCGCAGCAAAAGGTCATGAATTTGATGTTGAAAGCTTAAGTTATCGCTCAGGCGATAGCTTTTTGGCTGCGGTAAAAGCTCGCTCAACCCAACAAATTTATTTACTGGATTCCACAGGACGCGCTTACAGCACTTCAACGCACGATTTACCCTCTGCTAGAACGCAAGGCGAACCGTTAACAGGGCGGTTTAATCCGCCTGCTGGTGCAGCGTTTAAACATTTGTTAGCAGGCAATCCCGATGATTGGGTAGTGTTGGCTAGCAATCATGGCTATGGTTTTAAAGTTCAGTTAAAAGAATTATTGAGTAAGAATAAAGCTGGTAAACTACTCATCAACCTGTCCGATGGTTCTACTGTGCTATCCCCTGTATTGCTTGATAACGAAGCAAACTTATTAGCGGTGGCAACATTACAAGGTCGATTGTTGATTTTTCCACTGACAGAATTACCCGCCTTAAGTAAAGGCAAAGGTAATAAATTAATCCAAATACCTGTTGCTGATTTAGCCGCTGGCACAGACACTGTTGTTGCTATGATTGGCATTACAGAAAACTGTGTATTAAAAGTTATTTCGGGCAAACAATTTGTTACCCTAAAATCGATAGATATAGCGCATTACACAGCAAGCCGTGCCAAACGTGGACTTCCGTTACCTAGAGGTTTTCAACGCGTTGATAGCTTAGAATGCGTGTTTGATTAAACTGATTTAGAATAATTTTCTACCATTATTTTTACTAATATGTACTCATGAATTATGAAGTCTAAGCTATTAATACTAATACCTTTACTGGTTGCCATTGCAAATTTATTGCACTTACTAAGCAATGAATTTTATATGGAAATACATTATGAAAATACTCTGCTCATAATAAACAGTGGATTCATGATTATTTTGCTGATTATTTATTATAAAAAAACAAGAAATAATGTTTTGAAACACGATGATCATGGTAGTCATTTGCCTGCTAATATTCCTACTGACCCATTTCAAATTAATGCACAAATGTTAATTCAGTATTTTCCTGATTTTCTTTGCATAAAAGACAATGAAGGACGTTGGTTAGGTGCGAGTGATATTTACCTAAAGATTTTTAATTTACAAGATATTGATTATATCGGTAAGACAGATTCTGAGCTTTTTCATTATTCAAACATGAATGCTGACATATTAAAAGTCAGTTTTATTCAAGATAAAAGTGCATGGTATGCAAGGCAAGCTATTAAAGAAACTCGTAGTGTTGTTTTTAATAAACAACGAAAAATATTAGAAATAACCAGAATACCTATTTTTGATAACAAACAAAACGAACTCAAATTAATAGTGATAGGGAATTTTGTTAGTACAGATGACAGAAGAAAAAACCAATTAGAATTATTACCTAAAGCCTTTGAGACCTGTCATTTAAGTTTTATGTTTTTAGATAAAAACTTTGCTATTACTGAAGCTAATAGCGCGTGTACTTTATTAACTGAATATTCAAGTAGTGAATTAAAAGGTAAGGATTTATCTTTTATTATCAAAGGTAAGTTAACCCACCTTCAAACTGATTTTTTTACTAATAGTCCCAAAAGACTATGGTCTTGTGAATTAAAGTGCCTACCTAAAAGTGGACGTGATTTTCCCGTAAAATTAGAAATATCGGCTATATTAAGAGACGATAGTAGCGTGGTTTATTTTGCTAGCCTGCTGGATATTACGCAACAAAAACAAGCTGAAAGACGCATTATAAAGCTGTCCTATTATGATGAATTAACAGGGTTAATAAACCGATTCATGTTTTATGATCGATTAAGAAAATTTATCACCTCCGTTAAAGTTGGTAATATCCACGGTACAGTACTGGTAGTAGACCTTGATCGATTTAAAATAATTAATGAATCATTAGGACACGACGCAGGTAATGAATTACTAAAAGTGGTTGCCAGTCGATTACAAGATCTAATAGGACCTAATGATATTGCTGCACGATTAAGTGGTGATGAATTTGCTATTTTAATGCCCAGCGAACAAACCTATGAACAAACGGTTTATGCCGCCTCTATCATTGCTGGAAAAATAGGTCAACGATTATCAGAAGTAATGTATGTTAATAATCACGAGGCTTTTATTGGCTCAAGTATTGGTATTTCAATTTTCCCTGAAGACTGCCGCACTACAGAAATGTCATTGAAAGCAGAAGTATTATTAAGAAATGCTGATATAGCCAGAAATAATGCTAAAACCCAAGGAAAAAATAATTATCAGTTTTATAATAAAGATCACAACAGTCTTTCAAAAGACAAGCTGGTAATGGAATTAAATTTACGCAAAGCCATTGCAAAAAATGAATTGAAACTTTATTACCAACCGCAATATGAAGCACATAGCAGAAAACTGTGTGGTGCTGAGGTATTAATTCGCTGGTTTCAAAATAATGAAAAAATGATTCCACCCGATCAATTTATCAGTCTCGCTGAAGATACGGGATTAATTATTGATATAGGTTATTGGATTTTACAGGCTGCCTGTCATCAACTTAAAAAATGGTTGGATGCAGGCTATCCATTACAGCAAGTTTCGGTCAATGTCTCTGCGCAACAATTTTCTGATCCTAATTTCTTATCTTTAGTACAAAAAGCTCTGGCTGAATCAGGGCTACCAGTGGAACATTTAGAATTAGAAATTACCGAGTCTATGTTAATTGGTGATGCTAGATTTATTGATTTGCAACTACAACAGTTACAACGTATGGGTATAAAATTAGCATTGGATGATTTTGGTACAGGTTATTCCTCTTTATCTTATTTAAAAAATTTCCCCATTGATGTATTAAAAATGGATCAATCTTTTGTTAAAGGCATGACTATTGATTCTAAAAATGCCAGAATCGCTTGTGCTATTATTGAAATTGGGCATTCGCTTAAACAAAAAGTCATTGCTGAAGGGGTAGAAACTAAAGAACAATTTGATTTTTTAAGAAAACACGGCTGCGATATTATTCAAGGATATTATTTTAGTAAACCGTTAGCCGCTGTGGAAATGACTGAGTTTTTAAAAGCGGATTATGATAAGTTTTGGATACCTGTCAAAAAGAATCCGTTTGAATAATTGATGAATAGTAACCTTTGGTGCTAGTTAGCTCCATAAAAATAAACAAAATAAATCAATGTGTTGTGATTAAAACATTTTTTTGTTTACCGCTATTAGAAATGGAATAGGAGTCAAAAAGCGTCAGCTTTTTACAAATCAGCAATAGCTAAAGCTATTGGACTCCATTAAAAACAATAGCTTACTGCTTTAGCTGCTTAATTTAAACTAGCACCAAAGGTTATTAATGGCTTATATAATGGTAGATATTGAAGCTGATGGTTCAATACCAAGCGATTGTTCGATGATTAGCTTTGCAAGCCGTCGTTGTTAAAACAGAAGGTAGTGTTCCAGTTTTGTTGACGTAATATTTTGCCAAACTGCGTTAGTTTTAGTTATGAGAAAGCGCATTCAATAAATAGATAAGTTTATTGCTAATAGATTGTTTTTTCTTAATTCTTTTAACTCGCTAATGCTTGCAAAGGCGCGGTATAAGGTAATGCAAAGGCATTCGCTACTGCTTCATAAGTGACTAATCCACGATGGGTATTAAGACCCTTTTGTAAGGTTGGGTGCTTGCGTACTGCGTCTAAACCGTCGTCGGCTAACAGCAAGGTGTATAACGCAGTTTCATTATTCAGCGCGAAAGTGCTAGTACGCGGTACTGCACCTGGCATATTGGCGACACAATAATGCACGATACCATCGATAGTGTAGGTGGGATTGCTATGAGTGGTTGGGTGCGTGGTTTCTATACAACCGCCTTGATCGACAGCGACATCAACAATTACAGCACCTTGTCGCATACTCGACAACATATCGCGGGTAATTAAACACGGAGCGCGACCGCCTGTAATCAACACCGCGCCGATAACTAAATCAGCTTGAGCAATCGCTTCTTCGATGCTGTATTCATTGCTGCTGCGGGTTTGTAATTGCCCACGATAAATATCATCCAAGTATTTTAAGCGTTCATGACTAACATCCAACACGGTGACTTGCGCCCCTAAACCAACGGCAATACGCGCTGCATTGGTGCCAACAATACCGCCGCCTAAAATGACGACATTAGCAGGGGCAACGCCTGGAACGCCGCTGATTAATACCCCACGTCCACCATTATTTTTTTGTAGATAATTGGCACCGACTTGTGTTGCCATACGTCCTGCCACTTCACTCATCGGTATCAACAAAGGCAGTTGCCCATTGCTGGTTTGTACGGTTTCGTAAGCAATACCTGTTGTTCCCGCTGTTAATAACGCATCGGTCAAAGGCTTATTTGAGGCGAGATGCAGATAGGTAAATAGGATTAAATCGTCACGCAAATAGCCATATTCTGAGGCAATCGGCTCTTTGACTTTAACGACCAATTCGGCTGCCCACGCGTCTGTTGCAGACTCGACAATTTCCGCACCGCTTGCTTGATATTCTGCATCTGAAATTGAGCTACCAAGTCCCGCGCCGCTTTGTACACGGACAGTATGTCCGCGTCGCACTAAAGAGCTGACAACGCCTGCTGTCATGCCAACACGACTTTCATTATCTTTAATTTCTTTGGGTAGTCCGATTAGCATAGTCTTTTACCTAATTTTTAATTAACCTGAATTTTACATCAATTGTAGGGCGTACAAGCTTTTTGCACACCATTTTACCTACTAAGCAAACTCTTTAGCGGCAATCAATAATTCTTCAATAAAATGTTGGCTAAATAAAGGCAGATAATTGTGTTTTAAATAGGCAATTTTGGTGCTGGAGCTGGGTATAAGATGTCCTAACTTATGAATAATTAAGTCCGCATCTATCACCGCATCGTAAGCAATATCGGCTATCAATCCTACCCCTAAACCTAAACGCACATAAGTTTTTATCACATCAGAATCGGCTGCTGCCAGCACAATATCCAGCTCTAAATCCTTCGCTTTAAAGGCTTTATCAATCGTTGAGCGTCCCGTAAAACCAAAGTTATAAGTGAGGATTGGATAAGAGGCTAAGCGTTCCAGTGTTATGTCGCCATCACTCAACGGATGATTATGTGGCACGACAATAGCGTGATGCCAGTCGTAACATTTTTCCAGCACCAAGTCGGTTTCTTGATCGACTCTTTCCGTACAAATCGCAATATCCGCTTTGCGGGTGTGCAGTTGGTCTATCAATTGTTCAGGTGACGCTTGCACCATGTAAATATTGACGTTGGGGTATTTTTTACGAAACCGTTGGATTGCCATTGGTAAAAAATATTTCGCCTGCGTGTGCGTGGTGGCAATGTGTAACGTGCCTTTATCGCTATCAAGAAAATCCGCCGCAATGGTGGTGATATTGTTTTTGGCTTGGTTGATAATGGTGACTTCTTCCATGATGCGCTTGCCTAATGGTGTCAATCCCGACAATTTTTTGCCTAGCCGTTCAAATAACGGCGAACCCAGCTCTTCTTCAAAAAGTTGTAACTGCCGACTGACAGCCGACTGCACAATGTGCATTTTGTCGGCGGCTTTAGTCATATTTAACTGGGTTTCTTGTAGGACGCGTAGCAGTTCTATTTGGCTTAAATTCATGATTATTTCCTCGGTATTTCTAGGAGTTCAAACCTAGGTTTGTATTCCATCTACGCAGCATCAAACCAATGCGCGTGTCGTATACGCAAAGCTACCTTATCACCTTTGCTCAGTTGCAAGCGTTTAAACTGCTCATTGGGCATTTCCGCGTACAGTGTTTCAGGCGAGCCATTCGCGCCTTGTTTCGCCAATTCAATCCGAATTAACGCGCCTAAATGTTGCCAATCTTTCAGCGTTGCCGTTGCCGCGCTGTCACTGCTTGATTTAGTAATTTCCAGATCATGCGGACGAATATGCACAGAATTAGCTGCTTCGGGGACAATTACTAGCCCTGATAATTGCAGCCAATCGGTATGGTGCTTTTCCAAAGTAATTACATTGGTATCCCCGATAAACCGCGACACAAATTCATTGACTGGATTATCGTAAATTTCGCTGGGTGAGCCTTGTTGCTCCAGATTGCCGTGATTAAATACCACTACCCGACTCGCCACTTCCATTGCTTCTTCTTGGTCGTGGGTCACGAAAATACTGGTGACGTTTAAATTTTCATGCAAATGTCGTAACCATTGACGTAAATCTTTACGCACACTGGCATCCAACGCGCCAAACGGTTCATCTAACAATAATACTTCAGGCTCAACCGCTAAGGCTCTTGCTAAAGCAATGCGCTGACGTTGTCCGCCTGACAGTTGGTCAGGATAACGATCATGTAGCCAATCCAACTGCACTAACTCCAACAGCGCGTGAACTTTCTTTTTAATTTCAGTTTCGTTAGGACGTTGTTTACGCGGTTTCACCCGCAGACCAAAAGCGATATTTTCAAATACCGTCATGTGGCGAAATAGCGCGTAATGTTGAAATACAAAACCAATACCGCGCTCACGAATATCTTTGTGGGTTTTATCTTCGCCTTTAAGTAATACCTGCCCACTATCAGGACGCTCTAAGCCAGCAATAATGCGCAGTAATGTGGTCTTACCACATCCTGATGGCCCTAATAAAGCCACTAATTCGCCTTCGGGAATTTCTAAATTAATGTTGTTCAGCGCGGAGAAGTTACCGAACTTTTTGGATATGTTGTTTAGGATAATGCTCATAAAAATCTCTTTGTTAAGTACGTTGTTGCTTCCATTCCAGAAAACTTTTTAACACCAATGTCACCACTGCCAACACGGTCAATAACGACGCAGCGGCAAACGCACCCACGGCGTTGTATTCGTTATAAGTATTTTCAACGTGTAGCGGCAACGTGTTAGTCAGTCCTTGAATATGCCCCGACACCACCGACACCGCGCCGAATTCTCCCATTGCCCGCGCATTACACAACACCACGCCATACAACAAGCCCCATTTAATATTCGGTAGTGTCACCCGCCAAAACATTGTCCAACCACTCGCGCCTAACGATAACGCCGCTTCTTCCTCTTCACTGCCCATTTCCTGCATTAAGGGAATTAGCTCACGCGCCACAAACGGGCAGGTAATAAACAACGTTGCCAACACAATCCCCGTCGTGGCAAAAATGATTTTGATGTTATGGTCTTGTAACCATTCGCCAAACCAACCTTGTGCGCCAAATAACAATACAAAAATCAAACCAGCGGTGACGGGTGATACTGAAAACGGTAAATCAATCAAAGTAGTCAATAAACTTTTGCCACGAAACTCAAACCGCGCAATTGCCCATGCTGACGCAACACCAAACACCGTGGTCAAAGGTACGCAGATGAATGCGACTAATAAAGTCAGGCGAATAGCGGCAAGTGCGTTGGGGTCTGAAAGTTCAGTAGCATATTTTTGCCAGCCTTTGGCAAAGGCTTCGATAAAAATAGTCACTAGCGGTAACAGTAAAAACAAGCCGATGGTTGCTAAACTTACCGCGATTAAGCCATAACGTACCCACACGGGATCATTAATAGCGACTTTTGTTAGTTTGTGTGTGTTCATAAGTTCCGTTAGGGTGTAACAGCGACGATAGGTGCAAGCGTCTCAGAAGTGCGTCTGCGTAATAACATCTGCACTACATTAATAGTGAGTAATAATGCAAACGACACCAGCAACATGGTCAACGCCAACGCGGTTGCACCTGCATAATCGTATTGTTCCAGTTTGGTGATAATTAACAGCGGTACAATTTCTGAAATGTAAGGCATATTACCTGCAATAAAAATCACCGAACCGTATTCACCGACACCGCGTGCAAATGCCATTGCAAAGCCTGTTAATGCTGCTGGAAATACATTGGGGAAAATAATGCGCTGAAAAATCTGCCAGCGGGACGCGCCCATTGACGACGCAGCTTCTTCCATACTGGTATCCAGTTCTTGCAACACGGGTTCAATGGTGCGGACGACGAATGGCAAACCGATAAAAATCAGCGCGATGACAATTCCAGCAGGCGTGAACGCCACTTTAAAACCCAACTCTGTGAGTGGCTTACCCAGTAAACCATTCGGTGCATAGATCGAAGCCAACACAATCCCTGCCACCGCCGTCGGCAACGCAAACGGCAAATCAATAATGGCATCGAAAAAGCGTTTAGCAGGAATCGTATAGCGCACCAACGTCCACGCAATCACAAAACCCAACACCAACGCAATCGCCGCAGCCAGTAACGCAGCCAAAAAACTGACTTTAAACGCCGCTTGTACTCGCTCATTGCTGATGATATTGATATAACCCTGCCAAGTCAGTAACGAATCGGGAGCTAAGGTTTTAAACAGCAAGGTGCTGAGTGGAATTAACACCACTAAACCTAAGTACAGCAAGGTAAAACCTAATGCGGGTTTAAACGCGGGTAAGATGTTAGTTTTATTCACCATTTATATCCTCTAAAGTGAAGTGCCAGTCATGCACTTTTTTGTTATATTCAATGATAAATAGATGCGCTTCTCAAGTGAAACGATGATATTCGATAGCACTATCTAATAATTAGATATAGACGGCGTGAATTCATGCGTGTTTTTTTCGTTCCCACGCAGCACGTCACTGCCCACAGTTAAAGATTTTGGGTAGTGTTCCAGTTTTGTTGACGTAATATTTTGCCAAACTACGTTAGTTTTAGTTATGAGAATAGGCGGGTATTTTGTCCTGAGTGTAATGGTAACGATGTTGTAAAACAGGGAAGATTACTCAAAGGTGAACAAAGATTTAGATGTCGAAATGAGAGATGTAAAAAAGGTAGCTTTGTATTAAAATCACACCGCTAGGGGACGCTTACCTGAGACCACTAAAATCATTTTAGGTGCGGTAGTGCCTAAGGCTTAAATCAACAAAACTGGAATACTACCCTATGTTTCACCACGCAATAAATTCTGTATTAACGCTCACTCATTGGCTTTTGATTCAATAATCCCGCCACCTAAACAAATTTCGCCTTGATAAAAAACTACCGACTGCCCAGGTGTAATTGCCCGTTGTGGCTGGTCAAAAGTCGCTTTGCAGCGTCCGTCATTCAAAGGTTCGACAAAACAGGCTTGATCGGCTTGACGGTAGCGGGTTTTTGCCATGCAGCGTAAGGGTTCAGTTAAGGGTTTATTGCTACACCAATCCAATTGACTGGCGATTAATGTGTTATGTAGCATCAGCGGATGGTCGTGTCCTTGTCCGACAATCAAAATATTATTGTCCAGATCTTTATCCAGCACATACCACGGTTCATCGGGTGCGTCTTTTACGCCACCTATGCCTAAACCTTGACGTTGTCCGAAGGTGTAATACATTAAACCTGAATGCTTGCCGATGAGTTGACCCTCGGGGGTACGCATTTCACCTGATTGGGTGGGCAAATAGCGTTGTAAAAATTCGGTAAATTTACGCTCACCGATAAAACAGATTCCCGTGCTGTCTTTTTTTCGAGCATTACTAAAGCCTGCTTTTTCAGCCAAGGCGCGAATTTCGGGTTTATGTAGATGACCAATAGGAAACAGGGTTTTGGATAAGGCTTTTTGTCCTAGGGTATACAAAAAATAACTCTGTTCTTTATTGGGGTCTAAGCCTTTTAATAAAAAATAGCCGCCGTTTTTTTCCGCAACCCGCGCATAGTGACCCGTGGCAATGGTGTCCGCCTTTAAATCTTCAATCGCATAATTTAAAAAGGCTTTAAATTTAACGTGCTTGTTACACAAAATATCAGGGTTGGGGGTGCGTCCTGCTTTAAACTCGGACAAAAACACCTCAAACACTTCATCCCAATATTCAGCGGAAAAGTTGACGGTTTTTAAAGGTATGCCTAGTTTGTCACACACTTGTTGCGCATCGGCAAGGTCTTCCATCGCGGTGCAGTATTCTGTGCCGTCATCTTCTTCCCAGTTTTTCATAAATAAACCAGTGACTTGATGACCTTGTTCCAAAAGTTGCAACGCCGTGACCGATGAATCGACACCGCCAGACATACCAACAATAATGTGCTTACTCATAATCTAAGAATGATTTTAATAACGATAAGGGATAATGCTGTCCGCTGAGATATTCATCAACGCTCAGTAAAACTAATGGACTACGCAAACGATGTGACTCAGCAGCAATTTCATCACGGCTTAACCAGTGTGTTGCCACAATACCGTCATCTAACACTTTATCGGTTTCATGACTGTGACACTGCCCTGCAAAACACAGGCGCAAAAAGGTAGATGAATCGGGATTTTTTCGCCACAATTGAATAGCCACTAGATAATCTGGCTCAAACTGCCAAGCGGTCTCTTCGTAAACTTCACGTTTAACGGCGGTGATGAAATCTTCGTTAGGTTCAAGATGCCCAGCAGGTTGATTAAATTGCAAACCGCTAGGTGTATGTTCTTCAACGAATAAAAAACGCTGATCGCGCTCGATAATAGCCGCGACAGTAACATGAGGTTTCCAAACCATGAATGATTCCTGCGGTCAAAGCGGATTATTTTACTTGATTTATTCGGTATCTGTTGGCAAAGATTTATTTTACCCACAGAATTCAAGTCATTAAGTGCAACAATGGAAAGCAATCGAAGTATTACCACGATTTATCATCATGAAGTGAAGTTCAATAGCTGCAAGCTATTGGACTTCTGTTATGGTGTATTTCTAATTACTGCTTGTTGAATTGGTGGGCGATAATGCCGTTTCATCGATGGGTGTTGCTTGTATCAGCGGTGCTAAGGTGGGCTCTAAAGACCTGAGTATTTGTACAGGCAAGGAGCTGGTAAAATGATAGTTACCCGCATTAGTGCCTTCTACATAGGCGGTGATGACACCAAAAAAGCGATCCCCTAGGAAGAAGGTAAAAACAGCGGCGCGGCTGATAAATTTTGATTCAATTAATCGCCCGCCTGCGCCCCATATTTCTTTACGGTGGTCTCCTGTGCCTGTTTTACCGCCCATCACCAATACTTTACCATTAGCATCTCGATACGCCCCTCTTAGCCGTGACGCTGTTCCTCCCTCAACAACACCCACTAACGCGCCGCGTGCTGCTCTGGCAATTTCAGGAGCAAACATCCTTCGTCCACGGGTAGGCGATTTATCCATTAGTGTTTCGTAAGGCGTACCTTGGGCAAAATGTAAACTTTCAAAACGCACCACGGGTAGTTTTATACCGTCATTTAATAAAATACCCATCAGTTCGGCCAATGCCGCAGGTCTATCACCCGACGCGCCAATCGCAGTGGCGTAAGAAGGCGTTAAGGCATTAAAGGGATAGCCAACACGTTTCCACGCATGATGAATTTCTTTGAAGGCTTCTTCTTCTAGTAAGGTCATGATACGACGTTGTTGCGCTTGTTTTCTGTGGCTACTAAATAACCAGCGATAGACGTTTTGTCGTTGTGCTGTACTAGCAGCGAGTGCTTGTTCAAACGTTGCACCAACGTGGGTACTGAGATAGCGCACTAGCCATAATTCTAACGGGTGTATTTTGGTGATATAGCCTTGGTCTTGTAAATCGAATTTTTCTACTGAATATTTATCGTACAGTGATTGAACATCTTCACCCACTAACGCGGCTTTATTCAAATGGGCGACAAGATAGTCGTTAAGCTGTTCCACATTACGATTGGGATAAATTGACCGATACAACATCGCTTGCCGTAATGGTTTAGCTAATACTCTATCACTGAGCATTTCTAGGGCTTCTTGTGCCGATTTATCTTTGTAGCGGGCATAAAAACGCCGTAAATAAACCCGTCCTTCTTTGTCAGCAAATTGTTGTAGATATTCTTTGCGTTTAACATCATCTGGGTTTTCTAGCCAACGGGCAATGCCGTCAGGTCGATAGAGATGATGATAAACCACATCACGCATCATGCGAATAAACACGAGATTGACCGAATCACGCAGGGCATGGCGCACTGACATGATTTTAGTACCATCGCTTTTGGTGAAATTACTAAAGGTATGCAAGCCGCCACCTGTGAAAAAAGCTTCGCCAGCACTGGCTGAATACTTTCTATCTAGGGCTAAATTGAGCAACGCTTCTAAATCAATTTTAGGGTCTGCATTAAGTTGTTCAATAACCCACGCCGACAAATAATCACGCGGATGAACGTCAATTTGCGCAAGTTGCTGTGGAGACTGGTTTTTATAGCGTTTATAGACATCGGTAATTAGCTCTAAATAATGCACCATCGTCCGTAGTTTAGAAGTAGAGCCTAAATCGATACGAATGCCTTCGTTAATGTCCATTGCTTGGTCATAATTATCGGTTTGCACACGCAACAAATTACCGATCTTACTACGTTCAAACAGCATCAAACTATAAGTGACAGGCGATAAATCAGTATCGCCGCTTAACATTTTCTTGCCAAAAATACCCACAGAACGCGCAGTACCCGATTCATCGAGTTTATGCAGTTCCGCACTAACCGCCTGTTGAGTTTTAAAATCCAGTGAGGTTTTAACGGCTAAATCAATGCGATCTAGTTCATAATTGGATTGCACCCCTAGCATTTTAGCCAAACGGGTACGCAACACGGTTTGGGTCTTTTTTTCAGTATCAAATACAGCAGGACTAGTGTCAGTATTCGACGAGCGAGCGATTGACACTTTTAGCGTTGCATCCCGCAAAGAGGGTGAAATAACACCTTGTTCTGCCATTAGCCGTAGATAGCTATCAGTTAAATTTTGCAGTGCTTCAAAGCCACGTCCGAGAAAATAAGACGGTCTGCGTTGTGACAGTAAAATATTGAGAACCTGCCGATAAATTTGTGCTTGTTGCCGACTGATGGGGGTTTCTGAACTCAGTTGTGTTTGACTGAGTAATTTATTAACTTCATTAAAATCTGTGCCAAACCACGCGGCTAAACCATCGCCTAAACCATGTACTTCACCCAATTTTGGTGTCGCAGCAAGCGGCATGGAGTTTAAATAAGACAGCGCGATTTCTTGGCGCATGGCGCGGGTATCAGGTCCCATCATGTAAGCGCGTAAAGAAGCAGTCCCCATTTGATGAAACTTATCAGTGATAGAATTAGTGTAGCCGTTAGGCGAATGACGGTATTTTTCTAGTTGCGTTGCCAGTGTACTACCACCTGCAACATTACCCGCCACACCGACTTTATGCGCCATCATTTGTAAAGCGGCAAAACCAAGTCTATCCCATTCAATCGCTGGATTGACGCTCGCATTCTCTTCACTGAGTAATTCTCGGTTTTCGATAAATAGCAGCGTCTGTAAAATAACAGGCGGAATAGCCTCAAAATTTGGGTAGTTGAACGCAGGATAAACGGTATCAAAAATAACTTTATCGTTTTTGTCAGTGATGCTTAAGCCTGCCTGAGATTTTTCATGATAGATGGTGAATAGACCATAGTCGTCGGCTAATTGAGTCATCATCGGTGAAAATGCCGCTTGTGCAGTAATACCAAAGCCTAGTTTTTTTAAGCGGCTAATTTGCTCTGGCAATAAAGTGTAGCCTAAACGCTGATCGTAAGGCCCTTCTGCTGGATAGCGAATAGAGTTACTCGCCCCTAATTCAAGTTTATAACTTAATTGCTGACTGATTTCAGAAAGATAATGCGCTTGATATTTTGAGGTTTTCACTTCCTCGCGCACTAGCTTTGCAATCGCCATACCGATAACAATTAACATGACAACAATATACACAGCCACAAGTCTGCGTATGACTTGGCTAGTTTTGCGCATAGTCTGCTATTTCCATTGAATAAGAACGTTTGTGTTCTCGCACTTGGATATGAAGTGACTGTTTAACATGAGGCAAACAGACTGTTTTTTGTATTACTATCAAAATGTTATTTTCTTTTTACTGAAATGGTCGGCTCATAAGTGTTATTTATAACAACCTGCCGTGATTGCATAAAGTGTCGCTTAACATTATAGCAAACAAAAATCATAACACTGAGAGCAACGCAATGGTTTTACTGAACAAGTGACTGGTGTGGAGCGAAACCAATATAGAGCGATAGGATGTGCTGACGAAGGAAGCGCATCGTTCTGAATGGATTGATGTGCCTAGACCCTAGGCACATTTTATTATGTCCTACCCACCTTCATCACAACTTGGATTCAAGTCATAAATGCAATTCCAGTGTTCATGAGGCTTTGCGTTCAACTTGATCAAAAAAGGCAATAAGGTATTATTCAGTGAACAAGGCAACTGGCGTTAAGCGCAAATTGCTATTCGTTACACTGACAGACCACAGCCAAGTCATTGCTTGGGTATATGTTTATAACCCTGATGTAAGCCAGTTACAGCGAATTTAAACTACAATATGTAATGCCAAAAAAGGGACTAAATTAAACAGGAAAATACTAATCTTGTAAAAAGCCATGCCTGCATAGTGAATTATGTCAAAGCGTTCTTTGGACAAGCTAAACCATCTGCTATGTAGCTGATAAACCCAATTATGGGCAGTCACCATTAGCAAAAACCACAGCGTCAATATACTCATATTAATGATGGTTGACCATCCTAAAACAGCACTCAGTATTTCAATTGTCATGTCATTCTCCAAACGGCAGTGTTATCAGTAACAGCAACGGTAACGAAATAAATACCATTTTAAAAGTTTCTACGCAAGTTGAGCAGATCAAAAGCAGACAGATTACAAAAATCCGTGTGGTTTTTTGTATAAATTGCTCAATTATGACATTGATATGACACTATCAATGACGACAACTTTTTAAAAAGCATATAATACGCGGCTGTTTTTAGCGGTAATGATTTCAACACGACAGGAAAATTTATGGATATTCATGAATATCAAGCAAAAGAAATTTTAAGCGGTTACGGTATAAAAATTGCCGAAGGCGGTTTGGCGTATAGCCCAGAAGATGCAGTGCAACGCGCCAGAGAAATCGGCGGACATATATGGGCAGTGAAAGCCCAAATTCATTCAGGGGCGCGTGGTAAAGCGGGTGGCATTAAAATCTGCAAAACCCACGATGAAGTGGAAGCCGCCGCTGACACTTTATTAGGCAGACGTTTAGTCACGCATCAAACTGGGCCAGCAGGGAAAGTCTGTGGCAGGTTGTACGTCGAAGCAGGGACTGAAATCGCTCAAGAATTGTATTTTTGCCTATTGGTAGACCGTAGTTCTGAGCGCATCGTCATGGTCGGTTCAGCACAAGGCGGCATGGATATTGAAGAGCTTGCTGTAACCAATCCTGACGCAATCATTAAAATTTACATCGATCCAGCGGTGGGTTTGCAAGATTTTCAAGCGCGGAAAATGGCGTTTAAATTAGGCTTGGATGCCGAAGTCATCAGCCACGCAGTTAAAACCATCAAAGGCTGTTACAACGCATTACGCACCTTAGATGTCAGTATGTTGGAAATCAATCCTTTAGTGGTGACTAAAAACGGTGAATTAATCGCCTTAGATGCCAAAATGGGTTTTGATGATAATGCACTATTTCGGCAACTAAAAATTTCTGAATTACGCGATAAAAGCCAAGAAGACCCCCGCGAAATGGCAGCCGCTGATCGCGGCTTAAGTTATGTCGGTTTAGACGGCGACATCGGCTGTATGATTAATGGTGCGGGTTTAGCAATGGCAACAATGGACATGATTAAACTGGCGGGCGGCGAACCTGCCAACTTTTTGGACGTGGGCGGCGGCGCGTCAGCAGAACGCACCGAAAAAGCCTTTCGTTTAGTGTTAGCCGATAAAAATGTTAAAGCGATGCTAGTGAATATTTTTGCAGGTATTAATCGCTGTGATTGGATTGCCGAAGGCGTGGTACACGCAGTTAGAAAAATCGATATGAAAATACCGTTAATCGTCAGATTATCAGGCACTAATGTCGAAGAAGGGCGCAGAATTATTGCCGAAAGTGGCTTACCCATTATTACCGCCGACACTTTAGCTGAAGCCGCTGAAAAAGCCGTGCAAGCGCGAAATGAAGTTGTCGCTAAAGAAGCCGCAGGAGCATAATCATGGCTATATTAATTAACGAAACCACGCGCATCATCGTCCAAGGCTTTACAGGAAAAATCGGCTCTTTTCATGCGCAAGACATGATTAACTACGGCTCTAATGTCGTCGGCGGTGTGACTCCTGGTAAGGGGGGACAAACCCATTTAGGTTTACCTGTATTCAACACCGTCAAAGCAGCGGTCAAACAAGTGGGCGCAGAAGCCAGTATTATTTTTGTGCCACCTGCTTTTGCGGCAGATTCCATCATGGAAGCCGCCGATGCGGGTATTAAATACTGCGTCTCTATCACTGACGGTATTCCTACCCAAGATATGATGACGGTAAAAAACTTTTTACGGCGTTTTCCTGTTGAAGAACGCATGATCCTCACAGGTCCAAATTGCGCAGGAACGATTAGCCCAGAACGTGCCATGTTAGGCATTATGCCAGGGCATATTTATATGCGCGGTAATGTCGGTATCGTTGGACGCTCAGGCACATTAGGCTATGAAGCAGCGGATCAAATGAAACGCTTAGGCATTGGTATCTCTAGCTCAGTGGGTATCGGTGGCGATCCCATTAATGGCAGCTCCCACCGCGATATTTTGGAAATGTTTGAAAACGATCCAGAAACCAAAGTAGTATTAATGATTGGTGAAATCGGTGGACCGCAAGAAGTGGAAGCAGGTTTATTTGCTCAAGCTCACATGACAAAACCAGTCATTGCCTATATTGCAGGATTAACAGCACCCGAAGGACGACGCATGGGTCATGCAGGAGCGATTATTTCCTCTGCGGGTGAAAGTGCGGCGGAAAAAGTAGCGTTATTGCGTGAGATGGGAGTAACGATTTGTCCAACGCCTGCGGCAATGGGAGCTACAGTAGCCGAGGTGTTGGCTAGATTGTAGAAAGAAGTAGGGGCAATCTCTTGTGGTTGCCCTTGTCTCGTTCCGACGTTGAACAACGAATGAAGCGTAGCGATTAAAAAATGAACATTATCGTATTAGGTAGCTTTATTCAGGCGCACTGTTGGATGACTCCCCATTTACCGAAAGCAGGAGAAAGTGTTATCGCTTCGGGTCTGACTATCGAAGCAGGTGGTAAAGGGCTTAATGTTGCTATCGGTATACAGCGGCTTGGTGTTCAGGTTGATGTCTTATTAGGTATTGGTCTGGATTTAGCTGGAGATAACTTATTGCAGTTATTGCAAAAAGAAGGTCTAAGTATTGAATATGTTTGGCGGCTGGCTGCTCAATCTGGCTACGGTGCTGGATTGATTGCTGCTGATGGACAAAATACTATTGCTGTCTACCCAGGACCTAATTTACTGCTCACTACCGAACATATACAGTATGCAGAATCGAGTATTAGCACGGCAGATTTAGTTTATGGTCAGCTAGAGACTTCTTTGGCAGCAGTCACGTCAGCATTTCGTATTGCTCGTTTAAATGGGGTACGGACAGTTCTTAATCCATCACCTTGGCAAATTTTACCTCAAAGCTTGCTTGATGATACTGATGTGCTGATTGTCAATGAAGTGGAAACACAAGAGTTATTTGTGCTAGATAAACCGCTCAACGGATCGCTACAAGATTGTATCGAATTGTTACGCCCGTTATTAGACTCTTTTTGGTTGAAATGGCGAGCTTCATTATTAGTAATCACATTGGGATCTGTTGGCAGTTTAGCGTTTGAACGCAATGGAGCGATTCATAGTGCGCCAGCCTATGAAATTACTGCAATAGACAGTGTTGGTGCGGGCGATGCGTTTGCAAGTGGGTTGTGTGTTGCATTAGGAAAACACACGCCGCTACCTGACGCGTTGCGTTATGCCAATGCGTGCGGGGCATATACAGCTTCACATTTTGGCGTACTCGACTCACTTCCTAGTCACGTCGATCTGCACGCTTTTTTCAAATTAGCTTAAGTTTATAAACATAAGCATCACCCCGAAAAGTGCCTTCTACATACTCAATTAATTGCCCTGTGGTCGAATAACTATGCCGTTTCAGTAACAGACAGGGGCTGGGTTCGTCAAAACCAAAAACTTCGGATTCTTCATCCGAACTTATTACCGCTTCTATGGTTTGGTCGGCATAAGCCAGAGCAATACCGCATTTGTCCTGCAAAAAAGCATAAGCTGAACCACTGGTATCCCAATGTTCCAGACAGGGTGCAGCGGTTAAATCATACCAAGCAACTTCACGCGTCATAGGTACATTGTCCGCCAGTCTTACCCGTACCAAACGTAAAAACGTCGCCGCCGAAGGTCGACCAAAAATACAGGCGATGGTGCGTTCTTTCACCACTTTAAGCTCAAGTACACGCGTTGTTGCGACCTTACCTTGCTCACGCATTTCTTCCGTAAAGCCTTTTAACTTGCCCATAGTCGGATTAACACGCGGTGGCGGAGCTTGTACCACCGTGCCGCCACGCCCATGCGTGCTGAGTTGCTGGTTATGACGCAATTCATCGTAACACCGCTTAACGGTGGTGCGACTAATATGCAAGGCTTCGGCAAGCACACGCTCAGAAGGCAAGTTATCACCTGTTTCCAGATGACCCTCCTCAATCAGCGTATTCAACTGCCGTTTCAGTTGCAGATAAGCAGGTTCTGACGATTGCTCGCAAAGTTGCAATTTGCTAACTAAGTCAGACGGTTTAACGGATGTCAGTGGTTTTTTTGTATTTAGCATGGCTGGCGTTTCTGGTGGTTATGCGTGCTTATGATGATAAGGAACATAGACGAGCTACGCAATCATTATCCTGAAACAAAGCTATAAATACCTCAAAACAAGACAAAATTAATTTAATTATGGCATTTTATTGGACTCACTATGGACTTTGTTTTATCATGAGCTACCCAGAATAACCAACTGACACTAGGGTAATCATGTTGCTTTTACTCATGACTAGCAATCCTAATAAAAGATAGCCATTAAAAGCAATGTAACGTACTCCGCACGATTAAAAACACCAACATATTGATTTTTATCATAAAAATTCCATCTGAGCATTTATAAAAAATTATTCATAGGAAGCCACAATGTACAACAACAATCATACTATCCGTGCCATAGCTAAATCGACCTGTCTTTTGGTATTGTTTTTTGGACTGCTTGCCTGTCAAACGCAAGCACCCAAAAAAGAGCTATCCAAAGAAATAGTCGGCGAATTACAAATCAAAATGCAGGACATGAGCTACGAACCTGCAAAATTGAATGTCGTCAAAGCAGGGCATTATCGAATTAATGTTGAAAATACCAGTTCAGCACCGCATGATATTGCGTTTGGCGATGACGCACCGTTAAACGTAGCACCGAAATCAAGTGCTAACACTGAAATTGACATCCCCGCAGGTGGCATACTCTATCGCTGCACTCTGCCAGGTCATGAAGAAGCAGGTATGAAAGGTAGGGTAACAGTCAATAACCAAGAGCCGAGTGATAAACAGACATCAAACGCTCAACATGAGCATCATCAAAAATCGATCGCCAATATCAAACCTGAGTATTACGACCCCGTTGCCCCTAAATTATTGTCAGGCAAAGTGCATGATATTGAGTTGATTGCCGAAGAAAAAGACATCGCGGTGGCTAAAGATGCTGTGCAGAATTTATGGACTTTCAATGGCAAAGTGCCAGGTCCCATGATTCATGTCAAAGTCGGCGACACCGTGCGTGTCCATTTAAAGAATCCAACAACCAATAAGCTACAGCATTCTGTTGATTTTCATGCCAGTCAGGTCGCATGGAATGATGAAATGACCAGCATCAATCCAGGCGAAGAAAAATTGTACGAATGGCGTGCTGATTATGCGGGAGTCTGGATGTATCATTGCGGCAGTAATCCTGCGCTACATCATATCGCCAGTGGTATGTATGGTATGGTGATTGTTGAGCCGCGTGAAGGTTTGCCAAAAGTTGATCACGAATTTGCTATCGTGCAAAGTGAGTTTTACATGGGCAAAGCGGGCGGAATTACCGACTTGCACAAAGCGGGAGCGTCACATGCCCCTGATTATGTGGTCTTTAATGGCGTGGCATTTCAATATAAAGATCACCCCATCGAAGTTGGTACAGGTAAAAAAGTGAGAATGTATGTTTTAAATGCTGGGCCTAATGAAGACAGCTCATTTCACATCGTCGGTACAATTTTTAGTCATGTTATTAAAGAAGGCATGGAATTGATTCCCGAAAATAAAGGGCATTACGGCTCACAAGCGGTGGATTTAGGACCTGCACAAGGAGCTATCATCGAATTTACCACCGCCGAAGATGGTTTATATCCGATGGTGACTCACGCCTTTAATTTTGTTGGCAAAGGCGCGTTGGGTTTGCTTAAATCAAGTGATGGTGATCCTAAAAATTAGCATTTACGCAAGAGTACGCAAACCTGCGGTATCAGCCAAGTGCGCTTAAAAGGACTAGGCATCGAGTTATAGCTAACCGTTAATAAAATGATTACAGAGCCGTTCGCACTGAGCTTGTCGAAGTGTGAATGTGGTTCGATAAACTCACCACGAACGGCATCATTTTATTGATGCGTTAGCTCCAGATAAAATGCTTGACTATGAATAAATAGTCGAACAAAAGCGGAGGGGCTTTAATCGCGATTATCGGGGCTAAAGCCTCTCCCACTTTAGTGCGGAACTACTTCGCTTTCTTGAATTTTTTGCTGTTTTTTTGTTTGGCTAATTTGTCTATTTTATCACTAGCATCTTCAAACGATTTAGCAGTTTGGTCTAATGACTGGGTGGCACTGCCGAATGAGTTGGCTGTGTGTTCAGCAGAGCTTAACTGTAAGCTGTAATTTGCTTTACTGCTCGTTGATGCTTTTTTGTCGCTAGCAGAAGTTGCGGTATTATCATCACCCAACTCGTTATCAACATCCAAAGATGCCTGACTTTTTCCATCAGTTGCTAAATGTTCGCGCGTTTGTAAATAACCTTCACGAATAAAAACATAAGGGTCTAACGCACCCTCTTTAACAAAATCTAAGGAGCCTTGCGCATTTGCTCGCGTGTTCAGCAATGACACAAGTTGTATTGGCGCACCGACATAACTAGCTGGGTTTGCGGCTGTATCAAGTATTGAGCCTGGAATGCCGCGTGCTGTAGTCGAGCCTAACAAAGGTAGCACCAAATAAGGCCCTCTAGGTACCCCCCATACCGCTAAGGTTTGCTCAAAGTCTTCGTCATTTTGTTTAAGCCCAAGGTCTTGAGCGGCATCAACCAGACCACCTAAACCCAGCGTGGTGTTTATAAAAAGACGACCCGCATCTTCAGCACCCTGTGCAAATTTTGCCTGCAACACATCGTTAATAATCACATCAACATTTTTTAAATTATTAAAAAAATTAAATATGCCCGTTTGTGCAAATTGGGGAGTTGCCCATTTGTAGGCATCTGAAATAGGTTTAGCAACGTAGCTATCAACAGTATCATTAAAAGTAAATACGTTCCTATTGATATTCTCATAAGGATCAGCTTTGCTTGCTATACCCCGTTGTTCAACGGCGGTTGTCGCACATCCCCCTAGGAATAATGCACCAATTAATAGTGCTAAGGAAGTTTTTAGTATTTTACCATTACCGCTGTGTAGTCTATTCATTACCATAAAACCTATAGTTATTCTCTTATTTTTAATTATCGAGTTCACTGTTACTAAAAAAATCCATAAACTACAGTTTTGAATAGTTATCAATTTTCTCACTGATTTTTGCGATGAGTGCATCAAAGCCTTCGCGCTGTAAAATACTGGTATATTCTGATCTTTTTAATGCCAAATCACTCACGCCATTCGCCACTATATTGATAATACGCCAGCTTTTATCTGTCTCTTTTAGATGATACTCAAACTTAACGTCTTTGTCATTAGGAATACTCAAGTGAGCGTAGACGACAACACCACCTCGAGTGGTTTCTTCTTCTGAATCAATGGTAAATGATTCGCCGCCATACTCTTTAAAATTATGCGCGTAAGAAGCAATACTCAAACGACTAAAGACATCAACTAATTTTTTTTGCTGATCGTCAGATAATTTTTCCCATTCTTTGCCAACTACAATACGCGCAATTTTTGTGAGATCGTGACTATTAGAAACAGAGCTAACCAATTTGTCGTATCTACCAGAAAAGCCCAATTGTTTGCCATTTTTCATAACGGCTATCAGTTCGGATTGAAATTTATCAACGACTTGTTTTGCCGCTTCGTCTTTGGCAAAAACATTGCTCGTTCCTAACAGTAGACAGCACATAAAAACAGCGACAAACTTTATATTTTTTAAAACCATTATTCAAAAACCTCGGAAAAACATAATGTTGAGTAAACTGCTTTTACGGCGACCGTAAAAGCAGGCTGGTGTATGACTATCTCTCTATTTTGATAGGAATTCCAGCAAGCGTAGGCTTTGAACTTTCAGCGGCATAAAGTGGGGTTGGTTCTGTCAGCATATCACCGTCGGTTTTTGGTCCTTTGATAGCGGTAAGTAATCCTTTCAATGGGTGCTTTAACATATCTTCCACCGCCGTCGCTTCATAGCCACAATGCGCCATGCAACTGGCACATTTAGGATTATTAACGTTACCGTATTTATCCCAAGGTGTGGTGTCGAGTAATTCTTGAAAACTTGCCGCATTACCTTCATCAGCCAATAAATAACACGGTTTTTGCCAACCAAACACGTTGCGCGTTGGATTACCCCACGGCGTACATTCGTAATTTTGATTACCTGCTAGAAAATCAAGATACAGTGTTGAGTGATTTAATCGCCAGTTGCGGTTTTTGCCAATTTTAAAAATACCACGGAATAAATCTTTAACATCCCTGCCTTTGATAAATACATCTTGTTGTGGTGCGTGTTCGTAGCTAAAACCAGGAGCAATAGTCACGCCTTCAACACCTAACTCCATTGCGTAATCAAGAAAATCTGCGACCTCTTGAGCATTTTCACCTTGAAAAAGTGTGCAGTTAATATTGACTCTAAAACCTTTTTCCAGTGCTAATTTAATCGCTTCAACGGCTCTATCAAAAACGCCTTCCTGACAAACAGAAGTATCGTGTCTTTCCTGCATTCCATCTAAATGAATAGAAAAGGTCAAATAAGGCGATGGCGTATAATCATCAATGCGTTTTTTCAACAATAAGGCATTAGTACACAAATAGACATATTTTTTACGCGCAACAATGCCCGCGACAATCTGCGGCATTTCTTTGTGTATCAGTGGCTCGCCACCAGGAATAGAGACCATTGGTGCGCCGCATTCATCAACCGCCTGCATACATTCTTCAAACGTCAAACGTTTGTCGAGTATGTCATCTGGATAATCAATTTTTCCGCAACCTGCACAGGCTAAGTTGCATTTAAACAAAGGCTCTAACATCAGCACTAAGGGGTATTTTTTTACCCCTTTTAACTTTTGTTTAATCAGGTAACTCGCTACTGTTAGCTGTTGACGTAAAGGAACACCCACAAATAAATCCTCAAAAAATTATAACAGTTGGTAGCCCAAGCTATCTTGACTACCTTAAAACCACATTGTCATGTGAAACGATTAAACGTGTAGCAATAAAACAACAGGCAAGTTCGAGTCATCGAGATTAGTAATCTTTCAGTAATTTTTAATTGCTAACTCTCGAAAATAAGAACAAGCCAGTTATATAATACAATCGCTTATCTATTGTTGATTAGAATACTATCTTTTACCAAACGACTCCAGTTTTTACGATGATTTTTTCAAAAAATAATGACTCATGTGCAATTTAACAACATATTTGTAAATAAAACACAAATCTTTAACCAATTGTTTTTATTGGCAATAAGTTGATTTTTAATATAGCTAGACATAAGCGTTGTCAACAAAACAACATTGTTTTGCAAATCACCAACAAACAGTCTATTATTGCTATCAACAAACCGTTAAAACTCACTATAAAAAACAGCAAAAACGTCATGAGCATCACTCAACTTTCTTTGGAAAATCCAGCATCACTCAGTCTTGGCTCTGATGATGAATTCCAAGCTTTATTGCTTGAAGGCGTATCCAGAACCTTTGCGCTGACTATTCCACAGCTACCTAGCACGCTTTATAGCGTGGTAGCTAATGCTTATTTATTGTGCCGTATCGTTGATACTATCGAAGATGAAGTGTCACTATCGGCTGAGCAAAAAAAGCATTTTTGTGAGGGATTTATTGCTATCGTTAAAACAGGGAATGATACCCACGCATTTGCCGAAGAACTCGCACCTTTGCTGTCAGAACAAACCATTCCTGCTGAGCATATCTTAATTCAAGTATTGCCACGCGTTATCGCCATTACTCATAAATTTACGCCTGAACAAATTGACGCTCTTGCAACCTGTGTAGAAACAATGGCGGAAGGAATGCCTATTTTTCAAGCACAAAACCTACATGATGGGTTAGCGACACTGGCTGACATGGATAGATACTGCTATTACGTCGCGGGTTGTGTTGGCGAAATGTTAGCAAAATTGTTTTGTTGCTATTCGCCTGAGATTGCCCAACACAAAGATGAATTGCTAAAATTGTCAGTTTCTTTTGGACAAGGTTTGCAAATGACCAATATTTTAAAAGATATATGGGACGATGCAGAGCGTGGCGTTTGCTGGTTGCCACAAGATATTTTTACTGAAACTGGTTTTGAACTTAAGAACCTGAGTCCAGACAGCTCCGATGAACATTTCAGAGCAGGGCTAGCGCATTTAATTAGCATTGCTCACGGGCATTTACATAACGCCCTGAAATATACCCAATTACTACCCGCTCATGAAACAGGCATACGCAATTTTTGTTTATGGGCATTGGGTATGGCGGTATTAACGCTGAAAAAAATCAAACAGCAGTTAGATTTTAACCAATCCAATCAGGTCAAAATCACCCGCAACAGTGTTAAAGCCACCATTTTTGCCACTCGTTTAATCGGGCGCAATAACACCTTGCTCAGTTTACTTTTTAATTTAACCAGTCGAGAGTTGAAAACTCCTGATTGGATTTACTCAATAACTTCCTCAAAAGCCACCCAAGACCTTTAAGGACGCGCCGCTATGTTTACCGATACTAATACACACAAACAGTTTCACAATGCAGCTAGCTCATCCACTGCAATTCACTCTAAAGCATACAACCTCGATAAAGCCATTAGTAAAGCTCAGGCTCATTTATTGAGTCTACAAGACAAAGATGGCTATTGGGTATTTGAATTAGAAGCCGACTGCACAATTCCGTCCGAATACATCATGATGATGCACTATTTGGATGAAATCGACGAACCATTGCAAGCTAAAATTGCCGTGTACTTACGCTCACGTCAGTCATCAGAGGGTTATTATCCCTTATTTACAGGCGGTCCTGCTGATATTAGCTGTAGCGTTAAAGTATATTACGCGCTAAAAATGGCAGGCGACTCGATAGATGCACCGCACATGGCACGTCTGAGAAATTATATTTTAAGTCAGGGCGGCGCGGCAAAAGCCAACGTATTCACGCGCATTGCTTTAGCCATTTTTGAGCAACTGCCTTGGCGCGGTGTGCCGTATATTCCCGTTGAAATCATGTTATTTCCTAGCTGGTTTCCGTTTCACTTGGACAAAGTATCGTATTGGTCAAGAGCGGTGATGGTGCCGTTGTTTATACTCTGCACCTTAAAAGCCAAGGCGATTAATCCCAATAAAGTTAGCATATTAGAGTTGTTCGTCACTCATCCTGACCAAGAAAAACATTATTTTCCTGAAAGAACCATACTCAATAAAATATTTTTGGGATTGGATAAACTGGGTCATGCCACGCGCCCATTAATTCCTAAAAAAATGCACGAACTAGCGATTACCAGAGCTAAAGACTGGATTATCGAGCGATTGAATGGCGAAGATGGTTTAGGAGGTATTTGCCCTGCAATGATGGCAGCTTATCAAGCACTGCTATTGTTAGGAATGCCTAAAGACCACCCACAAATAGTCACTGCGCGTAAAGCCATTGATAAACTATTGGTGATTAACGAACATGATGCCTATTGCCAGCCTTGCTTGTCACCTGTTTGGGATACTGCGTTGGCGGCATTGGCATTGCAAGAATCTGATAAAACTGGTAATGCTATTCCTTTAACACACGCTTACGATTGGTTAAAAAGTGTACAACTGAGCGATGAGGCGGGTGACTGGCGTATCAGCAAACCTGACTTAGCAGGCGGCGGCTGGGCATTTCAATTTGCCAATCCGCATTATCCCGATGTTGATGATACTGCTGTCGTTGCCTTTGCAATGGCAGACTCTAACTTACCTGAGCTGGAAGAGTCCATACACCGCGCCACCCGTTGGATAGTTGGAATGCAGTCTAAAAACGGCGGCTACGGTGCGTTTGATGTTGATAACACCTGCTACTATCTGAATGAAATTCCGTTCGCGGATCACGGTGCATTATTAGACCCACCTACCTCTGATGTCAGTGCGCGTTGTGCGATGTTAATGGCGCGTGTTGCCCAAGACCACGATGAATATCTTCCAGCCTTAGAACGCACGATTGAGTATATTCGTAGCGAACAGGAAGCCGATGGCTCATGGTTTGGACGTTGGGGAACAAATTATATTTACGGCACTTGGTCATCATTGCTCGGCTTGGAACAAACCAGCTTGCCAAAAACTGACCCGATGTACACCAAAGCAGCCGCGTGGCTAAAAAGCGTACAACGTGCCGATGGTGGCTGGGGTGAAGATAACTACAGCTATCATGATGTCAGTCACAGCGGCAAATACAAATTTAGTACCGCGTTTCAGACCGCGTGGGCAGTATTAGCTTTAATGGCAGCAGATGAAGCACATAGTCCAGAAGTCAAAGCGGGGATTGATTTTATTTTGCGCACTCAACAAGCCAACGGTGTTTGGAATGACAAATGTTTTACCGCGCCTGGTTTTCCTAAAGTGTTTTATTTGAAATACCACGGTTACGATAAATTTTTTCCACTGTGGGCATTGGCACGTTACCGTAATGAGCTGGCTAAAAAGTGATTACAGGAATAGTTGTCGCCTTACCTCAAGAACTTAAAACGCTAACGACGCAAAAAATCGTTAAGGGTCAGTGCGTGTTTCTAAATAAGACGCTCGTCTTAGCGTATTCAGGTGCAGGTGTAAGCAATGCCGAAGCCTCCGCGAAACTATTAATTGCCCAAGGCGCGACTCGACTCATTAGTTGGGGTTGCGCTGGTGCGTTAAGTACGGGTTTACAATCGGGTGATTTAGTATTAGCCGATACGTTAATTACCTCCGAAGACGAGACTATTGCTGTAAATGCGGATTGGCATCGCCACGTTAAAGCTGTGCTAGAAAAATTAGCCTGTGAATCAAAATTCGCGCTCCGTTGTGGCAGTCTTTTAGAAAGTAAGACCCTCGTTTCCACTAGCCACGATAAACAACACAAACACCACAAAACTAAAGCCATCGCCTTAGATATGGAAAGCGTTGCTATTGCCAAAGTCGCACAACATCACGCCCTGCCCTTTCTTGCCATTCGCGCCATTGCTGACCCCGTAACTATGGATTTACCGCAAGCCGTTAGTCATGCACTCAACCAACAAGGTGACATAGAACTGGGAAAATTATTAAGCTACTTGCTGTGGCATCCCTCAGAACTTAAAAGCTTAATCACCTTAGGGCAACACTTTAACGCGGCAAAGAAAACCTTAAAATTAATCACCAAAGAACTCGAACACCTCGCCCCCGAACTCGCATGACTAAAAAACCCCCTTCTTTGCTCGATACCTTTATTCGTTGGTGCGAGCGGCAAATTATTCGCTTTCCGTGGACATTTCTGTGCGTGACTCTGCTGTTATGCGGTGGTACTGGTTATTACGTTTATAACCACTTACCTGTCGATACCAACACCGCCAATATGTTGTCACCTGATTTGCCATTTCAGCAAAATCAACGGCGGTTAGATACCGCGTTTCCTGAAGATGCCGTGACCAACGTGTTCGTGGTGGAATCCAACACGCCCGAAGAAACTGCACAAGCCGCTGTCAAACTCACGGCGTTATTGAGCAAAGAAAAAGACCGATTCGAGTCGGTGTATATTCCGACCGAAAACGCGTTTTTTCAGCAACACGCGTTGTTGTATTTGGATACCGCTGATCTTGAAACCTTAGCGAAAAAACTCACCGATGCCCAGCCATTCATCGGACATTTAGCACAAAATTATTCGCTGGATGGTTTGTTTGAAATCATCTCACTCGCGCTTAATAAGCGTGATGAAAATTTGCCTATGGATATGAATCCATTACTACTGGCAATCGATAACAACCTAACGCAACAGCTTGCAGGGCAATCACAGGCGTTATCGTGGCAAACGTTATTGGCAGATAACAAGCTCGCTGTCGATACCAAACGTGTGATAGTTATCGCTAAACCCATACTGCATTTTGATGCCATGCTACCCGCTGAGTTAGCGCAAAATGCCGCCCATGCCGCCGCTAACGCTGTTATGAGTGATAATCCAGCGGTTAAAATTCGCATTACAGGCGAGCCTGCGTTAGAGCATGAAGAATTAGAAAGCGTCACTTATGGTGCGCAAATCGCGGGTGTTGCGTCATTGGTTTTAGTATTTGTGGTGCAGTGGGTCGGTTTTCGTTCATTCAAACTGCTCATCATTACTTATATCGTGCTGATTATGGGTTTGATTTTTACCGCAGGTTTTGCCGCGATTACTGTTGGGCATTTGAATATTATTTCTATCGCGTTTGCCAGTTTATACATTGGTTTGGGCGTGGATTACGCCGTGCATATTTGCTTATATTATCGAGATCGACGGGTACGCGGTTATAACAATGTTGATTCTATACATCACAGCATGAGTGGCGTTGGCTCATCGTTGTTTTTGTGTGCCATGACCACTGCACTGGGTTTTTTAGCCTTTATTCCGACCGATTATTCAGGGGTTTCTGAGTTAGGTGTTATTTCAGGTGGTGGTATTTTTATTGGTTTGTTAATTTCGGTCACCGTATTGCCTGCCTTGCTGTGCGTCATGCCAGTGAATAATCCTAAGCCGATAAAATCAGCCTTCGCTCCGCACTGGGTAGTGACATTTCCGTTTCATTATGCAACACCGATACGCATTATTTCAATATTGCTGGGTATTGGTTCGTGTGTAGTGTTGACTAATCTCACCTTTGATTCTAATCCCATTAATTTGCGTAACCCTAAAAGTGAATCGGTTTCAACGATTAAAGAGCTGTTGAAATCTAAAAATGATTCACCGTTTGCAGTAAATGCCCTTGGCGTGTCCTTGGATGAAGCCAATAAACTGGCGGAAAAAATGGGCAAATTATCCGCTGTGCATGACACCATTACTCTGTCGAATTTTGTCGCTGAGCATCAAGAAGAAAAATTGACCATACTTGATGATTTGAATTTAATGCTAGGCAATCAATTAAAAAACTTTGATGCCACACTGAACAATGACAACCAAAAAGCTGCCTTGATTAAATTCAATGATGAACTGAAAAAAGCCATTGCGGAACAATCACCCAACGCACCGATTGCCACGTTACAGCAACTGCAACAACACGTTGAATCGTTTTTAGCGCAAGCCGATAAATCGCCCAATCCCGCTGCAAGTTATACGCAAGTAGAAAAAAACCTGCTGGGTTTACTGCCCTTTACAATGGAACGTTTAAGAACCAGTTTAACTGCCAGTGAGTTCGATTTGAATGACATTCCCGCTGACATTAAATCGCATTGGTTAAGTGCTGACGGGCTGTATCGAATACTGATTAGCCCTGAAAAAGATCAAAACGACCCTGATAATCAGCGCGAATTTGTCACCCAAGTGCAGAGCGTTGATAATAACGTCTCTGGGCTACCTATTGCTAATCAAGCAGGTGGTGATGCGGTCGTGGGTGCGTTTGTGCAAGCCTTCGGTAGCGCGTTCACCGTGATTTCCTTATTACTGTGGGCAATCTATCGCAACTTTAAACACATGAGCTTAGTCATTGCCCCGTTGTTACTTGCCGCCTTATTAACAGGGGCAACTAACGTATTACTAAACAACCCATTTAACTTTGCCAACGTTATCGCCTTGCCGTTATTGCTAGGCATGGGTATCGACAGCAGTATTTTAATCATGCACCGACTGCATTTTAATGTCCATGAAGACGAGAACTTACTGCACAGCAGTACCACGCGCGGCATTATTTTCAGCTCGATAACCACCTTGTGCAGCTTTTCCAGTTTGTCGTTTACTGATCATCAAGGCATGGCAAGCATGGGCTTATTGCTGTCCATCGGCTTATTTTTTACCGTGATTTGCTCGTTGATTGTATTGCCTGCGTTTAGCGGCAAACGGGTTTAATACCTACGATTTTTTTGATTTTACTTTTGAACCAAACTTATGACTTTTAGCATCGCCGAACTTTTATCACAACACGCCACCGATAAATTTGAATTGTACGAACAATATTTGAATAATCAAATGGTGCGCGTGTTAAAAACCATTGGTTATGACCGCCACTACAAACGTGCGCTTGGGCAGTATTTATATGACCAAGACGGCACTGAGTATTTAGATTTGCTCAGCGGTTTTGGTGTGTTTGCCATTGGACGCAATCATCCAACCGTCATTGAAGCGTTAAAAGAAACGCTGACATTGGAAATGCCCAATCTGGTGCAGTTGGATGTGTCGATACTCAGCGGTTTATTAGGGCGGGAAATCCTGAAAACCACGCCTGATAATCTGGATAAAATATTCTTCTGTAACTCAGGCACAGAAGCGGTGGAAGCGGCGATTAAATTCGCCCGATACACCACCAAACGCGACAAAATTGTCTATTGCGAACACGGTTATCATGGCTTAACAATGGGTTCATTGTCGTTGAATGGCGAAAACATTTTCCGTGAAGGTTTTGGTTCATTATTGCCGAATTGCAGTGCTGTGCCTTTTAATGACATTGAAGCCTTAGAACGTGCGTTGAGTGGTAAAGATGTTGCTGCATTTATCGTTGAACCCGTGCAGGGCAAAGGCGTGAATGTGCCAGACGACAATTATCTACCTGAAGTGGAACGTTTATGCAAAAAATACGGCACCTTATTCGTTGCCGATGAAGTGCAGACTGGCTTGGGACGCACAGGTAAATTCTGGGCGTGTGAACATTGGGGCGTACAGCCTGACATGATTTGTATGGCAAAAGCTCTATCAGGTGGTTTTGTACCAGTCGGTGCAGTGGCAATGACCCATAAAATTATGGATACCGTTTATAACCGCATGGATAGAGCGGTGGTGCATGGTTCGACATTTGCCAAAAACAATATGGCAATGGCGGCAGGTTTAGCAACCCTGCACGTTATGGAACAAGAAAAGCTGGTGGAAAACAGTATGACAGTCGGCACGGATATTATTAACAGCCTCAATGCCTTAGCTCCTAAATATGAATTCTTAAAAGAAGCTCGCGGTAAAGGCATGATGATTGCCATTGAATTCCATGCCCCGAAAAGTCTAACGCTAAGAGCAGGTTGGACGATGATAGAAGCGGCGAACAAAGGCTTATTCTGCCAAATGATTACTATCCCATTATTTAAAGAACAGCACATTCTGACGCAAGTGGCAGGACACGGTATGAACGTAGTCAAACTGTTGCCGCCCTTAAATTTAACGCAAAAAGACCGCGATCATATTGTTAGCTCGTTTGATAAAACTATTGCCGATACCCATAAAATTTCAGGCGCGATCTGGGATTTGGGTAAAAATTTGGCAGGTCACGCATTAAAAAAATAATGCTAGAGTCAAATAGCTTTAGCTATTGCTTAGAAAACAGCTAAAGCTGTTTTACTCCTGTTAAAAAATTTTTGAGAAATTTACTACTATGAAAAAATTATTTCTAATCAGCTTATTGCTCTTATCGGTATGCCAAGCCCCGTTGGTGTCCGCTCACGCTGTGGTCACTAATTATTCATTAAAAGTCACACCGATTCATGCTAACCAAGAAAGCAAAGTAGAGCTATCGTTTAACTCCAAAGTAGAACTGGGTTTATCGCAACTGTTTTTAGTCAGTAAAGGTGATAAACATCAATTATTGTCAGCAGTTAATGGCGAAAAACAAGGGCAGATTATTATCACTGTGCCTCCCTTAGCTACTGGTGATTATGCGATTCGTCTGAAAGTATTTGCCGCTGATGGGCATTTAACCGAAGACTTGATTCATTTTACCGTTACCCCCTAGGTTATTGTCATGGCAGGTATTGCAGATTTTCTCGACTCTTTGATTGGTGGCTTTGACCTGATTTGCTATGCGTTAGCAATCGGCAGCCTATTCTGGGGTTTATTTTTATTGCGTCCGTGGTTGGAGCAGGACAAGTTTAATCCGTTGTTAATGGAAAAAACTATTGCCCTATTATACAAAGGCGGTTTTTGGTTAGCGGCTGCACAGGCATTTAAGGTGCTGCTGAAAATTTGGTTGATGACCGCTGTGCTGGAACGTTGGCCGTTTCCTGAGTTTGCCGACACCACGCAATTTATCGGCGGGCTGGTTCGCACTGCGTTGACTTTAGTATTGGCGGGCTATGTTTATCAAGTATTGCGTCATCACCCCTATTCCAAACAACATTGGATCACCACAGGCATCGTCGCATTACCGATGATTATTTCAGGTGCGTGGCTGATACACGGTGCAGGTCGGTTTGAAAATAGATATTTTCTAATGACTTTTACCGTATTTCATCAATTAGCTGCCGCTGCGTGGATAGGCGGCGTATTTCAACTGGTTAATCTGTGGCTGTTACGCGAAAAACAACAAGTGTCTGCCGAATGCTGGCCATTATTACTGGAACGTTTTTCCAAGTTTGGTATTGTGTCAGTGGTAGCAATTTTAGTATCAGGGGTAGTGATCACCTTACAATACATCGACACTTGGAACGGATTTATCGGCACAGGCTACGGTAATTTATTGTTGGTAAAAATCTGCTTAATGGCACTAGCGTTAGGCTTTGCGTGGCTGAATAAATCCGCTGTTGTTGCCTATAGATTAACAGGTGACGGCTATGCGTTAAACAACCGTGTACCGTATTACATTGAAGCAGAAACCTTTGTATTAATCACGCTACTGTTTACCGCCGCCAGTTTAGCATCACAACCACCCGCTATTGATATTGCGCATCTAACTGCAAGTTGGCAAGAAGTGTTAAACACCTTCGCACCGCAAATTCCACAAACCAGCTCACCGACTCATATTGCGTTATTGGCAGGTGAAGCAGGAAGAGTGGCTATTATTGACCAAACTCCGTCTATGGCAGCGACAGAATGGTCAAACTACAATCACAATATTTCAGGACTATTCCTCACCACCATGAGCTTTTTTGCGATGGTATCGTATCTGAAACTGGCGGAAACCAATAAATATGTCGGCTTAAGCAAATACTGGCCTGTCGGCTTTTTCTGCTTAGGCATCTTTTTGTTTTTCCGCAGTGATGCTGAAAGCTGGCCCTTAGGTCCGATTGGTTTTTGGGACAGTACCTTTAATAATGGCGAAGTCTTACAACACCGTATTGCGACTTTGCTAGTGTTTGTTTTAGGCGTTATTGAACTCACCGCACGCGTCAGTAAAAAGCCGCACAGTAAATTGCCTCTGGTGTTTCCTGTGTTAGCGGCGTTTGGCGGCTTGATGTTATTGACTCATTCACACGTTGGTTTCCAACCGAAAAGCGCGTTTTTGATTCAAGTCGGTCACACCACGATGGGCGTATTTTCATTGATTTTAGCCTGCGGTCGCTGGCTGGAATTAAAACTCGATAACCCCAGAAACCGCATTGCTGGTTTTATTTCTGTTGCCGCTCTGTTTCAGATTGGCATTATCCTAATGTTCTATCGCGAACCCCTCTACTAATATGACCACATTACCTATTTATCCACTGCTAGACACCATCCACATCCCCGCCGATGTTCGCAAACTGAGTAAGGCGCAACTCAAGCCGTTAGCGAAAGAGCTGCGCGAGTTTTTAACCCAATCGGTGAGTGTGTCGGGTGGGCATTTTTCGGCAGGGTTGGGGACG
>JAPLRZ010000007.1 GCA_026398895.1 Methylococcales bacterium
AGCTCGGACATTTGATAACCTTTTAATAGCTATTGGAAATGCTTTTAAAATTATTACCGTTGATAATGCACATGGATATTTTTACCATGCTAACCAATTTTAATTTAAAGTAACTAATGATGATTGAAAACACTGTATGTATAAATACAGCAGGTGTTTTTTTAGGCTTTTATAAACGTAACAGGGCATAAATTTTTGCAGAGTGTGAAGTAAATTCGCCATTCTACTTTAAAATGCCACACTCTTTATTTTGTTAACCACAGACACAGCATGGATCATTCAAGTCATTTTTTTAAAACCGCCTGTGTATTTGAAGCGGCACTGATTATTGTCGCCCTGTTATTAGGCTGGATTGCCGATATTAATCCCTTTGCGACCTTGTATTTTTCAGAAACCGCAATAGCCATCGGTGTCTTAGGCACAGTACCGTTATTTTTGCTGTTTTTAGCGTTGGAATATTTTCCACAAAAATCGTTGGTGACGATTAAAGATTTGCTGTTGAGAACCTTAGCACCGAGTTTGTATCAACGTCATTGGATGGATTTGCTACTATTAGCCACTATAGCAGGCGTTTCGGAAGAATTATTGTTTCGTGGAGTGATTCAACCGTGGATTACTGCATCGTGGGGATTAACCGCTGGTTTGTGGGTTAGCAATATTATTTTTGGGCTGGTTCACGCTATTACCCCGCTGTACGCGCTGCTAGTGACTTTTGTGGGAGTCTATTTAAGTCTATCTATGACGGTAGACGGCGGTGATAGCAATTTATTAACCCCTATTATTATTCACAGCTTGTATGATTTTCTGGCGTTTATCGCACTGATGCGCATGTATCGTGCTAGTTTGTTATCATAACCAATTGGAGTAAAACAGCTTTAGCTGTTTTATAGCCAATAGCTAAAGCTATTGGACTCCTATCTATTACACTTAGGACACACCATGTACAATCCCAATGACCACCAAGCATTAAACGCTGATCTTAAATTACCTTGGCTAATCGTCGGCATGATGCTAGTCACGCTGCTGACTTATCTGGTTATTTGCTTTACCTTAGGCACAGAGTTACAAGAGCCGTTGCCTGAAATAACGCGGGTAAAAATTAGAACCGCGCTGTACATCATCGCCATTGTTACCTTTCCGATGACCAATTTAATTCGCCATATTCAATTAAAACTGAATCAAACCATGCCACTCACTCAGGCAAACTATCGTGCTGAGGCAAAAAAACGTTATTTACTCACTGTTATCGTGTCTATGGCTGCGGTGGAAAGCATTGGTGTATTTGGGTTTTTGTTATTTATGTTTGGTGATGGTGTTAATAATTTGATTATTTTCACAGTGTTATCAGCCTTAGGAATGTTTTTATATCGCCCTAAGTTAGATGAATATAGCCACATTGTTGAGCTACTGGCTGCCAAAACGCATGAATAAATTATTAGCGGATGCGGATATTTGCGTTAAATGTGGCTTATGTTTGCCGACTTGCCCGACTTATCTTAAAACTGAAAATGAAAACGAATCACCGCGTGGACGCATTGCCTTAATTCAAGCGTGGGCAGGTGGGCATCTGGAGGATTCTAAAGCGGTGCGCACTCATATTGATAATTGCTTGTTATGCCGTGAATGTGAGCGCGTTTGTCCTGCGGTTGTACCGTATAGTCAGTTGGTTGATAATTTTCGTAGTCAATTTTTTGCAGACAAAAAATCGTCTGTTGCAGCTAGTTTATTGAAAGAAGTCGCACAGCACAAAACCGCACAACGACTCACGCAAATCAGCTTAAAGTTGTATCAAACCACGCCCTTACAAAAAATAGCTCGTTCGTTGAAATTACCAAAATTAGTCGGTCTTGATAAAGTGGAGCGGTTATTAAGCCATTATTATGAACCGACCGAATTGGCAGACTATTACCCCACAACCGCAGAATGCAAAGGCACAGTAGGATTATTTATTGGCTGCATGGGGACGTTGCTGGATTTTGCTACTATCGAGGCGGCAATTAAGGTATTAACGGCAGTTGGTTTTAATGTTGCTATTCCCACTCAGCAAACTTGTTGCGGTGCATTGGCTTTGCATAATGGCGATAGTGCCAGTGTGGAAAAATCAGCCAGTATCAACAGCGAGGCGTTTGGCAATCAACCGTTAACCGCGATTGTCACTATCGCTAGTGGTTGTGGTGGACAGTTACAAGCGTATTCACAAACGGAATTTGCCGACAAGGTGATGGATATTAGCCAATTCTTAATGCAAGCCGATTGCCATTTATTCGAAAAATTGAAGCCGTTAGCGGCAAGCGTTTGTTTGCACACCCCGTGTTCGTTAAAAAATGTGATGCGAGCAGAACAAGGCGCGTTGCAATTATTACAACAAATTCCTGAATTAAAAGTCACCAAACTACCTAAAGCGATTGTTTGTTGTGGTTCAGCAGGAAGTTATATGATTGAACACGCGGCTATGGCAGAAGCGATATTAGCTGATTTGTTGAATGCTGCTTCGACAAGTCAGGCGGATTATTTGATTAGCTCTAATATCGGTTGTGTGCTGCATATTGGCGCAGGTTTACAAGAACGGGGAATAACGATGGAAGTATTACATCCTGTGGTTTTGATTGCGCGACAACTCAAACAATAAAGGAGAGCTGTTAGGTTTTAAAAACCTAACAGCTCTATTGCATTTGACTTAACTTACTCAGGATCAGCCACTTTTATTTTTTTACGACGGAAATTACGCCCATAAAAAATCTCCATCACTTCCCTACGCAGTTTCTTTTCAATTTCCAATTTTTGTTCACCAGATAAATTACTTTCTTTTTCAAACAAATAATTTTCTAATTCCGTTTCTTTGAGCATCATTTTGGTGTGGAAAATATTTTCCTGATACACATTCACATCAATCATTTGATAGCTGGCTTGGGTGTCTTTGGCAATATACTCTTGAATAGAGGTGATATTGTGGTCGATATAATGTTTTTTGCCTGATATATCGCGGGTAAAACCACGCACACGATAATCCATTGTGACCACATCGGATTCAAAACTATGAATCAAATAATTCAACGCCTTTAAGGGTGAAATACGCCCACAGGTTGACACATCAATATCCGCACGAAAGGTACTGATGCCACTATCAGGATGGCTTTCAGGATAAGTGTGTACGGTAATATGACTTTTATCCAAATGCGCTAATATCGTTTCAGGCAACGGACCAGGTGATTGACTATTCATACTCGGTGGTGGCGGTGAATCCCCTTCGGAAATCAACATAGTCACACTTGCCCCTTGTGGATCATAATCTTGACGGGCAATATTCAGCACTTGTGCGCCAATAATTTCTGCCACATTTTTAAGAATTTGGGTCAATTTGTCCGAATTGTAGGCTTCATCGATATACTCAATATAAGCCTGTTGTTGCTCTGCGGGTGCATAACAAATATCGTAAATATTGAAACTGAGCGACTTTGTTAAATTATTAAAGCCGTGTAATTGCAATTTATTCAATTTATTCAATGTGGTTAAACCTCAATAACTTCAAAGTCATGGGTAATTTCTACCCCTGCTTTTCCTAACATAATGGATGCAGAACAATATTTTTCTGCCGACAATTTTACTGCGCGTTCTACCGCAGCCACTTTCAACTCATGACCTGTTACCACAAAATGCAAATGTATTTTACTAAATACACTAGGCACTTCATCTACACGTTCTGCGGTGATTTCTACGACACAATTTACAATAATATTTCTGCCTTTTTGTAAAATTTGCACCACATCAAACGATGAGCAGCCACCTAGACCCACTAAAATCATTTCCATCGGACGCGCTCCGATGTTGCGACCACCATGATCAGGTGCGCCGTCCATAACCACCGCATGACCACTGCCTGTTTCACCAACAAACATCACGCCATCGACCCATTTAACTGTTGCTCGCATTTTCTTTTCCCCAGATAAAAATGATGGGCATGGTAGCACACAATGGCAATTGCTAGAATGGCGTTATTGATTTTTAACGCTTAATTGTTACAAATTTAAATCACTTATATGACGATAACGTGAATTTTCACATTTGTTAGCGGTAAAAATCATTTAATATCCGCTATAAATTAACATATTCAAGGTAAATATAATCATCAACTCGTTGTAATTTATGCACCGAACCTGGATCAATGCGAAATTGAAAAGCATTAGCTGGCGGTAAATTTAACACCCGTGCCAATAATGCCCGAATGATACCTGCGTGAGTAACGATGATGACTTGATCGCTTGGAGTCGCTAATAATTCTTGCCAAAATTCGCCCGCGCGTTGATATAAATCAGCAAAACTTTCGCCATTAGGTGGTTTGGCGGTGGCAAAATTATCCGTCCAGTCCTGTAAGGCGACTGGGTCTATATCATCAAAGCGTTGCCCCTCCCAATCACCAAAATTCAGCTCTTGCAAGCGTGGATCTTTTATTACTGACTTAGAAAAAGTTTCTGCCAACTGCACGCAGCGTGTGAGTGTACTGCTAAAAACACGACAATCTTGGTCAAAACTGGGTAATTTGTCATGCAGGACTTCGACTTCTTCTGGAAAACTGATTGCTAAACCAAGATCGCTTTGACCATAACACAGCCCTTCTACATTTGCTGTTTGAGTGTGGCGAATTAAATAAATGTCCATAAACTACTCATGCTTAAAATAAAAAAACGTCAGCGATTTGCCTAAAAAATCGCCCGTATAACCACTGATGTGGTGGTAAAAATGTAATTCATTGATAATGACTAAACAAGAGTAACCACTCAGCCCCCTTGTTTAACGACTGCCAGTCCTTTAAAGGACTGACAGTCGTTGGGCAGCAAACTGACTAGCTCCGCTGAAAATAATAATTCTTGGTAGCCGCGTTCAACGCCCCTACCGCCAATTATAACCGTACATCAACAACAATGGCTTGATATTACATACTTGAACCACTCTCCCAAACTACATCATTGCCTATCGCATACAGTTTGCAATCCGCATTGACTCGGTATTCAGCTAAACGGTTTCTGCATTCCAATAATGCTCTATCATTGGCTTGCGCTTGAGAAGAATAGCCAAAACCATAGCCCCACGCTTCCTTTTTATTATGGTCGTGCGCCAAAGCGAGAGCTTTTTTGTCTGTTTTAGCAGAATATTCCTCAAAAAAGCGCGTAAATGCAGGTAATAAGGTTTGATTTTGTGAACAAGGTTGTTTTGTCGTAATGCCTATTGATACCAATTTACAATTAATACTATCACTAATGGATGCTGCTTTAGCAGTCACTTCATCAAACAAATTTTTCTTGGTAGGTTCAGTTATCACCGCAGACTGAGGCAACGCTATCTCATGCTCCATAGTAGCCCCAGTAATCGCCAACCAAAGCACTCCAAAAAGTATCGGTGAAGTCAAAAAACCAATGATGGCACAGACAATACCGCTAGCTCCCCACACTCGCTGTTTTTTTAAAACAGCCAGTATGCCACACAGCAAAGCAAGCGGAACAAACAGTGGCGCGAGAAAAAATAGGCTAGTAATGCCAAAAATAACCGACGTAATTCCCACGTCATTATCCTGCCAGCCACCCTGCATTATCTGGCTTTTATTTTTATTCATAAGACAACCTGCCTAAAAACGACTCATTGACTGAATTAATTATGCGTGTAACTGAATCAGTGACGCAATAAAATTTATCTATACGTTGTAAAATGCAATTATCCACACTCGAAAACTAATCAAAGAGCATGACCAAACAACAGCTATTAACCATTATTCAGCTAGCCAAAGATGAACAACTGCAAGAGCTAAATTTATCAGAGTGTGATTTAAGCCAATTACCCAGCGAATTTTGGCAGCTCGATACTTTACGCACACTTTACTTATACAACAATAATTTACGCTATTTATCGCCAGAAATTGGACAACTCCACGCCTTGCAGGAGCTGGTTATTGGCAATAATAAATTACGTTGGCTGCCATCGGAAATTGCCCAACTCAAACAGTTACGCGGGTTTTACGCGCCCAACAATCAACTAAATAACTTCTCCCCTGCCATTACTCAACTCAGTGCCTTGCATTCGCTCAGTTTATTCAATAATCCACTCCATTATTTACCGCCTGAAATTAAACAGCTGAACAATTTGCGCGAGCTATATTTGAATAACACCCAACTACACGATTTACCGTCTGAGTTTGGAGAATTAATAGACTTGGCAGTATTAGATTTAGCTCATAATCAATTTAGCCAAATACCCCCACAACTCGCCTTAATCACTAATTTTAGAGTAGTCGATATGCGTCATAACCCTTGTTTTTTACCCGAGCAATTGGGGGAATTAAAAAAACAAGGAGTAGGCGTTTATATTCCACAAAACTGTTATTTACCCAATGAAATGCTCAATGAATCCAGTGGAATAATTGACCGTTATTTAACAGGCTGGTAATTTCAAGCCTTGCGCCGACTGTGCTAGAGCTAACGCACAATAAAATGATACCGTTCGTGGTGAGCTTGTCGAACCACATTCACACTTCGACTGTTCGACAAGCTCACAGCTCAGTGCGAACAGTTTTGTAATCATTTTATCCACGGTTAGCTATAGAAGTTACTTGTTGTCAACACGTCCTCGCCAAACAGCTAGTTTTGCCAATCATCAATCATCAATCATAAACACATGACTACACTATTGATTCAATCGGTATAATTACTACACCAATGGAGACACTATTTTTTGCACAAGCATAATCATTTTGATAACAACCATAAGGCTTAAAATTATGAATACAACCGTCCTTTCCCCTATTGAAATAGGCTCTTATACATTGCCGAATCGTGTCGTGATGGCACCTTTAACACGAATGCGTTCACCCGATGGCATCGCTAATGAGCTAATGGCGACTTATTACACACAACGCGCCAGTGCAGGGTTGATTATTTCTGAAGCGTCGCCGATTTCATCGCAAGGAATTGGTTATCCTGCTACTCCTTGTATTTACAATGCGGAGCAGATTGAAGGCTGGAAAAAAATCACGTCCGCTGTTCATGCCAATAATGGGGTTATGTTTTTACAGTTATGGCACGTTGGGCGTATCTCTCATCCTGATTATCATAATGGCGAGTTGCCCGTCGCGCCTTCGCCTATTAAGCCTAAAGGTAATGCTATTACACCCAGTGGTATGAAACCGTTTGTCACGCCGCGTGATTTATCGATTGCTGAAATTCAAGAGATTGTTGAACACTATCGTCATGCAGCTCAAAACGCATTAGCGGCAGGGTTTGATGGTGTGGAAATACATGGCGCGAATGGCTATTTAATCGATCAATTTTTGCGTGATGGATCTAATCAACGCACCGATAATTATGGTGGTTGTCTGGAAAACCGTTCCCGCTTTTTGTGGCAAGTCACCGAAGCAGTGGTATCGGTATGGGGCGAAGATCGTGTTGGTGTGCGTCTTGCCCCTAGCGGCACATTTAATGATATGACCGATTCCGTACCAGAAGACCTGTTTGTTTATGTATTAAAGCAGCTCAATCACTTTGATTTGGCTTATGTTCATGTGGTTGACGCGCTGGAAAGTGATATTCGACACGGTGCGAAGGTGGTGGAGTTGGCAAAATTACGCGCCGCTTATGATGGCAAGTTAATTGTTTGTGGAGGTTATGATTATCAGCGTGCCAATGAAATCATTGCACAAGGCTTAGCGGATGCAGTCGCTTTTGGGCAGTTATATATTGCTAATCCAGACTTGGTGGAACGCTTTACTGCCAACGCGCCATTAAATAAGCCAGATGCCAGAACTTTTTATGGTGGTGAAGCTAAAGGTTATACCGATTATCCACGCTTAAACGATTAAAATTACTTTTTTAGCAGACATAAAAAAGGGCGATTAAATCGCCCTTTTTTAACTGCTTATTTTTTGTTTTCTTTCGCTTCTGGTTTTACAGGGATAACGTCATGATGTTTTGCATGATCAGGCGTTTCAGCGGTAGCAGGTTCTGTTGGTTTAGGACCTTCTTCAGATTCTACTTCCTTAGGTTCAGCTTCTTTGGTGCTATCTGTTGCAGGTGATTTTACTGTGCCAGCTTCTTCTACTTCAGTTGCCTTGTCTTTTTCTGCGGATGCCTTTTCTTCTGCAACAGGAGCTTGTTCGCTTACTGCTGCTTTGTCATCGGCTTTAGGTTGTTCGCCAGCTACAGGTTTATCATCGGCTTTGGGTTTTTCATCAACTAATGGGACTAAAATTTCCACTGTCGCTTGTTTGCGCATAGTCTCAACCATCTCTTGAACTTTTTTGCGTTCTAGGATAGGTTTTAATTGTTCTTTGACTGCGTCAAATGGCGGTGGTGTTTGAGCGCGTGAATCTTCTCTCAAAATGATGTGATAGCCAAACTGGGTTTTGACGGGGGTTTTGGAATACTTGCCTTTTTCTAATTTAGCCACTGCGTCAGAAAATGGTTCAACCATTTGTCCCGCTGCAAACCAACCTAATTCACCACCATTTTGTGATTCTTTAGCATCTAAAGAATTTTTATTGGCTAAATCAGCAAACTTAGCACCTTTGTCTAAGTCAGTAATCAGTTTTTTGGCTTCGTCTTCGGTTTTAACCAAAATGTGACTGGCTTTGTATTCGGTCGCATTAGTGCCGCCTACTTTGCTGTCATATTCTTTTTTGAGGTCTGCATCACTGACAGGGTTAGTTTTCAAAAAGTTTTGTAAATCAGCTTGGGTCAATAAGGTGTTTTTAGCATTTTCAAGCTGAAGCGTCACTTCGGGCGATTTATCAAGTTGCTTTTGTAAGGCATCTTGAATCAATAATTGGCGTTGTACCAGTTCTTCAATCAATTTTTCTTTAGGAAAAGTTTGACCTTGACTGCGTGCGGCAACTTCTTTTTCCAGATCGGCTAATGTCGATTTAGCAATATAATGTCCATTGACCACTGCAACGGCATCGGCTTTGTCAACAACAGCAACAGGTGCAGCAGAGGTTGCGGGGGTTGCACCATTAGCCGAAGGCGTAGACGCGGGTTTATCGCAGCCAGCAATTAGCGCACTACCAGCAACTAGCAGAGGAATAAGCTTTTTTTTCATGTGTTGGTTCCTTTAGTCTTTTTCAGAGGGTGATAAAGCATTAATGCCTAAGGCGTGAATTTCTTGTTTCATCAAATCGCCTAAGGCTTGGTAAATCAGTTGATGGCGTTGCACTAGGTTTTTACCGTCAAAGGCTTTCGCAACGATAGTAACGTGATAATGACCACCGCCACTTCTCGCGCCCGCGTGTCCTGCGTGTGCCGCGCTGTTATCGATAATTTCTAATAATTCAGGCATAAAAGCCTCAGTCAAAGAACGTCTAATTAACTCAGTTGTCATTGTGGAAACACCTTTTTAAATGGTTTAACAGTGACTTTGGCGTAAACGCCAGCGTCAATGTAGGGGTCGGCATCCGCCCATTGCTGGGCGGCGGCTAAATCAGTAAATTCTGCAACAATTAAACTACCCGTAAAACCCGCATCGCTTGGATTTTCGCTATCAATTGCAGGATGAGGGCCTGCTAGTAGCAAGCGTCCTTCATTTTGTAATACTTGCAAGCGTTCAAGATGAGCAGCTCTTGCAAGCAATCTTTTAGCCAAGCTGTCAGCAATATCTTCGCTGATAATCGCATATAGCATAGTTTATTCCTCAGTTTCAGTGCTTTCAGAAGGATCAGGAATATACTGGTATAAATAAACCATTTGTAAAATAATAAACGCCACCATCAACGCAGGCGCGATAAAGGTTTTAAAAGACACCCAGTCATCGGTTGAATAGTGAAACATCACATAGACATTCAAAAAACCTACCGCGATAAAAAAACTTGCCCACAGTAAATTAAGTCGTTTCCATATATTATCGGGCAAGCTCATATTGTCCGACATCATGCGTTCAATAAACGGTTTTTTGCCGATAAATTGACTACCCAAAAATACCAAACCGAATAGCCATTCGATAATAGAAAATTTCCATTTAATAAATTGCGCATCTTGAAAATATAAAGTTGCGCCACCCATAATCACTACTAGCCCCAGTGTAACCCATTGCATGGTTTCCACTTTATGGTATTTAAACCACATAAAAGTCACTTGCAAAATCGTAGCCATCATCACCACTGCTGTGGCGACATAAATGTCATAAACTTTAAAGGCGATAAAAAATAATAAGATGGGGAAAAATTCTAAAAGTTGTTTCATAAGTTGTTTTTTAAGGCTAGCGGGATTAGCGGGTTATTGGGCAGGATGGGCTATTGGTCAGTTACTAAGGTCGTTACATCATGGTGTTACATCGAATTTTTTCAAGGTTAGTTGGCTTAATGATAATGCACTGTCCCAGTGTTGATAACAGCTAATAGATTATCACAAAATGACTAAAGCTGAATTTTTGTAGCAAATCAATCAATTTCAGTTTCACATTGTAAAATTTTTACCCGTTAATGTACATGATAGCCTCTGTGTTTCTGTTAAAATACAACGTTATTTTTGGAGACTTCTCATGGACAAACATATTCAAACCGAACTAGAAGCAGCAGCTTTTAGACAACTTATCAGCCATTTACAGCAGCACACCGACGTACAAAACATTGAACTCATGGTTCTGGCTGATTTTTGTCGTAATTGCTTAGCAAAATGGCTAGTAGCTGCCGCTAAAGAACGCAATACAGAACTAGATTACGAACAAGCCAGAGAAATGGTTTACGGAATGCCTTATAAAGACTGGAAAAACCAATTTCAAATCGAAGCAACTGAGGAACAACTTGCCGCTTATCAGCGTAGGCAACAAGCGAAATCGTAGCTTGGGGTGAGGGTTAACCACAATATTACGGTTAGCGGATTGTTTTTGTTGGGTCTACCCATTTACCGTGCTTGGAATGTCAAAATATAAACTTATGTGTTCTAAATATGAAGCCTGACATATACATAGTTGAAATCATAGGAAGTGGCTTTCTAGCTGTAATGGCAAAGCCAGTTTCAGGTGAATGGATTGAAGATGAGTTTTTGGGAATTGCCAAAGCGGGAATAAAACAAATAGTTTCACTTCTTGAGATTCATGAAGAATATGAGGTTGGTCTGCAAAATGAAGGTAAATTAGCAGAACACAATTGTATGGAATTTATATCATTTCCTATTCAAGATAGAGGAATACCAAATTCCGTAAACGAATTTAGCAAGGTTACTAAAAAACTTTATCAAGAAATAGCGGATGGTAAAAATACAGTAATCCATTGTCGTGCTGGTATAGGTCGAACTGGAATTGTAGCTGCTGGCGTTTTACTTCACTGTGGATTTGAACCCGATGCGGCGTTTAGGCTCATTTCTGCGAAACGCGGTATTCAAGTACCTGATACAGACGAACAACGAAACTGGATATTATCGAATTACGATGTTATTACCAACAGTTCATTGGTTAACTCGTAGATGGAGCGGTAGCGAAATTCATCACAAAACAATGATGAAGCAGTAACCAATTAGTTTCACTGAATTTTCCCCAACCCTAAAACACTGAACAAGTAAGCTTAATGGAGAATAGAAATGGATAATGACACTCTAATAAATCAAGCACGGCAACTTTATGCAGTATTACACGCCAAACAATATGCGCACTTAAAAACCAAAATTCAGTTTGATCGGCTTGATCATCTGATAATGTGCGCTTATTGCCGTTATCAACGTCGGTTAAATCGCTGCGTTTTATGTTATAAGCATCGGTTAAATGACTGTGTTCGGGAACATGAGGGAAATAAACAGCGATTTTGCCTATATCGTAAGCTGGAATGACGTAAGCAATACCAATGATAAAACCAATATAGTCACAAATTTTGTCGAGTTGGCTATCGCGCCAGCCCAACGATACAGATTTTCTCGCCAATAGCTAATGCTATTGGACTCCTAAAACTATGACTAATAACCCTGTGTTATAGTACACTATAATTATTACCAAAACGGTTAACGCAATGAGCAACGTACATTTACACGAAATCCATAAATTTGGTTCTATGGCAGAACGCTGGTGGGACTTGCAAGGTGAATTTAAAACCCTGCATGATATTAATCCTTTGCGGCTGCAATTTATTCAACAATACGCTGATTTAGCAGGTAAACGCATTGTTGATGTCGGTTGTGGCGGCGGTATTTTAACCGAAGGCTTAGCGCAACACGGCGCGGATGCTCTGGGCATTGATTTAAGTGAAGAGCTGATTGATGTGGCTGATCTGCACGGTTTGGAAGTAGGCATTAACACCCATTATCAAAAAATCAGCGTTGAAGACTTAGCCGAGCAACAACCCGAAAGTTTCGATCATGTCACTTGTATGGAAATGTTGGAACACGTTCCAGACGCAGGTTCGATTATTGCCGCCTGTGCCAAGTTGGTTAAACCTAATGGTATGGTGTTTTTTTCTACTCTGAATCGTCATCCTAAAGCCTATTTATTGGCAATTGTTGCCGCTGAACACGTTTTAAAAATGCTCCCTAAAGGGACGCATGATTATAAAACTTTTATTAAGCCTTCTGAGCTTAGCCAATCGGCACGGGCTTCGGGTTTGGAATTACAAGGCATGGTCGGTATTAGCTACAATCCGATTAGCAAAAATTTTAGCTTAGGCAAAGACATTGATGTGAATTATATCGCCGCGTTTAAACGCCTTGCCTAATGAGTGCGAATTTTAAATTATCCTGTGTGTTATTTGACCTAGACGGTACGCTAGTCGATACCGCACCTGATTTGATTGCTTGTTTAAATCACACCTTAGCCGCGCATGATTTAAATACCGTCAACGCAGAATTGGTTAAACCGTTTATTTCCTTTGGCGCGTTAGCGATGATTAATGCCAGCGTAGAACAATCCGTCAGTGAATCACATCGCGCTGAGTTATTAGACACTATGCTGAACCGCTATGAAAATAATATTGCTGAACACACGGTTTTTTTTACGGGCATGGTTGAAACGTTGGCAAACATTGAGCAACTCGGTTTAAAGTGGGGCGTGGTCACCAACAAACGAAAACGCTTTACTGATCCATTGATGGACGCGCTTAATCTCACTCACCGTGCTGCTTGTATTATCAGTGGTGATAGCACCGCGAATCCTAAACCTCACCCAGAACCTATGTTAGCGGCTTGCCAACAAGCGGGGGTAAATCCGCGTGAATGCGTTTATATTGGCGATGCTAGTCACGACATCACCGCTGGTAAAAACGTGAATATGAAAACCCTCGCTGCTGTGTATGGTTACATTAAAGTGAATGATAATCCTGAAACTTGGGGAGCAGACGCATTGATAGACTCGCCCGAACAGCTCATTACTTGGATAAATACTGTATTATGTCATTAAAAAATAACGTCATTTTGATTACAGGTGCGGGTGGCGGTTTAGGCAGTACCGCCGCGCTTACCTTAGCCAAACAAGGTGCGCAGATTATTCTGCTCGATAAAATCATTCCTAAATTAGAAATTTGTTATGATGCAATTATCGCGGCAAATGCACCCGAACCGATTATGTACCCGTTTGATTTAGCGGGGGCAACCGAAAACGACTATCAAGAACTGGCTAATCGACTCGAAGAAAAATATGGTGCGTTGCAAGGTTTGTTACATTCAGCACTTGAATTTAGCTCGTTTACCCCGATTGCTCTGCACAGTACTAAAGACTGGGGGCATGGCTTAAACGTCAATCTTAACGCGCCGTTTATACTGACTCGCGTGTTACTTCCTGTGTTACAAAAAAGCCAACACGCCTCTATCGTGTTTACCTCAGATTCTTCCGCAAGAAACGCTCCTGCTTACTCAGGCGCGTATGGTGTCGCTAAAATCGCCTTAGAAGGTTTTGCCAAAATATTGGCAGAAGAATTAGAAGCGGGGCAAAAAATTCGCGTCAATGTGTTAGTGCCAGGCCCTGTTGATTCACCGTTCCGAAAACGCGCTTATCCTGCCGAAGATAAAAATAAACTTCCCGCTATGGATTCTTTAGCAAACGCGTACAGCTATTTATTTACCTCACAAAGCATTGGCATCACAGGACAAGTGATAGATGCTAGAACCTTCCACCTATGAGCCACAATTATGTCAGAACGAGAAAGCTTTGTTTTAACCAGAGATGTTAATATCATCACCATTCCAGACGGCACGCCTGACACGCTAAAAAAAGGTGAAACTGTCACACTGCATCAATCGTTAGGCAATAACTACACGGTTATTACTGGCTATGGTCACATGGTGCGTATTGCAGGTGTGGATGCCGATGTTTTGGGCAAAGAAACCCACGAACTTCATACCCTAGTCTTAGAAACCAATGCCGCCGCAGTAGAAAAAAATTGCTGGGAAGTGATGAAAACCGTTTACGATCCAGAAATCCCCGTCAATATCGTTGATTTAGGCTTGGTTTATCACTGTGAAGTGACCCCCATCGGTGACGATAAAAACAATGTCAGTGTCCAAATGACCCTCACCGCACCTGGTTGTGGTATGGGTCCTGTAATCCAAAGTGATGTCGAAAAATGTATTCGCACTTTATCAGGTGTTGCCAGTGTTAATGTCGAAGTGGTACTTGATCCACCGTGGTCACGCGAAATGATGTCAGAAGTAGCTCAATTACAGTTAGGCTTGTTTTAAATGTTTTCGATAGTTAACAACACGCCCACGCGATAGCCAACCGCTCAGGATGCTTTTCGCATTGGGTAATATGGGCGCAACCGACATCACCAAACATATAGTCCACATTATCTTCCGAATCTATCTGAAAAATAAATTTCATACTATCTCCGCAAACAGGGCATTCTGGATACTCAATGCCTTGTACCCAAGCAGGCCATCCCAATAACTTATCGCCTGTTTTTGGGAAATTTTGCTCATAGAGTATTTCCGCCTCCTTGTCGCTCAACTCAACACCCAGTTCATCCAGTTCTTCACAATTAGGATAATCATCGGCGACTTGCCAAGCGATGATAACTTTTTCTTCAAACGCATCGATGACAGGCGAAACAACCAAAGTTTTTGCCACTACTTTTGCAGGGTCAACAACGCGTAGCAGTGTACTTTTAGCAAACGGAAAGTAAGCCTCGCATTCAACTTCACAGCCTTGTTCATCGTTTGTGCAGTAAAAAACCTGCAATACACCACCGCCAAATACCTGTTGAGCTTCAACGGGTAATTCGCTGGAATTTAGCTGCACAAATAATTGCATTTCTTGTTGGCACAAACCACAACACGGCCACGCTTCGTTTTCAGCCAATAACGGAATACCTGAAAATTTGGAGTTTAAAACCGTGCCTGTTCTTTTTTCGACCACGGGCAACCATGTTGTTTTTTTAAATTGGCTAATACGTTCTAGCAAGTGTTGTTCAGTGGGTGTTTGAATTTTTAAGGTCATAATGATGACGAATACAAGGTAGGAAAAGTAATATTATAGAAGTTACGCATTGACGGAGGATTCAAATTGTGGGTTCAAATGTTGCATGGTTGGCATAAAGCCAGCAATGAACGAAGCAATCACTTCGTTAAACAAATCTCTCTGTAGTCGATAACAGTTACTAATGACCGCCAT
>JAPLRZ010000054.1 GCA_026398895.1 Methylococcales bacterium
CGAGGTTGAGATGGACGAACAAGGGTCTTATGTCGGTAATAAATCTAACCAACGCTGGCTATGGCACGCCGTTGACCATGCCACCAATACAGTGCTGGCTTATGTGTTTGGCAAGTGTAAGGATGACGTATTCAAGGAACTTTAACATTGCTCGCGACTACACCGATGACTGGGGGGGCATATCAACGCCACCTAGACGAGGATAAGCATCAGATTGGTAAGCGTAATACCCAAAAAATCGAACGTAAAAATCTAACAATCGCACATGGATCAAGCGGCTTACGCGCAAAACGTGTGCTTCTCAAAACTAGAATTGGGGCATCGATACCGTTATCGGTTTACTGATTAACAAGGTCGTTGTGAACAAGATATTTATGCCTAATTGCATATTTCACCCACTACCAAACACCAGAAACCCTACCAACCACAAACGATTTAAAAGTCGCTTGCGATTGATTTGGAGAGATGGTATCTACGGGTTTATTAGCGCATCTTATCGCGTTAGGACTTCTGGAGACTATTTGTCTGAGTTTCGCTCTTCATGGTGATCGTCTTCGTTAGCAAAGCCAGGGAACGGTAGACCTGAGTCGATCTCCTTGATGGTCGGCATAACAACTAGGTCGTAGTCGCCCTTGACTTTGTTGGTGCAGGATGCTGGATACGGGTTATTAACCGTATCGCGAACCATCAGGGTATAGTTGATCCAGAAATTCTCGTGCATACCGTGCGCAACTTTGTCCACGGAGAACAATTGATTGTTGAATTTATGGGTAGGGCCGCCCATCCAAAAGTTGACGCTATCGCCCGCCGCGATCTGCTTGGGCGAATCTTTCAGGCTAGCCTTACAGATATCAACACCAGCCAGACGAACCACCACCCTTCTGGCGCAACTATCCCCAGAGAAATAGTAGGGAACAGGAGTTTGGACGCTCTTGGTTACGCCTGAAGCCAAATCAGGTTTGGGATCCGCCCAAGTTATTTGAACAGTGTTGTGATAAGGGGCTGCAACCGAAGAATAACCCATGGCGGCGATTTGATTGGCATCGTACTTGGCATTTTTAGCATAAAAACCATTGGGTCTCGACACATTGCTATTGAAATAACCGAGATTACCTTGGAATTGTGCAAGACCGCCCAAGCTGGTGACAGGGCTTGAACCTGGCACGCTATTGCAAGTCGTTGAGTGACCAACCGTTGTGCAACTAGAAACGGAAGCGTGTACTAGCTCGTTTTCCAAGCGGGTGGTACTACCCATGCCGATTGGGTTGTCTGCGCCGTTCAAATTGGGTTTCTTGCTAGAGTCGGGAATCCTAGCCACAGATGGCTGCTCGCTGACACCGAGACAGCTTGCACCGCTACTGTCACAGCCAGTACTCATGGGAGCCATGCCATCGCCTAAGCCCTTCGGCCAAATCCAACTGTTGGCCACGACGGCCTCGGAGATGGTCACACGATCCGCCCCGACGCAGCCATGATTGATTTGGATAGCATCATCATTAGTGGGACGGGAAGGTGCCGTCATGACGGTTGTCGCAGTGGCGGGGGCGAAAGCCAACGCTTTTCCGCCAATGCCGCCATTCATAAAACTAGGATGCGCCATCGCGTTGCCGCAGGCTAGGGCTAAGGCGGTCATCGCCAGACTGGAAGCTGAATTTTTAAGGAATTTGTTCATTCCTGTACTCCTTTGAGAAAAGATAAATGGGGAAATTTTTATTACACGTCTCACCGCCTAACCAGCGGCATTGCCGAGACGGTGTCATGCACCGCATATAGTAGGAGCAGTTTTTATGCCAATCATCTCATCAACCCTCGCGATGCCTCACCAGCCCTTATCATCTGGGAGTTTAGTGCATGGCTAGTGATTGCTTAGTGTGTAACCTATTTCAACCAATGAGTCATATCCAGCATATGGTGTGGCATATACCGCATATTCGATTAGATCGACTAATAGAATAGGCTGAGGCACATCAATCGCAAGCGGTAATCACACAACCTTAAGAGAAACCATCATGTCTTTATCTATTCAATTACCCGATAACTTATAGCTAAAGTATAATAAAATGATTTAAAGAACGTGGGCAAACAAGTCATCAATAGAACAAGCCTTTTGTCTTCGGAGGGCTTTGGACTGCATCCATTTATGTTCGATAGGATTGAGATCAGGTGAGTAAGGGGTAAGAAACTCGACTAGATGCCCCGCGTGTTCGATGAGTTGTTGGCTATCGGCACGGTTGTGAAAGCTAGCGTTGTCCATCACGATGACGCTGTTTGGCGGTAGTTTTGGGTAACAAATCTTGCGAAAAATACACTGGCGTTAATCGTGCCTGTGAATAACGTCACGGTCAGTAGTGTGCTTGCCAGTAACGCGCCCATGGCAGTTGTTCGACCTCTGGTGATGCCCATCGTGTTTACCAAAGCAACGTTGTCCGATAGGCGCGTAGCCATGCGTGCGCCGCAACTCGTGGGCGAAACCGCTGTCGTCAAGATAAACAATCGGTTGCTTAGCCGTCTGATAGGCTTTTATCTTGTCCTGAAAAATACGCCGTGCGTTTTCGTCCGCCTTCGGATGCGACAGTGTTTTTTTATAGGTGACTTTTAAGCGTTTCAAGGCATTGCCTATCGCTCGTTGACAGACTCCCAAGCGGGCGGCTCGTTCATATTGATAGGCATCAGGATAGTTGTCCACGTCTTGCTTTAAGGCTTCCATATCAAGCTTGGTGGTGGGTTTGGTTCGGGTACGCTGGGGTTCTACCTGCTTAGTCCAGCGCGTTATACTGGCTACGCCAATACCAAAACGCACTGCTGTTTCTGCCCCTGTCAGCCCTTCTTGTTCTTTTATCGATAATACTTTTTGTCGGAAATCTAGTGAGTAAGTCATTGCGATATAAATAATCAAATTATACTACTTTAGCTATATCCTGATCTTTCCCTATAAATTCCCCAACGATTTCCATCGTTATCACTTCTGCATCGCTTAGCTTGGTCTCAAAGCCTCGACTTCTTAACGGACTGGTTACCAATTCCGCATAACTATACCCATTCAACTTGAAGACACTGTGCTGATATTTTCAAAATTATAGTTAATTCAAGCCCTATAGGGATTCAGAGATACAGCATCTTGAAAGGCAATGGGTATATCTGCTACACAGCAATAAACAATGATGATAAAGTCTTCTACTGGCATGACGGCTCTCCGTTTCGTTACTTTCGTCTAAAAATAACGCTACGCTTCCGCCGTCATGCCTTCAACTCCTTAAATTAAAAGTCGAACATCGCGTAAAATTATTATTAGGTTTTAAAAGTAGTTATTTTGAAATGTATGGAACGAGTTTAAAAGAAAGGCAAATGGATAATGCAATAGAGCATTGTATCAATAGTGAAGAAGAGTTGTTGTTGTATACTTTATTTAGTTTAAAATCTAGTTTAACGTATGATGTATTGGAATTAGTGTGTGGAATGGGTAAATCTAATGCTAAAAGAAATCAAGGCATTGGTTTGGAAATACTGAGCAACACATTGACAACTATGGACGGAATGCTAAAACGTAACTTTTTGAATGTAAACGACTTTGAATGTTTTTACGGGTGAAAAACAACTGATTATCGATGCAACCGAACCAGCTATTCAGCGTCCCTCTGACAAAGAACAGCAAAAAGAGTGTTACTCAGGTAAAAAAAGACAGACGCTAAAGGCAATGGATCAACAACACCATCGAAATAAATAAAATATTTGAATCCTTGTTATGAGGGTAGTTTACATAATTATCGGTTATTAATTGAGAGTTTACTCCTGAATAAAACTGGTTTGAAACCTTCGTTATAAAAGTAGATTTAGGTTATGTCGGTATTATTAAAGATTATTTGTGTAAACAGATTGCCATACTGCATAAGAAATCTAAAACTAAGCCATTAACTGATAGTCAAAAAGGTGAGAATAAACTGATGGCTTCTGAGAGAATAAAAGTGGAACAAAATATTGGAGATTTGAAGCGTTATCGTATCCTATTAGATAGACTTAGAACCTATCTTGTTGATTTGTAAGATGATATGCTTGGAGTCTGTGCGGGGCTTTGGAACTTTTATCTCGCCAACTGATTGCTTTATAAGGTCGCAACAAGTCTATTGCGAATTGCAAATCCTCAGGCAGTTTATCCGACATAAATAGTGTTAAGAAAATTCAGGGTTATGATAGCTTTTACCGTATTAGTTTAGATGAATATCGAATAGGTATTAAGCTAGTCGATAATGAAATAATTTTTACACGCTTTTCACATCTGAAAGAAGTCTACAAGTATTTTCCTTAATTACGTCATTAGCTGAAATGTTGGTAACCTACAAATCTAAAAAGGATTCACATCATGGCGTTACACGCACACTCTTATTTAACCGAAGCCGAATATCTACACGGTGAACAATTCAGCGATATTAAACACGAATATATTTACGGTGACGTGTATGCAATGGCTGGGGCGAGCCGTAATCATGAGCGATTATCAGGCAATATATACTCGCACACTTAAAATACCTGCGCTGTGAACCTTTTATGTCGGACATGAAAGTCAAAGCCGATGGACACTTTTTCTATCCTGATGTGTTGGTGGTCTGTGATGATGAACAAGGCGATGATTATTACACCGAAAAGCCTGTGATTATTATTGATGTGTTATCTAAAGGCACACGCCGCAATGATAAAAGCCTTAAAATGTACGCTTATAAAACGCTGCCCAGTTTGCAAGAATATGTTTTAATTGAGCAGGATTGTGTTGATATTGAGGTGTGCCGCCGTGTGAATGGCTGGGTTTCAGAACATTATTTTTTAGGCGATGAGGTGACGTTTACGTCATTGGTTTTAACCTTCGCCGTCGCCGATATTTATGCCCGCGTCACTAACGAAGACATGAGCGATTATTTACAACAGTTAGCCAACGAACAGAGTGTTATTCCATGACTATAAAACCGCTTATTATTGCCACGCTGGAAAGCGCGATTAATCGCTATTTGTCCCTAGATGATAATGTCAGTAACATTCTCGCGCCATTAGTGGGTAAAGTTGTTGCTATTACCATCACGCCTTTTAATGAAACCATTTATTTATGCCCGACAACGGATAGTATTCAATGCTTGGATTATTTGCCCCAGCCTGCCGATACCCATTTAACAGGTTCATTAATGGCGTTTGGTTTAATGGGCTTAAGTGGTAAACCAATGAACGCGCTGTTTTCGGGTGAAGTCACTATGGAAGGCGACACCCGCACAGGGCGTAAATTTCAAGAATTATTTGATAAGCTGGATATTAATTTAGAAGGCAAGCTGGCGCGTTATACAGGCGAAACGGTCGCTCATAATTTGGCTGAATTTTTTCGTGCAGGTAAAAACTGGAGCAAGGAATCGCTGGAAACCTTCAAACTTAATACCAGCGAATTTTTGCAGGAAGAAACCCAAGAATTACCCGCTGTTCCAGAAGCTGACATTTTTTATGCAGAGGTTGATGAATTACGCACAGACCTAGATCGTTTGCAAAGTCGGATTGAACGCTTGGAAAATCATTACTCCAAAAAATAACAGCTTGATAAGCTTATGCTAATCAGCCTGACCGTATAAAATAAACCTACGAGGTCTTTGAGACCTTGCAGGTTTTTTGCCAACAACTAACCGCACTCACCTAATCAGCTACTCAATAAAGGTAATCCGTGATTCATCCAAAAATAGTTTTTCGTTTAATTCATATTAGCTGGGTTCTGGTTCTGCACGGACTGGATGAAATTGTGTTAAAAACCCATTTGTTCCGTCCAATTCGTTATTTAGCCATTTTTTCGCCGTATTACTGGTTAAAACGGGAGTCTGAACCGCGTGGTGTGCGTATTCGCCACGCACTAGAGGATTTAGGTCCGATTTACGTTAAATTCGGGCAAGCCTTATCAACGCGTAAAGATTTATTACCCGATGATATAGCTGATGAGTTGGTGAAATTGCAAGACCGTGTACCGCCGTTTGGTAATGAAATTGCGCGTGCGATTATCGAAAAAGAACTGGAGATGTCGATTGATGAGGCATTTGCTGAATTTGATCCTACGCCATTAGCGTCAGCCTCAGTGGCGCAAGTGCATACCGCCGTGTTACACACGGGCGAAAAAGTCATTGTTAAAGTATTACGCCCTGATATTGAAGGGCGCATTATTTCCGATATTGGCTTGTTGTATGAATTGGCAAAAATTGCGGAACGGTTTTGGGCGGATGCCAAACGTCTGCATCCTATGGAAGTAGTGACGGAATTTGAACGCACGACACTGGATGAACTGGATTTAGTGCGCGAAGCGGCAAACGCGGCAAAAATACGTCGTAATTTTGAAGGATCACCGCTGATTTACATTCCTGAAATTCATTGGGCATACACGCGCCAAAAAGTCATGGTCATGGAACGCATCCACGGTATTCCTGTCGGTGATATTGCCGCTCTAAAAGCTGGCGGTGCAGACTTTAAATTATTGGCTGAGCGTGGAGTAGAAATCTTTTTTACCCAGGTATTCCGCGATAATTTTTTCCATGCTGATATGCACCCAGGCAATATTTTTGTCGATTTACCCGATAAATATATTGCGGTGGATTTTGGTATTGTTGGCACGTTGTCGCTGTCAGATCAACGTTATTTGGCGGAAAATTTTTTAGCATTTTTTAATCGTGATTATCGAAAAGTGGCAGAAATGCACGTTGAATCAGGCTGGGTGTCTCGTGATACTCGCATTGAGGAATTTGAATCGGCGATTCGTAGCGTTTGCGAACCAATTTTTGAAAAACCGCTGAAAGATATTTCTTTTGGGCAATTATTATTACGGCTATTTCAAACCGCACGGCGGTTTAATATGCACGTTCAGCCGCAATTGGTGTTATTACAAAAAACGTTGCTGAATATTGAAGGCTTGGGGCGCGAGTTGTATCCCGAGTTGAATTTATGGCAAACTGCCAAACCGTTTCTGGAACAATGGTTTCGTGACCGTGTAGGGCCTAAAGCAAAAATCACGCGTTTGATTAAACAATTTCCTGAATTTGCCGAACAATTCCCTGAAATTCCCTCGTTACTGTACAAAGCCTTGGATAACGCTGCCCATAATCAGCACCGTGCCGAGGCTCAACAGCAAGAGTTAGTGTTGTTGCGCGAACAAATGGCTAAGCAGCATAATACCACTGTGTGGGCTATGTTAGTGAGTGCAACCATGATTAGTGCCGCGTTATTGTTCGCCATAAGGCTTGTTAATTGACGGTTGTGCTTTTATTTTTACCTCTACCTATTTTTTGATTCACTATGACACCACGACCACCCGCCCAACTCATCGACCGCTTCGGCAGAGTTGTTGATTATTTACGAATCTCCATTACTGATCGCTGTGATTTTCGCTGTGTGTACTGTATGGCAGAAGATATGACTTTTTTACCACGCGCCCAGATTTTATCGTTAGAAGAAATTTATGTGATTGCGCAGGCATTCACTGAATTAGGGGTAAAAAAAATCCGCATCACAGGTGGTGAGCCATTAGTGCGTAAAGACGCGCTCAGTTTGTTAAACAATATTGGGCAATTGGACGGTTTAAAAGAACTGGTGATAACCACCAACGGTTCACAGTTAGACACGATGTCCGCTGCCCTGAAAGCCGCAGGTGTTAAGCGTATTAATATCAGCTTAGATACTTTGGATGCGGCTAAATTTAAAGTCATTACCCGCACAGGTGATTTACAAAAAGTGTTGGACGGCATACAAGCCGCTAAATCAACAGGCTTTGAACGCATAAAAATTAATGCTGTGATACTCAAAGACAGGAATCATGATGAGGTTTGTGATTTAGTGCAGTTCGCGGTGGATAATGGTATTGATATTAGCTTTATCGAAGAAATGCCTTTAGGTGTAGTGAGCAAGCATGATCGCTCTGAAGCGTATTATTCCAGCTTTATGATTAAACAAGATTTAGCTCAGCGTTTTAATTTAATCGCAAGTATGGAAAAAACAGGCGGGCCGTCTAATTATTTCACCGTTGCTGATACCCAAACCCGCGTCGGTTTTATTTCTCCACACAGTGAAAACTTTTGTAGCACTTGTAATCGTGTACGTTTAACGGTTGAGGGGCGGTTATTATTGTGTTTAGGTAATGAGCATTCGGTGGATTTAAAAGCTGTACTGCGTGAGCATCCAAACGATACCAAGGTTTTGAAGCAAACTATCATTAATGCCATGCAAATAAAACCCGAAAAACACGAATTTAATATTCATGAACAGCCTGTGATTTTGCGTTATATGAATATGACGGGGGGATGATAAGGAGGTCAGGCTTTGCCTGACTATGCAAGCAAAGCTTGCACTCCAACAATTTCAAGCGAGTACCCAATGAACAGACACCCAGAATTTCCGCTCAGTGATGAATTGATTTATCTCAATCACGCCGCCGTCGCTCCGTGGCCAAAACGCACCAGCGCGGCAGTGATTGCCTTTGCTGAACAAAATACCCGCTACGGTTCGCATTTTTACTTGGACTGGATGGCGAAAGAAACCGAATGTCGCACCCAATTACAAACCTTATTAAACGCGCCTTCCACCGATGATATTGCCTTAGTCAAAAACACCTCCGAAGCTCTATCATTCGTAGCTTATGGCTTAACGTGGCACACGGGTGACAACATTGTTTCCAGTAACGAAGAATTTCCTTCCAATCGTTTACCGTGGCAATCACTGGCAAATCAAGGCGTGGAATTTCGCCAAGCGGATTTAAGCTGTGCTGACACGCCCGAAGACGCGTTGTTTGCCTTGGTTGACGACCGCACGCGCTTATTAACCATTAGCTCGATACAATTCGCCTCAGGTCTACGCATGGACTTGGTGAAAATTGGCGAGTTTTGTAGACAAAGCGGTATTTTATTTTGTATCGATGCCATTCAAAGCCTAGGCGCAGTGCAGTTTGATGTCCAAGCCTGTCACGCCGATTTTGTCATGGCAGATGGACATAAATGGCTCTGTGGCGCGGAAGGTTTAGGTGTTTTTTACAGTTCAGCCTCCGCCCGCGAACAGCTAAAGCTCACCCAATACGGTTGGCATAATATGAAAGATACCCACAACTATGAAAATAAAGCGTGGGAAATCCATCCAACTGCTCGCCGCTTTGAATGCGGAAGCATGAATACCCTAGGCATACACGCGCTATCTGCCAGTCTGTCGTTATTATTAGAACTGGGCATGGAGACGGTGGAAGCATTGGTGTTGAAAAATGCTGACATAGTCAAAGCCCACGTTGCAAACAACGACCAACTCAGCCTAATCACAAGCGCGTATTCGCCATTAAAATCTGGCATAGTGGTTTTTAAACACCATACTATTACTAATGAATATCTGTATAAACAGTTGCAATATAAGGGGGTAGTGTGTGCCTTACGCGGTGGTGGCATACGTTTCTCGCCACACTTTTATAATTCTGAGCAAGAAATAAGCAACGCGTTTAAGTTGATTGCCAATGCAACACCTTAGACTTTGGTAGTGGTAAAAATTTAAGTGATTTCATAAAATAGAGGGAATTTTTTTGACTCCTGACAGCGAACACAAGCCTCTATCTAAACACTGTGATTAATCGGCGGTAGTGGGTCAAACCTGTGATTTAGATTCTATTGTCTATAGTTCGGAGTCCAAGGCATGACTTGGACGGCACAAAACGTCCAAAACGTGTTTTGGACTCCTAAACAACAGACATACCCACTACCTAATCGGCTTTCAATGCACGGATATTCTTTTTGGGTTAAAATCACTTGCCACTTACTCTCTTTCAACACTTAAAATTGACTGATAATGATAGAACAACAATTTTCAACATACATCGCTGATATTTTAATTGTCGATGATACCTTAGCCAATTTACAATTGTTAGCTAATATGTTGAAAGGTGAGGGTTATAAAGTCCACCCCGCCAGTAGTGGTGTTATGGCGTTGCAAGCCGTTGCCAAAAAGCAGCCTGATTTGATTTTGCTAGATATTAAAATGCCCGATATGGATGGTTATGAAGTCTGCACTATGCTAAAAGCCAATCCGCAAACTCGCGATATTCCTGTGTTATTTATTAGCGCGTTGAATGATGTAGCCAACAAAATTAAGGCATTTAATGTCGGTGGTTTGGATTACATTAATAAACCGTTTCAGTTTGATGAAGTTAAAGCTAGAGTATCCACGCATTTGAAGTTAAAAGCCTATCAAAATTGTATGGAAAAAAAAATTGCCCAAGGAATTCGGGAAATTAACGATCTTAATGAAGAAATTATCAATACACAACGCGAACTTATTTTTACCATGGGCGAAATTTGTGAAACGCGCTCACATGAAACAGGATTGCATGTTAAGCGTGTCGCTGAATATTCTTATTTATTGGCAAATTTATGTGGTTGCCAAGATGCAGAATTAATAAGACAAGCGTCCCCCATGCACGACATTGGTAAGGTAGCGATTCCTGACCATATTCTTAACAAGCCAGGAAAATTAAATCCAGACGAATGGGAAATTATGAAAAACCACAGTATTTTGGGATTTGAAATGCTGTCTGTTTCGCAAAGACCTTTGTTGCAAATGGCGGCCACCATCGCTTATGAGCATCATGAAAAATGGAATGGTGAGGGTTATCCGCGTGGACTTAAAGGCGAAGATATTAGTATTGCGGGGCGAATCAGTGCCATTGCTGATGTGTTTGATGCGTTAGGCTCTGATCGTTGTTATAAGCACGGCTGGACGTTAGATAGAATTCTGACGTATTTTGAAGAAGAAAAAGCAAAACACTTTGATCCAACATTAATGGATTTGTTTTTTAATCATCTCGATGAATTTGTAAACATTCGAGAAAAATACGCGCAACAACTATATGTCAGTCATTAAATTATCGCTGAAACACTGCCCAGCACGACAAAAACAAGGCAGCTTATCTGGACATCGCAAAGCTTTTTTGTAACAGACCTTCTCGATAGTATTTACTGACATCAACATTCCAGTCTTTGGCTTTAATGATGTTTTTAATAGTGTAAACGTTACCACGCTTATCTTTAGCCATACTTGATAAATCAATGATTCGTTCAGAGACTGGGTTTTTTTCCTCATCTAAAATGATGGCAACTTTAGGTCTTAATTTAGCATGGTCATGCACTTCAACCACCATTGCCACACAGCCGTTGGTCATTTCAACCAGAGACCCAGGTGGATAAACGCCGATACTTTCGATAAACTTGACGACCAACATAGGATCAAAATGTGTTCCTGCCAAGTTAGTTAGAATATGGGTCGCCTCAAGATGAGTTTTACCTTTTTGGTAACCCTTGTCGCTAGTCATGGAGTCATAGGCATTAGCAATCGAGACGATTTTGGTAAAATGTGAAATACCGTTTTCCTGCAATCGACGTGGGTAGCCTCTACCATCCAATTGCTCATGGTGGGTTAACGCAGTGATTGCCACGCTTGAGTTCATATTATCACTGGATTTGATTAGGTTGTAGCCGAGTCTAGTATGGGTCTTCATGGTACGAGTTTCTTCCTCATCCAATAGTCCTGACTTATGAAGAATTTCTGGGGGTATGAGTAATTTACCCACATCGTGCATCATTCCACAAAGTCCAACTCTATTAAGGTCTGCCACTGAAATATTAATGTGTCGTCCCAAGACGATAGATAGAATACTAACATTCAAGCTATGTTGAGCAGTATATTGGTCTTTATTTCTTAGTTGGGATAGCCACAACATGGCATCGGGAGAATGCAGGACACTTTCCACGCATTCTGATACCGCATTTTTGGCGAGTACACTATCAATACCACCGCCATTTTCAACCACTCTCATAAAGTCTGAAACGACAGCTTCAGCATTATCATAGGCTTTTTCAGCGCGGGAAAATTCTTTTTCAAATTGACCTAGTTTTTTGGGCGGTGCGCCATAACTAGGGATTTCAAGGGGCTTTTCTGAAGCAAATACTTTTTTCTTTGCTTTAACAGGTGTTTGTACAATTTTTCTTCGTTTTGTGGAGTCAATATAAACGTAATCACAAATGTCTTTGACTGCCCGAAGTTCTGCTTCAGTTTTTATTTCAAAGCCCTGAAACAAAAAAGAAGTTTCTACCCACGGTCTATCTAACTCAGTGACATACATACCTATTGCCAATTGATCAACAGGAACACGAATCTTCGTTAGCGATGAATAATTGACATCATCGCGTTCTAAGCCTAAGCGTTTTGTTGGGGCTTTCTTTTTTCGACCAAATGGCCACAAGGATTCAATAGGCATCATTCACCCACAACAGCATTAGCCATAAATTATTATTTTGTATCTGTGTCATAAATATTTTGTAATTATTGGATCTATTGCAGTGATTTTAACTGGGATAATTATAACCCTTTCCTTTTATTAAAACCTAACGGCAATCGAGATAGAATAAGCCATGCAGCGTTATATTCATTTTTACTGTGTAAAACTAATCGATATACCGTTTAGTTAAGTCGTCATAGCCATCAATTCTACGATCACGCAGAAACGGCCATATTTGTCTAACGCGCTCAATTTTTGCACTATCGAGTGTGCAGCTTAACAGTTTAACTTCCTTATCATCAGCCTGCGTGATAATTTCGCCTTGAGGTCCAGCGATAAAACTATTACCCCAGAATTGAATGCCTTTGTCAGAGTCTGGAGCTTGTTCGTAGCCAATGCGATTACAGGAAATTACTGGAATGCCATTGGCAACTGCGTGGGCGCGTTGAATGGTGATCCACGCATTCAATTGGCGTGATTGTTCCTCGCTACTGTCTTGCTTATCCCAACCAATTGCGGTTGGATAAATCAATAATTCGGCACCTGCTAATGCCATTAAGCGTGCTGCTTCTGGAAACCACTGATCCCAGCAAATCAATACACCCAATTTACCAATGGAGGTTTCGATGGGTTTAAAGCCTAAATCACCAGGTGTGAAGTAATATTTTTCATAAAAACCAGGATCATCAGGAATGTGCATTTTTCTATATTTACCTGCAATACTGCCATTTTTGTCAAACACAACAGCGGTATTGTGATAAAGTCCTGCGGCTCTTTTTTCAAAAATTGTGGAAACAATGACGATTTTTAACTTTTTAGCCACGGCTGACAAAATATCAGTCGCGGGACCTGGAATCGGTTGCGCGAGGTCAAAATGGTTATAATCTTCATTTTGACAAAAATACGCGCCTAAGTGTAATTCAGGTAATACCACTAAATCAGCATCAGCGGCGGCGGCTTCATGAATTTTGGCGATAGAAAAGTCAAGATTGGTCTGTTTGTCTGCATAACAGGGTTGTTGAACAGCACTCACAAGTAAAGTGGATTTCATGATCGAATGATTGAAAGTTTTTTGATGGCTTGTAGTTTATAACGATAACTGACAAAAAATACAGCGTTATACTTAAGCAGTCATTAAAATGTCACGGTTAACGCCACGCCAATAATCTTGCCACCACTGTTTTTATCATCTCACAGAGCTATCTAAATGAATGCGACTGATTTAATTGACCAATTTTTAGATGCTGTCTGGGTGGAGCAGGGGTTAAGCGAAAATACGTTATCCGCTTATCGCAGTGATTTACGAATTTTCGCGCGATGGTTAAAAAATAAAGACTTGTTAGCTGTCACTACGGGTGATTTATCACAATTTCTTGCCAGCCGCTATAAAGACGGTATCGGCAACCGCTCCTCAGCGCGTATTTTATCGAGTTTACGTCGCTTTTATGGCTATGCTATTCGTGAAAACAGCATCAGCATTGACCCAACGGCATTAATAGAGTCACCTCATATTGGTAAACCTTTACCCATATCATTATCTGAACACGATGTTGAGCTATTACTCAATGCGCCAGAAGTCAGCAATCCCTTGGGATTTCGAGATAAAGCCATGCTGGAAATGCTCTACGCCACAGGGTTAAGAGTCTCGGAATTGGTGTCGTTAAAATTTGAGCAAATGAGTTTTCGCCAAGGTGTGGTGAGAATTATCGGTAAAGGCAACAAAGAACGGCTAGTGCCTGTCGGTGAAGAAGCCATGATGTGGCTAGAAAATTATATGAGCAGTGCGCGAGTGAGTCTGCTGGGTGAACGCCAATGTGATTATTTATTTGTTACCAATCGAGCAGGTGGTATGACGCGGCAAGCGTTTTGGCACATCATCAAACGGCACGCTAAAATAGCGAGTATTAACAAAGAATTATCGCCACACACGCTAAGACACGCGTTTGCCACCCATTTATTAAATCATGGTGCCGATTTGCGCGTAGTACAATTGTTGCTGGGGCATTCGGATTTATCGACCACGCAAATTTATATTCACGTTGCCCGCGAACGACTAAAAGAACACCACAAAAAATACCATCCAAGAGGCTAAACCACCATGACGCAACACATACACCCAACCGCTTATATCGCCCCCGATGCTGTGCTAGGCGACAATATCACGGTCGCGCCCTTTGCCGTGATTGAATCAGGCGTTGAGATAGGCGATAACTGTCAAATCGGCGCACACGCAGTGATTCAACCTTATGTCAAAATGGGCAGCGGTAATATTTTGCATTCACACGCCGTGTTAGGTGACTTACCGCAAGATACCAGTTTTAAAGCAGAAACGGTGTCTTGGTTAATCATCGGTGACAACAATGTGTTCAGAGAAGGCTTTACTGCACACCGTGCCTCTAAAGAACACGCTGAAACCCGTATCGCTTCAGGGTGTTACTTCATGAATAACAGCCATGTTGCTCATGATTGCAATATCGGTAGCAATACCATTTTTGCCAATAATGTCGCCATCGGTGGTCATGTTGAAGTGGGTAATAATGTATTTATGGGCGGTGCGGTTGTTGTTCATCAATTTTGCCGTATTGGTTCATTCGCCATTATACAAGGCACAACAGGGCTAAATATGGATGTCATTCCGTTCACGCTAATCGGTGGACGACCCGCACGGCATTATCGCTTAAATACCATTGGCTTACGACGTGCGGGTATTACGGGCGATCGCTATAAAGTGTTGGAATCTGCCTTTCGCTTATTGAAAAACAAACAAAGCATTGATGATTTAGAGGAAACGCCTGAATTATTACAGTTAAGAAATTGGTTAGCGGTAAAATCCAAACGTGGCACACATGGTTTTATTGAGTTATCGCGTATTAATGGAGACTAATTTGAAATTGACGGTGGATTTAAATTGTGGCTTTAAATGCGCCATAGTGGATATGTGATGCTGGAGGTAAGACGGAGTGCAAGCTTTGCTTGCAACTCCAGTAGCATTACCCAAAATCGTGTCAGTCAACTCAAGATAATTACTCAGCGGCTAGCTGCTTAAGAATAAGCCTAAAATGTTCGTAGCTTTGAATTTTTAACACCCCCACCTCATCCAATACGGCTTCATAATAAGACGCTGATCTACCGCCAACGATAAGCGCGACATGACTACCAATTAGCTTTCTTAAGCGTCTAATTTCTTTAGGTACAACATGATCGTCAGCACTAAAGCTAATGCTGATAGTGACTGCTTTTGCGTGAGTGTATTTAACGGCGGCGGCAATTTCTTCGGCGGGTAGATTTGCACCCAGATACGTCACCTGCCAACCGTTAAGTTCAGCCATGATAGCGGCGAGCAACGCACCTAATTCATGAAGTTGACCTATTGGCGTGCTGACTATCATGCGTGGCGCGTTATCTGGACAAGGATTATTATTGCGTAGAATATAAGTGAGCGAGCGAATAACCGATGAAGTCATGTGTTCATGTATTGGTCTTAGCTCACCCGTTTTCCAACGCTCACCAATTCGAGTTAGTAAAGGTGTTAGTAAGTTTTCAATAAACGCTTGCGTTCCTAATTCAACAATCGCATTTTCAAAATGTGACTCCAATCCTTTAGCATCAAAGGCTAAAACAGTGGCGTAGCATTTTTCAATATAATCTTCAGTTAGAAATGTTTTGTCACCCGTGATTAAAGCGGTATGGCTGATGTTCGAGTAATCATCTTCTTGCTGAAGCAATTTTTTTAGCTCATCCAGTGAAAATTGGGCAATTTGGCTGATGCTATGCCCATGACCAGTGGCTTGATTGAGTAATTTAAGGCGAGCAATATCCTGATCGGTATAAACTCGATGTCCGCCAGCGGTGCGCGTAGGAGTAACCGCCTGATAACGACGTTCCCACGCTCTCACTAAATCTGACTTGACCCCTGATCGTTTAGAGACCGTACCAATTAGATATTGTGCTGAGCTTTTGTAATAGTCTTCCATTCGCATAATTTATTCATCAAAAACAATGCGAGGATTCTAGCACAATACCTATACAATAATTTGACAAAAATATTAATTATCGACTGTAGGTTCAAATTTATTGGCGTTAGCCAAGCACTTAAACCATTCTATTTATGACACAGAACTAGCCGTTAGCCACGCTTTAACCTGCTTTCGTAGCCATTGCCTTTGTTCAACAGATAGCCCCTTCGGATCAAACCGTAACTGGTAATGCAGTTGGCAAAGTTGTACTAATTCGGGTGAGGCTAAACGCTCAACCCAGTGTTGTAGGCTTTCGTTATCGAACCGTGCTTGTTGGGTGTTGTGTAGGTGTTGTTCTAGTTGATAGAACTCAGAATCTAATCCTGTACAGATTGGCTTTATTACTGTGGATTTTGCGAAACGTCGAGCTAGACGTTTTCGGCTGAATAGCCGTGTGGTTAAATACAAAACCAGTATTAACAGCCCACTATATTTTAGCGTTAGACGTTGGCTTTCACTAACCGACCATTGTTGCAACATAAATACGCTGTTTGACCACGCATCGCTGAGAGTTTGCCATAGTCCATTAGCGTTATCGGCTTCTAGTGTTTGCCATTGTGCAGGGGTGGAGTCGATAGGTTGCCACACGCCATCAAGATAAGCGATTGCCCACGCATGAGCATCACGGCGGCGCACGAGGTATAAATCTTGTTCGGGCAAGTATTCGCTAACTGAATACCCTGTGGCTAAACGGGCTGGAATGCCGTTTTGTCTGAGCAACAACACCGTCGCGGCGGCAAAATATTCACAATGCCCCGCTTTGCGTTTAAGCATAAAGTCTCTTAACGCTAGGTCGGGGTCGGTTTGGTTGCCAAGATACAGACTATAAAAAAAGTGTTGCTGAAAATAGTCTTTAATATGATCGGCGGCGATTTTAGGTGGTAGCCCTGCCAATTTTAGTTCACGGCTAACAGTTTGTAGCCAATCGCTATGTTGGGGAGGAATTTGTAAATCATAGCGACTGGATTTGCTGGTGCGTTTTCCTGTGTAAAATACTTGATAATTGGCAGATCTGGCGGGAGTATCGATTTCTACCGTACCCAGTTCAGTGCTTTGCAAAATGCTATCACCTAATCCTGTGAGTTTGACCACCCCATCAGGCAGAGCTAACACCGTGTGACCAATGTTGTGTTGCAGAATCTCTAAGTGTTTTAACGCTGATTTTTCGCTGGGAGTTTGGAGATTTTCGACGCTAAATAGGCGTTTAGACGCTATCCATGCCTGCCCTAAATAACGGTCATAACTGGCTTGATGTAGCAGTAGTTGACCATCGGCTTTTAACCTAAATTCAATTTGACTGGAAAGTTTTAATTCGCCTATATCACCTATGGCGGTTTGATTTTTAAACGGGTCGGCGTTCCAATCGCTCAGCCATTGGATGGATTTTTGTTCGACCACATTGTGTAATTGGCGCAAGCCTTTTTGTCCGACATAACTGCTTGCCACCGCTAACGCCATCACAGGCAACCACAGATAAACACGGCTTTGTTGTGGGCGAATTGTCCAGAGTACCGCAATAAAAAACAGCGTAGCGAGGATAAAATAATAAGTATTCTGCACATTTGCTGCCCCTGCACTGAGAATAACAATAGCGGAATAGGGCAGTTGAACATCGACACTTTTGTTAGTAGAGCGGTGCTTTCTACGCAGCGTATAAAATAGAGTGCTTAGTGGAATGTGCTGTTGTTGACTGAGTAACTGAGCCAATAACACGGGGGCGAGTAGTATGGGCAGACATTTAAGCAATACAAACATCGGCTGGTCGGTGGGCTGTATCAAGTACACGAATACCAACAACAGGACGATTAATAAGGTTGATACATCACCCCATCGGTGTATTTGCTTGGGGTTGATATGCCAACGCCATGAGCTAGATTGAATAGCTGTAAACGTAAACCATAAACCAGTAGCCAGCCATTCGCTGTGTAATAACCGGCCCCATGAAGCTAGGCTGAAAGTTAGGAAGACGAGATTTTTGTTCATAACCCCGCCAACTGTTCTGCTAACTGCCGATAATTCAACAAATAAAAATGCGGTGGTTGCTTAGGGCATTGCGCTAACGTCAACGAACCATCATGCAATAAAAACACCGCCACAGGCAAACCGTGCGCCATCAGTTGTTGAATAAAATTTTGCCGCGCTTCGTCCCAGTGCATCAACACACACAGCAAACTGCTACATAACGCCAAACGTGCCAACACGGTTTGTTGTAATAACTCAAATGAAGTTTCAGAACTGGCTTGCACACTGGCGAGAATTTCTTGTAAATGGGTCACTTGGTCAACGCCACGCCCTGCGGTAAAACAATAACTTTGCAACCCAACAAATAATAAATCCAATAAGGCTTCATCATCTTGTTCGCTAGTGGCTAAGGAGGCAGCAACCGATACCGCCGCTTCAAACTGTTCACGATTAGCTGTACCGACAAAGGTATCTAGCACTAATGCCCGTCTAACAAAATATTCATCCTGATAATCTTTGACTATCAGCTTGCCGTGTTTAGCGTAGCTTTTCCAATGAATGCTGTGTAACGGGTCGCCTTGTTGATAATCACGCAACGCCATAAATTCGCTGGAATTGCCGACTGAATTGGCTAACGACACGCCGCCTGATTGGTATTGTCGCCGTCCTGTTAAGTTCAGCGGTTTAATCGCATAGCGTTTCGGTAATATGATGCAACTTTGCGGTTCGTCCACGGTAATTAACCGCCGAAATAAACCCAATAAATCGGGTTTCGCAACAGAGCTAGGCACGAAATGAATCACGCCGCGCCGCGTGGGAATAAAACTATTACTTATCTGTACGGGAGTTCGTCCCAATCGCGGCACAGCAATTTCTTCAATCACCCCGCCACGTTGAATACTCAAATAACGCATCCACTGGCGAAAACTAATGCCACGTTTAAACCACGGTTCATTATGCAGGGAATAAAATTGCTGTAATTGTGCAGGACTAGGTAGCGTCTCTGCTAACGGCTCAATCAACGCTAAACGGTCATAAATTCGCGGAGTTAAATTAGTCAGGGTGACGCTGTAACGCAAGGGTTCACCGACAGTACCATAACGTGGTAATTGGCGCGTCATTGACACCCGCAAGCGATTAAAAACACTGCCTAACAGCGAAAAAATCAGCACCACCAGCAAAAATACAAACAATTGATAAGTGGTACTCTGGCGAGTATCGACACCAAACACCGCGCTCGCAATCATAAAAGTGATGACAATATGCCCCGTCAGAGTGAAATGCCGCTTAATCCAATTATCAAAGCGGTAAACATTAAGGTATTGCCGAAGTACAAAACGTTGCCACACTATATAATCCTCCACACCATTTAGCATTTTAACGCAAGATTTACACAACAGCGTGTAAATCCTCAGGAATAAACAGGCATGATGGCTTTAGCTTGCGTTGGCGACAGATAAAATCAGCCTTTTCCAGAACTATAGAAAAAGACGAACGAACTTCAAACAGTCGCTTGTGTAAAAAACAATTACTGCTTGAAGTAACACGGCTAGTCAAACAGCACACAGCTAAACATCAGCTAGTGCCGCGTACCCTTAACATTAGAAACCAAAAAAGCCGCTGGGGCTGTTGCGGCATTCATAATGACATACAAATCAACGCCCTGTTAATCATTGCTCCCCTCGCTGTGCTTGAATATGTGGTCGTCCATGAATTATGCCATATTCAAATTCGTAACCATTCGCCGCAGTTTTGGGCGTTAGTCGCTGACCATTTACCCGATTACAAAACCCCACATCATTGGTTAAAACAACACGGCAATCGTTTAATGCAGGGGTTTTAGCTTTGTAGGTCGGGTTAGGCGATAGCCGTAACCCGACAAAGGTGTGGATTATATCGTGTGCGTTGGGATTGCAAAAATGTCGGGTTACGCTATCGCTAACCCGACCTACGCGACTATCCTATGCTTGTTCATTTTGCGGGTTTACGCAGTTAAGTATCGTAGTATCGTAGCCCGTGTGGAGCGTAGCGGAACACGGGGGAAACAGCGATATAATCACGAAAGCCCCGCATTCCGCAAGCTCCATGCGGGCTACTCGCTGCTTGAAGTAACACGGCTAGTCAAACAGCACGCACCTAAACATCAGCTAGTGCCGCGTAGCCTTAACATTAAAAACCAAAAAAGCCGCTGGGGCAGTTGCGGCATTCATAATGACATACAAATCAACGCCCTGTTAATCATTGCTCCCCCCGCTGTGCTTGAATATGTGGTAGTCCATGAATTATGCCATATTCAAATTCGTAACCATTCGCCGCAGTTTTGGGCGTTAGTCGCTGACCATTTACCCGATTACAAAACCCCACATCATTGGTTAAAACAACACGGCAATCGTTTGATGCAGGGGTTTTAGAATAATGAAGTAGTAAAACAGAGTACGCTGTGCATACCGAAAAGGTTGTTAAATCCACAGTGTAGCGGGTGTTCATGGATAAGGTACTACAGGGCTATTACACGACAAATAAATTCACCTCAATAATAGTAATGTAGGCTTTGTGGGTTATCAAAAAAAGAAGCAAGCCGCTTACTCTTCAATAAGCTCCATAATCCAATTAGTCCACCTTGAAATTGTGGAAGCCCTACGATAAAAAGTTGTATCAGATTTAACACGATATAAATTTGATTCTTTCATTATCTCAATAATTTCAGTTTTACTCGGCGAATCTGCTTTTTCAAAATAATGCTCCAATGTTCTTTTAAAAACCAAATGAGAAAGGATTAATTTTACAAATTCTATTTGTCTTTTAGTTATTGGAAGTTTGAATAGTTCACTTCCTCTATCTGTTAAAAAATAAATAACCTGTCCATTTTCTTTTTTATCAATCAAACCTAAATATCTTCCTGCATCTGAATAATAATTAGTTTGTCTTTCATTGAAGTCGTAATTTTCAGTAATATATTCTTTACTTAAAAATGTATTTTCATTTAATAATTCACATAGATTTATAACCCTTTCAAAAGAATCGGCTTGTGGGAAAGGGATTTCAGGCTCTGCTGTTATTCTTATTTCATTAAGAATTTTTTGAATGGACTCAATATTAATCATCTCATCTCTAATAGCATATTTCTTTTGTCGAACTAATTTTATAGAGTTATAGTGATTAATATCTTCAAAAATATATTCTCTCAAATGAAAAACTCCATTTGTATAGGTTAAAAATAAAGATTTTACATTTTTAGTTACTTTATTTGACCAGAGTCTATATGGATAATATAGCTGACGAATGATAAAATTTTCTGAAATTGAATTTTTCGCTTCAATTAAACTTAATGTACTCGCTCCTTCATAACCGCCATCTATTTCAATTTGTGAATTATCTACTCTTATATTTAGCAATGAATTTTTACAATTTATGTCAAAGTTAAAAGATAATGAACTCATTCTTCCGCTGACGGTTGGTTTTAATTGTTCATCATCTACAAAATCATGAATTATTTCAGAAACATAAGCACAATTTAAAGCGGTTGACTCACTTGTAATATTTCTATAGTCAATACTTTCCAAGTAGGAAGGAAAGTCAATTTTAATAATATCAACTTCATTGTCATCAAAATCTTTAAATGTTTCAAAATCAGAAATAATATAACTACCTCTGGAAATAGGTAGAATAGAAAGACTATTTTCTAAAAATACAGATGGTAGTTGAGATTTATAATCGAATTTAGTCATTAGCCTTGCTTCTCTAAATTCATTTATTTGGCTAGAAGTTATTACGAATTTACCATTATTATTAATGGTTTCGAGTATCTTATATTTACAAAAAATACTTCTCCAAGATATATTATTTTTTGAACTCATAATTTCTAATTAAAACCTCGTTTATTTCGCCTCTTTTTTCGGCATTTGAGTTTATTGCACGATTTGCTTTTACATATTCAACTTTGTAATCAACATATAATTCTTCTATAAATTTTGTTGCCGAATTAGATAATAAAAAATTAATTCCTTTTGAGTTTAATTCGTTACAAACATCCCTCAATTTTATTTGTTCATTTGAATCAAATCCACCTTGTGTATATCCCGTAAAATTAGAGCTCTGAGAAACAGGGTGATAAGGAGGATCGAAGTAGACAAAAGAGCTTTTTTCTAAAAAATTTAATGATTCGTAATAATCTCCATTCATAATTTTTATATCGTTACTATTAAGATAATTACTCACTGCTTTTAAAGTTACTTCATTAATAATATTTGGATTTGTATATTTACCAAAAGGTGAGTTAAATTCTCCAGAATTATTAACTCTATATAAGCCATTAAAACAAGTTTTATTTAGGTAAATAATCCTAGATGCCCTTTGCACATCAGAAAGATTTTCAAAACTAGAATCTCTATCCAAAGAACGAATTTTATAAAAATAATCAGGATCATTTTTATGCGTTTTCAAGTCAACAATTAATTCTTCTAAATTATTTTTTATAACATAATAAACATTTATTAATTCGCTATTAGCATCATTAATTACGGCTTTTTTAGGTTGCAAGGCAAATAAAACCGCACCACCACCAACAAAAGGTTCGTGATATGTCGATATTTTTTTTGGGATTAACTTTATAATTTCTGGCATTAATTGCCTTTTGCCACCAACCCATTTTAAAAATGGGGCTACTAATTTATTTTTTGCCATATTTATTCTAAATTTAAGCGTAGAACGTATTAATCAAAGTCTGTAAGTACCATTTTACCAATCAAGCTATCAATCGCAACCTACTTCTTTCGCCCGCATTCATGTTGCCAGAGACATAATCTGCCTTTATCACACCCGCAGGTTTGTGTTCTGGCGTTGCCCAGTCCAGCACTTTAAGGTATTGGCTGGCAAAGTCTTGGGCGCGTTGCACTCTGCCATGAAAGCTGATGACGCGCTTTAAGTCGTAGTCGCGCATGACTTTCATTAAGCCAACATAGGCGGCAAAGGTTTGGGCATCGGCGGTGATGTTGGTGTCAGTTTTGAGTAGTTCGCGCTGGTCTATCCATGCTTTTATCATCGGGTCATCAACGCCGACGATGATGACTTTGTAGTCGGTTAATAAGTCGCGGGCTATCGCTTCGCTAAAGTTTAAACGGTGTAGCACTTGCCCAAACAGGTGTTCATCATCCATGCAGGCGATGTCTACGCCTCGGTCTTCGGCGGTTTTTTTGACTGCGGTGGAAAATATTCTGGGCGTGGCGGTGAGGAAGAGTTTCTTTCGCGCTCTGATTTTTGTGTCATCCAATACGCAAGCAAAATCGTTGGAGGCGTTACCCGCACAACGATGAGCTTCATCGGCAAACACGATGTCAAACGCGGGAATGTTGCGGTTTTGTTGGGCGTTGGCGATTTGCGGCGAGGATTGGTAGGTGGAGAAGATGACTTTGTTACCCGCGCTTTGCAGAAACTGGGCAATGGCGTTTTCATCGGTGGTGACGGGTAAACCTAGTTCTAGGGTGTGGGCAATGGCTTCATCGTCTTGTTTGCTGACGGTGGCATCGGAACACACGCACAGAAAGTTGAATTCGGTGTGTTTGGCAAAACACCATTCTTTCAGTGTCTGCGATAACAAGCCTAAGGAGGGCAATAGCACCAGCGTGGTGTGGGCGTTTAAGGCTTCTTTTATCCATAACGCGGTGTAGGTTTTGCCTGTGCCGCAACACATGATTAATTGTCCTTTATCGGTGGTGGCTAGGCTTTGGACAACGTGATTAATGGCTTCGGTTTGGTGGGGTCTGGGCGTGGGTTTTGCGCGTTGTGGAACGGGGTTAAGGGTGTTTAGGTCGACAGGAAATTCAACGCTGGCTTGTTCTAAGTGGCTTAATAGTATGCAAACCGTGGGTTTTTCTTGGGCGTTGATGACTTGTGCTGCGCCGTTGCCTAGCTGGTTGGTGGTGGCAATCAGTATGCGTCCAGCAATTTGTTGACGATTGGATTCGGAGAGAAAGGAATCTATATCGGCTTTTTTCAGTGCATAATCAGCGTGGTAGCACTTGGCTTGCACTGCCCACAGTGTGCTGTCTTTGAATTGACATATTAAATCTATGCCTCGGTCTACGCCCCACTTGTCAGGATAATCAGCCCATAACCAGACTTTTTCGATTTTGGCTTGCCATTCGGGTTCGTTTTCTAAAAACCACTGGGTGATTTTCTCGAACTGTTTTCCTTTGGTGTTGGAGTCGGGGGAGAGTTGGTTTAACAGGCGGTGGATGCTGGGCATGGAATAACGCGCTATAAGGGTTTAGAAGAATACCATTGTTGAATTTTATTGATGGATAACGCTTATCAACGCTTCTAAATTTAGCACACAAAACCGTTAGAAACGTTTTTTCTTCAAGGTTTTATAGTCGCATATATAAAATACGTCATTCTGGCGGGGATGCCAGAGCCGTAGACCGCGAAGCGAATCCGTCACAGAATGCCATCCTTTGCACTGGATTCTAGCATTCATGCTGGAATGACGATGTTCTGGCTTGAACATTATATAGTTAACCGTGGATAAAATGATTGCAAACCCGTTCGCACTGAGTCTGTCGAAGCCTGTCATGATGGTGTGAATGTGGTTCGACTGTTCGACAAGCTCACAGCTCACCACGAACGGTATCATTTAGCTAATGTTAACGTGGAATTGGTAGTTTATTAACAATATCTTGCACTAACTGACTAGCGGTAATGCCAGAAAATTTACTTTGCGCTGTTAAATTTAGCCGATGGGCAATGACTGGAACGGCGAGTTCTTTAATGACATCGGGGGTGACAAATTCTAAACCATCCAACAACGCTAAAGCTTGTGCGGCTTTCATTAACGTGAGTGAGGCTCTGGGACTCGCGCCCAGTTGTACATCGGCAAGTTTACGGGTTTCGGCAACAATGGCAACGATATAATGTTTCAGTTCTTCACTAATGCGCACTTGCTTCACTTGATGCTGTAATTTGTGCAGTTCATCTAGTGATACACACGCTTTTAAATCAGTTAATGGATGGTGATTTCCTTGTGCGTTGAGTATTGCTACTTCTTGCGCTTGACTGACATAGCCCAAGCTAAACTTCATCGCAAAACGGTCTAGCTGGGCTTCGGGTAATGGATAAGTGCCGTGAAATTCGACAGGATTTTGAGTGGCAATGACAAAAAACGGCGATGGTAACAGTCTGACTTGCCGCTCAATACTGACTTGATTTTCTGCCATTGCTTCTAACAATGCCGATTGAGTACGCGGTGAGGCGCGGTTAATCTCATCTGCCAACAAAATATGACAAAAAATCGCTCCTTGTTCAAAACGAAAGCTTTGTTTCTGTGGGTCAAAAATCGAAATCCCCAAAATATCCGACGGTAATAAATCAGGAGTAAATTGAATGCGCTGAAATTCTGCCTCACACGACAGTGCCAAGGCTTTTGCCAAGGTGGTTTTACCCGTGCCAGGAACATCCTCCAATAACACATGACCGCCGCTACTAAACGCCGCTAACAACCATTGCAAGGTGCGCCGCTGTCCAAACAGCACTTGTTCTAATTGTGCAGTGAGTTTAGCAAAAGTGGCGTGGGCTTGTGCGTAGTCTGTTGATAGTGTGGTCATGATGGTTTGAAATGATTACTGAGTAATTTATGGTCTCATAACAATACAGGGGATTATAGCGTTATAGACGGTGAAATAATTCGATTACTTAAAAAGACCTTGGCGTTCATATAGCTGCGTATTTATAGACAGTGACATTATAACGAGTCAATACAGTTACGGCTGAATTTTAAGCACGAATTGATAGAGCTAACTGCTAATAAAATGATTACAAAACCGTTCGCACTGAGCCTGTCGAAGCCTGTCATGAGCTTGTCGAATGGTGTGAATGTGGTTCGACAAGGCTCTCCTGAGGTATCGAAGGACTCACCACGAACGGTATCATTTTATTGTGCGTTAGCTATAGGATACAGCTTAATCACAGTGAGATTAACGCACTTAAAATATGGACGTTTAAAATATGAACAGTGTCAAATAACTAGACACTTAATCGCTTTACCTCATCACTTAAATCAAATAATAAAACATCACATCCTATTGTTTAATAAAGATAATCTTGGTTACTATTGTAATTGGCATGGTCATTGCTTTAACTGAGTTAGGTCTGTCATTGTACGCAAGAAATAGTATTAAGACGTATTGTTTGCTCTCATTCGTACACAAAATGTCCTTTATTAATGAAACCAGTATTTCTACTTTCATTCTGTTTTATCTGGTCAGCAGAGTAACGGAATGACGGTTCTTGTTAGGGATAATAAGAACGCTAGAACAGCTATTTTTCAAAATAAACGCTTTTGACAGCCCTGTGTTTTTTATAACAACAACCATAACATGATAATGAGGTAGTCAACATGGCTATAAGTGCAGCAACAAAAGCAGCAACTGACGCGCTGGCAGTTAATCACGCGCCAGTCAGCGTGGGTGCGCAAGAAGTTCACCGCTGGTTACAAAGTTTTACTTGGGATTTTGATAAAAATCGCACTAAATATTCGACCAAATACAAAATGGCGAATGATACCAAAGAGCAGTTCAAGCTAATCGCTAAAGAATATGCGCGTATGGAATCAGTGAAAGACGAACGTCAGTTCGGTAGCTTACAAGATGTGTTGACCCGCGTTGATGCCGCTAATCGTGTACATCCGAAATGGAATGAGTCCATGAAAGTTATCTCTAACTTTCTGGAAGTGGGCGAGTATAACGCGATTGCTGCAACAGGTATGTTGTGGGATTCTGCCACTGCGCCTGAGCAAAAAAATGGTTATTTAGGTCAAGTGTTAGATGAAATTCGTCACACTAACCAATGCGGTTACATCAATTACTACTTCGCTAAACAAGGTCAAGACGCGGCTGGTCATAACGATGCCCGTCGTACTCGTGCTATCGGCCCCTTATGGAAAGGTATGAAACGGGTATTCTCAGACGGTTTCATCTCAGGTGATGCGGTCGAGTGTTCTATCAACTTACAGTTGGTCGGTGAAGCCTGTTTCACTAATCCGTTAATCGTTGCAGTCACCGAATGGGCTTCTGCCAACGGCGATGAAATGACTCCAACTGTGTTTCTGTCTATTGAAACCGACGAATTGCGCCACATGGCAAACGGTTATCAAACTGTGGTGTCTATTGCCAACGACGAAGCGGCTTCAAAATATTTGAACACCGATTTAAACAATGCCTTCTGGACACAACAAAAATACTTCACGCCAGTTTTAGGGATGATGTTTGAGTACGGCTCACATTTCAAAGTTGAACCTTGGGTTAAAACATGGAACCGTTGGGTATATGAAGATTGGGGTGGTATCTGGATTGGTCGTTTAGGTAAATACGGTGTTGAATCACCTGCCAGCTTACGCGATGCAAAAAAAGACGCTTACTGGGCGCATCACGATTTATTCCTGATTGCTTATGCGTTATGGCCAACAGGTTTCTTCCGTTTGACTTTACCAACTGCCGAAGAAGCGGAATGGTACGAAGCCAACTACCCTGGTTGGTACGAAATGTACGGCGTAGTGTACGAAGAATGGCGTGCGCGTGGCTGTGAAGATCCAAACAGCGGCTTCTTACCTATTCAATGGTTTATCGAAAACAACCATCCTGTTTATATAGACCGAGTGTCACAAGTACCGTTCTGCCCTAGCTATTCCAAAGGTGCAAGCACCTTGCGCGTGCTTGAGTTCAATGGCAAAAAACATTCGTTCAGCGACCAATGGGGCGAACGTATGTGGTTGTCTGAACCAGAACGTTACGAATGCCAAAACATTTTTGAACAATACGAAGGTCGTGAGTTATCAGAAGTGATTGCCGAAGGACATGGCGTGCGCAGTGATGGCTTTACGCTGATTGCTCAACCACACACCAGCAAAGACGGCAGATTATGGACTTTAGATGACATCAAAAAGATTGGCTGTGTCTTTGCTGATCCTTTGAAAGCACTGTAATCATTCTTTGAAACAAGGCATTGTTAATTTTGTTTTAGTCCGAATTAACAACGCCCCACACTAATTGTAAAGGAGTTAATTATGTCAATTGTAGTAGGTGGCGGTAGACGCGGCTTAACTGATCCAGAAATTGCGGCAGTCATTTTAGCCGCTATTCCAGATAAACCCTTAGAAACACAACGTAAAATGAATTATTTCATGACACCGCGCGGTAAGCGGATTAATGAATATGAAACCTTGTGTTGCTATACACAACCCACACCCGATTGGATTCCAGGTGGTTTAGATTGGGGTGATTGGACGCAAAAATTCCACGGCGGTCGTCCGTCTTGGAGTAATGAATCCACTGAAATGCACAGTTCAGACTGGCATAGACACCGTGATCCAGCCTTCCGTTGGCACGCACTGTATGTGAAAGACAAAGCCGAAGAATGGCGTTATACCGACCGTTTCTTGAAAGCTTATTCGGCTGATGGTCATGTGCGTTCTATTGATCCTGTCTGGCGCGATGAAGTGTTGGGCGACTATTTGGGCGCGTTTGGCTTTAGCGAATACGGCTTGTTCAACTCCCACTCTTCTGTGGTGCGCGATTGCTTAGGCGACACCCTGCGTATGAGCAGCGCGATGATTGGTTTGGACAAAGTTGACAATGCGCAAATGATTCAAGCAGAAAGATGCTTTTTAGCTAAATTAGTACCTAGTTTTGATGAATCAACTGACGTGCCTAAAAATGAATGGACGAAAGGGTCTATTTATAAAGGTGCGAGAGAAACCGTTGAGCAAATTTGGCAAGAAACCTATGACTGGAATGAAATTTTGTTCTCAGGTCACATGATTTACGATCCTTTGTTCGGGCAATTTGCGCGTAGAGAATTCTTCTTGAGATTGTCGTCTTACTACGGCGATAACTTAACACCGTTCTTTATCAATCAAATGCAGTTGTATCATTCACAAACCAAAGGTATCACCAAAGATATGTTCCACACTTGTTTGAGTGCAGATGAGCAATTTGGTGGCTACAACGACAGTTTGATGCGTATGTGGAGTGATAAATGGTTGCCAAAAACGGTCAACGCAATGAAGGATTTTATGGGTATTTTCTCTAAAATTCCTACCATCGCGGGCGTATCTGATAAAGCCGCCATCGAAGCCGCTTTGGGTCGGGTATTTGATGATTGGAAACGTGATTACGCAGATCCTATCGGTTACAAAGTTGACACTGCTGCGTTGATTAAAACCGTGTTATCTGGTCTTAAATAAGGAATTATTATGTCTACAAGTGCAAATTCGTACAACGCAGGGATTATGGCGAAAACAGGCAAAGACTTTGCCGATGAATACTTCGCTGAAGAAAATCAAGTCGTTCATGAAAGCGACACCGTGGTGTTAGTGCTGAAAAAATCCGATGAACTCAACACAGTGGTTGAAGAGATTCTGCTAGGTTCTCATAAAGCCCAAAATCCAACCTTGGTGGTAGAAGATCGCGCTGGTTTTTGGTGGCTGAAAGCGAATGGCAAAATTGAAATTGATTGCCGTGAAGTCTCTGAGTTGTTAGGTAAAAGTTACAGTGTTTATGATCTGTTAGTGGATGTTTCTTCAACCATTGGTCGCGCTTATACACTGGATGAAACGTTCACGATTACATCAGAATTGATGGGTCTTGATGTCAAACTGCAAGACGTTGCCAGAGCATAGGAGATAACAATGGCTAACATTCATGATAACCCCACTCGTGACGAATGGGTTAAAAAAATCGCTGGTTTAACAACACTGGCAGCAGGTCATTCGTTATTAAAATATTTTCGTGCTAAACATTTGAATCCTTTTAAAACTGACTGGTCTTTAGAGCTTGATGGTCAATGGATTGAGTGCAAAATTGAAGAAAAAGTGGCGTTGCTGAAACGCGCTGCATTCAATGATGCACAGTTTATGAACAACTGTACTTGTGGTGCAAATGCACAAGAAGTGGCTGATAAAGTGGTTGCTGAAATGGATGCGTGTACTGATATGTACAAAGCAGAACGTATTCATATTGATTTCAGACTAGCTTGCAAGCCACCTGTCATGCCTGTCAATGTCTTTCTGGACACTGACCGTCTGTTAGGTACTAAGTTAATGGAACTGAGAAATACGGATTATTACGCCTTGCCTTTAGAGGAATTGCGTAAAGTGCGTGGCGTAAAAGTCATTACTTTACAGTAAGTCGTAAGTTGGGTTGCCGCTTTTGGCAACCCAACACAAAACGGGTTTTGTTGGGTTGGCTATCACCAGCCTAACCTACACATTCTCTATTTATAAACACACACAATAAGCCATGTTAGAAGCATTAAATGTAGCGTTGCCTGCACAAAATCACGACATTCAAAACGAGAATTCCCAACTCACTAAACTCTATGATTCAGAGACTTACACTGCCTATACAGAAGATTTGGAATTTATGTGGCGGTGGACTATCTATCGCGATAATAAGCTGGTTCAAGAAGGCTGTTCATTGACGTTAGAAGCCTCCAGACGTGCGGTCAATCATGTGATGGCATTTTTTAATATGAGTAGCAAAAATAACACGGTAGCACAGGAGTTGTAGCCAATGGCAAACACACACCAAGTCACAATTATTACCCAAGATAACGAGTCCGTCAGCTTTGAATGCCGTTCGGATGAAGACGTTATCACTGCGGCGGTACGGCAAGATATTTATTTAATGTCCTCCTGCCGTGAAGGCGGTTGCGCCACTTGTAAAGGACTCTGCACCGAAGGTGATTACGTTTTAGGGAAAGTGAGTTCCCAAGCTCTGCCTTATGAAGAAGAAGAGGCGGGCGAAGTTTTATTATGCCGTTGCTATCCCAGCACCGACATTGAAGTGGAAGTGCCTTACGTTTACGAACGGATTTCTTTTTCGCCAGAGGGTTTATCTTTTGAGGCAGAAGTCATTGAAGTCTCACAAATATCCAGCAATGTCATGCGCTTACTGTTAAGACGCACAGGCGATGACAAACAGATTAAATTTGAATCAGGACAATTTTTTGATTTAGAAATTCCTAATACCACGACGACGCGTTCTTACTCGCCTGCAAACACGGCAAATAAAAAAGGTGATTTAGAGTTTTTAATTCGTATCGTTGAGGGTGGCAAATTTTCAACTTATTTGAAAAAAGAAGCCTACGTCAGCCAAAGAATAAATGTCAAAGGTGCGTCAGGTATTTTCGGCTTAAAAGAAAATGGTTTCACGCCCCGTTATTTTGTGGCGGGTGGCACAGGATTAGCCCCGATTTTGTCAATGGTAAGACACATGAACGAATGGAGTGAGCCACAAAAATGCGTCATTTATTTCGGTGTAAACACGGAAGAAGAAATATTTTTCTTGGATGAACTGGAACAACTCGCTCAAGACATGAAAACGTTGGAGCTGAGAAACTGCGTATGGAAATGCACTGATGAATGGCACTGTGAAAAAGGTAGTGTGGTGGATATTTTACGCCGCGATTTGGAATTAACGGGAATTCAGCCAGATATTTATTTATGCGGCCCTCCTGGGATGGTTGATGCCACGTTTGCGGTCTGTGAAACATTAGGCATTCCCAAAGAACGGGTGTATTTAGAAAAGTTTTTACCTAGTGGCTCATAAGTAGGCTCTATCAAGATGAGTATGAAGCCTGAAGATGAAGAGTTTCTCCATGACATGGTTATACAACTGGATGAAACGATTAGAAAATTAGTTATTGAAGAACGAGAAATCGCTGAGAAATTGGGGGTTGTTCGTGTTGAGGAATTAAAAGAGTTTTGGCAACAAGCATTATCTGAGGAAGAAGAGAAATTTTTCAGAATCACACTGGATTACTGGGACAGAACACTGATTCGGGTGTGGGCGCATATTACTCGCGCCCACGATACACGCGCAAAAGTGGGACATACATTAATGTTGTGTGTTCTAAAATAAAGGCATAGACAGAAAAACCATGAGCAAACAAATTATTTATAATCCCGAGGCTCTTTCGAGAATGATGCACGGTATAGACAGTGTGGCACGAGCCGCTATCGTCACGATGGGCAGTGCAGGGCCTGCGGTGATGATTCAGCATCGTACCGATGGCATTATGCCTGTGTTTACCCGCGATGGCGTAACGGTCGCACGGTCTATCAATTTTGATGATCGAATCGCTGACTTGGGTGCGCGAATGTTGCGTGATGTCGCAGGTGCAGTGTCTCGACAAGTCGGTGACGGTACAACCACAGCTATTGTGTTGGCACAAAAACTGGCTCATGAAAGTGTGCGTAGTGTCGCAGCAGGCTTTCATCCTTTACAATTGAAAAAAGGCTTGGATTTAGCGTTGGCTCTGGTTGAAAAATGGTTGTTGGATAAAGCGGTTACAGGCGTAACCGATGATTGGATTGAAAAAATGTCGGCGGTTGCCACTAAGAATGAACCCAAAGTGGGACAATTATTGGCTCATGCTCTGAACGAGTTAGGGCTTGAAGGTCAACTCACTTTTCAATTGGGCAATGGACGTGAAGATGAATTGGCTATTGTCGATGGCATACACTATGAACAAGGTTATTTATCACCGTATTTTATTACTGATAAAACCCGTGCAGAAGCGGTACTCGATAATCCGTATATCCTGCTCTATGATCGTGAAATCAATGACTTAATGGATTTAATTCCGATATTGGAAGAGGTCAGAGCAGAAGGACGTTCGTTACTCATTATTGCCGAAAATGTGATTGATAAAGCTCTGACGGGCTTATTGCTTAATCTGACGCAGGGCGTTTTTAAAGTCGTTGCTGTTAAACCGTCTGGTTTTGGCGATAGACGACTTGACCGCTTCAAAGATTTGGCTTTATTAACAGGCGGACAGGCGATTTTGGATGATTACAGCAGTCCAAAATTAGAATACGTTACCGTGGATATGCTGGGTCAAGCGGAGCGTGTTGTGGTCACAGAAACCAGCATTACTATCATTGGTGCGAAAGGTGATAAACAACTTGCCAAACAACGTATTGAGACACTCCGCGCCCAAGCTGACTTCATTCTGGCAATAAAACCCGGTGAAGGTTCAGCCTCAGGGAATAAACACGATTTTGACGAATTAGAAGATCGTATCGCATTATTAGCCGCTAAAACAGGTGTGTTTAGTGTCGGCGGTTTGGCAGATTTTGAAATCAAAGAGCGCATGGTACGCATAGAAAATGCCTATATGTCCGCCAAAGCCGCACTGGAAGAAGGTGTACTAGCAGGCGGCGGGGTCGCGTTGTTTCGCTGTATAAAAATGCTCGATAGCGTGATTGCTGAAAATGCCGAGCAGCAACAAGGCATTAACATTATGAAATTGGCACTGGTTGCACCGTTGCAAAGTGTCACGCGCAATGCGGGATTGAATCCAGAAGCGGTTATTGCTCGCTTAACTGCCAGTGATGATGAGCATTTAACCATTGATACGCAACGACAACTTTACGGCAATTTTTTGGACATTGGCATTATTGATCCAGTGAAAGTCATGCGCTTAGCACTGCGTAATGCGGTGAGCGTAGTGACAACCTTAATCACCACCGAAGCTGTGGTGATGAATGTACCCGATTTGTCGATTATGGCAGGTTATTCGCCCGAATGGGCGGCGGCAACGCGTGAAGATCCGCGCTTATGAATAAATGAATACTGAATGCTACCCGTCTGAATAAACTACATTATTCAGGTAATTACCCCGTTTTATCCTCCTACCTAGCCTCCTAATAAGAAGCTCCTTCCTTATTCCCCCCCATGGAATAAAGGCAATGCGACATCATGTCACATTGCCTATTTTTTTTATTTTGTTATCGTTGCCCCCTCTAATTGGTAATGTTTTTCAAAAATTAGGCGGGATTAATCAGTTTTTTGATTTCTTAAATAGTAATCGATAGGTGATATTTTGACACCAAAATTAAAGAGGGAAAATGGATATAGAACTCAAAAAACCACACAAAGTAAAGTTAGTCCACGAAACTTTATTGCTTAGACATAGAATTGAATTTGAAATAGATAGACCCATCCAAGCATGGCAATGGATGAATCAAACCCGCTCAGTCCCAGAGCAACACGATTGGGTTCGACCTGAAGTCAGGGATGCGTGGGAACGTTGTCTTGAAGATTATCATTTACCGCTAGGGCATTTCGCTAATTGGGATGATTATCCTATTCTTGCCGCGACCGTTGAACAGACAAACCCCGCCACGCACATCAAAGAATTGATTACACACCTTAGCAATAACTTTCATACCGCTTTGCAAGACGCAGGCATGATGATGGTGCTAACGGCTGCCGATGGCAGGTTACTCTACGCGCTAGGTGAACAGAAATGGCCCAATACGTTTATGACTCAAATGCACCTTACAGGGAGCTTGTGGTCTGAGTGTATTCTAGGTAATAACGGTATAGGCACGACCGCCATCCTTAAAAAACCCGTTGCCTTTCAAGGCATGGAACATTTTCTCAATGTATTACATCCCTTTACCACTGTTGGTTATCCTTTGCTTGATGAAGTGGGCGAGTTAATTGCCGTCATTGGTTTAATCAGCGATCACCAAGAAAGTATGAATTCGCTGTTTGCGTTTTTGCATTTAATTTGTGTGCTGGTAAATACCAATTTACCTTTAGCCAAAAATACGGCGGCACAAGAACGGGTGTTGGAAAAAATTCACTTTACCCCTGCAAAAAAAATCCCGCCACCGCTGAATAATTCAGCGATTTCCGTAGAATTAGACGCGCTCATTAAAAAAGCCGTTAAATTACAACACTACAAAATCCCCATTTTAATTACGGGCGAATCAGGTGTAGGCAAAGATCATTTTGTTGGTTTACTAAAAGAAGCAGGCCCTCGAAAAGACGCGCCATTGATTGCCATTAATTGCGCCTCTATTCCGCGTGATTTAATTGAAAGTGAATTATTTGGTTACGAAGCAGGCAGTTTTACGGGGGCAAAATCCAGTGGTAAGCTTGGAAAGTTTATGCTTGCCGACAAAGGTATTTTGTTTCTCGATGAAATTGGCGATATGAGTATTGACTTACAATCTACCTTATTGCGGGTACTAGAAACCTCTGAATTTACCCCCGTAGGTGGCAATAAACCCATTCGCGTTGATGTGCAGATTGTTGCCGCAACCAATGTGCAGTTACTGGAAGCCGTTGAAGCGGGACGTTTTCGGCGGGATCTTTATTATCGTTTGAATGGCGTGCAAATTCATCTGCTACCCTTACGCGATCGTCCCGATAAAAAAGCGATTATTCAATACATTCTGCAACGAGAAATGAATGCTATTGCACCTGATGATCAGCTTCAAATTTGCCCAGAAGTTCTTCATTTAATTCAACAGCATCCTTGGCCAGGTAATATTCGTCAATTAATTAACGTCATAAGAGCCACATTTTATACCGCCAGCAGTTCAGTCATTAATATACAAGACTTGCCGATTGATTTTGTCGCCGAACTTAAGCGATTCAACTCAGCTAACTTAAGTATTATTGAGCCGACTCTCAGTGATTTCACAGCCATGAGTCTAATGGACTGGGAGTTTCATGGCATAAAAATCACACTTAAAGAATGTGGCGGCAATATTTCACTAGCGGCTAAAAAACTGGGTATCACCCGAACCACGCTTTACAAAAAAATGGATCGTTTTGGTTTAAATAGGGACGGCGAAAAATGGGCTGTGGGTTAAATCTGTTGTTTTACTTTTGGGCATGACCGCCAGTTCTTTAAAGGACTGGTAGTCATTAATATCACTATAATAGAAACCCACTACCAAATTTAGATATACCATTCTTGAGGAATCTCATCTATTTTGAAGGGAGTGACTTGGATGTTACGTTCTGATCCATCTTGTTGCCTAATAGTAATATCAACTTGTTCGGCATCACGTCCTTGACCATAACGGGCGGCAATTCGCGCCGCTAGATATAAATCTTCTGCGCTGAGTTCGCCATCAATTAATACTAAAGGGCCTGGGTGACTTGCACAATTCATGCTGATAAATTGTTTTTTATAGCCTTGTAAAAATCGCCCTTCGCCTTCTTCACGCGCTACGATGAGTTTGAAATGCGGGGCAGGGCGGATATGTCTGCCGACTTTTAATAACATCACATCATCTAATTCATATTCTTTGTGTCCGTGGGCTTGCCACAAGTCCACTAATTTGGCGGAATAATTTTTATCGGTGAGAAAACAGCAACCGCCCGCAGGTTGGGCATAGTCATCAAATCCCCATTGTTCTGCTAGTGCCATTTGTGGCTTGCGTGAACGTCCTGTGATGTCATGCAGTTTTTCTCTGTCTACCCAGCCTTCACGTTCAGGCAAGGTTTCAGGGAGATTTTTTGCACATAAAGGACGCAGTAATAAATCATCTGCACCTGATTGTTTAGAAATAATGGGCATGGTAGCTTTGCGTTGTGACATAGGACGCTGACCAATCACTTCACCCGTGATGATGAAGTCAAAATCGTTTTCGACTATCCATTGTTTAGCTTTGTTGACCATGAAAATTTTGCAATCTAAACACGGATTCAAATGTTGCCCATAGCCGTGTTTTGGATTAATCAGCACATTTTTATATTCTTCGATGACATCGACGATATGTAGTTTAATACCCAGTTGTTCAGCAACCCACAAGGAATTATTGCGCTTAACTTTGGCCTTGTCTTTGGCGCGAATGGCGTGGGTGTGACCTTCAACACAAAACCCTGTGAAGAAATTAATACCTTCAACGTGGATTCCTTGTTCGAGGATGGTTTTCGCCGCTAACATGGAATCTAATCCACCTGAAATTAAAGCGACCGCTTTTCTTTGCTTGCTCATGATGATTTTTAGGTCAAAAAAATGAACCTATTATAACGGAACACTTAGATACACAAGTCGGATGATTTAATATTAGCCTCCCAGTTGCTAATCCAGTCTGGAATTTTAGCGGCTGGCATGGGTTTGGCGATGAAATAGCCTTGAGCCGCATCACAGCCTGTGCTACGCAAAAAATTCCAGTCTTCCCTGTCTTCTACGCCTTCCGCCACGGTTTTCATGTCCAGTTGTTGTGCCAGAGTCAGGCTAGCATTATAAATAGCGCGTAGTGTATTGTTACTCGCCGCGCCATGCACAAATCTTTGATCTACCTTAAGTTCGTTAAAGGGGATGTTACGCAATAGAGCGAATGAAGAGTAGCCCGTACCAAAATCGTCTATCGACAACCCAAAACGTTTCAGCCGCAAACGGCTAAGAATTTCCAGTGATGGGGATAAATCCTTCATCAACCGACTTTCAGTGATTTCCAGCACAATATCACTTGGCGTAATGCCAGCAGTAGCGGCTGCGGCTGTCATATAATCAACAAATTCCAGTGAATTGAGATTATTCATAGAAATATTAACGGATACTTCCTGATACAGGTTGTTATCCCGCCAAATCCTAGTCTGAGCAAAAGCTGCCTCAACCACCGCGTGTGTCAAAGCATCGATTAGCCCATAGTCTTCAGCTAGGTGAATGAACTGATCGGGGGAAACCATGCCGTTCTGCGGGTGTTGCCAGCGTACCAGTGCTTCAACCCCTACTACTTTACCACTCGTCAGATCGACTTGGGGCTGGTAGTAATTGACTAACTCGTTATTGACAATGGCGGCTCGTATCTGGTCAATATCGTAGTCTACTTTTTGCGCTAGCGAATAGTCGTTTAGCCAAGGTGGCTCCCATTTCGCCAGTAGCTTGGACAGCTCCTCTGGATTGACAGGTTTTTGCAAATGTCCGAGCATCGTTATTTTATATGTTTGCCCCAGTTTCTCGACAGTCTGCCGCATTCGCTCATTTTCACCACTCACTAGAATAAGGCTACCCGAATAGTGCCGCTTGGCTAGTTCGCGCACGAATTCTACGCCATCCATTTCTGGCATATTGATGTCCAACAAGATCAAATCCGCTGAGTAATCTGCTTGCTCCAGCCAATCCAGCGCATCGCTTCCACTTTCGTAACTTGTTATCTGAGTGAATCCTAAATTGGACAGAATACGACTTAAGAGTTTGAGCATAAAAGGCTCATCATCAACTAGCAAAACTTTCAATGCGGATTTTTCGACCATAATTTTACCTATTCTTGTTATTCTGTCCCAGCTATTTTCGGGAGTTACAATGCGTCCAGATAGTTATTCACAGCCGTCATTTCCGTCTCAAAGCGCGGTATAAGTGCTGCCAATATTTCAAGATGACCTGCCTGAGCTGCTTGTTCAATGGCGGCACACAACTCACCTAATTCCAATGCTCCGACCGCACGCGCTGAAGACTTTAGTTTGTGTGCCAACGCGCTCACTTGCGTTGCTTGCCCTGCGGTAAATGCCCTCTTTAGCTCTGTCGCAATTTGGGTTGCACTACGTCGGAAATCCTGTAGAAAATCACTGATTACCTCAGGATCATCGCCTACCAGTGCCTCCAACACACTCACATCTACTGCTGAGTTTAACATAGTATTTGAGGGTATAGGTACATTGGATAAGATGACAGCAGCGGCTGGTTGTAAGTTTGGATAGGCATTTGGCAGCCATTTTTTCAACATCGCCTTCAGCTCTGCCAGTGGTGTTGGTTTACTAAGATAGTCATCCATTCCCAGTTCGTGACAATGCAAAGACTCCCCCTTAAGGGCATTTGCGGTCAGGGCAATGATGATGCTGTGTCGGACGTTATGTTGTTCAGCACGGATAGCAGCGGTCAGTTGATAGCCATCCATGTTTGGCATGTGTAGATCTGTTAATAGAAGGACGTAATCACCGCTACGCCAGCGTTCCAATGCTTCAAGACCGTCATTAACAATATCGGCGGCAAATCCAAGCAAGGCAAGCTGTTGTAGAATTACTTTCTGATTAGTCTCGTTGTCTTCTGCGACTAAAATCAGTCTATCCTGCTGTAGTGCATCGGTTCGCAGTGGGGCGATGAAAGCCGATTCGCTTTTGTTAGACAGTGGGGTATTTAGTTTTACCTCCTCCCGTCCAGCGGCGATAGCTACCGACTGGAGAATAATGTTCTGTGTTAAAGCATTGCCATCCACTTCTACTCCCCGAGCCGTATCCAGCCACCGTGGTTTCCGCCGCATCCCGCGCTTGATGACAACGAAGCGAATAGTTTGCATTGGCTGGGCAAAGGAAAGCTCCTCTGCTAATGGCGGTGTATTGCCTGCGTCTATTAACCATATCCACGGTTTGGGTGATACGATGTCGTTTTTCTCGCGTGCCGCTGCCAAATTGGGTACTTGCTCAACCACCGCACCAGCGGCTAGCAGATAGGCGGTCAGATAATCAGCCAGCCCTTCTTTACCGCCTATTACCAGACAAGAAAGCCCAGTGATCAGTGATGGTATAGTTTTATTGCTGACTTTGTCTAATACCAGCATAAAAGGCAGTCGTGCAGTAAACGTAGAACCCTGTCCCAGCGTACTCTGTACGGTAATTTCTCCCCCCATCAGCTGCACCAGTTTATGAACAATGGACAAGCCCAGCCCCGTGCCGCCAAAACGCCGCGTTGTCGAAATATCAGCTTGAGTGAAGGGAGTAAATAAATGTTCTTGAGTTGCTTGATCCATACCAATACCGTTGTCAAGCACGCGAATGTCTACCACGACTTGCTTGGTGTTACGCTCGACCAGTATGACCTGCACTGATACGCGCCCTACGCGGTCTTGTCCACTAGAGAACTTAATGGCATTGTTAGTAAGATTAATGATGATCTGGCGCAGACGCTGGGCATCGCTTAGCACGGTGACAGGAATCGCTGGATCGTTAAAGAGTGTCAGTTCCACTTCCTTCTTACTGGCAAAGTGATCTAGCATAACGCAGACTTTTTCTACCACCTCGCTCACCGCAGTCGGTTCAGACTCAATCTCCAGCTTGTCAGCCTCAATCTTGGAAAAATCGAGAATGTCTTCAATGATGCCCAGTAGTGAAAACGCCGAGTCGCGGATGGTATCGACCATTTCCATCTGATAGCCTTTAAGACTGGTCTGTTGTAGCACGTCCACCATACCGATTACGCCATTCATCGGGGTGCGAATCTCGTGACTCATGGCAGCTAGGAACTCCGACTTGGCATGATTAGCCTGTTCTGCCTCAGTCTTGGCAGCAAGCAGTGCTTGTTCAAACTGTTTGCGCTCTGTGATGTCACGCACAATTCCAGTGAAAAAGCGACCCTCACCCAACTGCATCTCGCTCATCGCCATCTCTAGCGGAAAGGTGCTGCCGTCCTTGCGCCGCCCATCAATGATCTGCCCGATACCGATGACGCGGGCTTCATCAGTAGTATAGTAACGTTCGAGGTAACTATCATGTTCACTGTGTGGCATCAACATATTAATGTTCTGCCCGATTACCTCGGCGGCAACATAGCCAAAAATGCGCTCAATGGCTGGGTTGATAGTTTCGACCGTACCGTACTCATTGATGGTGATAATGCCATCCGCTATGGTATTAAGGATTGTGTGAATGTGAATGGCGTGGTCACGCAGTCGGTTCTCCGCCGCTTTGAGTTCGGAAATATCGTGGAATGCAACCACCATACCCTCTATTTCCCCTGCTTCATTACACATCGGCGTACTGGCATAAGTGACATGAAAACTCGTGCCATCTTTGCGCCAGAACACTTCATGGTCAACATAGCGGCTGATACCATCATCCAATGTTGCATAAATAGGGCATTCATTCTGTAGATAGTGCGTGCCATCGGCACTGCTGTGATGGATTGCCGAATGGGAGGATTGACCAATCAGCTCCTTTTCACGCCAGCCAAGCAGGGCAGCGGCAGCAGGATTCTCGAAAATGATATTTCCCAGTAAGTCGATGCCGTATAAGCCGTCGCCAACAGAAGTAAGAATCTGCTCATGTAAACATTGTAAATTTAGCAATGCTTCATCTGTGCGTTTGCGCTCGGTAATATCAATCCAGTAACCCACCATTTCTTGCGGCTGACCGTCGGCATCACGCACCAGTTTGCAGCCGTCATGTATCCATCGCCAACTGCCATCTTGATGCTGAAAGCGATATTCAAAAAAACCAGCATCGTGCTTGAACAGTCGCCCTAATTCAATTAATGCCTGATTGCGGTCGTCTGGATGGATATGACTGACCCAAAAGTCTGCTTTATCGGTGAATTCTCTTGCTTGCCAGCCGAGTTGATCGCTCACATTTTCGCTGCTGAAGGTCACAGCGTAGTCACCGTGAGCCTCTGCACTGTAAAGGATTACGGGGGTAGACTTGAGCAGAAAATCAAGTCGTTGCTGAGTGGCAACCAGCGTAGCAGTGCGTTGTTCTAATTCATCTGTTGTTCGTTTACGCTCAGTAAAATCGCGGGTGATTTTTGAAAATCCCTGTAGCTCATCTTGATTGTTGTAGAGGCTTGTGATGAGTACATGAGCCCAGAATTGAGAGCCATCTTTGCGTACACGCCAGCCCTCATCTTCCGCTTGTCCTTGTGCTAACGCTTCTGCCAACTCTGCTTCTAGTTTACCTGCCGCAACAGCATCGGGTGGATAGAAGATGGAAAAATACTGACCGATGATTTCATCAGCGGTGTAACCATTAAGTCGTTCGGCACTCTGATTCCAAGTCATGACACAGCCGTTTTCATCGAGCATCAGATTGGCGCAGTCTTTGACCCCATCTACCAGCAAGCGGTAGCGTTCTTCGCTCAGATACAGCCACAAGTTATGGCGGGTTATTTCCTCATTTTTCTCAAACGAGACTTTGGCATAGTGATAGTTCTTCTTGTGTAAACGGTAGAGGTCAACAAAGATTTTCACCTTGACACGCAGTATCTGCGGCAACACAGGGCTAAATAGGTAATCCACCGCACCTAATTCGTAGCCCTTGAGCAACGACATTTCAGTCAGCGTCTCAGTAGTAATGAAGATAATCGGCACAGGCACGGAGCGTGACTGACTGCCGATGATTTCAGCAGTTTCAAAGCCATTCATAATCGGCATATTCACGTTGAGCAATACCAGCGCAAAGTCCTGATCCAGTAACTTGCACACCGCCTCTTTACCCGAAGTGGCGGTGATAATCTCAATATCCATGTCCTTTAGAATCGCTACCATCGCAGTCAATTTGGCAGGGTTGTCATCCACAATTAGAATGCTGGCTGGTATATCGTCTTCATTCATTCATATTGACTCCTGTATTTATCAGCGGTGTATTGAGCCTTGGTCGGTGGTATGGCATAGCAAGCCTTTATTGCGTAGCTATTATCAACAGATTTTATACAAGCCATCCAAGACCAAGGAATTCGGACTCACCATGCCGATAACTTTGCCATGCTCCACCACAGGCACACGCACCAGATTATAGGTTGCAAATAACCGCGAGCAATAGCGTATATCCATTTCAGGGCGTACTTGAATGACAGGACAAGTCATAATTTCGTAGACATTGACTCTGTCAGGAGCGCGGTCTTTTGCCAATACTTGCCGCGCAATATCACCAGAGGTAATCATGCCATATTCATCATCGTCATGACGCTTATTAACAATTAACACTGATGTCCCTGAGGCTTTCATTTCTTTTAAGGCATCGCTGATAGTCGCCGCACCGTCTATACAGGAAAACGTTGATTTCATTACGTCTTTGACACGAATAATTTTTGGTTCACTCATAGCTCATCCGCCAATTCTTGGGTTAATTGTTCCACTTGGTGCATGACACCAATGGCATCTTCGACATCGACTTTAAAGGCAATTCCTGCACCTGCTTTGCTGTCGAATTCGCCTGCTTTGGCGATTTTTTCTAAAATATAGCGACTTAAATGTTCTTCGACTAAAAACAGCAATACATCTCTGGGGGTATCCAATGTTAAGCCAAAAAAGGTTTTCGATTGTTTCATGCCTTCGCCCCGCGCATGATTAATCACCGTTGCACCTTTCGCGCCGCTTTCACGCGCGGCATCCAGTACCAAATCGGTTTTGTCGTCTTCGACAAAGGCAATAATTAATTTGAAGTGCATAATGTCACTCAGTGTTTAGAGGAGAGACTGCGTTTGCTACGCCACGCAGCAAGTTGCGCGTAACCCAACACAGTGATAATAGGAAATAAACTGGCAAAGGCGATTAAACCAAAACCGTCTATTAATGGATTGCGGTCTGGAACTGCTTGCGCTAAACCTAAACCTAAGGCGGTAACTAACGGCACAGTAACGGTTGAGGTAGTCACGCCACCTGAATCGAATGCCAGACCAATAATGAGCTTAGGCGCGAATAAGGTTTGTATCAGCACCAGCACATAACCAATAACAATAAAAACGTAGAGTTCAAACCCTGTGACAATACGAAACGTCCCCAGTGCAATACCAAACGCCACGCCTATCGACACTGCAATGCGTAATCCCCACGCTTGAATCGTGCCGCCTGAAATCTGCTCGGCTTTTATCGCCACCGCTAATAAAGATGGTTCGGCTAAGGTCGTTGCAAAACCAATACTAGCGGCAAATACATACACCCAGAAATACGCCGACCAATTTAAAATGTATTCGTGGGGATTTATGCCCAAAAATTCCGCGCTGGTCAATTGCTTTGCCATTAACTTACCCAGCGGAAACAATGCCATGTCTAAGCCTTCCAGAAAAAAAGCAATGCCTAGTAACACATAGATAAAACCAATCAGCGTTTTTTTCGGATTAGCTAAGGGTTTACGAATCACCAATAATTGAAAACCGATGATAATCACCGCAATGGGTAAAATATCCTGACAAGTGGCTAACAATGCCAAGGCAAAATGGATGAGCCACGCAATCATCGTATGACTCCATAAGCCATGACGAAAATCATCGGTGTTAATGAGGCAAACGCGATTAAACCAAAACCATCTATCATTGGATTGCGTCCCTTAATTGCCGTTGCCAAACCCACGCCTAAGGCGGTGACTAATGGCACGGTAATGGTCGAGGTGGTTACGCCGCCAGAATCATAGGCGATACCGATGATGTCAGCAGGTGCAAACGGTGTGATGAGAATCACGCCGCAATAACCACCAATAATTAAATAATACAACGGCCAGCCACGGATAATTCTTAGCACACCGACTAAAATCGCAAAGCCAACCGATAACGCTACCGTGATGCGTAAGCCTAAGGCATAACTGCTTTTTGCTTCAGTGCTATGAGCAATGATATTACCTTTACTGGCAATGTCTGCCGCTTCCGCCGCAATGGCAATTAATGCAGGTTCTGCCACAGTTGTACCAAAACCCAAACAAAATGCGAAAATTAATAGCCAGAATAAACTGCCCTTACGCGCAAACGCGTAAGCCATTGATTCACCCAGTGGAAACAGACTTTGTTCCAGCCCTTGAATAAATAACGCCAGCCCCAAAACAACAAACAGCGTGCCGATGATTAAGCTGGCAACATCCGCAATAGGTTGTTTAATAATCAGAACCTGAAACACTAGCACAACGGCAAGAATCGGCACGAGGTCGATAAAACTATTGCACAGTTGCTTAATAAAATGGTTCTTTAACATAAACAGCCAAAATTTTTGAAGAGAATTTGATTGTATAGCAAAGAATGAATTGTATCTATGGTGACAATAAAAAAGCCCCGATAAATCGGGGCTTGATAGTTGAGACTAAGGCGATTCACTTTAGCAAATCACCCACTAGAGCTAACGCACAATAAAATAATACCGTTCGTGGTGATCTCGTCGAACCACATTCACACTTCGACAAGCTCAGTGCGAACGGTCTTTTAATCATTTTATTGACTGTTAGCTATATACCCAATTCCTTACCAACTAAAGCCTGCGCCCACGTTAGCCGTCATCGCACTACTCGTACCAAAACCATTGGCAACTGCCGCTTTCACTTTAATGTGTTCACCGACATCCGCACCACCACCAAAAGCGATGGCTTGTTGACCTGCATAAAAACCACTACCAATACCTATTCCATAATGGTGTCCTGCCATACCTGTTGGAATGGAGTTCATCGCTGCCGATTGTGCGATACCGCTATAAGCCCTAGCGGCAATCCCATCTACATTATTGGATAGAGCCTGTAATTGACCAAAGTTGACCGCGTCGAACTTAGTCGTACCATCAGCAACTCCAGTGACTTTTGTCGGTGCGCCTGTTGGAGAGGCAAAGGTCGCGCCATTATCATTTAGGGTTAATGAACTAGGTGTTTGCCCGCCACCCGTTAAATTAGTTCTATCTTCAAAAACTTGTAAACCGTTGGTTTTACCTAGACCGTTAGTCAAGGTGGTAGATGCCACCGACTCAGTTGCGGTAGTTCCTTTCACTATATCAGTAACAGGGGCATAGACAGTAATACCTGTTTGACCTATAACACCTGTGGTTGCTCCTGCAAGTTTACTGCTAGCAAGGTTTTTACTCGCATCGACCGTTGAAGTTGCCGAATTTGTACCAACAAACGCAGTATCACCGTTTACATAAAGATTACCATCGACAAATGTATTACCAGCAACTTGAGTCTGATATTTTACCCCTGCCAGTCGATTACCAATCGTCGTATTGGGGGCAACGGTTTGAGTAATGCCATTTTTGTAAGTAATCACGCCCCCCGTTCCATTTACAACGCTAGTCGTACCCGTAGTGATATTAACACCATTAACACCATTAGAGCTTAAGGGTGCTGATGGATCACCTAAGATTCGATCTGCGGTGAGACTACCAGGGTTAATATTAAGACCAATAACGGTAGCATTACTAACATTTAGTACGCCGTTAATAATAGTCGTACCATTTAGATTATTATGATCCTCAAAGACTTGCAAACCGTTAGTGATACCACGACCGTTAGTTAATAACACCGAACTAACTGACTGCGACCCACCAATACCAGGTGTGCCTGTGACACTGGAAATATTACCCACCGTACCCTGTATTGCTGTACCGTCCGCAGCGTAAATACTGGTCAGGATAGAACCCGTATTACCATTGGCTATAGAAACAAATGAGGTATTGCCGTTCACGTTACTGGCATTATTTATCGTCACTGGGGCTGATGTTACTGTACTACCACCAGTACCAGCAGTGCTGCCAACACTGATAGTTGCAGAACCGTCTGATAGTGCATAAATCGAAGAATTCGTGCCGCCTGACAATGTAGTGCTAGTTGCGCCTATGGTTAGACCATGTCCTCCATTGACATTATTCAACAGTGTTACGCCTGTACCTGCCGCATTGACTGCCAGCCCAGCGGCATTCGTACCTTTTAAAGCAATCGAACCGTTATTGTTTAGCGCAAGTCCCTGAACATTTTGATTACCTGTCAGCGTTGCACCAGTAACATTGGTTGTCAAACTACCACCACCTGGTGTACTAATTATATTGCTCAGCCCTGTCAGAGTGGTATTACCTACGTTAGTGAGGTTTCCTACGTTATTCAAAGCACCTGTATTATTAATGCCTGCCATGATAGTCTGACCACTTACATTGAGCGTAGTCGCCGTGAGACTAGTGATATTACTATTTGTTGCAGTTATGTTTCCATTGACATAAAGATTACCATCTACCAGTTCATTACCATTGACCAGATTTTGATACTGAACCCCTGTCAATCTATTGCCGATAGTGGTATTGGCGGCAACAGTTTGAGTGCCGTTAACGCCAGTGTAAGTTGTGATTGCGCCAATGTTATAAGTCAGAGTACCTATCGTCGGATTATCTTTCGTCCCTGTCACCCCACTTGTCGTCAGATTACCTGTCACCCCATTAGACGCATAAGTCGTTTTGTTTCCGTTTACCCCTAAGTCACCAGTAATTTGACTGAGGTTGCTACCCGTGAAACCAATAACAGTGGTATTGGTTAAATTAAGCGTCCCATTTGCGATGCTTATATTTCCAGCAGTGATATTATTGAATGTACTATTTCCAGTGGAAGTGACGTTGCCATTCACATTGGTAAAATTACCGTTGACCCCACCGACATTGCCATTGGTGGTGAAAATGCTGCCATTCGTTGTAAAAATGCTGCCATTAATGGTACTAAGATTACCCGCTGCGGTAATATTTTGTCCTGCCGTGACGTTACCAAGCGCAGTGAGATTGTTGGTAAAATTACCATTGACCCCACCGACATTGCCATTGGTGGTGAAAATACTGCCATTCGTTGTAAAAATGCTGCCATTGATGGTACTAAGATTACCGACTGCGGTAATATTTTGTCCTGCTGTGACGTTACCAAGCGCAGTGAGATTGTTGGTGAAGTTACCATTGACCCCACCGACATTGCCATTGGTGGTGAAAATACTGCCATTCGTTGTAAAAATGCTGCCATTAATGGTACTAAGATTACCGACTGCGGTAATATTTTGTCCTGCTGTGACGTTACCAAGCGCAGTGAGATTATTGGTGAAATTACCGTTGACCCCACCGACATTACCATTGGTGGTAAAAATACTGCCATTGATGGTGCTAAGGTCACCCACTGCGGTAATATTTTGTCCTGCGGCGATGTTACCAAGCGCACGAATGGTATTGTTTGCAGTGATATTGTTGGTGAAGTTACCGTTGACCCCACCGACATTGCCATTGGTGGTGAAAATATTGCCA
>JAPLRZ010000034.1 GCA_026398895.1 Methylococcales bacterium
GGCAATAATATGATAAAAATTGAAGTGCAAGAATTAAATAATGACATCAAACAAGTAAAATTAATTGGACGACTTGATATACAAGGCACAGGTGATGTTGAACTTTCTTTTGCTGCACATACTGCAAGCAAAAAAGAAAAAATAATAGTAGATTTATCAGAACTTGATTTTCTTGCTTCTATTGGAATACGTCTTTTATTGGTTAATGCTAAAGCACAAAATAGCCGTGGCGGAAAGTTAGTATTATTGAATCCTAAGCCATTAGTAGATGACGTGTTAAAAATGACAGGAATTAATGTGCTAATTCCAATTTATACTGACATTTCATTAGCAACTGAGTACTTAAAATCAATAGCTAGTGAATGAAATTAAAATTCAATTTTATGTTTAGGTAAGTATATGAACGCTGTTTTAAAAAATCATATTTCACACCAGTCAGATGCACAAAAAATGTTATATTTAACGCTTAAAAATAAAAGTGATGAATTAAACAAATTGAATCTTTGGATAAATAATGATATTGCCACTTTATTTAAGTTATCTGAAAATGTGGTTTTTAAAATAGATTTGACGCTAACTGAATTAATAGCAAATATTATCAGTTATGGTTATCCTAATCAGTGTGAAAGTGAGATTAATATTAAATGTCAATGTTTAAATGACATAATTAAAATAGAGGTAGATGATACTGGTATTCCTTTTAATCCATTGGAAATACTAGATATTATTTTACCTAAAAGTCTTGAGGAAGCCGATATAGGTGGATTGGGTATATTTATGATCCGTAAGTATATAGATGAAAGCAGTTATCAGCGTGAAAATAATAAAAATATTTTTACCATGCAATTTAAAATCTAATTAAATATCGGACTCTTCCCTATTTCGCGGGGTAGCCACTAATGTAGTATATTAGAAGTTAAGAATAGATAAATAAACATCATAAAATCTAATGACTAAACGAAATATACCATATATTCACACACTGCATTTGGTACTTACTCCGCGAAATCGGGAAGAGCCATTTTTATATGCGCTTGCCCTGCTAAACTCCCTATACAGTCTGCACAAAAAAGCCCCGATTGCATAGACAACCGAGGCTTAATATTTGACCAGATTCCAGCATCCATGCTGGAATGAAGGCGTTTTCGGTGAAAATATGGTTATTTCTCGTTTTCAAGCTTCGCTTGGGAATGCCTACCTTCAAGCTCTGCTTAATGTTGTCAAACATAGCTGTAGCGAATTCAGAAAATTGTAACTCATTGATTTTAAAAAATGGGTGCGTAACATCAGTCAATAAATCAACGCAAAAACATCAGGCATTCCAATTAGGATATTTATATTTCAAATGCTGTGTTGATAGTTAGCTTAGTCCTATTTTTGTTCGCGGCTGTATAGGCAAAACGCAAACACTGTGATCTGAGTTTATCTGCCATCATTATTATGCCTGCGACTGATTAAACTTACTCCATCAAAAAGCATCTCTCGGTATTTTTGCAAAAATGACTTGCCATATTAACGATATTCACCCATAATGCCGCTTCTTTAGCCCACGCGGCTAAATTGTAATGGTGATTGTATCGGTCCTCTCGCAACGATACGCTGTAAACCCCGCCAGGCCTGGAAGGGAGCAACGGTAGCAGCAGATTCGTGTGCCGAGATGTGGCTGGTATGATCGCCGCCCACAACGCAATCACCTCCATCATAACCTGCAATGAATTATCAGGTTCTTGCTAGAAAATGGCGACCCCATAATTTCAGAGAAGTCGTCGGACAAGAACATGTTGTCAAATCGTTAATCAACGCTTTACAACATAATCGCTTGCATCACGCTTATTTATTTACTGGCACTCGCGGCGTAGGTAAAACTACCATAGCTCGCATTTTAGCCAAATCCATGAATTGCGAAAATCTACACAAAAATCTACAAGATGCTAATCCTTGTGGTATTTGTAAAGCTTGTAGTGATTTAGATGAAGGTCGATTTTTAGATTTAATCGAAATCGATGCAGCATCACACACGGGTGTTGAACATGCTCGTGAGTTAATGAGTAATACTCAATATGCCCCGAATCAAGCTCGTTATAAAGTTTATTTAATCGACGAAGTTCACATGCTATCAACGCATAGCTTTAATGCCTTGTTGAAGACACTGGAAGAGCCTCCTCCGCACGTTAAATTCCTGTTAGCCACTACTGACCCGCATAAAATTCCCGTTACGGTATTATCACGCTGTTTACAATTTAATTTAAAACGCTTAACGCCTAGCCAAATTTTGGCGCAGATGGAATATATTCTGGGTGAAGAAAAAATAACGTTTGAAACGCCCGCGTTAAAATTATTAGCCCGTTCTGCCGATGGCAGTATGCGTGATGGCTTAAGTTTGCTGGATCAAGCCATTGTGTTTGGTAATGGCAAAGTGGCGAGTGAAGACGTTAACGCCATGTTGGGCATGGTTGCTGAACAACCTGTGGAAGATTTATTAACTGCTTTAGCAAACGTTAACGCGGTCGCAATACTCGATAAAATAAATGACATTGCTAATACCCAATCTGATTTTGGCGAAGTTTTACAACAGCTTATACAAGTCCTGCACCGTATCGCCTTAGTGCAGCATTTACCCACTGCGATTGACCCTGATTTTGACACTGAAATGCTGGCTAGCCTAGCTGCGTTATTGAGTCCAGAAGATGTACAGTTGTATTATCAAATCGCTTTAATGGGGCAACGAGATTTAGATCTAGCTCCTGATAGTCGTAGCGGTTTTGAAATGCTGATGTTGCGAATGCTGACTTTTAAACCTGCCAAGATAGAAGCTATTGCCAACAAAATTGCACCCGTAGCCGTTACCAAACCATTCGCTCCCATTACACAGCCTGTTATTGCCAACGCACCTATTCAAGCAACGCAAACTAACGGTGAACAAGATTGGACAACTATCATTGACCAATTAAACCTTGTCGGCCCTGGTAAAGCGTTAGCCAATAACTGTGTATTGGACACTATGGATGACAAAGTATGCAGCTTACACATAGACTCTAGTATTATCAGAGGTTCTTTAGCCGAAGATATGCTACAAAAAGCCTTGCAAACCTATTACGGCAAACCCATCAAGTTAGTGTTTAATAGTCAAAAAACTGCCCTCGATACCCCCGCTGTGCAAATACTCAAAGCGCGTGAAGATAAACAACAAGCGGCAGTTGATAGCATTAATGCTGACGAAACGGTTCAGGCGTTAAAAGATAATTTTGATGCTCATATCGTGCCTAATAGTATCGAACCCATATAATTTAAAAAGGAAACAACAAGATGAAAAATGCACTGGGCAATCTCATGCAGCACGCGCAAAAAATGCAGGAAGATGTCAAAAAAGCCCAAGAAGAACTAGCGGCTTTACAAGTGACAGGCGAATCAGGCGGCGGCTTAGTGACTATCGTCATGACAGGCAAACGCGAAGCTCGAAAAGTCACCATCGATCCGTCTTTGCTAGGTGATGATAAAGATATGCTAGAAGATTTAGTGGCTGCCGCCATTAACGATGCGGTGAATAAAGTCGCCAAAGTGAAAAAAGAAAAAATGTCCTCTATTACCGCAGGTATTCCTATGCCTCCTGGTTTTTCTATGCCGTTCTAATTAGGTGACAACATGACAGATTGTTTATTTTGCAAAATGGTCAATGGGGATATTAAACCCGATGTAGTTTTTGAAGATGATAATGTGCTGGCATTTAAGGACATAGACCCTAAAGCCCCCGTGCATATCCTCATTATTCCTAAACGGCACATCAGCACGCTGAACGATTTGGATGATGCTGAATTGGGCGGGCAGTTATTACAAACCGCCGCGCTATTGGCTAAACAACTGGGTTTCGCCGATGACGGTTATCGTACCGTATTCAACTGCAATAAAATGGGTGGACAAGCTGTTTATCACCTGCATTTGCATTTGTTAGGTGGTCGGCAAATGGCGTGGCCTGCGGGTTAGCTGCATATCGATCAGGAGTCCAATAGCTTTAGCTATTGCCTAGAAAACAGCTAAAGCTATTTACTCCAGTCTGATTTTTTCTAGTTCCCACGCAAGGTTGTTTCTAATCTGAGCCTTAGCATCATTACAATTGAGCTTAGAACACAAAGACGAAATTCTGGCTCAGAAAGATAAGGAAATTGAAGGGTTAAAAGGCATAATTGCGTTGATGAAAATGCAGTTAGCATGAAACAACAAGTGCATTCAGCCATATTAAAAAGGGGAGTGGGTGAAACTTGTTGTGAGCAACTTCAATGCCTAGAAAAATCAAGGTACTCAGAAGTAAAAACAACAGATTTAATATACTACCCTCGTTTGAATGAACTTTTCTAAAATACTGTCTAAAAAATCCCAGCCTTTTGTTGAGCAACGGTAATAATTATTTTGCTGAATAATTAGTCCTTGTTTTAAGCAGTCGGACAAGGCGGGTTCTAGGGTGATTATTGCTAGCCCTGTGCTGGCTTGATAGTTTTCTAGGGTAAAGCCTTGTTTCAGCCGTAAATTATTCATGATGAATTCTAACGGCAGTTCGGTGATAGCAACCGTTTCACTACCACCATTGTTATATGGACTGCGTAAATAGTGTTCTGGGCTTTTGGCTTTGAAGCTACGCGTAATCGATTGTGGGTGCTGATGGCTGATTTTTCCGTGTGCGCCCGCGCCTATGCCAAGATAATCGCCAAATTGCCAGTAGTTGAGGTTGTGGCGGCATTGTTTATCAGGTTTGCTATAAGCGGAGATTTCATATTGTTGATAGCCGTGTTCTGCTAGTCGTTGTTGACAGCGTTGCTGCATGGCAAAAATATGGTCGTCATTGGGTAGTTGCGGTGGAAATTTGTGAAAATAGGTGTTAGGTTCTAGGGTAAGTTGATAAAAAGAAATATGGGTAGGTTGTAGGCTAATCGCTAGGTTGACATCGGTTAGGCTATCAAAATTGTCATCGGGTAAACCAAACATTAAATCAATATTGAAATTTTCAAAGCCTGCTTGATGGGCAATTTCTGCGGCACGTTGCGCTTCGCCTGCTGAATGCACACGTCCTAGTTTAGCTAATAGCGCGTCGTTGAAAGTTTGTATGCCAATAGATAAGCGGTTAATCCCTAGGGCGCGGTATTCGGCAAATTTATGGCTTTCAAAGGTGCTGGGATTAGCTTCTAGGGTGATTTCTAGGTTTTCTTGCAGGGTGAGTTGTTGGGCTATGCCGTCCAATAATCGGGCAAATGATTCAGCGGCAAATAAACTGGGAGTGCCTCCACCGATAAAAATACTGTGTATGGGGCGGTTGATTTTATAGCGTTGCACATCGGCGGCTAAATCAATTAGCAGCGCGTCAATATAAGCGGATTCTGGGGTATCGGCTTTAATAGTGTGGGAATTAAAGTCGCAATAAGGGCATTTTTTAATGCACCACGGAATGTGTATATAGAGGCTAAGAGGCGACAAGGGAATTTTTAATAATGTGTATGAAGAAGTGCAAGCTTTGCCTGCATAGCGCAAGCAAAGCTTGCACTCCGTTGAATTGGGCTGCTGATTAGTGTTCTAATCAGCAGCCCAATTTGATTACTGAGCGGCTTGCTCTTGGGCTTTGGGTGTAATGCTTATATCAGCACTACTTTGTAAACTAGTTAACACGGTGTTAAATTCGTTTTGACCGAAGGCATTGGCGATATTCTTTTTTGCCAACTCTAGTTTTTTCTTGTCATCTTCGCTCATCGTACCCGCAGTTACTTTTGTTAAGCTGACAATAACTTGCTCGCCTGTTGCTAATGGCACGAGGGTAATACTGGGTTTATCGCCAATAGGTTTTGCCGCTTTGAAAACAGCATCCAGCAATTGTGGTGATAAATCTGTTTTGCCATTGCGTGTTAAACCTGTGACTTTTTTGATTTCCAGTTTTTGATCACTCGCGACAGCTTGCAGGGTTTCACCTGCTTGTAGACGTGAGGCGATTTGTTTGGCTTTGGTCACAGCTTGTAGTTTGGCTTTATCTAGCAGTAATAGTGCCGATATTTGCGCTTTAACGGTGTTTAAATCCTTGGCTGCGGCTTCTTTGTGTTCTAATTGACGTAATACCACTAAGCGATCAGAGCCTAATTCAACGGGTGCGCTGTTATTGCCTTGTAAAACTTCTTCTGAAAAAGCGGCACCGCGTATTTTGTCTTCTGCGGCAATACCTTCCCCTTTGTCTTTGGTAAATAGAGCCGTTTTATTGACGCTAAGCCCTAAGGTATCGGCAACGGCTTGTAGACTATCAGGATGCTCAAAGCTCAGGCTAGTTAGCGTTTCACCTGACTCAGAAAAGCTAGTTTCTGCTTGGGCTTTTTGATAGGCTTTGGTGACTTCGTCCTTAACGCTGTCGAATGGCTTAACACTACCCGCTACCAATTCGGTTACTTTAATTAAGTGATAGCCGAATTTTGATTTAACTGGATTGGATACTTCGCCCACTTTTAAAGTCATTACCGCTTCTTCAAACGGTTTTTCCATTGTTCCAGCATTAAATAAACCTAAATCGCCGCCTGTTTTGGCAGTAACTTTGTCATCAGAAATTTCTTTTGCCAATGCGGAAAAATCTTTGCTGGCTAAATCCTGTTTAGCTTTTTGTGCTTTTTCTAAGGCGGTTTTGTCATCAACTTTATCATTTACGATGAACAAAACATGGCTTATTTTACGCCGCTCTGGCGTGGCATAGCTGTCTTTTTGCTCTTCATAAAAGGCTTTGAGCTTCTCGTCAGTGACAGGGACTTTTTTAGCTAACTCAGCTAGGGACAATTCAACGTATTCAATAGAAAGTTGTTCAGGTATTTGATACTGTTCCTGATGCTGTTGATAATAGCTGGAAATATCTGCTTCTGAAGGCTGTTCAGTTAAGGTAGGAATCGTTACCGTCACAGTATTAACATCACGCTGTTGATTTTGAATTTTGAAAAAACTTTCAATATCGTAGTCAGTTGCAAAACTACTACTGATAATACTGTCCTGAACTTGCCCCATTATCAGACTATTTTGAATACGGCTAACAAAATCGGCAGATGTCATTCGTTGTGAGCTTAGAAAGGCTTTATATTGCCCTTCATTAAACTTACCATCCAGCTGAAAGTAGGGTAGGGTTTTAATAAAATCTCGCGTGGTGTTATCGCTAGCAACAAGATTTTGTTTATAGGCATATTGCAATAGAACTTCATCTTTGATGAGTTTGGCTAAGGCTTGATCTTTTAAGCTCTGTTCATCTATACCCATGCCTTGAAACTGCTGGCTATATTGCTCATAGGCTTTATTGACATCACGCTGGTGAAAGTCTTTATTACCCACCGAGGCAACAGCCGCTTCTTTGTTACTATCTGTGTAACTTTGGATGCCCCATAATCCGAAGGCTATACACATACCTAGCAACATCACTTGCGCGAAAATACCATGCGCTTTTTCTCTAATTTTCGTTAGCATATCGCTCTACCTAAACTTGTGTGATTCTAAGCAAAAAAAAACCCCGAACCAGATGGCTCGGGGCTTTTTGATTTGGCGGAGTGGACGGGGCTCGAACCCGCGACCACCGGCGTGACAGGCCGGTATTCTAACCAACTGAACTACCACTCCAAAGTCTGGTGGGTGCTGAGGGGCTCGAACCCCCGACCCTCGCCTTGTAAGGGCGACGCTCTCCCAGCTGAGCTAAGCACCCGACTAAAGAAATGCTATTGTACAGCATCCTTTAAAGATTTACCAGCTTTAAATGCAGGAATTTTTGCTGCTTTAATAGTAATTTCATCGCCAGTCTGTGGATTACGCCCTTTACGCTCCGCTCTTTCTTTGACAGAGAACGTACCAAAGCCCACTAAAGCAACAGAGTCGCCCTTATTTAAAGCCCCTGTTACTGCACTTAAAAAACCATCCAATGCTTTTCCCGCATCCACTTTTGTTAAGCCTGAAGATTCAGCTATGGTATCAATCAATTCCGATTTATTCATTTTTCCTCCTTAGGAAACAATTTTTTTATATTTGTAAGTATTTGCAAGCCCTGCGTTGATGCCCTGTACAGTCTCAGGTAACACAATAAACGCTGGCATTTATATCAATAGCAGTTGCATAGTGTCAAGCTTTAAAATCCCTAGAGACCATGATGGTTAAGGTTTTGCATTGCGGCTAATCATTTTTAATGCGCGGTAAGAGGTTGATTTTTTATCTTGACCCGCTCAATTTTATTTTTTCCTTGTTTGAACAACTCTTTTTTTGCGATAAGAGTAGGCAATTTAAATATTCTGGGCGGGCGTATAATCCGCTCTGCAAAGTTCAGTAAAGATTTTATGGCGCGGAATACTCAACATCTAAAAGCAGGGTACGAAAGTGCGATTGTCAGATTTTTACCTTCAATTTCCTGCGTATTACGCTTACCGATTTCATATAGCTAAAGCACAATAAAATGATACCGTTCGTGGTGAGCTTGTCGAACCACATTCACGCTTCGACAGGCTCAGCGCGAACGGTTTTGTAATCAATTTATACTGCACCAGCTATATTTATCCGTTTCAAGGTGGCGCACAGCAATATAACTGTGAATAAACGGTAATTATGACAAATTATAAAGTTGTTGAAATGCCGCTGAATTGATTTCGGCGGTGTAAATTTTCACAGGGACTTTACCCTTAGCGATGATTTTTTGAATAGGCATTAGTAATCTCCTTTGCCAAGTACACCGACATAATGAAAACTCAGGGTGTATTTTCTATGCAATGCGTCTGTTAAGCGAGACAATACGCGTCCCTTATTTGCATAGTTGTAAGCCTTTACGCGAAGATTTTTTACATACTTGTTTGGTAAACGAAGTTGCTTATTCATAAAAGCTCCCACTAACCGAAAATCGTAGGCAAAGCAAAGCTCTGCCGCATTCGGTTTAGTTAAAAAATAGATTATTTTTTGTAGCAGCCCGATTCGTTGAATCAAATGAAAATTACCAAGAGATAACGAATGCAAGGCTGAGATTAATGACACTATCAAACAGGGCAGTCATACTAAATGATGCGAGTGGGTGAATGGAAAGCGGACGCAACTCACGCGGAAAAATAAATTTTGTCAAATTAAATACTGGCGTGCAGACCTAGATTTGCACACCAGCACTTTGATTATTGAAATTATTTTTTAAAGCGATTAACTGCAAACTCATAAATCGGACGGCGTTTAAGGTAGGCTACATAGCCCAATAAACCTAACACAAATCCGTTAAATAATTTCCCGAACACTGAGTCTTGTTGCGCGGCTGCCGTTGCCGCTGTTTCAGAGGCTTTAACAGCGGGCGTTTGTACTGCCACTCTATTCGGTGTAACGGGTTCTTTTAGGTCTGGCAAACCTAAACTACGAAACGCATCGTAATCTTGCCAGATAGGGTATTTGCCTTGCCAAAGTTCTTTGGTGAAGTAAGGTGCGAGACTCATACCATGCGCCATTGGAATGCCTCTTTCATCAACAAAACCTTTATAAACCACTAGGCTGATGTCGCCGCCTTCACCGTGTCCGTTAGTAGTAAAGGATTTTTCAACGTGATCGTGAAACATCCAAATCCCTTGTCCAAAGCTATTTAAACCATCATCTTTACCGCTCAATGACAAATCAAGGCGTTGCGCAGGAACCATGCCATGTACATCACGCTGAATATAAGAACTAGGTCCGTTATCAACACCATCGTAATGAGTAACTGTCGGTTTATGCCCATGAATATGCAGAGCAAATGATTCTGTATGACCATTTAATACCCGCAATTTAACGTTTTGATCTTCTTCCATATAAATCAATGATTCCCTTAGTGTATAAGGGAAAGACCGACCATTAAGCATGAAATAATCATCGGTAGCATCGGTGATGTCGTATTCGGTGTTCATGTGTTTAGCAATCAAACGCGGATCATTGGCAGAACGTGCCACTAATTCATGCAGTTCTTTATCGGCCGATTGATAGTGTAGGTCGTATTCTCTGGCGTATTTTTCCAGCACCGCAACTGACGGATGACGCACTTGCCCCGCACCGACGTTTAGCGTTTGCGGCCAGTTATTAGGACGATTTTCTTCAACGACAAAAATGCCCTGCAAGCCCATAGGAATATGGGTATGGGGTTGAACGTGACAGTGATAATACATCGTGCCTGCTTGGCGCGGTTTAATCACATAGGTTTTACTTTCCCCTGGCATGGTATCCATATTACTGGTTTGACCAACGCCGTCATTGCCGTTATCGCTATGATCCATAAACGGATGGTCTATACCGTGTAAATGAATAGAGTGCGGTAAATAATGGGTGTTTTCCAAGACGATATGGACAATATCACCTTGTTCAACACGAATAACAGGAGAAGGAACGCGCAATAAGGAATTGGCTTCAGGCTCATAAAGACTGAGCGTAGACATATCGCGAGTTTTTGGTGCATAAACCCAAAATGTAGGCTGTATACCTGGGGCAATATCAAAGGTAGTGATAGGGGTTTTAACATCGGGTGAACGCCCGTTCAATTCCACCACTTCCAGTTTAATAACAATTTTATCAGGATCGCCATCACCGTCCATGTCGTCTGACAGTGTGATCGCATCGGCGGCAAGCTGGGTATTCATCAATGTTTCCATTGAAATACCATTCGTGCCTTTAACAAAAGCAGCAATATCAGCGGGATTGTCTGGATTACAAAGGCGTGATTCTTGGATTTTTACGCCATCAACCACTTGTTCTTTACGCCATTCAGGATCGGTAAAATTGGAACAGACCTCCTCCACTGTTCCTTGTTCAACTTTGGCTGAAGGCGGCAAATCAGTCGCAGCAAAACTCCAAGAGTGCATAAGAAGTAAAGATATGCCGCCAGTAAGAGTGATAAGTTTTTTACGCATTAAAATGACCTCGGAAAATACACAAAAGATGAGATACGACTAAGAAATAACTAGAATTATTATTATGAGGATATTCTAACCGAATATGCCATTGAAGTCTTTTTTAGCCAATCGAGTAAGTGTACACCAATGAACAAAAACTTGTTTAACTCAGTCACCATAGCAGGGTGGTTGCCTATAAATAACCTTAAAAACCAGTGATACCGACTGTTTTTTTGACGTAGATACATGGTGTTAAATTTTAAAGAAGTCTTACTTAAATCGTCTTCGGTGAATTTCAATCCCTAACGGTGATATAGTCTTTATTCTTGAATAGTTAGAAAAAACTAGATTTTTTAATTTTTCTATTTATAATAGGCAGTTCAGTAGATTGATGCCTCGGTGGCGAAATTGGTAGACGCAAGGGACTTAAAATCCCTCGTTCGTAAGGACGTGCCGGTTCGACTCCGGCCCGAGGCACCATACAGAATTTGAGAGCTTACACGATTTCGAGTAAGCTCTTTTTTTTGTCTAAAATTTTGCGACAAACTCAATTTTTCTTTCATTATCTATTTCGTAGCACTTACTCCACGAAGTCAGGAAGAGCCGTTTTATGCCCATACTCATAACAAATAATCATAGTCGAGATATTGCTGGCTTAAACTATATTTATCCTGTGCTATCACGACGAGCAGATGGTTTGTCAATTGGGGTGAATTTTAATACTAATAATGCCTGTAACTGGCGGTGCATTTATTGCCAAGTGCCTGATTTAAAAATAGGGGCTGCACCTGAAATGGATTTTCAGTTATTGGAAGAGGAGTTACGTTTTTTTTTAGGATCGGTTCTGCACGGTGATTTTTATTCACGCTTTCAAGTTGCCGAGTCTCAACAGGTTATTAAGGATATTGCAATTTCGGGTAATGGTGAACCGACCAGCTTGAAAGCCTTTGCCAAAGCCGTAGAGTTAATTGGACATATAGCTACTGAGTTTGGCATTTTTCCCAATAGCCGTTATGTGTTGATTACCAATGGCAGTTTAATCCATCAGGCTAAAGTTCAAGCGGGCTTGAAAATATTAAAAGCTTATGGTGGTGAGATTTGGTTTAAATTGGACAGTGCCACAGAGCAAGGGCGAATGTCAATGAATAATGTGCAGCAAAGCAGTCAATCGCAGTTAAAAAATTTATTACTTGCGACCCAGTGCTGCCCGACTAAGCTACAAATATGTTTGCTGGATTATGATAATCAAGGGGTGTCTGAAAAAGAACGGTCAGCTTTTTTGAATTTATTAACCACCATTAAAGCAAAGGCAAGTTTGCAACACATTATGTTATACACTATTGCCAGACCATCATTACAGCCAGAAGCCAGTCGATTAGCCCCATTGTCAATAGCTGTATTACATGAATTTGCGGACGAAATTAGCTTATTAGGTTTTGAGGTATCTGTCAGTGTTTGAGGGCAAAAAAATTATAACTTGTTGTATAGTTAATATTTCGACTATAATGACAAGTTCATACCAAATGCGAATGTGGCGAAATTGGTAGACGCGCTGGTTTTAGGTACCAGTTGGTTACCCAGTGGGAGTTCGAGTCTCCCCATTCGCACCACCTTATTCTGCAAAAGTTATCGAACCATCGATAACTTTTCAATTCTTTCGAGCCACCATCCTGCTGGCATTCAAAAAATTCTTATTTAAAATTGTGTGAGGTAAATAAATGCAAGTTTCTGTCGAGAAGACATCTGAATTAAGCAGAAAAATGACTGTTAATGTCCCTGAAACCGTTGTTCAGGAAAAAATGGCTGAACGATTAAAGTCATTAGCCCGCGAAGTTAAGGTTGATGGTTTTCGTCCAGGTAAAGTACCTCAAGCTGTCGTCCAAAAAATGTACGGCAGTAAAGTACGCGATGAAATTGCGGGCGATTTGATTCAATCTACTTTTTATGAAGCATTGCAAAGTGAAGCATTAAGACCCGCTGGTTATCCGCATATCGAGCATACAGATGATACTGACGGTTTTAGCTATACAGCAATCTTTGAAGTCTATCCAGAAATCAGCTTAGACGGTCTTGAACAACTTGAAGTGGTTCGCCCTATTGCTACGGTTGGTGATACCGATATTAATAACATCATTGAAAAGCTACGCGAACAGAAAAAAGTATGGGCAGTGGTTGATGATCGCGCCGCACAAACAGGCGACCGTGTAATAGTTCATTTCTCAGGTGTTGTTGAAGAGGAAAACTTTACCGATGGTACAGTAGAAAACTATAGCGTTGAAATAGGCACTAACAAAATGATTCCAGGCTTTGAGGACGCGCTACTGGGTCTTAAAGCCAATGACGTTAAATCATTTGAATTAGCTTTCCCTGCGGACTATGGCAATGACAAATTAGCAGGGAAAACTGCGCAGTTTACTGCCGATGTAGTCACTGTTGAAGCAGCAACCTTGCCTGAAATTGACGAAGCCTTTATTCAAGCCTACGGTGTTGACGAAGGGTCAGTCGATGCTTTCCGTGCCGATGTTAGCGATAATCTGAGTAGAGAATTAAAACAGGTTCTGCGTGGTAAATTAAAAAATGCCGTGATGGATGCCCTGTATACCAAGTTTCAAATAACGGTACCGAATGCGTTAATTGACGAAGAAGTCGAAAGATTGATGACTCCTTACATTGAATCTGCCAAAAGACAGAAAATGAAGCCAGAAGATATGCTCTTGCCAAGAGATGTATTTGAAGAGCAAGCCAAACGTCGCGTGGCACTGGGTTTAATTTTAGGTGAAGTCATTCAAAAAAATGCAGTTGAGCTAGATGCTAACAAAGTGCGTGCCACCATTGAAGAATTAGCAAAAAGCTACGAGCATCCAGAAGACGTAATAGCGTGGTATTATGCAGATGAAAAACGTTTGCATGATGTTGAGCAAATGGTCTTAGAAGATCAAGTGGTAGAATGGTTAGTAGCACAGGCACACGTTTCTGATGAGAGCGTTAGTTTTAGTGATGTCATGGATAGACAACAACAGTAGGATTTCAAATGTATCAACAACACATAATGAACCAAGCAAGAGCATTAGAAGCCGCAGGCGGATTAGTGCCTATCGTGATTGAACAAACCGCAAGAGGTGAGCGTTCTTTCGATATTTATTCACGCTTGCTTAAAGAACGGGTTATTTTTCTGGTCGGGCAAGTTGAAGATTACATGGCTAATCTGGTGGTCGCACAACTTTTGTTTTTAGAATCAGAAAATCCTGATAAAGACATTCATTTGTACATAAATTCACCAGGTGGTTCAGTAACAGCAGGTATGTCCATCTATGACACCATGCAGTTTATTAAGCCCGATGTTAGCACTATGTGTATTGGACAAGCAGCCAGTATGGGTGCATTGCTACTGACTGGTGGCGCGAAAGGTAAACGCTATTGTCTACCTCATTCAAGAATGATGATTCATCAGCCATTAGGTGGCTTTCAAGGTCAGGCATCTGATTTTGACATTCATGCGAGAGAAATTTTATCGATTAGAGATAAACTAAACCGCGTATTGGCACACCATACAGGGCAACCTCTGGAAAAAGTCCAACTAGACACGGACAGAGACAATTTTTTAAGCGCGAATGATGCAGTAAGCTATGGTCTGATTGATAAAGTGTTATCAAACAGAGTAGCAGAAACTGAGTTATAAAAGGTCATATTTTGATGGGCTTGGTTTTATCGAGAGTAATGGCATCGTTACTGATGTTTTTAGGAGGCAGATTATGAGTGATAAAAACAGTAAAGACGACGATAAACTGCTTTATTGTTCCTTTTGCGGTAAAAGTCAGCATGAAGTCAGAAAGCTTATCGCAGGACCTGCGGTTTATGTCTGTGATGAATGTGTAGAGCTTTGTAACGACATCATAAAAGACGAATTGCAAGATAATACCTCTTCCTTTGGCGACAATAGTTTACCTAAGCCAAAAGAAATCAAAGAAGAGCTGGATAGTTATGTCATCGGGCAAGAACGTGCTAAAAAGATTCTAGCGGTCGCGGTTTATAATCACTATAAACGTTTGCGTAGTAAATCAAAAAAAGACGTTGTTGAATTAGCAAAAAGTAATATTTTGTTAATTGGACCTACGGGGTCAGGTAAAACGTTATTAGCTGAAACACTTGCACGCTTGTTGAATGTACCGTTTACCATTGCCGACGCGACCACACTTACCGAAGCAGGTTATGTGGGTGAAGATGTCGAAAACATCATTCAAAAAATTCTGCAAAAATGCGATTACGATGTTGAAAAAGCAGAAACTGGCATCGTCTACATTGATGAAATCGATAAAATTTCACGCAAATCCGATAATCCATCCATTACCCGCGACGTGTCAGGCGAAGGCGTACAACAAGCTTTATTAAAATTGATTGAAGGCACGATTGCTTCCGTACCGCCACAAGGTGGACGTAAACACCCCAATCAAGAGTTTGTTCAAGTTAACACCGCCAATATTTTGTTTATTGTCGGTGGTGCATTTGCTGGCTTAGATAAAGTCATTAAAGCGCGTTCAGAAAAAGGCGGCATTGGTTTTTCTGCTGACGTAAAAACCAAAGATGAAAGCAAAAACGTTGGACAATTATTTGCCGAAGTTGAATCAGAAGACTTGATTAAATATGGTTTAATTCCTGAATTTGTCGGCAGATTACCGATAGTTGCTACCTTAGAAGAACTAGACGAAAAAGCCTTAATACAAATTTTGACCGAACCTAAAAACGCCTTAACCAAACAATACAAACACTTGTTTGAAATGGAAGGCGCGGAATTAGAGTTTCGAGAAGATTCACTCAGCGCAATTGCCAAAAAAGCAATGGAACGGAAAACAGGCGCGAGAGGCTTACGCACTATCGTCGAAAATGTGTTGCTCAATACCATGTATGAGCTACCTTCAGACACCAATATTTCCAAAGTCGTGGTGGATGAAAGCGTTATTTTTGGCAAGTCTGAACCGTTGCTTATTTATGAAACGGAAAAGAAAAAAGCCGCTTCCGATTCATAAACCCACTTATTAGATTCTAAAAAGGGAGCTTTTTTACGAAAGCTCCCTTTTTTGTGTTTAAAAAATACAAAATAAGTAGTCATTCAAAAGTCTTTTAACAAAATGGCAAACAGGCTTAACCGTTCGTCCTAAGCTTGTCGAAGGATGGGTAGTGGGTTAAATCTGTTACACGGAGTCCAAAACACGTTTTGGACGTTTTTTAAAAGCCCAAGTCATGCCTTGGACTCCGAACTATAGTCGGAGGAATCCAAATGTAGGAAAAGCACAGATTTAACCCACTACCCCTTCATCAAAGAATGATATTGTTACGCCATCATTTTCATAGGAAAACGTCATTAACCTAGAATTACAACTCAGCAGTAGCGAATTTTAGATGCAGAAGATTTACAAGCCCTGACACGGGAGTTATGCGCCCATATTGAAGAAGAGACGGTGGATTAACACGCTATTGGGTAATCTTAAAACCAGTTTGGGTGGTTGCTATCATGCTTTCAACTTTGCCAAATACGGGTCACGCTACCTGAGTGCGTTTGTTTATCGCTTTAACCGACGATTTCATCTTGATACGCTTCCCATGCACCTGTTAGTTGCCGCCGTTACCAGTAAACCGCGTCCTGCAACTTGGCTTCGCCAAGCTGAACAATCTTGCTAATCAGGAAACATTTTAAACCTCAATTTGCCAATCAATGCCCACTCTTTGTTGAACCAAACGCTTTAGAAGACCTTCCAAAAATTAGTTAACAAAAGCATCCAAAATTATCATCACCTCAAATTTGAGTCTAATTGCGGGGGTTATGTTTTAACAAGTCAAATAAGTTGGCGACTAATCGAAGAACGCTAAGAGAAGTTCAAGTAATTTTTTAGGGCTTAACAAAACATCAATCGTTGATAATTTATGTCTCTTACATTTTTATTGCTGCGGACTTTTCTGTATTTTTAGTGTTTGTTTTATCTGTTTCATTTCCTCAGGAGGCATTCGACTAATGTGCTGTTGAACCAAGTCAGGAATGTCGCTGATCTTGGCATTAGCAAGTTGTGCTAATTCTTGTGGACTCAAGTTATCTATGTGCTGCTGAACCAACTGTGATAGTCGATTACGCTGACTTGGCTGCATTGATGGCTGATATTTCTGTATTAGCATATCAATTTGTTTAGGCGTTATTATTGCTCGTAATAACTCAATATTTAATGCTTGCGAAATTGGGCTGAATAGCGTGATTAACAAGAAAAAGAGGATTGCTTTGTTGTTCATAATAAGTGTCTCAGGGTTGATAATAGCTTGGTGTTAGTAGGGTGTCTTAACTCAAATGTAGCGTGGTATTTTCTTAAAAGTATAGCCATCGGGCGTTCAGGAGGATTTATTGAATGTAAACCTGTGTACATTAATCAAATACCTATCCCTACTACATCACCAGAACAAAAACAAACCATCGCTGATTTAGCCGAACAATGCCAAACACACGCCAAAACCCGTTATGAGTTAGAGCAAAAAGTACAACGCCGCTTCATAGAAAACTTACGCCCTGCAAATAACCATGAACCGCTAAATACTAAACTAACCCAGTGGTGGAAACTATCAACGGTGACAGAGTTGGCAACCAAGGCGCGTAAAGCCTTTAAGCTGAAAACATCTGAAAGGCTAAAAGTTGATTTAACCGATCCGACTCTGCAAGATAAATGGGAAAAATATCTCAAGAAAAACACTGGCGAATGGCAAGACGCGACTAACACCATTAACGGCTTAGAGAAACAAATCAATGAAGCCGTTTATACGTTATTTAAACTAACTAAGGAAGAAATCAGTTTGATTGAACGTAGTACCTAAAACAACAAGCAACCACACGCTTAAATTATATGCTGGAGTATCTACTGGTTCTTTTGAATGGTATTACCTTTATCGGCACACCATTCAGGCGTAACTGATCGAATATGAATATCCCGTTGTGGAAACGGAATTTCAATATTATGTTCACTTAAGGCTTTTGCGAGTCGAATATGTAAATCGTGAGTGACGGGCATACGATTTATGGTTTCACTGACAAACACCCGCACTGAAAATAGTAAAGCACTGTCGCCGAATTCAACTAACATCACGCTAGGTTCTGGGGCTTGTAACACTAGTGGTGCGGCACAGACGGCTTCCTGCATTACTTTGTGCGCCAACTCAATATCAGACCCATAGGCAATGCCAATAGGAATGACCACGCGGGTAATCGCATCATTGAGTGTCCAATTGATTAACTGCGTGGTGATAAAGGATTTATTCGGCACAATAAGTTCTTTTTGATCGGAATCTATGAGTGTGGTGGCTCTCATGTGAATAGAATGAACTGTCCCCGTGACATTACCAATAGTAACGGTATCGCCGACACGAATCGGGCGTTCAAATAACAGAATAATACCCGAAACAAAATTGGCAAAAATTTCTTGTAAACCAAAACCTAATCCAACACTGAGCGCGGCAACTAGCCATTGTACCTGCGACCAATTAAACCCTAATATATTGGCTACCGAGAAAAACCCGATAGTGGTTAAGGTGTAGCTTGTTATCTTATTAACCGCATAGCGACTCCCTGCGGTTATCGTTAGTCGGCGAAATATTAATAATTCATTAACCCCCGAAAAATTCTGCACCGCCACCACGGTGATAAAAGCATAAACCCCTGCTAATAATAAATGAGTGAGGGTAATTGCATGATAAACCTCTTTATTGTTGACAATAATTTTATTATGCCAAAGTTCAATATCATTCAAAAATGAAAAAGCAGGCAATATATTTTTCCAAATTGCCCAGAAAACTGCCGCTAACAGAACACAGAAAAAAACATTCAATAGGGTGATAGTTTGTGCATTTATTTTGGGAATGTCAATGAGCTCCTCTTCAAGCAGAATCGGTTTTTCTGCCCCCTCAATAACCGCTGGTTTTTTTTGTTCAGCTGTCTGCTTACGTTTTTCCTGTAAATTTTTCATTGCCAGTTGCCGATTTGCTAAGGTCAACCAGCGTAGGGCTAACTCATAAAAAATCACCATTGAAAAAACAAACCACAGAGTAATAATTGCTTTTTGCTGTAATTCCAAAGCACTTAAATAATAACCCGCTATCGAAAAACCAATAATAACTAACGGCGCATAAGCCGCTAAATAATAAACATAACGTAATTTAGCAATCCAACCATCAGGATAAAGAATAATGGTATCTCGTGTTAAACCATGACGCGGATTCAGTAGTTTAGCTAAAAATATCACCATGACAAATACGCCAATATTAAGTGCAAAACGTCCTAAACTATCGCTATAAGCAGGCATTCCAGAGTTGAGTGTTACTCTGATAATAAACGAGCAAGGAATCATAATAAAACGTAGCCACGCAACCTGCTTGTGAAACAAGGCAGCGGTATTTTCTTGCCATTGAAAATGTTGGCGCATAATGCCCGTTGGTTCAAACAGGCGGAGATAAAATTGAAACATTAGCCACGGCAATGCGATTCTATTTAAACCCATACCAACAGCAAAGGTAAAACCACCATTGACGACATGGCTTAAAAACCAGCCAATATACGCAATAATCAGCGGCATGGGAGCGACCAATATCAGCGTGTAGACTAATGCCTCTAAGGTGTAATAAAAACGATCGCTATAAATTTTGCCAACTTTCACATCAATCAATGTTAAACGTTGCTTTGCCCAGCGTTTAGCCAGTAGTAACACAATAATATTGAGTAAAGCGAATAGACTTAAAAATGGATTTTGCGCTGGTAGTTTGGCGATATTGTTAAGTAAACTATGCCAGTTACGCGGTGATAATAACCAGCGAGTCGCACGTCGTAATTCAGTAATGGTTTGACTACCCACTATTTCAGAACTTCTTACCCACAATAAACGCTCATCTAAATAGAGAGCAAATTTTTCGATTTTGTCGTATTTTTGTTGTCTGGCAAAATCAAAATCACCCAGCGTTCGCAAATAAGTGTTGTAAGCAACCGATAATTGATTGAGTGCATCAAACTGATCATTCAATACCATGCGCAATTCAGCCTGAATCATCATGCGCTCTTGCTTAGATAGCTGTTTATCAACGCTAGCATCCATTATTTGCTTTAACTGGGTGTCAACATCAACGAATTGCTTGAGCTTGTCCTCAATGACCAGTTGCTCCAAATTAGTGCTTGCCGTCTCTGCTTGAATTGCCTCTGACTGAGTAATAAAGTTATCTTCGTTTAATAGTGTGCGGCGTTGTTCATGCAGTATTTTACCCAACGGTGGACTTAAACTGGCTAAATCAATTTTTTTTGCCGCGCTACTAAAATTAGTATCAATTTCATTAATCTGTTTATCAGTGCTAACCTTTTCTTCGTTGTATTGATTAATTTTGCTTTTAATCGCTTGTAACTGTTGGCTGTATTTAATATTTTCTCGCGTGACATTCTGAATGGCAATGTGTTTACCCGATAAGTCTTTTTCGGCTTGATCAAGGCTATCCTGCCTGTCTTTTTCGGCTTCCTGCTGTAGATCCGTCAACACATCTGCTATGGTGTCAATCACGGGAGTAAACGCATTTTTTTGCAGTCCCAGTAATTGCACTCGCGCTTTAAGTAAGCCGAGCCTCGCGGTATAACTGACTATTTCAGCATCTAACATCGCTAATTTTGCGGTGTTAGCGTCAAGCTGGGTTTTTAAATACACCTGTTGCGCATCGATTAACAGTTGTGAATCCGAAGCCACAGGACTACTGTCTCGCATAGTTTTATTTACATTCTCAAGTGCTTGCTTCGCATTGAGCATTTCTTGGCGAATAAGATTGGGACGGGTGTTTTGTTCGTTAGCCAATTCAATTTCTAGTTTTTTAATCTGTTCGTCTAAGTGTTTTACTTTGTATTGTTCAATGGCTAGCCGTTGTGTCAGCTCTTCAAGGGGGATTTTTACAAACTCTTGCTTATCGGGTGTAGGTTGCTTTTCCGATGCTTGCTCAATGTCTTTTTGTAATTTTTTAGTTAAATCAGGGGCTTTTTGAATAGCGTCCTTAAAAGCAATGGTTCGCTCATTAAAGGTGGTAATATTAGATAGTTCATCTTGAGTTGATTGATAAATAGCCAGCACGTTTGATTTTAGTGCCTCATCTAAATCTTTTCGATTGGTCAACGCGTCAATTTTAGCCTGCACACTGACTTGGGTGATGTCCTGCGTGGTGCTGGGTGTGGTGACAGTTTCTATTAAATCAGTGCTGTCGGCAAAAACATTGACTGAGTAACACTGAGTCATTAGCAGCAACAACAATAACAAGGTAGGATGAGTGGACTTTTTTATCCACCAAAATAAAACGGTGGGCATAAAAATGCTGCCCACCCTATGCACAACAGGAAAAGAGGTGATTTTCATGGATTCAAAAATAACTAAAAACGGACTCTTAAGTATAAAGTAACCTGCTTAAACTTTGTTTAAGCGAGTAATAACGGTAGGGGCGAATTGCATTCGCCCACGTCATTCGCAATTACCGATACTGCGCGAATTTATCGCACCCCACCACTTGAGCCTTAATTTATGGCTTCGCCACGCGCTAATTTAGGCAGTTTCCCTTCTAAACCCATCGCGCCACGCATGGCTTTATGTTTAGCGGGTTTTATCCGTTCTGCTAAGCCCAGTCCTAAATTGCGTAAAAATTTAACGGGCAGAATATCGTTGCTAAATACCGAATAAAATATATCCATCACCGTCATCATTTTTAGATTCTCGTATCGGCGCATTTTTTCATAACGCTTTAATACACTAATATCACCAATATCTAGCCCCTGTTTGTGAGCGTCTAACAATACTTCAGCCAACGCGGCGGCATCTAATAAACCAATGTTTACCCCCTGCCCTGCCAATGGATTAATGGTGTGTGCAGCATCACCAACAAGAGCTACGCCTTGCTTCACATAATGTTGCGCATGGCGGCGAGTTAGCGGAAAACTAGCCATCCCTAATACCGCGTTGACTTTGCCTAAACAGTCTGGAAAAGCAGCGGTCAGTTCGTGCTTTAAATCCTCAGGCGATAAAGCGTTTAAGCGACTAATTTCATCGGGTGAGTTATACCAAACGATTGATCCATAATGTCCTGTCAATGGTAAAAATGCCTGCGGGCCACTGGCAACAAAACGTTGCCAAGTAATGTCTTGTTGTTCATAGTCAGTGTCTATGTAAATGACTAGCGCGTGTTGCTGATAATCCCAACTGGTCAGCCCTATGCCAACGGTTTGTCTAACACGAGACTGCGCACCATCGGCACCTACTAACACCTTAGCTGATAAAACACGACCATCACTCAAGGTTATTTCAGGTTGTTCACCTAAGCAGTAGTTGATTTTGCTGATTGTTGTTGGGCAAATCAGTTTGATATTGGTAAATTCTTGCAAGCGATCTAATAATGCCAGTTGAGTCACGCGATTTTCAACAATATAGCCCAGCTCAGGATACTTAATATCATCACTGCAAAATTCAGTATCACCAGCAGTTTCAAACACCCGCATACGGCGAAATGGGCAGAGTCGGCGATTAACAATGCCATGCCACGCACCGACTGTTTCAATAATATTTCGTGAAGCAATGCTCAACGCGGATACCCGCAAATCATGGGGCTGTTCAGCAGAAAAAGGCTCAGGCGGTATATTTTCTAATACCGCCACTTTTAAGGAGCTACCGCCTAAACCACACGCCACAGCCGAACCGACCATACCACCACCGACAATGATTACATCAAAATTTTCGTTCATAAAAACCAACTCACCTTAAAAATAAGTGTGTAAATAACAGCACGCTTTTGCCACCTTAGTATTGATAGGTTTCCCTAAAGGATGTTAAACGATAATATAGCAACATTACGCAAGCTTAATGCGTTTGACTCTACCACAGATTGAGTTAAAAACGACATTAAAATACCCTAAAAGATAACGGACAGGACGATGACTGAAAATCCCCGACTTCATACTAAAGAAGCCATGCTTTATAACGCCGAACTTTCGCAAGACAGTTGTGGTGTGGGTTTTATTACTCACAAGCAAAGCAAACAAAGCCATGATTTATTGGTTAAATCCCATGAAGCCTTGTGTACCATTCCCCATCGTGGCGGTATGAGTGCCGAAGGTATTGGTGATGGCGCGGGCGTTAATATCGATTTATCGTTGAACTTTTTTCGTAAAATCACAGGCAATCCTGCGCTGGAACTGGGTCAGTTTGGCGTTGCCAATTTCTTTTATCCAGAAGACCACGCCCACCACGATTCCGATGCCAACGAATTAGTTGAACGCCATTTTAACGATTTTAAATTGCCCATACTTGCGCGACGCGTGATACCCGTTGATAACACAGTATTAAACGCAGCTGCCATTAAAGCTCAATTACCGATTGAGCAGTTTATTTTTGCCCGTCCTACGCATTTAAAAGACGCAAGTCATGTCGAATTTGAACGTCACATTCAAGCGGCGTTACTGGATATTGAAGTCGAAGGTTTTAGCCGTGAAGAACTGGCGGGGTTTTATCCGTTGTCCATGAGTTCACGCACGCAGGTTTATAAAGGGCGTTTGAATTCGCATGAAGTGATTCCTTACTTCATCGACTTGTACGATACCGACCACTGTTGTCATACCCTGTTTTTCCATACCCGTTTTTCCACCAATACTGCGCCTGCCACCATGATGGCACAACCATTCCGTTACATGGCGCACAATGGCGAGTTGAACACCGACAAGAAAAACCGCTTAAGCGAAAATGCCATTGCCAGACAACACGGTAAACATATCTGTTTTCCCTGTGGGCAATCCGATTCTGGGCGTTTAGATCAAACCCTAACCCGCCGTATTAATGAAGACGACTTGGATATTGTGACTGCGGTACTTGCCATGATGCCGCCTGCGTGGGAAAACGACAGCACTTTATCGCCCGACGTTCGCGCTATGCTGGAATATTTCAGCCTATACGAAGAAAAAAATGATGGTCCTGCGGCATTGATTTTTAGTGATGGCATTCGAGTTGGTGCGCGTTTAGACCGTTTAGGTTTACGTCCGTTGCGTTCTGTGGAAACCCACGAGTATTTAGCGGTCATGTCCGAAGCAGGACAAATCGATTTTACCCCGACTGATATTGTCAAACGTGGACGTATTGAAGCAGGTAGTATGCTGTATTTTGACCACAGCACAGGCGAAACTTACCATAACCATCAAGTGCTGGATAGATTAGCAAAAGAAAAAGATTACGCGGCATTGCTGGTGCAACGTTGTATTCATTTGTCTGAACTGCCGAAAGTCGAATTGTCTGAGTTAAGCCATGAACACGGCTTGAATATCGACCAACGCTATACCGCTTATTCGCTGAATCAGGAAAGTTTTAGATTCTTGCTAGACCCGATTTTAGTCACAGGTTTGGAAAAAGTCACCGCAATGGGCTACGGTCTTGCACCGAATGCCTTATCCAGTGCCGAAGGCGGGATGTCGCGTTATTTCAGTCAACGTTTTGCCCAAGTTACTAATCCACCCTTAGATTCTATTCGTGAAAGTGACGGAATGACTTTGCGGGTTGCCTTAGGTGCAAAACCAACGTTTTCCGATGATGACAGCAAACAATTGGTGATTGAATCGCCAATTTTACAGCGCACCCAGTTAGAGCAAATCCGTAGACAAACAACGGTCAGCACGGTGACGCTGGATATGTTGTACACGCCAGACTTTAATAATGCCGTACAAAATGAAACCAATCTGACTGACGCATTAACCGCCGTTTGTGAACAAGTGGCAACCGCTGCGCGTAATAACACAGGCATTATTATTCTAACGGATGTGAACATCAGCGAAAGCCAAGCCGCGATTCCCGCACTGTTAATGATAGCCGCTGCCAATCAGTATTTAGTCAAACAGGGGTTACGCTTTAATTCCTCATTAATTGCCGAAACAGGGCAAGCCGCAAGTCCGCATGATGTGGCAACGCTATTGGGTTTTGGCGCGTCGGCGATTTGTCCGCTTAGTGTTCATAATCGGGTGATGACGCATTACACACCTGCCGAACAACAAAAAGTATTGGATAAATTTCAAAAAGGCACGGAAAAATCCTTGATGAAAACTATGGGTAAATTTGGTCTGTGTACGGCTGAAAGTTATATCGGTGGCGAGTTTTTTGAATCCAATTATCTCGATACCGATGAACCCAAGTTAAGCCCCTATTTCCCCAATATTCACGCCTCCGTGGGTGGCGTGCATTATGCTGATATAGCCGCAAGCAACACAGAATGGCATCACAAAGCATTGACGGTACGCGAAGAAAAAGATATTCCGTTTTTGGGCTTGTTCAAAGAACGCCAAGACGGCGCGGGACATTCCTACGGCAACACCGCTGTGCGTGAATATATACGCATGACCGATGAAGCGATTTTATACATTCCCGAACAAGCACCCGAAGCCAGCGACCTCGCTTATTTAGACTTGGGCTATGAAAAACGCACACCTGAACAAATCGATGCTTTTGGCATTACCCCCGCTTATCGTAGCTTCACCAAAAACCTGTATGCTGAGCGTGAGCTAAGACCTGCCGCGTTGCGTGACATCATGGATTTTCCTGTCGATGTCACCCAAGCGGAAAGCGTCGATGATTTTGATCGTATTCTTGGTTCGCAAAATCTACGCGGCAATATCAACTATTTGATACGCGGCTTGTGCGTTAATCGGGCGGATGATTATGAATTTGCCATTGGTTTTACCGAACGAGATTCTAATCAACGAGCAGAAAATTTAGTGCAACATTTTAAAAAACGCTTTGCCGATACCCCGTTTAATATCGTGGTGTTGGAAAATACCATTGTCATTACCCTGATTGATAATTACAGTTTATTAGCCAATTATTTATCCTCGATACAAACCGCTCGTCCGCCAATAGCCTTAGCCAATGTGCAAGCGGCACACGAAATCACCGCTACCTTAGCATCAGGTGCAATGAGTCACGGTGCATTATTGGCAGAAGCCCATGAAGCTGTTGCCCAAGGCACAAATATTGTTGGTGCGTTAAGCAACTCTGGTGAAGGCGGCGAGCATAGCAGTCGTTTTGGCACACTGCGTTCCAGCAAAATCAAACAATTTGCCTCAGGACGCTTTGGCGTATGGGCGGGTTATTTAGCCGATTCCAACATTGAAGAAATTGAAATTAAAATCGCTCAAGGTGCAAAACCTGGTGAAGGTGGACAATTACCCGCAGCAAAAGTGTCAGTCGAAATTGCTGCCTTGCGTGGCGGTACGCCGCGTGTGGAATTAGTCAGTCCACCGCCGCATCATGACACTTATTCGATTGAAGATTTAGGGCAGTTAATCCACGATGCCAAAGCGGCGCGAGTGAAAGTTGGCGTTAAATTAGTCTCCTCCGAAGGCATAGGCACGATTGCCGTTGGTGTGGCAAAAGCAGGCGCGGACGTGATTAATGTCGCGGGGAACACAGGCGGCACAGGTGCAGCAGCCGTGACCAGCTTAAAACACAGCGGACGCTCTCCTGAAATTGGTGTTGCCGAAGTACATCAAGCCTTAGCCGTCAATGGCTTACGCGATAAAGTCGTGTTGCGTTGCAGTGGCGCACATCAAAGCGGATCAGACGTGATTAAATCCGCTATTTTGGGCGCGGATTCGTTTGAATTCGGCACCACTGCATTGATGATGTTGCGTTGTGTAATGGCGAAAAACTGTAATATCAAATGCCCCGCAGGGCTAACCACTGCGCATGAAGAATTTAAAGGCGATCCGCGTGTGCTTGCCCAATATTTCATGAATTTAGCCCACGAAGTCAGAGAATTATTGGCAGCATTAGGCTATCGCAGTTTGCAGGAATTACGCGGCAAAACCGAATTACTGCACTTAATCAATCACCCCAGCATGGTTGGGCAACTGGATTTACGCAAAATGCTCGCGCCTGTTGACGTGGTGAAAATCGACAAAGCCATTTATCTGGAAGCTAATTTTCATATTGACGGCAACATCATTGCCCAAATCAAGGCAGGTTTAGATAATCATCAAAAACCGATTGTTATCGAAGGCAAAGGTTTTAAACTTAACAACTGTAATAAATCCGTGGGAGGTCAAGCCGCAATTGATCTGGAGCGTTATTTAAACTACCAACAAAGCGAATCGCACCCGCTTATTTATCGCACAGCAGAAGGACGGAGATATTTAGCCCCAGACAGCGTGACTATTCGCACCCACGGTTCAGCAGGACAAAGCTATGCGGCATTTTTAAATGACGGGCTGCGCATGGAACACAAAGGCACTTGCAATGATGGCGTAGGAAAATCTGCCTGTGGTGGCGTGTTAGTGGTTGAATCCCCAGGTGGTGGTATTAAAACACAGGGGAATAACGTGCTGATTGGCAACTTTGCCTTGTTCGGTGCAACAGGCGGCAAAGCCTTTATCAACGGCGAAGCGGGCGACCGTTTTGCGGTGCGTAATTCAGGCGCGATGGCAGTTGTTGAAGGCGTGGGTGATTTTGCCTGTGAATACATGACCAACGGCGCAGTATTAAATATCGGCGGTTTTGGTAAAGGTTTCTGCAACGGTATGTCAGGCGGCAACGCTTACCAGTATGACCCCGACAACCGCTTAGAAGCCTTATACGATAAAAGTTCAGTCGAACTACACCGTTTAACCGAAGACACAGAATCAGCCAAAGCCCATGAACAAATTATACTTGCCATGCTGGAACAACACGCTGATTATGCCAATTCCAGCAAAGCGCGACATTTATTGGCTAACTGGACAAATGAACGCCAGCATTTTGTGTTTGCCCTGCCGTTATGGCTATTCAAAACTCAAACTGCCAGCCATTTACAAGCGGCACTCGACCGTAAAGAAATGCTGGAAGAATTAGCGGTAGAACTAGCACAAGTGCAAATCGCCCAAGTCCAAAAAGCCTATAAAGCTGAACAACCATTATTTGGCGGTGCGATTCCTGAACAAACTGCTAAATTAATCAATAGCTTTGCTGTACTCGATAAAGCGGGACAGCTTGCGCGTGAAATGTATAAGAATCCAAAACAGGTTTTGGACTCCAGCAAAATAGAACAAGCCGCACGTAAACTTATTTTGGAGCGTCCGCGTAAACTCCAAGAAGCCCTAGTTAAAAACACCCGCGAAGCCTACAGCCATTACACTGATGAGCAGTTAGCGTGCTTATTAGCCAGTAAACGCATTAACGACTATAAAAACGCGTTAATCAACCGTGCTGTACAAAGCATTTATTCCTTTGGTTCTACTGTGTGGATTATTGAGCAAGATAGACACAACTGCCAAGCGTTAGTTGGAATTCCTTGTGTTGAACAACATCTCGCTAACATTGTTAGCTTAGAGATTGCCCAAGGAATGTTAAGCGAGGTGGTTGCGTAGTGTGTGTAGGTACGGATTTATCCGCATTGAGCGGGTTCAGTTGAGTTGTCAGGATTGGGCGATAGTGGAGAAATCGACACCCCCGTTGGCTTCAAATTCAGCCAGCTTGGATTCCGCTTCTGAGACGATCGCGGCAGTATAAATAGCCCGTAGGTCAGTGGTAACCTCTTTGCGTTGCTTCGAGCCAACGTAGTTCAGGCAGTGTCTGATCCTATGAACGACACAAAGCTGAACAGCGGTGTTGGGATAAACCGCTTCGATGGCTTCGGCTTATTAAAGTGCTTAATTATCACGAAGCGGCATTTCACGAACTTGCATTTCACGAACTTGCATTTCACGAACTCGCATTTCAGGAAACTCCCTTTCACTAACTAATCTTTCACGAGTTGTCAGTTCACGAAGCGGCATAGGGTTCGATATTTCAAGTTCTGGTGGTTCATCAGCGTCCGCTATCTCTTCAGGCTCATAGTCTTCAGCGGTCGAAACTAGCTTCCCATCACTGGAAAGTTTAAGTACGATTCTTTCCTCTTGGGTAAACGAGCAACCAGAAATCATGGTAAATAATACCACCAACATTCGTAATTTATATTTCATGATGTCACCATTTAGTCAGTGAAAAAGGTCTGGTAGTTATACACAAAAGTAAAAACAACAGATTTAAGACACTACCAGTAAATCGAGCTATTTTTCCGCGTTCTAAAACGGACTGCCTTTGGACTCATGACGAGCCTATTTTTATAGTTCGGCTAATACGGCAACAATCGCACAAATCATTAATTGGCTGGTTCTAGCCCCTGCATCAATGTGTCCTAGTGAGCGTTCTTCTAAATAAGAGGCGCGTCCTTTGGTGGCTAACATATCACGAGTGGATTCCATGCCAGTAATAGCGACTTGTGGGACGTTTTCTAATAGCTCAGGCAAGCTAACATCTACCGCTGTTTGTAAATAATCCGCTACGGGGATTAATACATCGAGCATGGTTTTTTCACCTGTATCGGCTTTGCCTCGTTGTTTAACTGCGTCTACGCCTGCTTTAAAAATGGCGGCAAAGGTTTGTTGATTGATTGTTTGGTTACGCGCAGCTTTACTCATAGTGACAAATAAAGTACCGAATAATGAACCTGATGCACCGCCGATGATTGACATTATAGTCATGCCCATTTTTTGCCACGCGCTTGCCCAATCGAGTTGGCTTAATTCTTCACGTTGTGCCATGAGTGCGTTAAGTCCGCGTTGTAAATTGATGACGTGATCGCCGTCACCGATGGCTTGATCTAAGGCGGTGATTTCTTCGGCGTTGGTTTCGATGGTGTTGGCTACAGCTTCGATTAAACGGGGCAATAAGGCGGGGGTCAATGACATAGCGGCTTTCTCAGGTAAATATTGGGTTACGCTGCTCGACAAGCTCACAGCTAACCCAAGCTACGATAGGGTTTAGTGTAATGGTAATGACATTTTTTTATACAGGTGTTTGTAATTTTTTTAACAGGCTTTTGCTAATGGCATCGGTAAAGTCTTCAACATTTTCATACGCTTGCCGCTGTGCGAATTCAACTAACGCACCCACCAGTTTTTTAGTTTCGGCAATCTCTTCGTGCGAACGCCCACAGCCTTGGCAATGTGTGCCGTCTTTAGTGCAATTATCTGTACAGGGATTAAATTTCATGTTTATTTCCTCAATGATATAAGTGAACGGCTAGCCAAATGGTTTGAATATCGGGTACAGTCCATTCAACACGGTGTTTAGTATGCGCTGGAATGAAAACACTGTCACCCGCGACCATCGATAGTTTTTGCAGGTTCTGCTCATAAACCAACACGGCATGCCCTTCCAACACTAGCACCCATTCATCCCACGCTTGATCGTACCATTGCTCAATCGGGGTGCTATGACCTTGAGAGACGATACGTTCAATGTGAACGTTGTCGCGCTTAAGCAGGCTGGTGAATAATTCTTCGGGTAGCTCTGTTGGGATATTGGCAAAAATGTTATTCATAAGTCTATAAGGTAATTTTTTCGCCGACTTTGGGAATATTGGCATTCCAGCCAGTGCGCTGAAAACAGGTTTGTAATGACAGCGTTGCCGACTTTTCACCGTGTACTAAATAAAGACGCGGCTTGGTTTCAAAATGACTCGCCCATTGCAATAATTGACTTTGATCGGCGTGCGCACTTAATGCACCTAGAGTGTGGACTTTGGCGGCAACAGCGACTTCAGCCCCTAAAATCTTGAGATATTTCTTTTTGCCGTCAACAATGGCGCGTCCTAATGTGCCTTCAGCTTGAAAACCTGCGATGATGATATGGGCGTTGCGTCGCCAGAGGTTGTATTTGAGATGGTGACGAATACGCCCGCCATTACACATTCCACTACCTGCAATAATAATTACGCCGCCAACAATGCGATTAACTGCCATTGATTCTTCCGCAGTTTCAGAATAAATCAAACCATGCAACCACGCGTGCCAACCTTGTGGCGCGACTTTGGTGAATTCTGGATCATCAATATTGAATAAGTCGGTATTGTCCGCGTAAATCTCACTGGCTTTAATCGCCATTGGGCTGTCTAAATAAATTTGCTGTTGTGGCAGTCCGCCTTGGCGTTGCAGTTTGCCTAACCAATAAATTAAATCTTGAGTGCGACCGACAGCAAACGCAGGAATAATCACGTTACCGCCACTATGCGCCGCTTCGGCTAATGCGTCGCGTAATTCGTCTACCGTATCAACTAAAGGTTTATGATCCCGATCGCCGTAGGTGGATTCCAATAATAATACATCGGCTTCGGTCAAAATGGCGGGATCGCGTAATAATGGCGACAGCGGATTGCCTAAGTCACCTGAAAAGACTAAGGTTTTACTTTCCTTGCCCTCTTTAATCTGTAGGCGCACGATGGATGAACCCAAAATATGTCCCGCTTCATGAAAAGAAACGCTGATGCCTTTGAGAATTTTGGTTTCTTTACCGTAGGCAATGGGCTTTCTGAGTTTCAGTAAGGCTTCCACATCTTCAAGATCATAAAGCGGTTCTAGCAATTTTTTACCAGCGCGTTCACGCTTTTTATTTTCCCATTCAATATCGCGTAGCTGTATGTGTACCGCATCTTTGAGCAGTAGTTCCAGTAATGGAAAACTAGCTTCGGTTAAATACACCACGCCTTTGAAGCCATCTTTAAGCAGTTTGGGTAAGCGTCCACAATGATCCAAATGGGCATGAGACAACACCACCGCATCAATTTCAGCAGGATTAAACGGAAAATCATCGGCGTTTTGCTTTTCAGTTTCTTTAGAACCTTGAAACAAGCCGCAGTCTAATAAAATTCGCTGGTGTTTGGTTTCTAGTAAATAACACGAGCCTGTCACTTGTCCTGTCGCGCCTAAAAAAGTGAGCGTAGTCATACTGTTACCTTCTTGTTGTCAGAGTGGTTGTCATTAATTATGCCGTTACCCTTTAAAATAAGTTGCCATGCTTGCTCAGCGGTTTCGGCGTATTGAATCAATTCACGATCACAGGCGGTGATTGCCCCTTCTTCAACCAGTGCATCGAAATTGATGATTTTTTCCCAGTACAGTTGCCCGAATAAAATCACGGGAATGCGTTTGACTTTTTTAGTTTGAATTAGGGTCAACGCTTCAAACAGTTCATCCATTGTGCCGAATCCCCCTGGAAATGCGACTAAAGCAATGGCTCGCATTAAAAAGTGCATTTTACGAATCGCAAAATAATGAAATTGAAAACACAGTTCAGGGGTAATGTAAGGATTAGGATTTTGTTCATGTGGCAGAACAATATTTAACCCCATACTTTTACCGCCCACATCCGATGCCCCGCGATTCGCCGCTTCCATAATACCCGGTCCGCCGCCTGTCACCACTATCCACGGGTATTTGTGTTTTTTTGCTGCTGAAGTAATCAGTGCGCCCAATTTCCGTGCTTCATGGTAGTAGTGACTTTTCATCGATATGCGTCGCGCAATCGTCAAATCATGAGCCAAACTTAACTCATCAGGGTGTTCGTTCCACGCATTTTCCGCATTAATCAGCTCTTGTTGTGCCTTATCGTCACCATGAATCCGCGCACTACCAAAAATAACTACCGTGGATTTAATGCCAAGTTCGGATTGTGCTAACTCAGGTTTGAGTAATTCTAACTGCAAACGCACGGGGCGTAACTCGTCACGCATCATAAAATCAAAGTCATCATACGCCAAACGATAGGACGGTGATTGGGTTTGTGCAGTGCCATCATTGTACGAAACATGAGCTGCATCCTCTTTAGCAGAAGGAAAAAGACTTTCGTTAAGTATTTTTGTTTTTTTAGTCATCGGCATTCCGTGTTAAGGTAGTGTAAAATGGTGTTTTTCAACAAGAAAATCGAAATACCTCAACTGGGTAGTTTCGATTACCATCAGATTAATGAAGGCTATTTGACGATTAGCCGCGTTAGGAACTGATTATTTTTTTACCAATAGGCGTAGTAGTATGCAGTCAAGTATATCGGCAGTTGAAGTGTTTATCTCCAACACGACAAAATTATTTTTTTCACCCAAGGGGGCTTTATTGAAGCGCGATAAAGTACGCAGTACACAGCGTAAAAAATTGATTATTTCTACCTTGTGTCTTATGCCTTTGAGTCTGTCCGTACAGGCAATGGCTGAGGATGTTGCAACACCAGCAACCACTAATCTGGCTGTACCAGCAACTAATGTAACCCCCGCAGCTCCTGTGGTTGTTAATGAAATTAGCACTATTATTGCCGAGAAAAAACATCCTTATCTTGCCTTGTCGAATTTTACCCATCGTGCAGAAGACCTAGAGGCACTTTATAAAGCCTCTGGATACCAACCAATTTGGTTAAGCGATGACAGCAAAGCCACTAAGATTATTGGCGAAGTCGTCAAGTTATTGGAAGATGCGTCAATTTACGGCTTAAATGCGGCAAATTATGACACGAAATTATTGCATGAAAAGCTAACGGCTTTAAATCCACCACTGGATGCCCATAGTAAAGACCTCGCATTGTATGACACCGCTATTAGTATCTCTTTGCTAAGGTTTCTGCATGACTTGCATTATGGTCGTATAAATCCTAATGACTTGGATTTTAATATCCAATTAAGACCAGAAAAAACCCTTGATTTACCCACGTTGATTACTAACAGTTTGGTGCAAGATACTTTGTCACAGTTACCTGCGGCAGTCGAACCTAAACTACAGCAATATCAAAAATTAAAACAAGCATTGGCGGCTTATCGTATTGCTGAAAAATCACAGCCCTTTAAATTGCTGGTTAAATCATCGCTTAACCAAGGTAATCCATTACCGCAAAGCGTCGAATTACAGCAGTTTTTAGTTGCACTAGGCGATTTGCCAATGGATAAAGTTGATAATTCAGCGGTGACTTACACTGAGACTATCGTGGGTGGTGTTAAAAAATTCCAACAACGACATGGTATAACGGCTAATGGTGTGATTAATAAATCAACAGCGACAGCCCTTAACGAACCGCTAGGTCAACGTATCACGCAAATTGAATTGGCGATGGAAAGATTGCGCTGGCTACCTGAAATTACCGAAGGACGCGCAGTTATTGTCAATATTCCTGCGTTTCAATTATCTGCCTTTGATGATATTACCCAAGATACTCCCACAACAACCATGCGAGTAGTCGTTGGTAAAGCGGCGAAAAATAAAACCCCTGTATTGACAGCTGATATGCGTTTTGTTGATTTTCAGCCGTATTGGAATGTGCCGTTTAAAATTGCCAGAGATGAAATATTACCTAAATTAATGGAAAATCCTGGTTATTTATCTGGGCAAAACATGGAATTAATTTCACGGGCGGGTAAAAGAATTGGCGGTGAGGATGGAGAATCATTCGCTGAGCAAATTAGACAAGGTGCAATGGGTATCAGACAAAAGCCAGGAAAAGGCAATGCGTTGGGTAAAGTGAAATTTATTTTTCCCAACAAAAGTGATGTCTATTTACACGATACTCCGTCTGTGTCGTTCTTTAGTCGAGCGCGTAGAGACTTAAGTCATGGTTGTGTACGCGTTGCACACCCTGAAGAATTGGCAAAATTTGTCCTTAAAGACCAAGATGGCTGGGATACTTTTTCGATAGAAAAAGCCCTGAAATCGCCTAAAAACCAGCGCGTGGTATTGAAAAACACCATACCTGTATTATTCCTTTATAACACATCGTTTTTTGACGAGCATAATAATCTAAGCTTTTATCCTGATATTTACCATCACGATGCAACCTTGTTAGAGGCTCTTAAAACGCAGACAGATTTATCCGATAAAGTGTTGTTCGCTCCCAAAGAAGTGGTACTACCACCAACAGATGAGCAACCTGTAAACACGACAAACGCAAACCAGATAGTACCTGCTATTGAATCGGTAGCGACTGCCGATACAAAGCATATTCAATCGGTGACAACTTCAAAAGTGGATTTAACTGTATCTCCATGAGAGCTTAACAGAGGCGCGATTTATCGCACCTCTTAAGATGCTTGGTGACAGGTTCAGGTTTAACCCACTACCATCGAAACAAGGAGTTAAAAATATATTTTTTTGACTTCCGACAGGGTTTCATTGTCATAGCGTTAATGACTGCCAGTCCTTTAAAGGACTGGCAGTCATGCTCACAAGTAAAAAACAACAGATTTAATTCAGTACCGTTTAGAGTAAAAACTAGGGTTGCACACTAATAAAACGTGTAACAAGGTTTGAGCTTAATAGAAGCGGGGGCGTAACGCCCCCTGTGTTTGTACGAATGTTTTTATGACAATGGAACTACTGTCAGTAATTTACCAAGTTCTAACATCACCTGTATCCAGATGAACAAAATTACTACCTGGATAGTAACCTACGCCGCCCTGAGCCATGCTAAGTGCGGCATCTCTGATTGTTCTGCTATCAACGCCCGCGATGCGAATGTCGATTGCGCGTCCTTCCATGTGTAAACTATTTCTAGCAACGCCATGATTGTTTCTGCGTAAATGTGCATTAGTAAACGGTGAGCGATAGCCACAAATAACATGAATAGGTCTTTTGTTAAGACCCAAAGTCGTTTGCAAATCATGCAGTTGATCTAGCAAAGCAATATCAACAGGATGTACTTCATCGGTTAAATGGTCACGGTACAGATGATTAATTTCATGGAGTGCGTCGGGAAGATACCTGCCACGCTCAAAATAAGTGACGTTTACATTGTCGCCTGTAGTGGTATTTTGTAAGGCAAGCGATCTGTGCGCTACATTATTACCAAAGCGACTTGTTGCTTGACCCTGTGAAGCAAAGCGATTTTGTGTGTTGCTATGCAAAGGTGTACTGAGGTCTAGTTCGTCACGAGAAGCGAATTCTTGCATATCAAGATGATGCCCTCCATCGTGTTGTTTGTGTAAAGAGCTATGAATACGCGAGTTACTGTTGTTTAAAGCGAGTCGATTATCACCGTGTAAGTGATGTTTGCTATCGTGACCTTTGTGTAAAGAGCTGTGAATACGCGAATTACTGGCAAGCTCTTTGTGAGAGAGATGATCGTGATGAGTGCTGGCAGTTTTTAAAGCCAGTCTGTCATGTAAAGAGTTTTTAACGTGTGTAGTCGCGTGTTTTGCGGTGTCTTTTTTGGGGCTAGCTGCATGTGTAATATGCTTAACCGCTGCTTCTGCGATACCAGAGCCGCCAATAGCCAACAAAGAACCATAAGCCATGCGCGTTAGAAAACTGCGTCTTGATGCAATAATGTTGGTTTCGTTAGTCGTCATATTTTTTGATAGTTGATTTTTCATAAGTATGTTCTCTCATGCCTTTTTTATTATTCTGCCCACTTAGTCTTAACCTAATCTTAAATTTATCCTGATATTGCCCAAATTTTTTAAAAGCGATCATGATATTAAAAATATATTATGTGTAAAAATACTCGTAATGACTGATAAATATCACTGATGTATCGTCAAAAATTAGCCGAAAAACACAACAAAAGGCTAAAATACAAGGCTATTAAGCGTGCAAGCGTTTAAATTCATCTTCCATTAAGCGAGCCTATAAATATGCAATCAGAACATCCTCAATTATTTAGCTTTGAATTTTACCCTCCAAAAACTGAAGAAGGCGCGGCAAATTTACAAGTGGTACACAGAAAATTAGCGGCACTCAATCCCGATTTTTTTTCAGTCACCTTTGGTGCGGGTGGTTCAACACGCGATAAAACCTTCGATACCGTTGTTGATATTCAAGCCAAAGGCATAGCCGCTGCACCGCATTTATCGTGCGTCGCCTCAACCAAGGAAAATATTCGCGCTATTTTGCAAAACTATCGACAACATGGTATTGCCAAAATTGTCGCGTTAAGAGGTGATTTGCCTTCTGGCATGATGTCGGCGGGTGAATTTCGTTATGCCAATGAATTGGTGGAATTTATACGGCTAGAAACAGGCGATTATTTTGATATTCATGTTGCGGCTTATCCCGAAGTCCATCCTCAAGCAAAAGATGCACAGGAAGATTTTAAAAATTTTAAACGCAAAGTGGCAGCAGGGGCGAATGCGGCGATTACCCAGTATTTTTACAATGCCGAGGCGTATTTTTATTTTGTTGATTTGTGTGAAAAAAATGGCATTACCATTCCTATCGTACCAGGCATCATGCCTATTACTCAGTATTCTCAGCTGTTTCGGTTTTCAGAAATGTGTGGCGCAGATATTCCACGTTGGATGCGTAAACGCCTAGAAAGTTTTGGTGATGATAGAGAGACGATACAGACGTTTGGTTTAGAACTGGTTAGTGATCTTTGTCAACGCTTGCTAGATGGCGGTGCGCCTGGACTGCATTTTTATACCATGAATCAGTCTGCGCCTACGCTGGCTATTTTGGAGCGATTACAAATAAAGGCATAATCCACAGTAGGGGCGATTTAAATCGCCCCTACGCACACTTTGTAAGTCTAGCTTTGAGCAGACAATCGACTTTTGACTTCATTTTCAAGCAGCGTGTCATGATGACGACGTAAAGTTGAATCAGTTGGACGCGCAGGCAGATCGACAGCAACTTGGTTGTATAAATGAGTCACATAATGTCTTTTTAGTTGTGAATCTTCAGGAATTTTAGATGCTTTACGTTCTGGCAGTGACACAACAACGCCTTTATTACTGACTTCAGGTTTAGCTGATGGCGTAATAATGGCTTGAATTTCTTCTGCAACTGGCACAACTAGGATAGCTTCAGGTTTTTCAACAACGGAAGGAGCTGGCTTTTTTTTGTGATTTTCATAACGAGCAAACAGTTGTTGAAGGGCTTCTTTGCTACTTAAAAATTGCTCAAGTTGAGCGGCAATTTGAGCATTATGGTGTCGCGCCAACGCCGAGTCGGTAGGGCATTGTGGATTAATTGAGCTAATGATAGCGCGTAAATGGGTCAGATAATGTCGTCTTAGTGTCGCGTCCTGCGGCAGATTTTCGTTAGTAGGCTCTGGTGACTTTTCAATTTTAGCTGCCGCTTGTGCGATAGCTGGCTTATTTACTGACTCAACAGCCATTTGTACAGGTTTAGATTCAGTGGACGCTACGATATTATCAGCGGGCTTGGTTTCTTGTTTTATTGGTTTTGCTGATTCCAGCGTTGTGGCTGTTTTTTTGTTTTTTATTTTTAAAAAATAAAACGCTAAAGCGATAACTGCAATAGCAATGATGAATTCGATCATAAATAATACTCCAAGTGTAATGCCCCATAAATCACGGGTAGCTATGTTTCAATCAGTTACAAGATATAGAAACGGCAATAGCGATTTTATCGCTTTTTTATAAAAGTAATCAATGGGTTGTAACCCTCATTTATGAGCATGAGTAAACAGGTGTTTATAAATCTGATACGCCAATAATCGACCAGTTATCAAAATTGAGCGGATCTTCCTCTTTATCACCTTTGTTATAGGTTATACGGCACGCATATTTTTTTGTGACGCTAGCTGATGAATTGCCAGTCGTAGTAATTTCGCCATTAATAATGTACTCGTAATTACCAATATCCCATGCTTTAAGCGGTTTTTCTGCAAAAATAATGGCTGTTTCTGGAGCAGTTTCAGATTTAATGTAGTTATTACAGTGCATAAAAGCAATGTCAGACAATGGCGTAGATATGGCTAAATTGCTGCCTTGATCTTTAGTATCAACTAAAAACCAATCGGATTTAATAACATCATAAACCCAAGGCATAATGAATTTTTGTTGCGATACAGAAAGAGCAGCTAATCCAATTACAAATAGTAATACGCGGTGTTTTTTTAATCCAGCTACCAATGATGACATAAGGTTCTTCATAAATTTGTGAAGGTTAATTTAACGTTTGGGGGCTAATTTTAGCAGAAATCAATAAATTAAGCGTAGGTAATTTTTCATGGGACATGATTTTTAGTATCAAATCCTATTCCATGAAAACCTCGCCTTATTCCGCTGGATTAGACGCTTTGCATTAAGTTTTGTTATAAATTTTAGCATTCAAATCAAAGCCTATGAGCATAATTAAACAGTTAAACTGTAGCCACAGCATAATGACCATGATGGTACCGATACTGCCATAGACTTTGTTATAAGTACCAAAATTGTTGACATAATAGTTGAATAACAAGGAGGCGATGATTGATAAAACCGTTGCCAATAACGCCCCTGGGCTGATTAATTTATAATTGGCTGAATTAACGGGGCCAAAATAATACAGTAAGGAAATGGCAGTAAATAACAACAAAAACACCACCAGCCATTTTCCCAATGTCAGCAAGATGATGACAATACCATCACTCAGCAGTAAGCCATGAGTAATCGCATAATTGATAGCAATTTCGCTAAATATAATCAGTAATGAAGCTGTGAGTACCAATAGTGATAGTGCGCCAAGTAAACACAATGAAACAACTCTTTGCTTGATAAATGATCGAGTTTCAACAATATGAATAGCTTGATTAAACGCATCTATAAGGGCGTTAATGCCATTGGTAGAAAGGTACAATGTGACTAAAAAACCAAATGATAACAAGCCATTGTGCTGATTTTTCACTAAATCATTAATAGTTTCAATCGCTGCTTGGTAGGCGTTTTCAGGTAATAATGCGTGCATATCATTAAGTACCTGCTGGTGTAAATTAGCGATAGGCAAAAATGGTATCAAGGAGAAAAAAAAGATAATGGCAGGAAATAGAGCAAGAAAAAAAGTAAAGGCAACCGCAGATGCGCGGGTGCTAATGGCACTTTTTTGAGTTTCTACCAAAAAGAAATAGCCAATGTCATACCATGTTAATTGGCTATAACGAGGTAATCGCATGGTTTTAGAACTATCTATTAGTTTTTGTATGGTGGAAATTAGCTGAGTTTTCAGTGCGTGAATATTATTCATCATTAGGCTTACCGTTGAACAAGTGACAGATTTTATACGCTATTAAGCAATTGTTTAAAAATTACTCTGTGCAAAATTTTACCGATTAAATGATAATGGCAGTTTAACAGTGATGTTAATTAATTTATTAACGGGTGTTATGCAGGCTCAATGACAGCGTGCATCATCAATTACTAATAACAAGGGTACATTGGGTGTACCAAAATTGCTAATCAACAACCTAATACGAGGTCATCTTATGAAAAAAATAGCATTTTTTAGCATTGCAATGCTGGTTTCGAGCAGTATTTTTGCAGGCACAGAACATTATCTATTACGCGATGGCAATCATGTTCATCACTTAAAAATCACTGAAATCAACAAAGAATATACGGTGAGTGCGGATATTGATTTTGAAGCGAATGCTAATGAAAAAGACAAACCTGCTTGTTCAGCCACTATTTCTGGTGAAGCAAAAGCCGAGAAGGACAAATTAGTTCTGAAAAAACATTCTGAAAGTGAGGCGACTTACTGTGAATTAACCATTCGGGTGAGTGAAACAGGTGCAAAAGTAGAGCAATCAAAAGACTGTGATAATTTTGCTGCGGGTATCTGTCATTTTTCTAGTGACGATAAAGAGTTAGTAAAAATTAAGTAACGCAAACTTATTGCCACGGATGACATAAAAATCGCTGTCATCCGTGTGCAGTATGCGTGTCATTATGCCAACACCTCGCTTCGTAATGAGCTATCGAGTCAATAAGACAGACTGTTTCAACATCCATTGATTTACTCAGTGTCAAAAAATACCCCGATTATTTGGGGGTGACACTGAAAAATTTTTAACGCATTAAACACTAAGGATTATCCTGCATGAATATTTTTTACACCTTGTCTGGCTTTGCAGTCGGCTTATTAGTCGGTATCACAGGGGTAGGTGGTGGCTCATTAATGACCCCGTTGCTGGTTTTTTTATTCAATTTTCATCCAGCAACCGCAGTAGGAACAGATTTATTATTTGCCGCATTGACTAAAGTGAGTGGTGTCTGGGTACATCATGGTAAACATGGTTCAGTTGATTGGAAAATTGTCGGCTGGTTATCGCTGGGCAGTTTACCGTTTGCGATAGCGACCTTATTTGTACTGAAACATTTGAGTTCTATCGGTAAAGAAATTACTGGCACGATTACCTTTACCTTAGGCGTTGCCTTGATACTGACCGCTTGCGCACTGTTTGTGCGCAGTGCGTTATTACATAATGCTGAAAAATTAGGGCAAATTGATGATGAGCATAGCAATCTCGAAAATGCCGCGCGTTTTAAACAGTTAGAAATTCCTGCCACCGTGTTGATTGGTATGATGTTAGGCATATTGGTGACACTAACGTCAGTTGGGGCGGGCGCACTGGGTACGGTGGCACTGTTATTTTTATACCCAAGAATGACCACGCTGAAAATTGTTGGCACCGATTTGGCACACGCAATTCCACTGACAGCAGTTGCAGGTTTTGGGCATTGGGTACTAGGCAATGTTGATTTTGAATTATTGGGTGGCTTATTAATGGGTTCAATACCAGGTATCTGGATTGGTAGCCATTTAAGCGCGAAAATCCCTGAAAAAGTGTTACGCCTCGTGTTAGCCACAGTGTTATTGCTGATTGGATTTAAATTTGTGCTGCAATAAGTATTTGCATGGATAGCGTACAAACGCAAAGTTTTTTCCGCGAGTCAGTTGACGGTCAAATTTTAACGCGTGGGGCTTATTCGGCTACCCCGCTGTATTTTTTGAATCAGCCGATAGGCAATAAATGGTTGGTATCCCATAGTCTTCGAGAACTGGGTGCTTATATCAATTATCAACCTAGTCCAGAAGGCATTCGAGATTTTCTGTGTTACGGTTTTGTGCCTGCGCCGCGCACTATTTTTCAGGGTATATCCGCCGTTCCTCCGAACATGACTTGTTGCCTACCATTGGCTGACAAGCAAATCGACTGGAGTCTTGCTGAAATTCCAACAAGACCGCTATTACAACAACCAGAAAATAGCTTTTGGCAACAACTCTGCACACACGTTAAGCGTGACCAAGCAGCCGTATTACTGTCAGGTGGATTGGATAGCGCGATGATTGCCGCCGCCGCGACAGCATCGGGAACAAAAATTAGCACTTACCATGCACGATTTAGTGGTGCTGATGTTGGTGTAGGCACGGATACTCACGCCGCCAGAATGACCGCACAACACCTAGGCGTAGCACAAAAAGAAATTGTAGTGAATTCTTTGGATGCGCTGCGTTGGTTTAGTAAAACTGTTGGTGCGTTGGATCAACCTTTAGGTGATCCTGTGTTATTACCGTTTTATTTACTCTTTAAAGCGATTGGGCAACACCAGCCTCTGCACACGGTATTAACAGGTGAAGGCGGCGATCAATTATTTGGCTCTTGGTCTATGAAGCCTATGATTATGCGCGAATTATATCCAGAAACTGGTTATCAGCGCGAACAAGGCTATTTAGCCAGTTTTCATAAGTTTTCCGCTGAGTGGTCTGAGTTAATGTCAGCTAAACTTGGGCAACAGTTGGAGTCTACTATTTGCCTTGAAAGCCCTATTCAACAAGCTTTTGTATCATCACCCTCGGCAGATTTTTGTAATCAATTACGCTGGGTAGATTTACAATTAAAGGGATTGCAACATATCGCGCCTAGAATAGAAGCAATGGCAAAAGCACATCAGCTTAGTTTGCAGCATCCTTTTTTTCAGCCCGATATGATTGAGTTAGGCATCGCTTTACCTAATCACTTAAAATTATCAGGGGCAAAAGATAAAGTTTTGCTAAAAATGCTTGCTCATTCATACTTACCCGAACAAGTGGTAGAGCGGCGAAAACAAGGTATGGGCGTTCCTACCAGTGAATGGTTTCGGCGGGGCTTACGACCCTTAGCTGCTTATTGGTTACATAAAAAGCGTTTGGAAAAATCGGGTTTGCTAAATCCTCACACCGTTCAAGACATTAGACGACAAAATATCACGGCGAGTGATGGTCGTACTAGGCGTTGGGGTGATAGGCTGTGGATGCTCTGTGTTTTAGAATGTTGGTTTGCTAGTCTTTAATTAAATTTAAGAGGTAGATTATGAAGTGTATCGATTGCGGAAAAGAATCAAGTAAAAAAGATCGAGCTGTAAGCGGTGGACGGTGTAACTCGTGTTACCACGCCTTTGTCACAGAGCCGCTTGAAGACGGCTTAACCGATATAGCGATAAAATCAGCAGTGGATACCGTTTCATCCAATGGAACGCTTTATTTTTCCAAAGACAATCTCAGGTATCAATTACAGCGCAAATTCAATAAAAAAATCAAAGTATGCGGTATCGCTTTGGTGGTTTTAGTGGTTATTTTCATTGCTCTATTGGCATTTGCGTTTATTGCGCGTGGTGTTTTTGTCATGCTCACCCTATTCAGTGCAGTGTCACTGATAGCCACTCTGGTGTTCAAGTCAAAACTTAAAAGCTATATTACTAAGCTACCCGTGCTAGTTGATAAATGGCTGGTCGTTAATCCCCATGAAAAACTACTGACAGCGGAAAAGTCTCAAACTAATACTGACGGTGTAAGTACCGCTAACTTAGATGATATTTCCTTTGATAGAGTGCTTATCTGTGAACGCGATGAAACCGTGGATTTTTTTCTCAGCAACTTATTTCACTTTCATTATTCCTGTCCTGTACTCGGTGGTAGTGGTTATCCAAAAGGTATTTATGAGGATATGCTACGTCGCTTAAAACAAAATCCTAATGTAAAAGTCTTTTTGCTACACGATCATTCACCCGCAGGTATTGCCTTTGCGCGACGCATTAAAACCGACCCCAAATGGTTTGGTGGACAACGTTATACTATTGTTGACTTAGGTTTAAATGGCGAGCAAAAAAAGCTGTTTAAAGATATGACTTTTAGATTCGTTGACCGCAATAAAAAAGTTAAAGAAACCGCTGAAGTAGCCTTATTTACCCCCGCAGCATTAATCGGCTTGTGTGGCGCGGCAATTAACGAAGGTGTACCGTTTGATTTAGTCACCAGCGTAGCGGCAGCTACTAGCGGCAGTAACGGTTACGGCTAGTGAGTCGATTTCAAGTTTATTCTGGTTCTGCCCCTGAACGCTTTATTGCACAACTTAACCAAGAAAAAAACTGGCAACTATTAAACCACCAGTCAATAGTTTTTGCCTTTATGCCCGATAGCCGCTGTGATATTGGCGAACAAAGTACGTTGTTCGCCTCGCCAGATGGACGTTGTGTCGGTATTTTTTCAGGCAAATTATTTGATTTTGATAGATTAACTCATGGCTTTGTCCATGATTTAAGTCCCGCACAAAAACTAGCCATGTTATTGCAACAGTTATACGCGAAACACGGAACGAGTTTTCCGTTGCAGCTACAAGGCTTTTTTGCCCTTGTCATGCTGGTTGATGGTCAGTTATTGACGGTGCGTGATGCGATTGGTGAACGACCTGTGTACATTCTGCAAACGCCCACCAGCATTGTAATCGCTGATCGTTTGGCGGCACTGATGGCGTATCCTGAATGTAGTCGTGTCATTAATCCCGCTGGGGTGAGCGATTTTTTAAGCACAGGATTTTCGCCCTTTTCCCGCACGCCAGTTCAAGGTGTCAGCAAATTGTTTGCAGGGGTGACGGCAACTATTAGTCTATCGAATATTGAAAGCTTTCATTACCACGAATTACGCGATCAAACGGAAACGATTGCTGAATCAGACTGTATTGAACAAGTCAGAGCCTCGTTAGAATTAGCGGTTGCTAATCGTTTTGAAGCTAATACCAAAACGGGTTTATTACTGTCAGGCGGTTTAGATTCTAGCCTAGTGGGTGCGTTAATCGGTGGGCATTCACTCACAGCTGCCTATTCGCTAAACTTTGGTTCAGAATACCGCAACGAATTAGAATTTTCTGGTTTAATGGCGAAGCACTTGAATATTCCTGCGCGAGTTATTACTGTGACTTCTGCGATGATTAAAGCCAAGTTTTTACAAACTGCAGCTATTTTGGATGAACCCATAGGTGATCCGCTCACTGTACCGAATATTATTGTGGTGGAAGAAGCGGCAAAGGAAGTGCAGTTGGTGTTTAATGGCGAAGGTGGCGATCCCGTGTTTGGTGGTCCCAAAAATCTGCCGATTATGGCTTATGAAGCTTACGGCGTAGGAATGCAAGAATTTTCCCGCGAAGAGATGTACTTAAGGGCTTATAACAAAGGTCATGAACAGTTGCCGCATTTATTATCCAAAGATTTTCAGCAGCAACTTAAAAATTATTCAAGTTCTGCCGAATTACTCGCGCCGTTTCTCAATGACACAAGTTTTAGCTCTTATTTACATCGCTTGATGCACATTAATTTGCGTTTAAAAGGCGCGGCGCAAATTTTACCCAAAGTATTAAAAGCCTCAGCAGCGGCGGGTATTGCGGTACGTTCACCGTTATTTGATAGACAATTAGCAGAATTAGCCTTTAGTTTGCCGCCTGCAATGAAATTAAAAGGTTCGATTGAAAAATATGTTTTAAAGCAGGCGGTCAGTGATATTGTGCCTGCATCAATTATTAGCCGACCTAAATCTGGTATGTTAGTCCCCGTACATTATTGGTTTAACAAAGAACTTAGATCGTTTGCTAAGGAGGTTTTATTGCATAGCAACGCTAAAATTCGTAAGCTAATCGAACCAAAAGCACTACAAGACCTAATCGACTTTAAAGGAAGTGGTATAAGACCTTTTTATGGCGATAGATTATGGCTCTTGCTATCCCTTGAATTATGGATGCAAGCTCACAATATTTCTGACGGACTGTAAACCATGAAACAATGCGCTTTATTTTTTATCCTGTTAGTTAGTTTTTTTGGAAATCATGCTGCGTTAGCAAAATCCAGTTTTTTCAACATCGGTGCTAGCAACAGCAAAGAAACGCCTGTAGCTCCTATGCTTGCTGAAAAAATAACGACTACACTCAAAAAACTTCCTGAAGAGGGTGCGTTTCTCAATCACATCGAGTTACTTGAAGGCATTAGAGCAATGGATGGCGAAATAGCCAGCGCGGGAGAAATAAAAATTTTGGTTAATTTAGACTGGCAATCCTTACCTAGTCACCCAGAACAACGTAAAGCCTTAGATAACGCTGCTGCACATATCGTCAATACAGTTTTTACTGAATACAACGACATCACAAAATTGCGAGTTATCGTTAAAATACTCAAAAGCAATGGTGATTATCAAAGTGCGGCAAAAGTATTTTCTTTCACACGCGCAACGTGGGAACTGACTAAAAATGATTCACGCTATAACCTGAACACACCGACAGGTGCGGGCTTATTATTAGCATTAGGTGATTATGTAGTATTAACAGCTCAAGGTTGGACACGCGGTTATTAACCGTAGCAACTTAGGAGGGGAACAATGACAACACGAATAGAAACAAGTGTGCAGGTTTGGACTAGCTACTGGGGTGAATTACTCTATGATGACAGTAGCAAAAACAACTCAATAATTTATGGTTTTGAAAATGAATCACCTGAGTATGCCGATAATAAACAAGTGACTATTCCCAGCGATGGTGCGTGTTTTGGTTTTGTTGCTAATGGCAGAGTCAGTCTACAAGATCGCCGCGTGAATTGGTGGATAAACGCAGGGCAATGGTTTAGTGTACCTAGTGGTTTTGTCCTCAATTTAACTTCTAATAGCCGCGTGGTAGTTGCCCAAAGTATTGGCTATCAAGGTATTCATGCAATGGGAGGGCCGATAGAAGAACAAGGTCGCTTGCGCTATATTGATGGCTGTAGTGATACTTTACTGTGTGCGCCGACCCTATTAGGCGATCCTTGTCTGAATTATCTGCATTTCCCCGCTGATATTAGACAAACTGCACATACTCATCCGTCACTTCGCACAGGAATTATTGCCAGAGGGCAAGGTGTGTGCGTGGCTAATCAGCAAAAAATTACCTTATCGGCGGGGACAGTGTTTTACATCGCTAAAGACACTGAACACCACTTTATCACCGAAACTAATACTATGGATGTAATAGCGTATCATCCTGACAGCGATTGGGGACCCACCCATAACGAGCATCCTATGGTTAATCGCACTTGGGTTGATGGACATAAAATTGACAATCACGCCCCACAACATCAATCAGCTACTATTATTCGTGGTCGCTGAGTATGGTAGACTAAAACCCACATTAACAATAACTAAGGACTAACATGGCTGAAACTGTAGATGAATTAACGGTTACTTATGAAGATGGCGGCATTGAAACTGTCAAAGAACTCGATAAAAAAGTATTAACTAAAGGTGCGTGGGCAACGGTTATGTACCGTTACCAAGAATGGAATCGTGCCAAGGAAGAATACAGTGCGGATAAATATACTATTCGCCGTTATCAAAAACGCAACGGCGAATATCAACAAAAATCCAAATTTAATATATCCAGCACCGACCAAGCCAAAGCTATTATTGCTGCTCTGGAAGAATGGATAGAAAAATAGGCTAAAAAGTGAAAGCGGTGTGCAGCGCGAACGGTACACAACATTATCGTTGCCAAAGTGAAAACTGTACGACTAAGTCGTTCATACTGGAATACCGTTATTGTACCAACCTGCAATATATCACCTGCAATTTTGCTCCTGTTTTAATTGAAACAACGCATGAAAAAATCAATAGTGTAGGTCAGAATAAGCCCACCCAAGCCTAGCGCGGTGTGGGTGTTTCTGACAGTCCAGCTACCGCCTATAATGATTTTCTTATCGCCATCTTCAATGGGGACATATCATCTTGTTAACCGTCTTTTCCCAGCCTGAGCTATCCATAATATTAACGTTAAGGGGAAATATAGTCGAGACTGTGGCATAGTGTGCATAGTGCAGTCACTATATTTTGCCGTTCCTTTCTTTTAAGTATTGCTGTTAGCAAGCCCACAAATAATTTTTGGATGGAGACAGCGGTATCGATTACCTAAAGACCGCTTTACCGCTAAGCAATTTAACTCACAGGTGTCTGAAACGACAGTTCCTATTACTGACATCGTAGTAAATTCTTTAGGCACTAATTTAACAGACTGGCAAATGATAACAGGTGTTAACCCAGTGGAAATTAAAAGGTTAGCTTGGAATGGCGGGGATGGAATTACTGTGGTGTGGATATTTCCACCGATGTAGGGAATAGCTTGCGGTGGTGGGTGAAATATGGAGTCAAAAAGCTTTAGCTTTTTGCGAATCGCCAATAGCTAAAGCTATTGAACTCCGCCTCAACAACCTGATGTTTAGCTTAAATAACAGATTTAACCCACTACCCAGCTTTGACAGCGCATTAATGGAGGTCAAATGCTTTATCCAATAAGTAGCCACCCAACACTCAACGATTAAGCGAGCAGGAAAACCATTCCAATGTGACAATGGTTCACCATTCATTTCAAAAGCAACCAACGTATTTTCATCTAGTGCTTTTGCTAGAGCTAAGCACTAATAAAATAATAGCGGGAATTGGTCTTTTTGAATTCAATGTCAATGCAAATATTTTTCATGGCTGGGTTGTTCCGTGCTTATTGCCTGCTTTACCGTCAAATAGTGTGGTTGTGATGAATACCCCCTCTTCATAAACGGCAGGATATTCAAGAGGCTATTACACAAGCGGGGCATATTTTGGCGTATTTGCCACCTTACTCGCCGATCTTAATCCGATTGAAAAAAATGGGCGCAAGCTAAAGCTATTCGCCTCTTGCTATCCGAAGCTGCACACATAAAGGCATGAGTTAACCTAAAGAGGGTTAATTTTGAGTTGAGAGGAGTCAATAGCCCGTGGGTGACAGGCTACTGAGAGAAGGCTAAAAGCTACTTCTTTTTAGAGGAGGTTTCAGGAAGGTCTGTTTTTTTTGCTGGGTCGGCGGGCGTGGCGGCTGGGGCTGGGGAGGCAAGTAAAATATCGGTTTTATTTTTTTCGATAGTTTTAGTGCCAATGCCAGAGACGTGGGTTAAGTCTTCAAGTGTTTTGAAGTTACCATTTTTTGCACGATAATCGAC
>JAPLRZ010000070.1 GCA_026398895.1 Methylococcales bacterium
AAAACTAATATACATAGGCAACGTACAACGTGCCGTTGGTGGGCGACTTGGTTTCCTTATCACAATCTTGCTATTTTCTTGGTTAGGGGATGTTCGTATTTTATAGCATCTGTCAATGCGTAACTTCTATATACATAGGCAACGTACAACGTGCCGTTGGTGGGCGACTTGGTTTCCTTATCACAATCTTGCTATTTTCTTGGTTAGGGGATGTTCGTATTTTATAGCATCTGTCAATGCGTAACTTCTATATGAGTTGATGGCAAAGGAAATTGACTGGAATTTCTATTCCGCCGCCGAGTATCCCAGCTTTAATTCTAAAGTCTGGACATACACCGACATGAACCCTAATAGTAAAGGTGAATATGCGGCTGGCGTATTACGTTTCAAGGCACAGTATGGCAAGCCTGTGTTAATGCGTATGTACAATGCTTTACCTAAAGACGGCAGGGATACCCAAGGCTTTGGTATCAATCAATGCTCACCTCATCTTCATAATGCCCATAATCCACCCGAATCCGATGGTGGCCCCATGCGTTTCTTTGACTCTGGCAAGTGGTATGACTATTGGTATCCCAATGTGCGTGCGGGTTTTGCCAGCACTCATAAGAATGGCACGACACATCCAAATGGTTTGTGGTGTCCAGGTGATTGGCAAGAAACCCAAAGTACCCTGTGGTTTCATGACCACCGTTTTGATTTTACTGCTCAAAATGTTTATAAGGGTTTGGCTTCTTTTTACACCCTGTTCAGCGATGATATTAAACTTGATACCGATAATGAAACCACTGGCTTGAGATTGCCTAGCGGTGAATTCGATATACCGTTGTTGTTTACCGACAAAGTATTTGATCAAACGGGGCAAATGTTCTACGACACCTTTAATATTGAAGGCATCATCGGCGATCAACAAACCGTCAACTTCAAAATTAAACCTTTTCTGACAGTTAAACGCCGTAAATACCGTTTTCGTTTTCTGGATGGAGGTCCATCACGCTTTATTGAATTGTCGTTAAGCAGCACTAACACAAAAGTACCCACTACAATGACCCGCATCGCCAATTGCGGTAATTTATTGCCCAAGGCGCAAATCGTGTCAAGTATTCGTTTAGGTGTCGCTGAACGTGCCGATGTTATCATCGATTTCAGTAAATATAATCCTGGCGATGTGATTTATCTGGAAAACCGTCTCGAACAACTTAATGGTAAAGGACCTACGGGCAATATTTTACTCTCCAGTAGTAAAACTCAATTACTTAAGTTCATCGTTTCGGCTGATACTGTTGTCGATAACAGCGCATCATTAGCCACGCTACAAACGCAGGTGATGATACCTATGCCGACAAAAAAACCAGCCCCAAAGAAACGCAGTTTCAGTTTCGATACTTCAAATGGAGCGTGGACGGTGAATGGTCAGTTCTACAACCCCAGCGTTATCAGTGCCTATCCTATAGAAGGGTCGGCAGAAGAGTGGACGCTAACATCAGGTGGCGGCTGGTCACACCCCGTCCATATTCATCATGAAGAATTTCAGATCATTAACCGCAATGGTAAAGCACCTGCAATCGATGATTTGTCCAGAAAGGATGTCACGCGAATTGGTCAAGCCGCTCAACTGACATCGGGAACAAGTAGTCTGACTTTCTATATGCAGTTCCGTGATTGGTATGGCGATTACCCCATGCACTGTCACAACGTGGTGCATGAAGATCACGCCATGATGATTCGATTTAAAATCGTACCCCCAACCGACCCTAACGCTGGAAAGTAACGAGGATAGTGCCATGAATAAAAGAGACTTTATCAAAAAAATGACAGGGGCGGCGTTGAGTCTTGCTGCGTTAGCGACTTTACCAGAGGTTTTTGCCAATCCACATCCTACGACTCCCAAAAAAGCCGACCATACCACGCGTAGCAAAAAGGAGTTTCCAAACGTTCCTTTGCTCACCCATGAAGGCAAGGTTGTGCATTTTTACGACGATTTAATCAAGAACAAGACCGTCATGATTAATTTCATGTATGTCCGTTGTGGCGACATTTGTCCAGGCATGACCGCCAATCTGAAACAAGTGCAAAAAGAACTGGGCGACAGAGTGGGAAAAGACATCTTTATGTATTCGATTTCCATAGAGCCTGAACACGATACCCCAGAAATGCTAAAAGCCTACTCCGAATTGTTCCAAGTCAAAGCAGGCTGGACATTTTTGACAGGCAAAAAAGCCGATATTGAACTGCTACGCAAAAGCTTGGGTTTTGCCAACTCAGATCCAGCGATTGATAAAGACAAAACCCAGCACACAGGGGTCGTTAAATTTGGCATTGAATCCTTAGAACGATGGGGCATGAGTCCTGCGTTGGGCGATCCAAAATATATCGCTGAATACCTACGTTGGATGGAACCCAATGGCAGTAGACCCAAATTGTCAGAAATGATGGGGTAAAGCAGCAAACCAATACTGCTTTACGGAACTTTTACGGTGAAGCGAAGCAGTATTGTTGTTAGAAGAACGAGCTAAATGAAAATTGCAAGACTGGAATGACCTCTGATTCCATTTATTTTGGTTACTTCAAAATTTATCAATGTAAATATTTCACGTCAATTAATGTAACTGTTTTACATAAAAAAGAACAAGAAAAATACGAATAATTTCTATTTTTAAATATACATATCCAATAAAAAATTTAAGTTATATTTTTTTATTTATATTTCAATAAGTTAAAAACATTAATCCCATTAAAAAAAACCAAAAACAAACGATCGTTCTATTGTCGCTATATCGCATTATTGCTAGACTATAAATCAATTGCTGAGGAATACACTCAGGATTTTGGAAAAACAGTCGTTGTAATTTATCAGTTTTTTCGTCCTGTATGCCTGACAACAATTAGTAAATATTCACAAGCCATAGTGGTAAATGGCTAAATCTCTTGAATCTATATTAATGGATAAAAGAGGGAATAGAGATCGCTTTCGTTTCCCTGCCACGACAATACTGCTCAAAGGAAGAGCTTTCATTTATAGAGAAAACTATTGAAACGGAAATCGATCATCAATCGAGGTTAAGTCATTTTTCATCAATTCAGATTCGTTTGAACTGCTGGAATACAGAAAGAACCCTAGCTAATTTACCGTCATATCAGGAGAACTGAAATGAAAACAACACCAAACAAAAATCTTAAAAGAGGGATGCTAGCAGCAACCCTCAGTGTCTTGCTCAGCCCAGCCCTTGTTATGGCTGTGCAACCACAATCATCCCCAGCGCAGTTTAGCATCACGGCACCTATTGAAAAGTTTACTTTAGATTCCTGTGCTGCGCCGCCCTCGGCTTTGACAGACCAAACAAAATATGCGGCTGTAGCGACGGGCAACGCTTTAACGTGTACCGCAACCATCGTACTTAACGGACAAAAAGTCACCTTACCTGCGAATACGGTCATTACGTTTCCTGCTACTTTTCTAACTCCTTATGAAACGTTTGCCTATAATCCACTGTGCCAAGGTGCTGTTGGGTCAACCTCCTGTGCTGAAACTGGATTGGCTATCCAAGACACCAAACGCCTGCCTGACAATTCAAAGCCTGCTTCGTATGAAGCGACTATCACGGGTAATGTAGTTTATGACGTACTAGGTGCTCCAGCGGGCGTTCCTCAGTACATAGCGGGGCTGGTCAATATAACCCAACAAGATTTTAATGGTGCTGAAGGTTTTATCAACTATATCGACTACAGCACGGGCGAAATCCGTGTGGGTGGCGATATTGGTGTACAAAACGGTGCTAGAGTAAGGTTGAACGATCCTGTTGGACGCTTTGGTCGCAGAACGGGACCATACGGCGATAATGGTGGTCAAGATAAGCAGGATGTCCGTTTTGCAGTTGATGATGGTAATCCAACCGTAACGGCGGAAACGGGTTATCCGTTGTGTATTCCTCGTGTAGCACCAACTCCAACAAGTTCTGACCCACTCTGTCCTGAAACCAACCGCCCTGTAGGGGGAGTACCTTTAAATGGCGTACAAATGCACATAGGTAGTTTTTATATGCCACCTGCTGTTGGCGTATCAGATCCAGGCATTGCAAAGCCCGCAGGTTTTCCGATCTTCGCCAGTTCAGGCAATCCAATGCAACAAGCACCGCTTGAAGTGGGCGATTATATTGTTTATGCAGGTACTCAAGCAGTTGATACCAACGGCACCTATGTTTCCGCTCATACCATCACTGCCAATCTAGGTATTTACACCACGCCAGGTACAAATCCTGCCTATACCACTCAAGAAGTGACCATTGTCGGTGTCGGCGTTGCTAATGGTGCTGTTGGACCAACAGAAGGTCGTGAGTTGTTCAAGGTTGTCGGCTTTACGACCGATGTTGCGCGTCCTATTGATACTGGTTTTGTGCAAGTAGATGCTTGTGATGGTTCTGAAGGCTTTGCGCGTATCGTAACCAATTATCCTAATGGTTCCAGCCTAGATCCAACAGGTGCCGCACTCGCCACCGTGCCTTTAGGTCGGTTTCGTACCACCTTCTTAAAAGGTGCGGCTCTGGGTGTACCCATGCGACCTGCTTCCAAAGAAGTCAGGATTCAAATTCAAGGTTCGCAACCTGTGGTTAACGGTGTGCCAACGCCTGTTATTGCTGCCAATGGCTTAACAACAGGGCAATATACCGCACCTGTTAGCGAATACATATTTGCCGAAAATTTGGGCTTTGGCGGCTTACCCATTGTGCCTAACAATTTTGAGGATTTTCCATTTCTGGCACAAGGACATGGTCCGCAGGATTTGTATGACCCCTACGCTGGAACGCTAAGCTCCATAAACCCTATCTATGTAAACAATACACCTCCCATACAAGGTCAACTTGCTCCTTGGCCTGGTTCACCTATTCCACCCACAGCTAATTGTACCGCTACGGGTGCAGGACCGCTGGTCACGATGAGCAACCAAACCGTGACTTCTGGTGCTAGTGTCACCTTAGTCGCCAGTGCTACGCCTTCACCAGGCGCGACCATAACAAGCTTTACTTGGACACAGCTAACTGGACCTGGTGAACTGCCCTTAACATCAACAACAGGAACAAATAGCATAACGTTCACCGCGCCAACCACAACAACAGGAACTACACTATCGTTTAACTTGGCTGTCGCAGATTCAGCGGGTCGAGTCAGTACCAAAGCGGTGACAGTCACTGTTAATCCAGGTGCTATCAGCGATACTTTACAAATACCAGTAACGCCGACCTATCGGACGAAAGATGGCAGTTGGGCCGTCAATGTAACGGGTACTGATAATACCGCTACTGTATCCATCGAGGCTTACAACAGCGCAGGAACAGTGGTATTAACGAAAAGACCAATGACCCAAGTGACTGGTTCTGCGGTTTGGAACTTCGTATCCAAGACTGTGGTATCGCCTATACCCAATAATGTTCTGACAATAAAAGTCACCTCCAGCAAAGGTGGGTCGATTGGACCTAATGCGGTACAAGTAAGAACCAATTAATGTTCAAGCTTTAGTAGCGGTAAAATAACCAGCCTCGGAACGATTAGATTGTTCCGAGGCTGTTTTGCTTTCAGTGCCAGCACAGGGAGCTTATTCAACCCACCCCAAATATTTAAATTCCAGCACGTTATCCAACGCTTAAAACTGCAAGCGAGTCGTCAACTTAAGCATTATGCCTATCCTAATTCCCCAAAGTTAGCCATCAATCGGTGGAGGTGTTTGAAGTTTACGCTGTCGAGAACGTTCTTTGACAAGCTCAAAACAGGCAGATCTATTTTACAAACGCCAACGGTGGGTTTCCAGAATATATAGCTAAAGCAGTTTAAACTGATTAAAAAAACCGTTCGCACTGAGCTTGTCGAAGTGTGAATGTGGTTCGACAAGCTCACCACGAACGGCATCATTTTATTGTGCTTTAGCTATAAGTGTCTATTCAGGATAGGCTTATTTTTAAAAAACGCCATGAGTTGACAGGGCAGCTCTGGTCAAGTCGATCCAATTATGATGCGATAGAATTATGCGTCTATTAATTGAAGCCTTTTAGTTACGGCACGAATCAATTCATCGACACTTTCCACCACCGTGGTATATTCAAAGCCGCGCAATTTCTCAGTGGCTTCTAAATCAATCCTGCGTGGATAGACCATCACTTTACCACTGGGCGCGGTGGTTTCCATTTCAGGGGCAATATCACACGGATAGACAATACTTGGTACGCGGCACTTCCCCGCTTGAGCGTATAAATTAGTCACTAAAGAATCGGCAATGCCTAACACACACTTTGCCATTGTGTTAGAGGTGACGGGAGCCATCACAAACGTATGATAATAACCTTTGTAAAAATGCCCAACAGGCGGTGCGGAGGCGGCTTTATCACGATACACAGGCATGACAGCACGAACGTCAGTCAAATCAACGCCGTACATTTTCAATACCTCTTCACCCGCTTGACTGAGGTATAAATCCACACTATCCAGCGTCAACAGAAAATCCAAGCATTCTTTTATATAATGACCTGAGCCAGTAATCGCCCAAGCTAATCGCGGTTTATCCATTACACTATATCAATTTCAAACAATTGGGCATTATAACCCGAATCCAAAGCACAAAAGTCACACAGGAGTTCTATTGATGTACACAAACACCAACAAACCGCTAATTATGGGGGTTTTAAATGTCACCCCCGATAGTTTTTCTGATGGTGGTCATTATAGCAATGTCGATTCGGCTGTTCAGCGGGCGCAATATATGATGTTGCAAAATGTAGATATTATTGATGTAGGCGGTGAATCAACTCGCCCTGGATCTGATCCTGTTTCTGCATTGGAGCAAATTCGTCGTATTGTTCCTGTGATTCAAACCATTAGAGAGCAAGACGATGTATTAATCAGTGTTGATACGTCGGATAGCAATGTTGCACAAGCGGCAATAGAGGCGGGAGCGAATATGATTAATGATGTGTCAGGTGGATTAAATGATGCACGCATTTTAACCGTCGCTGCCACAGAAAATGTACCGATTGTGTTAATGCACAGCAAGGGTTCACCAAAAACCATGCAGATTAATCCTTATTATGAGAATGTGGTACAGGAGGTTATTGAGGCATTACAACAACGTGTTAATGCCGCATTAGAGGCAGGTGTAAAACGCGAGCATATCATCTTGGATGTAGGTATCGGTTTTGGTAAACGCAAGCAAGATAATCTGGATTTATTGGCTCATTTAGCGGATGTTGTCGCCTTAGGTTTTCCTGTGTTACTCGGCACAAGTCGCAAGCGTTTTATGGGAGATATTTGTAATGTCATTGAACCTTCTGAATTAGTCACCGCAACGGTAGTCACTACTGCGTTAGGGGTCATGGCAGGGGTGTCAATGTTTCGTGTCCATGATATTAAAGAAAATCGCCAAGCTGTTGATGTGGCATGGGCTGTTAAACAAAGCCACGGTATTTAAGGTGCTATTATGATTGAAAAAATAAATGCGTTGTTGCCGCAGACTCAATGTGGACAATGTGGTTTTAATGGTTGCCGACCTTATGCGGAAGCGATTGCCGCAGGTCTTGCTGATATTAATCAATGCCCACCTAGCGGTGATGAAGGTATTGCTGAGTTAGCTTTATTATTAGGCGTAGAACCCAAAGCGTTAAATCCGCAGTTTGGCGAGCATAAACCCAAAAGCGTTGCTTTTATTGTTGAGCAAGACTGTATCGGCTGTGTTAAATGCTTGGCAGTGTGTCCTGTCGATGCCATTTTAGGGGCGGCAAAATGGATGCACACCGTGATTACTACTGAATGTACAGGCTGTGAATTATGTATTGCCCCCTGCCCTGTCGATTGTATTGTCATGCAGGTTTTGCCTAATCAAGACATTTCCAAAGTAGAAAAACTGGCTCAGGCACAACACGCAAAACAGCGTTATGACGCACGTTGTACGCGCCAAACGCAAGAAGCAATGGAAAACGCCGAGCGGGTAAAAAAACAAAAAGCCGCGTTGCTCAAAATGAAATCTGTCTAATGAATAAACAACAACGCCTCGCACTTTTTGATCGTTTGGCACTAGCGATACCTGAGCCAAAAACTGAATTGCAATACAACAGTCATTTTGAATTATTGATTGCAGTGGTGTTATCGGCACAAGCGACCGATAAAAGCGTCAATAAAGCAACGGCTCAGCTGTTTCCGATTGCTAATACCCCAGAAGCGATACTCGCTTTAGGGATTGATGGTTTAAAAGACTTTATCAAAACCATTGGTTTGTTTAATAGTAAAGCTAAACACATTATTAGCTTATGCCAACAGCTATTGAGTAATCATGCTGGGCAAGTGCCAAGCACTCGTGAAGAGCTGGAAGCACTATCAGGTGTCGGTAGAAAAACCGCTAATGTCATGCTCAATACCGCGTTTGGCGAAGCTACCATTGCCGTTGATACCCATATTTTTAGAGTGTCAAACCGCACAGGTCTTGCCAAAGGTAAAACGGTTTTGGAGGTAGAGCGCGGCTTAATGAAATACGTCCCTAAACAGCATCAACAAGCGGCGCATCATTTGTTGATTCTACATGGTCGTTATACCTGTATGGCTAGAAAACCATTGTGCGAACGTTGTATTATTGCTGATTTATGTGAATTTAAAAAAACAACATAGTGTGTAGACGGCTATTTTTCAAAAACCAACAATATTCATCTTCTCTTAAGGGCGGGTTTGTTATGATATACAGTATTCGGTATGCTTGAAGTATCGAGTTGTTTTTCGGTTTTCCTAGCTGAAAGCAAATTATAAAGTAGAATTTTTACACTATCTGGAGTCAACATGAAAAAAATTACTAAAACCCCCTTAGCTGCGGCAATGGGCGTTGCTTTTATGTCAACATTTGCAGTAACTACAGCAAATGCAGAAGCCAATCCATTTGGCATTAGCGAATTATCGCAAGGCTATATGCAGGTTGCTGAGGCGGATAAAGCCACAGAAATGAAATGTGGCGCAAACATGAAAATGGATGACAAAGCTGCTAAACCAAAACTGCCTGAAGGTGCTTGTGCGGGTGCGAAACACATTGAAGGTGTCGTTCATCCTGATGCCAAAGCGACAGAAGGCAAATCCAGCACAGATGTGAAAACACCAGAAGCTCAACCTGAAACTAAAGACGTTAAATAGGAATCATCATGAAAAAAATTAATAAAACTCCCTTGGCTGCGGCAATGGGCGTTGCTTTTATGTCAACATTTGCAGTAACTACAGCAAATGCAGAAGCCAATCCATTTGGTATCAGCGAATTATCACAAGGCTATATGCAGGTTGCAGAAGCAGAAATGAAATGTGGCGCGAATATGAAAATGGATGATTCTAACGCCAAAATGCCTGAGGGTGCTTGTGCAGGTAAAAAAGCTGCTGATTCTGAAAAACCCGCTGATACTAAAGCCGCTGATGCAAAACCTGCCGAAGGTTCATGTGGTAACATGATGGAAGACGGCAAAATGAAAAAAGGCATGGAAGCAGTTTGCGGCGAAATGATGAAAGGTAAAGAAGGCGCGTGCGGCATGATGCAATCTGGCGACTCCATGAAAGGCAAAGAAAGCGCGGCTGGTGAAAGTGCAAAAACCGATGCAACAGCCAAAGCACCTGAAGCTTCATGTGGCGGTATGATGGAAGATGGCAAAATGAAAAAAGGCATGGAAGCATCTTGCGGCGCGATGATGAAAGGTAAAGAAGGCGCGTGCGGCATGATGTCATCTGGTGATACCATGAAAAGCAAAGAAGGTTCATGTGGCGCGGCAATGAAAGCACCAGAAGATAAAACCGCAGGTACTGCAAATAAACCATCATCAGGAACTAAAATAGTACCCTACGTTCCTGCTGCTAAGTAAGCGTTTTGTGTCGTAGCTTGGGTTAGCGTCAAGCGTTAACCCAACATTTTTACGATTGTGTTGGGTTACGCTGTTCGATAAGCTCACAGCTAACCCAACCTACTTCTTCTCTCATTACACTCATAGGTGTTCTCATGGACACAACCCAAAATCTTGTTCACGGTGCTGGTTTAGGCTTACGGCGCAGTTTTCTAAGTGAAATTATTGCTAATCCACCTGAAAGCGTTGGTTTTTACGAAGTCGCGCCAGAAAATTGGATGACCATCGGTGGTAAATATGGCAAACAATTTCGTGCTATGACTGAACGCTTTGATTTTATCGCCCACGGTTTATCGTTATCCATTGGTAGCACCGACCCATTAGATGAAAGCTTCGTGCGTAATCTTAAGCACTTCATGCGTGAACACAGCATTAAGTTTTACAGCGAACATTTAAGCTATTGCAGTAAAAACGGGCATTTATATGACCTCATGCCTATTCCCTTTACTAGCGACGCAGTTCATCACGTTGCCGCTAGAATTCGCCGCGTACAAGATATATTAGAGCAAAAAATCGCCATAGAAAATGCCTCCTACTACGCTGTCATGGGACAAGAAATGAGCGAAATCGACTTTTTTAATGCCGTTATTGAAGAAGCCGATTGTGATGTGCTGATCGACATTAACAATATTTATGTCAATAGCGTCAATCACGGCTATAATGCCGAAGCCTTTTTAAAAGCCATGCCTGCACACCGTATCGCCTACGCCCATATTGCAGGACATTATATGGAAGCCGATGATTTTTTAGTCGATACCCACGGCGCGGATATTATTGACCCCGTATGGAAATTACTAGGCAAAGCCTATCAACTATACGGGGTATTTCCCACTTTATTAGAACGTGACTTTAATATTCCAGCCTTATCAGAGCTGATTAAAGAAGTACAAACCATCAGCCAGATTCAACACGCGTGGGAAAATCAACATGAAAAACAATCTGCCTAGCTTTGACAATAAGCAACGTGAATTTGTCGCCTATATTCGTGACCCTGAAAATAATCCCGCACCTGCTGATGCTCCACAGCAGCGGGTAGCAATGTATCGAGAATTGTTTTTCAATAACATCAATGGTTTTCTTAGCAGCAACTTTCCCGTATTACGCACACTGCTTAATAATGAACAATGGTTTGAATTAGCGCAGGATTTTTTTGCTAATCATGTCAGTCAAACGCCGTATTTTGCCGAAATACCCGAAGAATTTTTAGCTTTTTTAGAAAATGAACGCAACAATGCCAACGATTATCCGTTTATGTTGGAACTTGCACATTATGAATGGGTAGAAATGGCAGTAGCTATCTCCAAAGAAGAGCTAGTCATTAATCAGACAGAGCTACAATTAGAGTCTCGAATACAATTATCGCCACTCGCATGGCTGTTAGTTTATCAATACCCCGTCCATAAAATATCGCCTGATTTTTTGCCTGACGTGTTACCCCTGAATCCCACTTGCCTGATTGTATACCGTGATGACCACGATGACGTACATTTTATGGAAATCACTCCGCTAACTTACCTCTTATTAGCGATGATTCAAGAACAAGAAACTATGTTAGTCACCGATTGTTTAGAACGAATGACTCAAGAAACTCAGCATCCTAATTCCGAACTGATTAAAACCGCTGGCTTACAAATACTGACCGAATTAGCTGAGAAAATGATTGTTACCTTAATGTAGTGCGTGTAATCTGCACCTACACATTCACTGCCGTTGTATCGTCATTCCAGCATGGATGCTGGAATCCAGTGCCAAGGATGGTATTACATTAATCACATCCCTGTGACTGGATTCTGGCATCCCTGCCAGAATGACGTGTTTTATATACATACGAACTTATTAACCTTTGGTGCTAGTTTAAATTAAGCAGCTAAAATAGTAAGCGATTGTTTTTAATGGAGTCCAATAGCTTTAGCTAGTGCTGATTTGTAAAAAGCTGAAGCTTTTTGACTCCTATTCCTTTCTAATAGCTGTAAACAAAAAATGTTTTAATCACAACACATTGATTTATTTTGTTTATTTTTATGGAGCTAACTAGCACCAAAGGTTATTAGTTTTTTAAACTAACACTCAATTTACTAGCCCTGATGATATGTTAATGCACAAGAATGATTAGAAAAACTACCCCCCCCCGCGTATTATGCTTGGTAATAATATAAAAAAGTTACTGTCTACGCTATTGCTTGGTTTTTTATTAATCATCAATTTAAGTTATGGCGACGAAAAACCACTGATCGTCGGTAGCGAACAAGATTATCCACCGTTTGCCTTAGGGTTAACTGATGACACTGCCAGCGGTTTTACTGTCGAATTATGGCGCAAAGTGGCACAAGAGAGTCATCTCAGCTCGATAGTTCGAGTAATGCCCTTTCATAAAGTATTACAAGATTTTAAAGCAGGAAAAATAGACGTACTCATTAATTTAGCGCAATCGGATGAACGTCGGCAGTTTGTCGATTTCACCGTTCCTCATGTCATTATTCATGGAGCTATTTTCGTGCGCAACGATGAAAACAGCATTCACTCTGAAGCCGATTTGAAGGGTAAAGGTATTATCGTCCTGAATGCCGATTTAGCGCATGATTATGCGGTGTCTAAGGGCTGGGAAAAACAACTGGTGCTAGTGGATACCTCTGAAGCAGGTTTTGCATTACTGGCTTCAGGTCAATACGACGCGCTGTTGTTGAGTAAATTATCGGGGCAGCAAACGCTGGAAAAATTAGACTTAACCCAGATTATTAAAGCCTTGCCTATTAAAGTAGGGTTTACCCAAAAATTTTCCTTTGCCGTGCATAAGGGAAATGCGGAATTATTGGCTAAAATTAACGAGGGTTTGGCATTAACCAAAAGCAACGGCGTTTATGATGAGTTGTATAACAAATGGTTTGGGGTTTATGAAGACAAGGAATTGCTACCGTTACTGCTGATTTATCTCAAACCTATTGCCCTCGCTTTTCTGCTCATTATGGCAATTAGTTTTTATCAGCATGACCTTGTACACAAAAAATATGTACAGCGACTAAAAAACCATAAAGCCAGATTAGAGGCTGAAGTATTGGCAGATATTGCCTTGCGTAAAGATCTTCAAGTGGAAGTTCAAACGACACTAGCACGCATGAAAATGGCGATTACTGCGTTAAATGCAGGTATTTGGATCTGGGATTTTAAGACCAACGAACTCATTTGGGATGATCTGATGCTCGCACTTTATAATGTGCCAGAAAGTCTACAGAAAACTCACTTTTACTACGAATTCTGGGTCTCCCGCCTTCATTGCGATGATAGAGAGGAGTCGGTATCGTTACTATTGGAGTGTGCTGCTGGTAGGAATTCATTCAACACAGAATTTAGAATTGTGCTTGATAATGGCGAGATTCGCTATATTCGTGCGGCAGCGGCACTTGAGCGTAATAAAAATAACGAGCCAGTACAAATGGTGGGGATCAATCTCGACATCACCGACCTCAAAACTGCCGAAGCGCGAATTATGGCAGTCAACGCTTCTCTGGAAAAACAGGTAGTAACACGCACCTCAGAACTCAACTTAGCATTGGAAGTCGCTAACACTGCCAATGCTGCCAAAACGGATTTTTTGGCGAATATGAGTCACGAAATTAGAACGCCGATGAATGCTGTTATCGGCTTGGCTTACCTAGTACAAAAACAAGAGCTTAGCTTTGTTGTCCGCGACATGATTAACAAAATTGACGATGCCTCGCGTTCTCTACTGGGTGTTATTAATGAATGTCTGGATTTTTCAAAGATTGAGGCAAATCTTTTAGAAATAGAATCCGTCCCTTTCCGTCTTTCCGATATATTGAAAAGTCTAGCCAGCATAATGACGACTCTTGTTGGTGTAAAGCTCATTGAACTGTGTATTGTGCCTGCGCCGAAAGGTATAGATTATCTGTATGGCGACCCGATTCGCTTAGAGCAGGTATTGGTTAATCTTGTTAGCAATGCAATCAAATTCACAGAAAAAGGCGAAGTCATCGTTAAAGTTCACGTTATCAATGCGCTAAACAATAAAATATGTTTACGTTTCTCAGTGCGGGATACAGGTTGTGGTATTCCAGCGGACAAGCACGAGAGCATTTTCCAGCCTTTTATTCAAGCCGATAACTCAACCACTCGCGTTTATGGGGGGACAGGATTGGGGCTTACCATTAGCCGCCGCTTGGTCAATTTAATGAATGGCAATTTAGAAGTCAACAGCAAAGTTGGTGTTGGTTCTAAATTTTTCTTTGACTTGGTGCTAACTGCAAGCATCCTAAAAAATCAGTCACTGTCTACCTTGCCCCCCGCCCAAGATATTCTGATTGTTGAAAATAATGCCACAGCGCGTAGGCTACTTGAAGCCACTGTGATTAGCCTTGGCTGGAATGCTTATGTGCAGAATTCGAGTGAAAAAGCATTACAGCTACTGACTGAAAAAGGGGGAAATTATTTTAGCTGCTTGCTATTGAATTATGATATGCCTGAGATCAATGGCATTCAGGTCATGACTCAGATTCAACAACAGTTTGGTAAAGAACACTGCCTGATTATTCTCATGGTGACCAACCGCAATAGAACGACTTTATTAACGACATCGTCTAACAGTGATTTTTTTGACGCGCTTATTTCTAAACCCGTCACTGCTTTATCGTTGGCTAATGCAATAATAGAAGCCAAAATTAAACGCGGTGAATTAATCGATGTCGTCAACAAGTCTCTGGCTAATCAACAACTCATAGGATTAAATTTGCTAGTGGTTGATGACAGTGAGATTAATCGAGACGTTGCGCGGCAAATTCTTACGGGTGAAGGGGCGACTATCGAGGTTGCAGAGAATGGAGTTGATGCCCTTAATCAGTTGATGGCTAGACCAGACTACTTTCATGTCGTGCTGATGGACGTGCAGATGCCCATCATGGATGGCTACACCACGACGCAACAAATTCGTTCTTTGCCCGAACTGCAACACTTACCCATCATTGCACTGACGGCAGGCGCATTCAAAAGTCAGCGTATTGCCGCACTTGAAGCAGGAATGAATGATTTTATTGCCAAGCCCTTTGAAGTCAATGCGTTAGTGGAGTGCGTTAAACGACTTGCTCAACGAGAGACACCCGCAAAAGCTGTTCCACAGACATTGCCACTCGCCCATGAGACGATTCCTTTAATCGATAGTGATAATGGGCTAAAAAAATGGCGGGATGCCAACGTTTATAACAAAAACTTGCAACTATTTTTAGTGCAGCAAGGGCAAGCTCACGAAGTCCTTCATAAAAACCTATTAAGTGACGATAAAACAGCGGCGAAGGTAATCACTCATAAACTATTGGGTGCAGCGGGTGCTTTGTCGCTAAAGCGACTGGTTTACGCTGTCAAAGGACTTGATGATAGCATTCATGAACAGGCTAATAGTGAGGCAACATTCCTCCGTTTTACCAGCGTTTTGTCACAAACACTTGAGGCAATCAACGATTACCTGAACGCTGAAACACAGCAGCAAAGCAAGCAACCAACGGTTAAGGTTACCAATATCTCGATTATCAAAGAACTGAAACAACTGATTACCCTACTGGACACCGATGATCTCGATCTTATCGAACCTCAGCTTTCTATACTAGAGGGCATACTACCTAAAGCAACAGCCAACAAAGTAATCACTGCCGTTGAAAATTTCGATTTTCGTGGTGCAGAAACTGTCGCCGCTACCTTACTTACTGAACTTTTTAATTCTTCAAAGGAATAAACTATGCTTACCATACTGTGTGTTGATGATGAACCTATTAATCTGGATTTATTACGCCGCACCTTACAAAAAGACTATAAATTACTGTTTGCCTGTTCGGGTATGGAAGCCTTGGCAGCGACACTAAAACATAAGCCTTCGTTAATTTTACTCGATGTAGATATGCCTAATATGAATGGCTTTGACCTTGCTCGCATCCTTAAAACCGATCCAAGAACAGAACATATCCCTATTATTTTTGTGACCTCCTACATTGAGGAAGAGTATGAAAAAACGGGCTTTGATTTAGGTGGCGTTGACTATATCAGCAAGCCTATTTCTCCGCGCATTGTTCTTGCTCGTGTACGAACGCATTTGTCCTTAGTGAAAGCCTCTCAACTTGATGTCAGCTATCGAGAAGCTATTTACATGCTGGGTGAAGCGGGACATTATAACGATAGCGACACAAGCTTACACATCTGGCGAGTGGCGGCATATAGCCATTTATTAGCACAGACTATCGGATGGAGCGAAGATCGGGCAAATTTAATGGAAATGGCTGCGCCCATGCACGACACAGGAAAAATTGGCATATCCGATAAAATTCTACAAAAGCCAAGCCGACTCACCACAGAAGAATTAGTCATCATGCAGCAACATTCGCTTATTGGTTATAATATTTTAAGTAAGAGTCACGCGCCCTTATTTCAACTAGCCGCAGAGATTGCACTTAATCATCATGAAAAATGGGATGGCAGTGGCTATCCGAACGGTCTTGCTGGAGAAGCGATACCCGAATCAGCCCGCATCGTTGCCATTGCCGATGTCTTTGACGCACTGTCTATGTCTCGCGCTTATAAAGAAGCGTGGTCGATAGAGCGCATTTTGTTGTCAATGCAAGAGTCGGCTGGAAGTCACTTCGACAAAAATCTGATCACTGTTTTTATGACCATCATGCCAGAAATTTTGGAAATCAAGGCTAAATTGGATAACGGTTCAGCAGTTGCTGGTTTTTTGACACATAACTAATGCTTACTGGAGTGCAAGCTTTGCCTCACTGTCATTAAGTTAAGGATTTTTTATTTATTATCAATATGATACAAATAGCGAACCAAGGATTTTTCCGTTCGTCCTGAGCTTGTCGAAGGATGAATGGAAAAATCTGTGACCATCGACTTAAACCGTCCATGCTTCGACACGCTCAGCACGAACGGTTTAAGTCGATGGTGTAAATTTTCACGCTACATAGTATATTGATTTATAAGCCTTATTTCTTAACTTAATGGCAGCGAGGCTTTGCCTGCCAATGCAAGCAGAGCTTGCGCTCCGCCTTACGCCCACATATTGCTCAAAAGTCTTTTAACAGGAGTAAAATAGCTTTAGCTGTTTTCTAGCCACTAGCTAAAGCTATTGGACTCCAGATATTAAAAAAGAGATACTTACCACCCAATTTTTAACTAGAGCTAACTGCTAATAAAATGATTACAAAACCGTTCGCACTGAGCCTGTCGAAGTGTGAATGTGGTTCGACTGTTCGACAAGCTCACAGCTCACCACGAACGGTATTATTTTATTGTGCGTTAGCTATATACAATTAAGGAATAAAGCTGTGCAAAAAGAGACCATACTGTGTGTTGATGATGATCCCATTCAGCTGGGTTTATTACGCGACACCTTACAAAAAGACTACAAATTGGTGTTTACATCTAATGGTGCTGAGGCATTGGTAGCGGTACAAAAACATAAACCCGATTTAATTTTACTCGATATACAGATGCCTGATATGAACGGCTTTCAAGTTGCCCAAAAACTTAAAGCTGATCCAAAAACAGTGCATATTCCCATTATTTTTATCAGCTCCTTAATTGAAGAACTCTATGAGAACAGGGGCTTTGATTTAGGATGCGTTGACTATATTACCAAGCCTATTTTCCCGCGTATTGTCCGCGCTCGCGTGCGAACACATTTATCGTTAGCGCGTACTTCTCGACTTGAAGCCAGCTATCGAGAGACCATTTGTATGCTGGGTATCGCGGGACATTACAATGACAACAACACCGAGGCACACATTTGGCGAGTGGCGGCATATAGCCATTTGTTGGCACAGGCTATTGGATGGAACGAGGATCGAACAAAGTTAATGGAAATGGCTGCACTGATGCACGACACAGGAAAAATGGGTATATCGGATATGATTCTACAAAAGCCCGACAAATTGACCGCCAAAGAATGGGACATCATGAAACAACATTCGCGTATTGGTTATGATATTTTAAGTAAGATTAGCACGCCCTTATTTCAACTAGCCGCAGAGATTGCACTTAATCATCATGAAAAATGGGATGGCAGTGGCTATCCGAACGGTCTTGCTGGAGAATCGATACCCGAATCAGCCCGCATCGTTGCCATTGCCGACGTCTTTGACGCGCTGTCTATGTCTCTGTGTTATAAAGAAGCGTGGTCGATGGAGTCTACTTTGTTGACCATACAAGAGTCGGCTGGAAGTCACTTCGACAAAAAGCTGGTCACTGCTTTTATGGACATTCTACCGCAAATTCTGGCAATCAAGACTGAATGGGATAACCGCTCACCACCTGAAAGTTTTGCGATGATGAGTTACAGTGTTTTCAATCATCATTAGTTACTTTAAATTAAAATTGGTTAGCATGGTAAAAATATCCATGTGCATTATCAACGGTAATAATTTTAAAAGCATTTCCAACAGCTATTAAAAGGTTATCAAATGTCCGAGCTTTTTGTTTTTTAATAACGTTTTTTATTTTAGAAAACGCCTCTTCAATTGGGTTAAGTTCAGGCGAATAGGGCGGAAGAAAAAGAATATTAATGTTACTTTGTTTAATAT
>JAPLRZ010000051.1:0-37122 GCA_026398895.1 Methylococcales bacterium
AAACTCGAATTCTTAAGTCGTATGAGTAAGGTTTCATTTTAATCTCCTAACAATGTTATTAAATTAATAGTTAGAGTATATTATTGGCATAAAGTTTCTTTTATATGGTAACTAACCTATATTGAAAACACTGTATATGTACTGATTCCAGAAATGCCAGAGTATCGCCAATTTCAGTTGACTCATACTGAAGATAAACCTTTCATTATGGAAGAAATTCAATCATGGTTAAGCGATCATCCGCATTTACCTAGCGACCATGTCGAAGCGTTAATGATTATTCTCGATGAAATGACTGAAAATAGCTTATATGCTGCACCGCGAGATGGTAAAGGCGTGGCATATTACGTTAAAGGTGAATCCAGAGAATTATCTGAACATGAAGAAGTGCGTATCGATATTGCAGTAACGGGGGATATGTTAGGCTTGATGATTACTGACAATTGGGGAACACTGATGCCCAGCATATTCTTGAAAAATATTTCACGCGCAATGGATGAAGGCGTTGAAGCAGGCATAGGCGGTGCTGGTTTGTATATGATGTGGCGGTTATCTGATTATTTACAGATTCGTGTTCATCCACAACAACGCACTCAAGTCACCACTTTATGGGACATTAACGGTATTATTGATATGAACGTTGATTCGGGTATTCAATTTCTTTATCACAGCGAGTATGAAGCCACTTATCAGAGCAGAGCATAACTATGACAACTACTTTTACTATTCAACCCATCACTGGCAAAGACTACCATTACGACTTTGTTGGCTCAATTGATGCTCACAGTGCAACTACCTTAGACGCATTATCTGACATACCCGCTGAATCCCATGTCTTGCTGGACTTCAGTAAAGTTGAGCGCGTCAACTCGATGGGCTTATCGCTATTATTAAAATTATTTGAACAGTGGGAAGGCAATCGTATTCGTGTAGAGGTGCAACACTTAAACCGCATGGTAAATATGCTGTTTAAAATCACAGGATTAGGGCGTTTTGTACTCACAGAAGGACAAACGACCATCGCAGGTGCTGAATCATCGCTCGTTAATCCAGAGCCACCGCGCCACAGCGAACACGATACTGCTCAAGCACACACTAAAACGACTAATGACAAGTTGAATTTTATTGCCAGCTTACAATCTGGACTGCAACTCACAGGCTGGTATTTACTGAATACTTATTTACAACGGCGGTTAACCAGAGCCATTCATTTTGAACAATCGGTCGATACGCCTGATCCTAGCACCACCGATTTACTGTTTGCCAAACCGTTTGAAGCTTGTTTGATGATTAAAAAACATGGCTTTATTCCCCTGATGCGCCCCATTGCAGAGGTAGATGAAGTTGTTATTCTCACGCGAGCAGATGATAAGCGCAGTTTAAGTGATTACCAAGGTGTGACGGTTGGCACAGCAAGCGAAGGTAGTTTTGTTTATCTATTAGGACGTTTTTTATGTGACGAAAGCGGCGTAGACTCATCAAAATTCACCTTTGACTTTTCGGGTAATGAAATAAAAGCCTTGCAATCACTGATTCGCAAAAAATGCGATTTATTGTTTATGCTCAAAAAAACCTACGAAGGGCTATCTTCATTCAGTCATAGCAATGTCCGAAAATTAGACGAAAGTGTTACCGATTTTGCCTGTCATCTGTTTTGTGTTGCTCCGCATTTAAAAGATGAAAGCCAAGCGTTCTTTGATGTCTTGATGGCGATGGAAAATGATGAACAAGGCAAAGAAATTCTAAAAGATATTCAAATTCAAGGTTGGAAAAAAATCGAAGTGGGTGAATTAAAAATGCTACAAATGGTTTATGAGCGATACGCTAAATAATCTTTAATGCGATAGAGCTGCGAAAGCATCCAAAATAAGGTAGTGGTTTTTTACTTTTGTACATGACTGCCAACTATTACGCTATAGCAGATTATCAGGAGTCCAAGAGCTTTAGCTATTGGTGAATCGCAAAAAGCTAAAGCTTTTTGACTCCAGATTTATAAATAAACCGAGGTTTTAAAAACATCGGGGCTTGTGATTAACGCACATTCATCAAGTCAATAAAGTAACTGATGTTACGCAGCCTTCAAGCCTTGCAACTCAGAAAAAACCTGCTGAGTTACTTTAATAAATAGTTTTGTCCGCAGGGTGAATATGATTGTTTTGTGTAGTGACCGTGCGAGTGGGTGACTTTGCTAAGCTGGCATTGGATTTTATAGAAGAGCATAGCGAAACCCATCACCTCCCTACATAGCTAACTTATCAAGAGGAGATATTGAATATGTTTTCATTATGTTGGTCTTGCCTATTTCAAGCGTTGCTATTGCTGATTGTGGCGAATGGCGCACCCGTACTGACCAATAAATTACTCGGTAAGACGTTAGCAAAACCGATAGATAATGGGCTTAAGCTAACAGATGGTCATTATTTATTGGGTCATAGAAAAACGTGGCGCGGTTTGTTTTCAGCTATTTTCTTGACGACTGTTGTGGCAGTTTTATTGGGGTTAGAACCGTTAACAGGAGTATTATTTGCTGCTCTGACCATGACAGGCGATTTACTGGCAAGTTTTATCAAACGGCGATTGGGAAAGCATGACAGCAGCCGCGCCAGAGGTCTTGATACCGTGCCAGAATCGTTATTGCCATTATGGGTGTTAAACGCGTCTCTTGGTTTGAGCGTTGTTGAGATACTATTGGCTGTTGGGATTTTTTTTCTGTGTGAAGAATTTATTTCGCCAATTCTTTACAAATGGCATATTAGAAATCGACCTTATTAGACATCAGGGCATTTATGAACGCAAAAGGCTTGCGGGTATTAACTTATAATATCCATAAAGGTTTTAACATGAGCAATCGGCACTTTGTTCTGCATCAAATTCGAGAAGCCTTGATAGCGGCTGATGCTGATTTGTTGTTTTTGCAAGAGATGCAGGGTGAACATTTGCGCCATGAAAAAAAAGTAGCGCATTGGCCCACGCACTCACACAGTGAGTTTATTGCTGACGGTGGATGGTCATTTTTCGCGTATGGAAAAAATGCAGTTTATAAAGCGGGGCATCATGGTAACGCTATTTTAAGCAAATACCCGTTTGAACGCTGGGAAAATATTAATGTATCGCCTTTTCCTTGGGCGAGTCGTAGTCTGCTACATGGGGTTATTCGATTGTCTGAGAGTGAGCAGGATGTACATATCGTTTGTATTCATTTTGGCTTGATGGGCAAAGAGCGTCACTTGCAAATAGGAAAATTGTGTGAGCGCATAGCCAGTCATGTACCGCATGACGCGCCCTTGATTGTCGCGGGTGATTTTAACGATTGGCGAGGGCAAGCAGGGCGGCTTTTCCTTAATCATCTGGATTTGCAGGAAGTTTTTCGACAAACGCATGGCGACTATGCGCGTACCTTTCCTTCCTTGTTACCTTTTTTGCAGATGGATAGGATTTATTATCGCGGGTTGACTCCAATATCGTGTGAGCGACTAACGCAATCACCTTGGCAGTCACTGTCAGATCACGTTCCACTTGTCGCCTCATTTAGCTTATGAACAGCAAATTCACCTTACCTAATCTATTGACAGGATTTCGCTTTGTCGCTGCCGTTGGCTTATTATGGTTAGCATGGCACGGCTATGGCATTGCTTTTATGATGCTGTTAGCGTTGGCTTTTTTGACTGACTTATTAGACGGTTTGGCGGCGCGATTGACGGGGCAGGTTTCTCAATTTGGTGCTATGTTGGACAGTTGGGCGGATGTTGTCACTTATCTAACTACTGCTATTGGTTGCTGGTGGTTATGGCCAGCGGTGGTTTATAGAGAGCTGTTTTTTGTGGTCTTGATGCTCGCCAGTTGTTTGTTGCCCGCTGTTATCGGCTTTAGTAAATTCGGCTGTTTTACCAGCTATCACACTTGGGGGGTAAAAATTGCCGCCGCTTCTATGGGCGTGTCATTGTATGTGTTGTTTTTCGGCGGTCCCGTTTGGCCGTTTCGATTGGCTGCCATTATCTGTATACTTGCCGCCTTTGAAGAAATTGCCCTTACTTTTCTACTGTCTGAATCTGAGTCTAATGTGCGTTCAATTTGGAAGGTATTAAAGCGTTCTGAACACAATAATCGTTAGGTTAGATTAAGTAGTTTGCGCCATGATGTTAGCGTTTTTCTGTATCATCACGCGCTCAGTGAAGGCTGCACAAAACAAAATTAGATCACTTCATATAACACGGTTTAGCAGGTCATAGATGGAATTTAACGCATTAATTGTAAAACGGGTATTGGGTACAGTACAGCCCCAAGATTTTTCAAATTGGGCAGAAAATTTGCTGCGCCAAGGCTGTGACTCTAAAAACGTAGCTATCTTGGCAATTTTGGGGCTTGAACGCTTTCCTGACTCGTATGAAGTTGAGCGTTATTTTGAAAAATGTATCGGTGAACTGGGCTTGGTGTTGCCTGAAGACCGCGTAGTGATAGCTGAGTACGTCAACGAATTAGCAAGCAATATCAGCTCAGGGCTACTCAAGCCTAGAGAGGGTTTAGAGTCATTAGAAAGTTTTTGGAGCGCAATCGATTACGATGAACCGCTTTATAGAATATGGGAAGACCTTGCAGAAGATGTTGCTTATACGTTGGCGAATTGTGATTATCATCGGGGGAACACAGGGCTATCAAAAGACAATATCGACGAATTTATTATTCAGGTTGCTAGGCAATTTATTCAGCTTGGCAAAACTGAATTACCCGATGATTTCTTTGAATTATGCGCCTGTGATGACTGCGGTTATATCGGTAAAGCGCAATTAAAACGCATGGATTTACCTTGGCTGCCTGAAACGTTATTCAGGTTCATTTATCGCAAAAGACCTGCATTTAAATGGATTTGTGGACATTGTACTCAATCACACCTCAAAAATATGTTTGATTATGAAGGGCGTAAACAGTATTTAGAATCACAAGGTGTTAAAAGCTGCGTAACATCAGTTAATGTTGTTGCGCCATGATGTGGAGTAAAACAGCTTTAGCTATTTTCTAGCCAAGGGCAGTTATTTTTACGCAGTCGCAACAAGTCTAATGACTGCCAGTCGTTTAAAGGATTGGCAGTCATGCTCACAAAGATTTAATCCACTACCGAAAATTTATTGATCTATAGAGTTAGCGGATTGTATGTTTGCTTGATTGTCCGCAAACAACGCAGATAGCAAACACAAGTATGTTATGATATTTTTTACCGCCCCTACACGACTTAGCCTCTCATTTTAAGTACCCGTTATGTCATCATTAAAAATCGCTATCGCTCAAATCAATTTCTTGGTTGGTAATATCACCGCTAATGTTCAGCACATCATCGAAGCCGCACATACAGCACAAGAGCTAGGCGCGGACATCGTTGTATTTCCAGAACTCACCATCACAGGCTATCCTGCCGAAGACTTATTATTGCGCAACGATTTTATTGCCGATGCCAATAATGCGATTTACGCCTTAGCAGAACAAGTGACCGATATTGCTATCGTAGTCGGTTATCCTGAATTAGACGGTGATAAACTGTACAACAGCGCGGTGGTCTTACATCAAGGCGTGACGCTGGCAAACTATCGTAAACAAGCTCTGCCGAATTACGGCGTATTTGATGAACAACGCTATTTTGCCGAAGGGCAGCAGCCGTGCGTATTTGAATTTAACGGTACATTTATTGGCTTGACCATCTGCGAAGATGTCTGGAAAGACGGCATTATTGCGCAAACAAAACAAGCGGGTGCAGAGATATTGCTGACACTGAATGCCTCACCGTTTAATGCAGGAAAAATTCATCAACGCGAAGCGGTTATTTGTCAGCAAATTAACGCTGCGCAAATTCCACTGGTCTATGTCAATCAAATCGGCGGACAAGATGAACTCATTTTTGACGGTGCGTCTTTTGTCACCGATAAGCAAGGCGAGATTGTATTTAGAGCCGCTGAATTTCAAGAACAAATCAGCGTAATTGAATTTCATGATGCGATGCCTGTACCTAGTCATTGTGCGCCGCATTACCAAGAAATTGTCAGCGAATACCAAGCCTTAGTGCTGGGCATTAAAGATTATGTGCGTAAAAATGGTTTTTCTGGGGCAATTTTAGGCTTATCGGGTGGTATTGATTCCGCGCTAGTGCTGGCGTTAGCGGTGGATGCCTTAGGTGCGGATAAAGTCGAAGCCGTTCTTATGCCCTCACGTTATACCCAAGATATGAGTAATGAAGACGCGATTTTAGAAGCGGATATGCTAGGGGTAAAGTATCACATCATTCCCATAGAACCTGCTGTCAATGCGTTCACAGGGATATTAGCTGAGGTTTTTGCGGGAACTAAAAAAGACACTACCGAAGAAAATATTCAAGCCCGTTGTCGGGGCGTGATTTTAATGGCACTGTCCAATAAACAAGGCAAGCTGTTACTCACCACAGGCAATAAAAGTGAAATGAGCGTTGGTTACGCAACTTTATACGGTGATATGGCGGGCGGTTTCGCACCCATCAAAGATGCGCCTAAATTATTGGTGTATCAACTTTCCAACTATCGCAACAGCTTATCAGCAGTAATTCCAGAGCGTGTCATCACCCGACCACCTTCTGCTGAACTCGCTCCCGATCAAATCGATGCCGATTCCTTACCGCCTTACGATGTGCTAGACCCAATATTAGAGCGTTATGTCGAACAAGACCAATCAGCCGAACAAATTATTGCCGCAGGTTTTAAACCCGAAGATGTGACCAGAGCGATTCGTTTAGTGGACAGAAATGAATACAAACGCCGTCAATCACCACCTGGTATTCGTATCACCAGCAAAGCCTTTGGACGAGATAGACGTTATCCAATTACATCGGGATACAGAGGAATTTAAGCCCAGTTGTAAACTTAGACTACGCGTAAATGTGTTCAAGATTCTATATAGCGTTGTAGGTTGGACAACCGTGTGGAAAATGCTAGACAACAAAAAGATACATGACTTACCACGAACAAAGACAGCATCTAAATTAGCATTTCGTTTAAGCATCAAAAGGACAGCGGAATAAAGTAACCTAGTCATCGATTTAGAATAACATTTGGACTTACGGCGTAACCTCGCTAAAAAGTGGGTCTGACTATTCCATCTTTTCTACAGCACTCAGTTTGGCATTTCGGGCAGTTTGCTATGTTTTCCTCACTCTCGCTTTCTGCAAAACTAGAACTTTAATTTAACTATCCTTAATTAACAATGCCAAGTTTAGGGTAACTAACCTAGATTGAAAACACTGTAGGTATTGGTTGTATAAGCATTTTCCTCATCAATATTTTTGAGGTTTTAAAAGCCTCAAAGGTCTAATTCTCCAGACAGCGGTAAATATGTTATGAGATGGTTTAAACGCCAGTATTATTGCGTACCACGTCTTGGATCAAACGCATCCTGCACCGTATCAGCAAATAAATTAGCCGCCAGCACTAGGGCAAACATAAACACAAATGCAGCGGTTAATGACCACCAGACAATAGGCTCACGCGCCATTTCCAGCCTTGCACCATTAATCATATTTCCCCAACTGAATGTCGTCGGATCAACGCCGATGTTGATATACGACAGCACCGCTTCGGCTAATACCAACGAACTAAAATCTAATACCACCGAAATCAATACGATGTGCATGACGTTGGGTAGGATGTGGCGCAGCAGAATGGTGTGTTGTTTAACGCCCAGCGCGTAAGCGGCTTGTACATATTCCATTTCTCTTAATTTCAAGGTTTCCGCACGGAGCAAGCGGCATAAACCTGTCCAACTGGTGACACCTAAAATCAAGCATAAAAATAACAGCCGCGTGTCGGAACGCACCACTACGCTGGTGAAGTCAGCTTCATGATTTGCCATGTACACCTGCACCATGAGGATAGAGGCGGCAATCAGTAATACGCTGGGTATAGAGTTGAGCGTGGTGTAAAAGTATTGAATAACATCATCTACCCAACCGCGAAAAAATCCCGCCAATATGCCGAATATAATCGCCATCGGTAACATGATAAGTGTGGTCAATGTGCCGATAATTAAGCCTGTGCGTATGCTTTTGACCGCTTGATAAAACACATCTTCGCCGACTTTGTCTGTGCCTAGGACGTGGTAATAGCCTGATAGATGAATCAGGATACAGCTTAGCGTTATTAGAATTAATAGGGTAGTAGGTACGGGGTAAAAGGTAAAAGGTAAAAGGTGAAAGCCGCTTTTTTTACCTTGCACCTTGAACCTTGCACCTTGAACTTTAATAAAGTATAACAATAAAAAAATTGCCGCCCCTTGCGCAAACCCCACTGCCGCTTTCTGCAAAATATCTGCTAGTTTATCGCTGTCATTGCTTAAATGCTGACCACCAAACTGCAAACGTGGATAGCCCCATTGTGTAGAGCCATCCGCTTGGGTCATCATTTCCTTGCTGAATAAATGGGTGGCAAACGGTGCAGAATAGGTTTTTTCGCCTTGTGTGCGTAGCGGTGTTGCCCAATAATCCAACGCACTGATAATTTCATTACTCGCACCTTGTTGTTTGAAATGCACCGAATCCAGCAAACCAATCAGCACAAAAAACACCAGCACCATCAGCGATACCATGCCAACCGAATTATTGGCAATCGTGTTTAATGGGCGTTGCAAATGTTCTTTACCGCGTAGTGCGAAACCCAACGCCAAAATACTGAGAATCAGTGCGCAAATTAAGCCATCCGTCCATAGAATAATCATGACAAACGTACTCTCGGATCAACTAGCGTGTAAGAAATATCAGTGAGCAACAAACCAAAAATGTACAGCACCGACCCCAAAAATACCATTGCCCGCACAATGGCAAAGTCTTGGCTGTTAATCGCATCAATCGTATAACTGCCTAGCCCGGGAATACTAAAAAACGATTCCATGATTAAACTGCCCATAAATAACAGCGGCAATACCACCACCACGCCCGTTAAAATCGGAATCATGGCATTTTGTAATACATGACGAAATAGGGTTTGCGTTTCAGTCAAGCCTTTGGCTCTGGCAGTACGCACATAATCTTTTTCCACTTCTTCTAAAAACAGAGTGCGATACCAGCGACCACCTGAACCTATGCCCGAAAACACGCCGATTAATACAGGCAGAATTAAAAATTTAATTGAGGCAAAGCCATCATCATAGCCAGAAATCGGCACCAACTTTAATACTTTGGCAAACACAAACTGTCCGCCAATAATATAAAACAAGGAGGAGATGGACATTAACACTACGCACACTACCACGCCCGCTTGTTCCAGATAACTGCTACGAAACAACACCATCATCAACGCAAAACTAATATTGACCACCAAACCCAGCAACAAAGTCGGCAACGCTACCGCCAAACTGGGCAAGGCGCGTTGTTGAATATCATCACCGATATTCCTGCCACTGTCAGACGTACCAAAACGAAACAAAAACAAACCTACCGATTTAGTATAAAAAATCGTCTCAGTGACTTTCTTTTCCGCGACTGCTTCACTGTTCCATAACAACGGTTTGTCATAATCGTGTTGATGTTTCCAATTACTTACTGCGGCTTCGGTCACTCGTTTTTGTCCTAGCTGCATACGCGCCATATCATCGGGACTATTCACCACAAAAAACAACACAAAAGTCAAAATATTAACCCCCATTAACAAGGGGAACGCGTACAAAAATCGCCGAATAAGGTAACTGGTCATGGCAAGGGTTTCTAAAAGTTGGGTTTATGTTTCATATTGTAGCGATTTAGGTGAATCTAGTTTTAACAAATTGAATGGGAGTGCTTTTTTTGGGGTCGATGGAAACTATACCATCTAACCTCTCTTTCGAGGTGTTGCACTTAAATTTATATGAATTCGCGGCTGATAAAAATACTGGGCAGAAAAGTATTCGCTATGCTTGTATGTCTTTTTACACATAATTGTTCTTATGCTATGCTAACGAACACTTAAACAGACTGCAACTATAGGGATATAGCGTGTTGTCAATCAAAATAAAATCGCCATAGTGAGTGAACATGACCGAATCAACGACTACCGAAACCGTACAAAGCATCATCGCTGAACTCAAAGATAAGCCAGGCGCGTTATTACCCCTACTACACGGCATACAGGACGCACTAGGTTATATTCCTGAAAACAGCGTTCCTGCTATTGCAGGGGGATTAAACTTGTCGCGTGCAGAAGTGCATGGCGTGATTAGTTTTTACCATTATTTCCGTGATACGCCAGCAGGCAAACACACGGTACATCTATGCCGCGCTGAATCGTGTCAGTCTATGGGTAGCAACGCGCTAGAAGCCCATGTTAAAAACACGCTAGGCATTGATTATCACGAAACCACGGCTGACGGGCTGTTTTCTTTAGAACCTGTGTATTGTCTGGGCAACTGCGCGTGTTCACCCGCTATGCAAATCGGCGAAGAGATTTATGGTCGAGTATCGGCTGAATCATTTGATGAAATCATTAACGACTTAGGAGTAGAGGCATGAGCATCACGGTTTATATTTCAGGTGACTCTACCGCTATTTCTATCGGTGCAAATCGCACTGCCGCAGCTGTGGTTAAAGAAGCAGCGCAACGGGGTGTAGAGATTAATCTAGTTCGCAATGGTTCACGCGGATTGTATTGGTTAGAGCCGTTGATTGAAGTGGTGGTTAATAATGAGCGGGTGGCTTATGGCGCAGTTAAGCCCAGTGATGTCGCTAGTTTGTTCGATGCTGATTTTTTGAATGGAGGACAACATCCACTTGCCTTGGGTAGCGTAGAAGAAATTCCCTATTTCAAAAAGCAACAACGCCTAACGTTTGCGCGGGTTGGCATTACTGATCCAATCAGTTTGGATGATTATATTGCTCATGACGGTTATCGCGGTTTAAAAAACGCTTTGGCATCCAGCCAAGCCGAGGTGGTTAAACAAGTCACTGATTCAGGTTTAAGAGGACGCGGCGGCGCGGCATTTCCAACGGGCATTAAATGGAATACCGTTTTAAATACCCCATCCGAACAAAAATACATTATCTGCAATGCTGACGAAGGCGATTCAGGCACATTCTCTGACCGTATGATTATGGAAGGCGATCCATTTGTACTGATTGAAGGCATGACCATTGCAGGGTTAGCGGTGGGCGCAAATCAAGGTTATATTTATTTGCGCGTTGAATATCCCCATGCCCATAAAGCCCTGAATGCCGCCATTGCTAAAGCCTACCAAGCCAATTATTTAGGCGATAATATTCAAGGCAGCGGCAAAAAATTTGATTTAGAAGTGCGTTTAGGCGCGGGCGCGTATGTGTGCGGCGAAGAAACGTCACTCATGGAAAGCTTGGAAGGTAAACGTGGTTTAGTGCGCTTCAAACCGCCCTTACCTGCTATCAGTGGTTTATTCGGTCAACCTACTGTGGTAAATAACGTCATTTCTTTAGCCTCTGTGCCAATTATTTTGGACAAAGGCGGCGATTATTACCGTGACTTTGGCATGGGACGTTCACGCGGCACATTGCCATTACAACTGGCGGGTAATTTAAAGCACACGGGCTTAGTTGAAATTGCTTTTGGTATGACCTTGCGCGAATTGCTGTATGATTTTGGTGGTGGTTCGGCATCTGGCAGACCTATTAAAGCTGTACAAGTCGGTGGACCTTTAGGTGCATTCGTCCCTGAATCACAATTTGATACGCCCTTAGATTACGAAGCCTTTGCCGCAAACTGGACAGTGTTAGGTCACGGTGGCGTAGTGGCATTTGATGACACGGCAAATATGGCTGAGATGGCGCGTTATGCAATGGAGTTTTGTGCAATTGAATCGTGTGGTAAATGTACTCCTTGCCGTATTGGATCAACACGCGGCATGGAAGTAATGGACGACATCATCAACAATGTTGATCGTGAAAAAAATGTCGTCTTGTTGCGTTCATTGTGTGACACCTTATTGAATGGCTCACTCTGTGCCTTAGGTGGTATGACTCCCTATCCTGTGTTAAGTGCATTAAATCACTTTCCAGAAGATTTTGGCATTGATGGGTAATTAGTTTTATTCGGTTACCAACTTGGAGCTGGAATCATGGCGGAAGAAACTACACCAACACATGAAAAAATAGCGAAACGGGCGGAAGATATTTCGATGGTAGCGGGTGTGGTATCTGCCGCTGTGACTGTTGGTGCAACAATAGCAGCCCCCACTGGCTTATCAGCAATCACTATCGCGCTTGGCATTACTAGCGCACCTTTAGTCGTTATGGCAGCACCTATTGTCGGTGCTGCTGCAACGGTGGCAGGTGTTGTTTCAAGTGGTGCATATTTTTATGCTAGATGGAAAAATCGCCAAAATTCTGGAAATCCCTAAAATGCAGAGTGGTGTTCGGTGTGATATAGCCTAGTAATTAATAGGCTCAGTTTGATTAGCTAGTATCACACTAGCTAACCTATTTTGTTGACATATTGACTAAGTATTCTATAATGGGCGGGTGTTTCGGCTAATTCCTTATGTCAAACATAGATGTTTTAATAATTCATATCGTGGTGGGCGTAGCTCAGTTGGTAGAGTCCCGGATTGTGATTCCGGTTGTCGCGGGTTCGAGCCCCGTCGCTCACCCCAAATGAAGTAATTATAATCATCAGCGGCAGCAATCGAAAATCTGATTTGAAATGGTTGCCAGTGCTACATTTTACTTGTGTTTGAGGTGATTTTTCTAAATCGAACACGCTCTAAGTCTATAAACGCTTGTTCTGTTCAGAATAAGTGCAATCAATATTAAACTGAAAAAATAATCCCATCTCTTTGTTTTTACTCAAAGCAGCAGCTTAAAAACATTTTTGTTTTATGCTCAACGCAAAAGATTCTTTGACCTTTCTAAAAACTCGCCACCCCTAATTATTGCTTGAAAATTGTAATGCGGCAAAAATCCTAGAATTTTGTCAATGCTACGCTGAAATTCCTTGCATCATCTCAGCCTATATGCGTTTAAAAATGCAAAAGCAACTTTCCAAATAGCTCCAGAACTGACTATGAGGGTGTTTATGTTTTTAAACTTTTCTAAGCAAACTATCCAACCATGACACAGGCAGAAATCGCTTAAGTGTGGCGAATAAATAAGTGGGAAAAGTAACGTAGTAACGTATTTTGGGATGTTTAGCTTCTAATGCGTGAATGACTTTTTCGGTGACAGCGTTGGCAGGCAAAGTAAACTGAACCGCTGCCCCTTCCTTTTGTAAACGTTCTTCCATAACCTTATAAGTTTCTTTGTGGACGCTGTGTGCGGCATCAATATTTTTCTGATACAAAGCCAGACTATTTTGTCTAAAGTTAGTTAAGATTGGACCTGGTTCTATCAATGAAATATAAATATTTGTGCCGTGTAGTTCCAAACGCAGGGTGTCGGCTAGCCCTTCTAGGGCAAATTTGCTGGCGTTATATGCGCCACGATAACGCATGGCAACCAAGCCCAATACTGAACTGCTGTAGATAATTCGTCCATGCCCTTGTTGGCGCATGATGGGAATCAGTAAATTAGTTAATTCGTGAGTACCAAATAAATTGGTTTCAAATTGATAGCGCAATATCTCACGGCTTAAATCTTCCACCGCGCCTGGCTGACCAAACGCGCCGTTATTAAATAGGGCATCACAACGTCCGTTGGTTAACGCCAGCATTTGAGTAACTGCTTGTTGAATGCTGAAACTATCAGCTAAATCCAATTGCAGGCTGATAAAACCCTCTTGCTGTAAACGAACAACATCTTTTGTTTGTCTTGCCGTTGCAATGACTTGATGCCCTCTATTTTTTAAGGCAACCGCACTATCGTAGCCAATGCCAGAAGAGCAACCTGTAATTAATATCGTTTTTGCTATTGTCATGAGCGGTACTAATTTTTTAATTCTTTCTCGGTAAGATAAAATGCTTTGCCACTGCTGCAATTAACCAAGAAACTCAGCAAAAGTTTAGTGCTTTTTCCATCCAATTCAGAGGCTTCAACTCGCTCACATTCACCAGACGCTAATGCGTTTTCGGCAGCAGCTCGTCTTAAATGTTCAATATCGGCGAGTCTTTCTTGAAAATTTTTGACCAATACAGGTAATTTATTAGGTACATAAGGCGGAATAGCAAACGGTGAATACTTTTTAGGATTAGCTTTGATGAGTGCTTGATTGCTTTCACTCTCAGCAATCGCCTGTTTATCAATAGCCGCTTGATTTTCCATTTGCTGTTGTTTGGTTAGTTTTTGTTCGTCAAGCTTGGCTTGTTCTTCCTGTTGCTTTGACTCCTGTTGTTGTTTTTCCTTTTCCAAATCAGTAGCACCACCCGTTTTAATATTCAGCGTACTATTAGCTATTCCTGCGCCACAAGGGCTATATTGATAGTCCTTTTTACCAGACGCATCAACGCATTTATAAATATTATTAGCAAAGACATAGGAAGATATAAAGCAGCCCAAGATAATCAATGTAAATCTCATTTTTCCTCCAAAGCAAGTTAGATTTGTTAATAGTAACACTAAGCTAGTGTGTCTAGGCATAAAAAGCTCATTAGCTATCATTACTAGAATAAGTTAACCATGTTAGTTTACACCATCAGTATAGACTAGCTAAAAATGTAGACTACGATTCAATGAGCTGATTTTTCAAAATATTACTAAAAATAACTGAACCCATGTGTTTTTGTTTAAAATAATGACCATCAACGTGAATTGGGCTTGTATAGTTATGATAAACCACCATTTACTTACCAAGATTGTCATTGCTTTGCTCATGGTAGGCAGCTTATTGGCATTGGCAACTTATGGTTTACCGATAGTATTGCGGTCAAAAATACTAGCCATCATAGAGCAACAAACCAGTAGAAAAGCCTCGCTGGAAAAGGTTCAGTTTACTCTATTGCCACTGTCTATTGAGCTACAAAATTTTTCTATTCAAGAAGCTGATGGCAAGCTATTCGCTGGCTTTGATAGTTTTTATGTAACAGTGAATTCTTGGCAGTCGGTCAAACAGCGCGTAGTAGTCATTGATAAACTGGCGGTAGTAAAGCCCATTGTTCGTGTTATTAAAGAAAAAAATGGCAAGTATAATTTCGATAATCTATTTAAATCTCAAGTAAATAATCAACAACACACACCGCTTTTTCCTTTAACTATCGGTAATCTATCACTGTCGGAAGGAAAGGTAGAGTGGGAAGACCAAGCCAACAAAGAGACTATTCAGTCGATTAAGCTCACTGTCGAAAATCTCAGCACGGCGGCTAATAAAAAATGCCAGTTAAGCTTGCAACTTAGCCTAGACTCAGGCGGACAACTGAACTGGCAAGGTGAAGCAAGCCTTAATCCGCTGCTATCAAATGGTCATATCGAGCTTAATGCGTTAAAACTACCCCACTTATTAACCCTCAGTTTGCCAGAACCGCTCGCGTTTAGCTTGAATGGCAATGTGTTATTTAACACTGATTACTACGTTAGTTATGTCGATCAGCACCTCAACTTTACTGCTGATAAAGCTAAAATGGAGTTACAGGATTTTCAGTATGCTGAAAAAGACTCAAATCCTATTCTGATTAAAACCCCTGAATTTATTCACGAAACTGATCTTAAGATAACTTATGCCGATAGTACATGGTTATTTACCGCCAATAAATCGAAAGTTAGTCTGCGTGATTTTGAATTTTCCCAATTAACGCCAACGAAAACGTTCATCAAAGCCCCTAAGTTTACCCACGAAACCGATGTTAAAATTAGCTATGCACATGATACTTGGCAATTTTTCGTCAATAACACTAAAGTTGAGCTGCGTGATTCACAACTCGTTTATTCAAATATTACCGTTAAAGTCCCAGAGACCGCATTAGAAACGGCTATCGATATTCGTCTTGTTGATGACAAAGTATTAGTAAGCACTAAACAAGGTAAATTAAACAGTCGTGGTATTCAATTATTTGAACAAGCTCAGGACAAGTCACTCATAGACATCGCCGACTTAGCACTGAATGGCGTTGACTTTACGTTAAACGAACAACAGCTTGCGATTGAATCCCTGTTAGCAAAAGATGCTGATTTTCGTACTTGGCTAAACCCCAAAGGTATTTTCAATTATCAGACTTTATTCACTCCAGCCAAAACGACACCCACTATCAGCACCAACGAATTAACATCGACACCACTGGCGATTAAAATTAATACCATCGCGCTTACTAATTTTGGTACGACCTTTGAAGATAAAACCCAAACCAAGCCTGTTATGGTCACGCTCAAACCTATTGATTTTAAACTCACAGCTTATAGCAATAAAACAGGCGTGAAATTACCTTTTCAGTTAATGGTTGGAATTAATAAAACAGGTAGTATTCAAGTTAACGGCGACACCGTTGTTGAACCGTTCGCAACAAATTTATCGATTAATGCCAAAGCGATAAACTTAGAACCCTTTCAATCCTACCTAGAAAAAATCGCCCATTTAGATATAATCGATGGGCAGTTGACAACGACAGGCAAACTCGCTGTCGCTATGCCTACAAACCAGCCGCTAGACCTTAAATTTACGGGTGATTCCAGTATCAGCCAATTAATCACTCGCGATCAAAAATTCCACAAAGATTTCATCACTTGGAAAACCTTAACCTTAAAAGCTTTGAGTGTTGATTTACAAAAAAACAGTTATACCGCTGACACACTAATTATTGATAAACCCTACACGCGAGTGACTATCAAGAAAGACAAATCCGTCAATTTTTCAGACATATTCATTGCTGATCCAGAACCCAGTAAAATTCCCACTAAAGCAAGCGTTCAGCCCCCAGCTTATTTTAAATTGGCTAACATTCAAATCATTGATGGCTCTTCTGATTTTGCCGATAACTCACTGATTTTACCTTTTGCTGCACAAATTAAAGGTTTGGACGGCGGTGCGAGTGATATTTCCTCCGATCAAAAATCCACCATCAAACTATCGTTAAAAGGCAATGCCTACGATTTGTCCCCCGTAGATATTGATGGTCATATCAGCCCTTATTTGGGGGATTACGATTTAAATTTAAACTTTAAAGGAATGCCCATGCCGTTAATTTCACCTTACATGGTGCAGTTTGCAGGCTATAAAGTTGAAAAAGGTAAATTAACCCTAGGGTTAAAATATAAAGTCGTCAACGAAGAACTGACAGCAAGTAACAGTATATTGATTGATCAATTTGAACTAGGTGAAAAAGTTGACAACCCCAAAGCCGTTTCATTGCCTTTGGAGTTTGCCGTTGCCTTACTTAAAGATAGCGATGGCAAAATAAAAATTAATGTGCCGATTACGGGTAGTCTCAACAACCCGCAATTTGATATGGGCGAGATTATCGTAGATGCGTTGGAAAATACCCTAAGCAAAATAATCTCCTCACCTTTTCGCGCTATTGCATCGCTTGCTGATACTGAAGAAGATATGAGTACCATCAGCTTTAGCGCGGGTAATGCAATCTTGGATAAGACCCAACAAGAAAAACTCGCCGCATTAGCTAAAATACTAAAAGAGCGACCCGTATTGATTTTAGATATAAAAGGCACGGCATTCCAAACTCAAGATTGGCCAGCCCTACGAGAAGCCGCTTTGTATGATCAACTCAAAAAAATAAGAGCCAATGAAATTAATAAACAAGCTAACACAAAGATATTAGCCGAATATGTCAAACTATCGGATAGCGATTACAAACGCCTATTAGCAGAACTATTTATAGAGACATTTCCAAAATTGGCAAAAAAATCACTACTTGGCACACCCGAACTCATTGACAGCAAAGCAGGTGATTTTTATGAAGTGGCTAAACAACAATTGTCTACCGCACTTAAACGCGAACAACCCAGACTTAAAAAACTTGCAGCACAAAGAGCCCAAGCAATCGCCAGTTATCTGGTACAAAAAAGCGGCGTTGCTAATGAACAAGTCTTTATTCTTGATCCCTCAGTTGATTCCAAAAGAGACAATAACGAGATTGCTAGTTTATTGTCATTGAAAGCCAATTAATGGCAGGCAATGGTGTCAGTTTTTAGCAAACAGTCGGTGTGCATAAGTAACTAAAAATACTTTGATTTAATCGTATCATTAAGTAATTAAAACCAATGAATAGTATCTCATCAAAATCATTACCCCTATTTTAGTCAGTCAATCTACTACTGCCTTTGAATGGACTTCTAATGATGTTCAACTACTGCATGGCAATGATTTTAAATTGGGTGATAAAGAAAGAACGACCGTTAAGTGCGTAGCAATAAGTTTGCGTGTATTCGGGAGTGCAAGCTTTGCTTGCAAGTCAGGCAAAGCCTTGACCTCCAATGTTTAGGCTTAAAATGCGCTTGACTCTTATCAGAGTCGCTAAAAAAAGCGTATGCTAGAGTCTTTTTTTAACTAACACCAAACACTCATGAAATCTCTTGCAAAAATAACTCATCTCGATCAGCTAACCTTTGATAATCGTTTTATTGGTGAATTACCCGCTGATGAAGAGCCGCTTAATACTCGCCGTCAGGTATTTGGCGCGTGCTATTCAAAGGTATTGCCCACGCCAGTAGCAAAACCACACTGTGTCGCGTATTCCCACGAAGTTGCTGATTTATTGGATTTAAGTTATGAGGTCTGTGCGTCTAATGATTTTACCCAAGTTTTTGCAGGTAATCGTTTAGCCAATGGTATGGAAAGCTATGCCACTTGTTATGGAGGACATCAATTTGGTAACTGGGCTGGACAATTAGGTGATGGACGTGCCATTAATTTAGGCGAAGTGATTAATAAACACGGTGAACGCTGGGCATTACAGCTTAAAGGCGCGGGGGCTACGCCCTATTCACGCAACTCAGATGGCTTAGCGGTATTGCGTTCTTCAGTGCGAGAATTTTTATGTAGCGAAGCAATGTATCATTTAGGCGTACCGACTACTCGCGCTTTAAGTCTAACGCTAACAGGTGAAACCGTGGTGCGAGATATGTTTTATGACGGCAATCCACGCGCTGAACTGGGCGCAGTAGTGTGTCGTGTCGCCCCCTCATTCACCCGTTTTGGCAGTTTTCAAATTTTAACCGCGCGTAGTGATACTTCATTATTAAAAACACTCGCCGATTACACCATACGCACCGATTTTCCTGAATTAGGTGAACCCTCAACTGCTGTTTATACACAATGGTTTAGCGAAATTTGTCGTCGCACTGCCGAAATGATTGTCCATTGGCAACGTGTCGGTTTTGTGCATGGGGTAATGAATACCGACAATATGTCTATCCTAGGCTTAACCATTGATTATGGTCCTTACGGCTGGCTAGAAAATTATGATCCCAATTGGACACCTAATACCACCGATGCCGATATAAAACGCTATCGATTCGGCAGACAACCTGCGATGGCTTATTGGAATTTAGTACAATTAGCGAATGCTCTGTATCCATTGATTGAACGCGTAGAACCCTTAAAAGCGGGCTTAGCAGTTTATAACTCCACCTTTGAACAAGGCTGGCAAACCATGATAGCCGCTAAGTTAGGCTTAACGGCTTTTGACGAAACATTGTGCAGCGAACTGTTAGCCCTATTACCGCTAGTCGAAACCGATATGACGATTTTCTTTCGCCAACTCGCCCTAATTGATAGCAATCTTGAATTAGCGCAAAGCGTAGATCATGCCATTGAACAACTTGCCGATGCCTACTATCTACCTGAACAACTCACCGCCGATTATCGAGAACGCTTAAACCACTGGCTTAGTGCTTATATTCAAACGTTAAAACAGCAAGCCGTGCCTAATGAAGTTAGACGTGAGGCTATGAATGCAGTTAATCCCAAATATGTATTACGCAATTATCTAGCCCAACTCGCCATCGATGATGCCGAACAAGGCGATTTTGCCAAAATTCATGAATTATTAGAATTACTGCGTCACCCATATCACGAACAAACCGACAAACAACAGTTTGCCGCCAAACGCCCAGACTGGGCAAGACAACGAGCGGGATGTTCGATGTTATCCTGTAGTTCTTAAAGAAGCGGGGATATTTTCTAAGATACTTAGTTCTAGTGCAGGTGATAAAGTCAGCGGGTAAAACAGATAACATCCCATCAAAGGATATTATCTGTAACGATATTAAACAATAACTGTCAATTTATTGTTAAACGCTTAATCATATTAAAATGCCAAATCATTAACGCTTAAAATAGCTAATAATATAGAGACGATAATTCCTGCAATCATTAGCCCTAGGCTAAGAATTAATGCGGGTTCTAAAACTGCTAACATACGCTGAATAGATACTTTAAGTTGTTTATCGTAGACGGTGGAAACGCGTAATAACATTTCTTCTAAGCGTCCTGTTTCTTCGCCTGTTTTAATCATTTGCAATGCCATTTTAGGGAATATATCTTTTTCCAATAAAGCCACTGACATATTCTTGCCTTGTTTTACTTGTTCTTGCACATCGGCAATGGCATCGACTAATACTAAGTTACTTACAGTTTCACGCGCAATGGCTAAAGCGGTTAATAAAGAAACACCATTTGATAATAATGTACCTAAGGTTTGACTAAAACTAGCGGTTTCTTTATTGAGTATAATATTGCCAAGTAAGGGGATATTAAAAAAACGCCTGTCCCATACTTTTTTGGTGACAGGATTGGCTAATTGAGAGCGCATATAATAGTAAATAGACAATACGATACTCAGTAATAGCCACCAATAATCTTTTAATAATTGCGCCATGCCTATCACGACCTGTGTGGATATAGGTAACGCCTTGCCTGCACTTTCAAACATTTCAGTGAATTGCGGCACAACAAAAACCAACATAACTAATAAAGAGGCGACCGACATGATTAGTAAAATAACAGGGTAAATCAAGGCGGTACTTACCGTGCTTTTTAATTCTTGTGAGCTTTCCATATATTGAGATAAACGCGTTAAAACTTCGCCTAAACTCCCGCTGGCTTCACCTGCTCGAATCATATTCAAGTAAAATTTGCTAATAATTTTAGAGGCGGGTCTATCGCCTGATTTTCGTCGCTCCATTGCGTCAGTCAGTGAAGAACCACTTTTAACTTTGGCAAGAACACGGGTAATAAAATTAGTCAGCGGCTCATTACCTTCGGTGACATTCATTAATACTGTTAATGAGCGATCTAAAGGTAAGCCCGACTCTAGCAATACCGCCAATTCACTGGTAAATAACAGAATGTCTTTAGCTGACAACTGATTGCGTCGGCCAACCATTTTTAAACCCAAAAACGTACCTGCATTCGCGGGTTTAATCTGAATAGGAATATAACCTTCTGATTGCAAAGTGGCGACTAAACTCTGTTCATTAGCCGCTCCTCTCACACCTTCTTCAGTTATACCGTTATCATTGATTACTTTGTAGGAAAATAAAGGCATCAGGTTTCCGAGGTAACGCGCAAAACTTCTTCTAAGGTGGTGATACCTTGAATCACTTTCACTAAACCATTTTCATAAAGTGTGGACATACCTTCTTCCACCGCCAGATTTTGAATAGCTCCCGCTTCTTCATGCGCCATCACTGCTTGACGAATGCCATTACTCATTGGTAAAAATTCGATAATCGCTAAGCGTCCACGATAGCCGACTCCGCTACAAGCCGCGCAACCAATGGGTTTGTATAGCATAATATCGCCTTCTGGAGCGTAGCGACGTAACTTCAAATCGTCAATTAACACAGCGGGAGCGGGAGTCGCCTGCTTACAAGCGGGGCAGAGTTTTCTGACTAAGCGTTGCGCTAATATGCCGTTGACGGTGGAGGTGAGTAAATATTCCTCCAGCCCCATATCTAATAAACGTGTGATACCCCCAGCGGCATTATTGGTATGTAAAGTCGATAACACTAAGTGACCCGTTAACGCCGACTGCACCGCAATACGCGCAGTTTCTAAGTCACGCATTTCGCCAATCATAATAACGTCAGGGTCTTGACGAACGATAGAACGCAATGCAGTGGCAAAGGTTAAACCGATTTGTGGTTTTGCCTGAATCTGATTAATACCTTCCATTTGGTATTCTACGGGGTCTTCAACGGTGATAATTTTACGCGCTGAGGTATTTAATTGCTTAAGAGCTGCATACAGAGTGGTTGATTTACCGCTACCTGTTGGGCCTGTAATTAAAATAATGCCATGTGGCAATGCTAAAATATCGGAAAACTGCTTTAAATGCTTACCCGAAAACCCCAGTGCTTCAAAATCTAGTACCGTGTTGTCTTTATCCAACAAACGAATCACCACGCTTTCACCATACATGGTTGGTATGGTTGAAATACGCAAATCCAATTCTTTGCCCAACATTTGTATTTTGATACGACCATCTTGCGGCAAACGGCGTTCGGCAATATTTAATTTCGCCATGATTTTGATACGCGAAATCACCGCTGCGGTGGATTTAACGGGCGGCGCGTCAATTTCTTGTAACACACCATCAACACGCAATCTAACTTTTAAAGCTTGTTCAAATGGTTCGATATGAATATCAGAGGCTTTTAATTCGATAGCTCGCTGCATAATTAAATTAACCATTTTGATAACAGGAGCTTCACTGGCTAGGTCTTTTAAATGCTCAAGGTCTTCTTCACGAATGTCATAATCCCCTAACTCATCGATCAATTTATCGGTTTTTGAGTGATCTTGACTGTATTGCTCTTCCAATGCCGCATCAATTTCGGATAATAAGCCGACTTTAGCAATGACTTTTTTACCTGTTGCTAAGCGTAATGCGTCCAGCACAAATGAATCCTCAGGATCCATCAGTGCGACAGTTGCCGTGTCTTGGGTATCACCCAAGCCTATCACATGATAATTTTTTAAAAACCGTAACGAGATGTTTTCGGGTAGTTGTCTTTCTTGGGGATATTGTTCTGCAATGACTTTTTCAAACTGCCCCGATTCAACAAAAGCATTAGCGACATCTTGTTCGGAACATAAGCCAAGTTTAACCAATAATTGTGGCAAACTTTCTGCCACAGCAGTTTTTTGTACACGCTCTACTTTTTTTAACTCGATAGCAGACAAACTACCTTTGTCCTGTAGTGTTTTAAGTAAGGCTTGATAGGGTATTTTTTGCTCGATCATAAGTCGTAGTCTTAAATTACGGTAAGTGGAAAATGATACGCTATTTGTGCCTAAGCTGGTAATATCCAATGTTAATTAGGTAGGGGATTAAATCTGTTGTTTTTACTTTTTGGTGCGACTGCCAGTCATTAATATCGTTATAACAGGTTTAACCCACTGCCATTTATTCGACTACAACTTAAGGAACAAAACATGAGTGCGTGGCTGTATGCTTTGCCTATAGGCTGGATGGCGGTATGTGTGTTCGGTTTCACCTTTTTTTTAACGTGGATTATTTATGCTATCGTTAAAATGTTGGCTGTCGGTGAACGAGCTAAGGCATTTATGTCTATTTCTGGGGGGATGTTACCGCCGCTCGGTGTGGTTTATGGTTTGTTTGTCACCATTGTCGCGTCTCAGGTGTGGGCTGATATAGATAAAGCCAACACCGCTGTGTATCGTGAAGCCAGTGCGTTAAGTGCAGTGGTTTTTTTAGCGTCTAGTTTTCCAGGTGAACCTGAAATCCGCATTCGCACCTTGGTTCGCCGCCATATTCATGAAGCGGTAAATCAAGAATGGCCGATGATGGCTCAACATACTGCTAATTTAAAAATCACTTCTCAGCCCTTAGCCGAAGCCTTACAACTTGTGCTAACACTAACGCCGCGTAGTGGGGGTCAAACCACCGCGCAAAATGCCATTGTCACGGCATTAGAAAATGCACTGGATGCACGGCGACAGCGGATTGTGGTGAGTTTGTCGGATGTCAACTGGGTTAAGTGGGTATGTCTAATTCTGCAAGCGATTTGTACTTTATTGACTATTGCGATGATTCACTGCGGCAATCGAATTGCGTCTATCAGTGCAATGGGGGTATTTGCGACGGGCGTTGCGGTGTCTATATTAATCATCGTTTCGCATAACCGACCTTTTGGTGGCCCGCTGGCGGTCAATTCTGATTTATTAGCGCAAATCGAACCCGAAGAAATGCTTAGCCAAAAGGAAACTAATCACACGGTCGCGTTGCATTTAACCACGCTGCTCCATGCGGGTAGAAAAGTTATTTCTGACCATCAAGGTTTAATCAATCAGAAATCAGCAGATAAAGCCTTTACCGCCGAAAAAGTCATTGCCGAAACCATGAACAATTATGCCCAATCTACTGGACATCCGTTCCCCGATTTAGATAAAAATTCAGCCGAAGGCATGATATTACAAGCAGAATTAGATGCGATTACCGAAGTGATGAATAACGCACAGCCGTTAATCAATAATCCAAAATTAGGCTTTAAAGGTTTTTTGCCCGCTATTTTTGCTTATCAAGTCGCCCAAAGTTTCAATAAAAAAGTCGATAACTTAGCGTACTTGAAACTAACCGCACCACAAGAGTTAATCATGCTGAAAAGCAATATGCCAGACGACTGGGAAAGTCAGATCATTAAAACTAAGTTCCAATCGTCAACGTGGGAAAAAGGCGGTTCTTTTGATGAAGTTGCCGAATTGAACGGCAAAAAAGCCTTTCGGCTAATGATTCCTGAATATTACGATGCGTCTTGTTTGCAAGCTTGTCATGGGCTTACTAAAGAAGACAGTCACGGCAAAAAGATTTCTGTCAGTAAATTAGGCGATTTGGGTGGGGCGATCAGTGCGGCGATTTATCTTAAATAAAGGAGGGGGTAAGGTATCTACACAACGTGTGTAAATACCTTAAGCAAGTAGCTTGAGTGAATAGCAGTCTAGCAAATTTTACTTAGTGCAATACTCATGCGTGGTTAGCACTTGTTTGATTTGATAAGGCGCGTTGGGCATTAAAATAAAGTCACTCGCGCCGATGTCGCTGTCGTCATTACCCCAATCGTAGGTATAGCCCAAACCCGTCCACGGTACGCCTGCCGATTCTCTGAAACCTGAGCGCGACGGGGTATTCACCCCGTCGCAATGTTTTGAGTATGTCACGAATCACATTTTAATTTAAACCTGCGGGTGAGTTGAATAGCCCGCCCCGCGTAGGCGTTTTTCGTAAAAATGCCCTTTTTACCTTTAAAACTTACAAAAACCCATCCTACGCCTTGCTATTTTGATTAGCATCCTCATAATGGTTACATCGTAAATTTGACACAGGAATTCATTGTGGAAACGCACCAATCAACCGATGTATTAATCCCCGTCTTGCCGCTGAGAGATGTCGTGGTTTACCCGCACATGGTTATCCCGTTATTCGTCGGTAGAGAAAAATCCATATACGCTTTAGAAGCTGCCATGAAAGATGACAAACAAGTGTTGTTAGTGGCGCAAAAAGAAGCAGAAGTCGATGATCCTGATATTAGCGATCTGTATCGAGTCGGCACACTAGCCAATATTCTGCAATTGTTAAAATTACCCGATGGTACAGTCAAAGTTTTAGTCGAAGGCGATCAACGCTGTGAGGTGTTGGACTATAAAGAAACAGAACATTTTTTTAGCGCACTGATTGCTCCGCTGGATGATGTTTCAAGCTTATCCGATCAAGGTCAAGATGTATTACAACGCACGGCTATCAGTTCATTTGAACAATACGTTAAGCTGAATAACAAAATCCCGCCTGAAGTATTAATTTCATTAACAGGCATTGATGATCCTAGTCGGCTTGCGGATACCATTGCCGCGCACATGAGTTTAAAAGTGCATGACAAGCAGATTATTCTCGAAACAGTAGACATTGAAAAACGTCTGGAGCATCTAATGACGCTGATGGAAGGCGAAGTGGATATTCTGGAAATGGAAAAGAAAATTCGCGGGCGAGTCAAGCAGCAAATGGAAAAAAATCAGCGCGAATACTATCTAAACGAACAAATGAAGGCGATTCAAAAAGAATTAGGTGAAATGGAAGATGTGCCTAATGAAATTGAAGAACTAGCCAAAAAAATTGCCGACGCGGGAATGTCTAAAGAAGCGAAAACCAAGGCAGACGCAGAGTTGAACAAACTTAAAATGATGTCGCCGATGTCAGCAGAAGCGACTGTGGTACGCAATTACATTGATTGGATGATTAATGTACCGTGGAAGAAAAAAACCAAAGTTCGCCATGATTTAAAAATTGCTGAACAAGTGCTGGAAACTGAGCATTATGGTTTAGAAAAAGTCAAAGAACGGATTTTAGAATATCTCGCCGTTCATCAACGGGTAAAACAACTGAAAGGGCCGATTTTGTGTTTAGTTGGACCTCCAGGTGTGGGTAAAACCTCGTTAGGTGAATCGATTGCTAGAGCCACGAACCGTAGCTATGTGCGTATGGCACTAGGTGGCGTGCGTGATGAAGCAGAAATTCGCGGTCATAGACGCACTTATATTGGCTCGATGCCAGGAAAGATTTTACAGAATTTGGCGAAAATAAAAACCCGCAATCCGATGTTTTTATTGGATGAAATCGACAAAATGGCGGCGGATTTTCGTGGCGATCCTGCCTCAGCATTGTTGGAGGTCTTAGACCCTGAACAAAATCACACCTTTTCCGATCATTATTTAGAAGTGGATTTTGATTTATCGGATGTGATGTTTGTGGCAACGGCTAACACCATGAATATCCCCCCTGCCCTATTGGACAGAATGGAAGTCATCCGTTTGGCAGGCTATACCGAAGATGAAAAAATCAATATCGCCTTGCGTTATTTAATCCCCAAGCAAATTACTAATAACGGGCTTAAAGAACGCGAGATTGAAATTCCCGAAGCGGTGGTTAGAGACATGATTCGTTACTACTCACGGGAAGCGGGGGTGCGGAATTTGGAACGCGATATTTCTAAAATCTGTCGTAAAGTGGTCAAAGCTTTATTGTTAAGCCCTCAAAAAGAAAAAGTGTTTATTACCCCTGAAAACCTGCAAGATTATTTAGGGGTTAGACGCTTTAGTTATGGTTTAGCAGAAGAACAAGACCAAATTGGACAAGTCACAGGCTTGGCATGGACAGAAGTGGGTGGTGAATTATTGACTATTGAAACTGCCGTTATTGCAGGTAAAGGCAAGCATTCAGCCACAGGTAAACTGGGTGATGTGATGAAAGAATCGATTGAAGCCGCCATGACTGTCGTTAGAAGTCGTGCCGACATTTTAGGTCTGGATAACAGCATATTCCAGAACAATGACATTCATGTCCATGTCCCCGAAGGCGCGACTCCCAAAGACGGTCCTAGCGCGGGTATCGGTATGTGTACTGCGATTATTTCTGCCTTAACCAAAATACCCGTGCGAGCAAGTGTCGCTATGACAGGTGAAATCACTCTGCGCGGTGAGGTATTGCCTATCGGCGGTTTAAAAGAAAAATTGTTAGCCGCACATCGTGGCGGCATCACTACCGTGTTAATTCCAGCAGACAATGCCAAAGACCTCGTGGAAATTCCAGACAATATTAAACACAACCTAGATATAAGACCCGTACACTGGATAGATGAAGTCTTGGAAGTTGCATTGCAATATATGCCCGTACCCATCACTCAAAAAAGCGTGGAAGAGCAAAGTAAAGCAGAGGCTGATCGTGTCACGATAAAAAATCAGACATTGACCGCGCATTAAAAACAACTCAAAGTCTAAAGCATTTGCAGCGGGGCGGGGTATTTATTTACCCGCCCCCAACGGTTGAATGCCAACGGAATACTTCAAGCGCGATACACAGAAAATCGAACGCAAAAACGTAAATGTTAGGTGGTGGATCAAACGACTCAATCGCAAAACAATCTGCTTTTCAAAACTGGAATGATTGCATGATACCGTTATCGGCTTACTCATCAACAAGGTCGAGTTTGGGCTTGATATTCTTGGGTAATTACAGATTTAATCCATTACCAAATAGTTGGTGTTAGGCAAAATTGATACTGTCGCCGACTTGATATGATACACATATTACTTTTGGCTCATATCGTGTTTTGATGTGATAACAAAAGGCACAAAAGAGGCTCTAACAAAGCCTGCCCGCGTTTCTAACATTATGAATGAACTCAAAAAACCCCAGATACAAAGGAAGTTTTTTTGGGAAATACCCCGTGCGGACGTAATCACGAACGGTATCATTTTAAGAAGTCGAACAGTTAGACAAACAGGCATAATGCCCACCATGAAACCCTACACCGTCACCCAGATAGCCGATGCCGCAAAAAACAACCCTGTAGAAAGTCAGAAGGCGCGTGAGCTTGCGTATCGGCTGGGTAATTTGCGGGGCGACTTATGGAACAAGTTTGGCGGTGTACAAGCATGGGGTGAAAAACCCGATGGGCATCACCAGAGGTCGGACAACTGTCATGGGCGCGTTACTGGCAAGCACACTACTGACCGTGACGTTATTCACAGGCACGATTAACGCCCGTGTATTTTTTGCCTGGCTTTCGTAAGATTTGTTACCCAAACTACCGCCAAACAGCGTCATCGTGATGGACAACGCTAGCTTTCATAAACGTGCCGAAGCCAACAACCCATCGAACACGCGGGGCATCTAGTCGAGTTTCTTCCTCCTTACTCACCTGATCTCAATCCTATCGAACATAAATGGGCGCAGTCCAAAGCACTCCGAAGACAAAAGGCTTGTTCTATTGATGACTTGTTTGCCCACGTTCTTTAAATCATTTTATTATGCTTTAGCTGTATCTACAAAATATGTGTTAATACTGCGGTTAAGCTGGGGGCAGTGATATAAATATCTGCCAATTCACGCACGATAGCTCTATCGACCACGCCACCAAAGCCGATGACGAACGCCCCTGCTTGTTTGGCTTCCATGTCGGTTTTGCCATCGCCAATCACCGCAATCGTGTGTTGTCCTTTAATTTGGCTCACGATGTCCGCCTTACCGCCTGTTCTTGCCAGTGGTGAAGCGCGTTCATAGTCTTTATAACTGCCATCCTCATTAAAATAAATATCCACTGCATGAACATGATGCTCTGGAACATTCAAATACGCCGCTAATGGCAAAATAGCTTGCCGTAAGCCGCCACTAATAATGTGTACCGTTTTGCCTTGCGCTTGCAGCGTTGCAAATACGGCTGTTACGCCATCAACGATTTCAGCAATGTATTGTTGTCCGAGTGCGTCTATGTCGGCTTGTTTAGGTTGAATTAATGCTAAACGTTTTTCATACACCGCTTCCAATGGCACGATACCATTCATTGCGGCATTGGTCAGTTCTGCCAGTTCATCGCCTAAACCGACATTTTTAGCCAGTTCGTCTATACCTTCGATTTTGCTTAAAGTGCTGTCGCAATCAAAGCAGATAATGTCAAAATTCATGGGGTTCTATGGTTTGGGGTTTTGTGGATGTTGAGGTTGTCAAAAGTTTTGTAGGTTGGGCTGGCGATAGCCAACCCAACATGAGTGCGAGATTAAGTTGGGTTGCAAAAAGAGCAACCCAACCTACGCCGCTATTTTACCGCAAATCAAAATCTTCCTTGGTTAAACCAGCCTGTTTAATAATGGATTGTAATGTACCGATAGGGATTTCTTTTTTAGGACTAGGCACAATCACAACATGATTGCCTTTGCTATATTTTTGATGACTGCCTTTTTGACTGGTTTTAATAAAACCGTGTGCAATTAACACCGCAATAATATCTTTTGATGAAAGTAATTTAGGCATGAATAGCAAACTCACCTAACATAAATTCACTGACTTCATGAAAATTATTAATAGCCTGTTCATCTTCTAAATATAATTCAACTGCTTCTTTTAAATTCGCTAAGGCTTCATCAATCGTTGAACCAAAACTGGCTATTTCCATATTCAAACATTGAGAAACATAATAATCGCCTTCACGGTAAATAATATATTTTAAATTCTTCATTATTAAGTTTCCTACAGTGGTGTAGCTATTTTTTAAATGTCATAGAATGTGCCTACGATAGGAGTGCGCTTATTCGCGTCAAGTTTCTCGAACGAGCGCGTTCGTACCTCAGCACATCCTATATAGCGCATCTTATCGGGTTATGTAGCCCATCTTACGCGTTGGGTTTTGTTCCTCAACCCACCGTACGCAGTACGCGGTATTGTCCTGTTATTATACAGTTGCAATAGTGGCGGCTGAGTCACAGATAAATTTTAACAAAAACCAAAGGTAAATAATGTTCTTATCGGGTTACCCTATTTAAAATAAAATTTCATGTTTGAATTTGTATAATAATTCATCAACTTCATTGTTTGAACGATTGAAAAACTCTATTGATGGTTTTTGTAAAAAGTCAGAAAAACCATCCAGTGTTTCTATATCCTTATAACTAATTTTACTAAAACCCATCGTCCAATTTGCAAAATGACGCTCTGTTATTGGTTTTTTATAAATAAGAGATATTTTATGATGTCTTGAATCCTTTTTAATAACATCAAATAACTGATTAACGACTGTTTCTTCACCTTCTAATGCCTGAATAAAAAAAGGGTCAAGATAGAGTAGCATTCCTGTCAGTTGTCTAAGTTGATTTTTATGTCTTATGATTTGAAGAAAATATTTAAGGTTATCATCAGACATTTTTTGACTTGCAAGACTTGTATAAACAAGGCAGTAAAGAGGCGTTTTTAAATCCTCTTTATTAGCTAATGTGTTATTTGGCTGCTCTTGTTTTGCAAATTTATCAAGTGCCTCGCTTGCTAACAATAAGGCTTGATGCACTTGTTCGCTGAAAATACCTTGTTTAAGAGTCTCATTCATAACAATTAAAGATTGAATGATATTTTTCGCTTCTGGTGGAGTCATAAAGATACCCAATAAAAATTATAACGCGTTAAGTCAGGGTTGATGAACAAACCCAATAAGCAGGAATCTCAACGGAATGTTTAAATTCGAGTTATTGAATGACTAGCAAGTGCTTGAAAACATTCTATCATTCCAACGCCCTGCGTTGAAACGATAATGATGGTAGCAAGTAGCCCGCATGGAGCTTGCGGAATGCGGGGCTTTTCGTAATGATGTCATTGTTCCCCGTGTTCCGCTACGCTCCACACGGGCTACGCAAGTTTCATCGTTCCAACGCTCCGCGTTGGAATGATAACAACAATTTTAAATATCAAGCATTTCAAGCCCTGTATCTAATACCTTGGCTTTTTTCAAAAACTTTTTATCAAAACTGGCAAATTTTTTAGCGTTTAAACTACTGGCTAAATGTAAGGCATCGGCAAAGTCCCTGCCTTGTTGATGCCAGTTTACATCGTGCATTTTTATCCATATTAGAAGGACAAGGCTTTAATTCTTCGCCAATTATCTTTTCAATTTCTTTAATAACGTCTAAATCGGACATGGTTTACCACAAACACTTAACAGGATAACTTGCAAAATTCTCATCTATACTCAATAAAACCAAATCATCTGCTAAACCTTGCGAAATAAGCAAACGGTCAAATGGGTCTTTGTGGTGAAAAGGCAAATCTTGCAGCACAAAAAAAGCCGCTGTATTGATAGGAAAAATCTCTATGGCATTTTGATAAATATGCTCATCAATCAAAGTCTGCATATCCATGCCTAACTCTAGTTTGCCAAGACTTTTCTTAATCGTCATTTCCCAAAGACTCGCAACACTTAAAAAACGCTGATTATCACTAGCCTCAATCAACGCTTTTGCCTTATGACTCAACTTTGAATTACCCTCAATAAACCAAATAAAAGTATGGGTATCAAGCAATAATTTCATTACATATAATCCGCAAAATCATCCAACGGCTCATCAAAATCAGCCGACATTTTAATCAGCCCCTTTGCACTACCAAATTTAGGAACAGGCTTTTCCTTTTTTGTCACTAATTGTTTCGCTGTCTGTAATTGGTTTTCAAACTGCATTAACAGCTTACTAATCATTTCCTGTGGAATTTCATCAGGAATATTCAATGTAACTTGCATAACTATCTCCTTAATAATTTAATCGTTCCGCTCTGCGTTGGAACGATAATGATGGTAGCCGCGCAAGTCATCACTTTTTAGCAACTCAACTGACACATTCAATCGAGTATAATGTGCGTAGTTTAGCAGTTTTGCTATTGCCCTGTTATGCTGATGTTATGCAGTTGCAATAGTGGCGGCTGAGTCACACACAATTTTAACAAAATCTAAAGGTAAACAATGTTTAACATTTTAACGTATAACAATATTTCTCCGATTGGCTTGAATCGTTTTCCAAGCGAGCAGTACAAGGTTGCGGCTGATGTTGCTGAACCAGATGCGATTATGCTGCGTTCATTTAAACTGCACGGTATGGCGATTCCTGAATCGGTTAAGGCGGTGGGTCGTGCAGGTGCGGGTGTGAATAATATTCCTGTCGCTGAATACACCAAACGCGGCATTCCTGTATTTAATGCACCGGGAGCGAATTCAAATGCGGTGGCAGAACTGGCAATTGCAGGTATGTTATTGGCTTCTCGTCACATTCCAGCCGCGTTGAGTTATGTCAGTGGCTTAACAGGTGATGAAGAAAGCATGAACGCTGATGTTGAAAAACATAAAGTAAACTTCGCTGGCTTTGAAATCGCGGGTAAAACTTTGGGCGTTTTGGGTTTGGGTGCAATTGGTGTAAAAGTGGTTAATTCTGCTGCCGCCTTGGGTTTGAATACCATCGGCTTTGACCCGTTTATCTCTTTGCAAAATGCGTGGAAATTGAATTCATTGACCGTGCCTGCGGCTAACATAGATGACGTGGTTTCTCAGTCAGATTTTATCAGCCTACATATTCCACTTAACGAAAAAACCAAAAACCTGTTCAGCAAAGAGCATATTGCGCGTATCAAAAAAGGCGCGACTTTATTGAACTTTTCGCGTGCGGGCGTGGTGGATGAAGCGGCGATTGTTGAAGCCTTAAATGCTGGCGATTTACACTTTTATGTGTGCGATTTTCCATCACCCGCTTTAATTAATCACCCACGCGCTATTGCATTGCCTCACTTAGGTGCGTCCACTGAAGAAGCAGAAGAAAATTGTGCGGTGATGGTTGCCGATCAAATACGCGATTTCTTGGAGCAAGGCATTATTCGTAATTCGGTTAATTTCCCTGAAGTGGTGATTCCACTGACAGAAGATTGTGTGCGTATCACTATCACCAATCAAAATATTCCAGGTGTGGTCGGTCATGTGTCATCGGTTTTAGGCGATGCAGGCATTAACATTGTGGATTTAACTAACAAATCACACGCTGATGTGGCTTATACCCTGATTGATGTCAGTGGCGATGTGACTTCTGAAATAGTGGATAAATTACGCGCTGTTGAAGGTGTGTTGTCTGTGCGGATTATTTGATCGCATTACACAACTGAATAATCGTTGGTAATAGACTTGTTGCGCCAAGGACGGAGTAAAACAGCTTTAGCTGTTTTTAGCCAATAGCTAAAGCTATTGGACTCCAGTTTAGGGAGATTTTTACTCTGTCGCAACAGGTCTAACAATAAATAGTGAGTGATTTTTATATTTTGAAATGGCAAAATACAAACCAAGGTTTGAATTCCTGTCACTCACTGTTTATATCCAGCCAAACATTTTGGTATTTGCCCCGTTTAACTCAACCGTCAGTTTCCCTCATGCAACGAAAACTTACGCATATTTTCTTGATAGTAATCACCATCATGCTGATTAGTTGTCGCTCTCCTATTGCGCCAGAAACTACTTTTTCTACTATTACAGGTAAAAAAATTGTGTTATCTGAATTACGCGGCAAGCCTGTCATTGTGACTTTTTGGGCAACAGATTGTGCTAGTTGTATTCAAGAAATTCCGCATTTAATTGAACTGTATCGGCAATATCATGATAAAGGCTTAGAGATTATCGCTGTTGCTATGTCTTACGATCCGCCTAATCATGTGCTTGAATTCACTAAAACCCAACAATTGCCCTATCATGTCGCTTTAGATATGCAGGCAGAAAACGCTCACGCGTTTGGTGATGTCTCGCTAACTCCGACAACTTTTTTAATCGCGCCAGATGGCAGTATCGCACTACAAAAAATGGGGCGGCTTGATTTAACCGAAATAAAAACTCAACTTTCAACATTCACAGGTGGTGATTAAATCTGTCGTTAGGAGTCCAAAACAGGTTTTGGATGTTTTAAATCCGTCCAAGTCATGCCTTGGACTCCGAACTATAGAAAATACAGGTTTACCCCACTACTCATTTACAAAAGGATAACTATGCTTTGGTTAAAAGCTTTACACTTAATCGCTATGGTAACTTGGTTTGCAGGTCTATTTTATTTGCCACGTTTGTATGTTTATCATGCTATGAGTAGCGATGACATCGGCAATGAACGCTTTAAAGTCATGGAGCGCAAATTGTTTTACGGCATCACCACCCCTGGTATGGTGGCAACGTTTATTTTTGGAATCTGGATGTTGCTAGATTACGCGTGGGGAATGTATGGTTCTAGTGGCTGGTTACACGTCAAGCTGTTTTTGTTGGCGTTAATGGTGGTTTATCACTATTTTTGCTGGCTGTGGCTAGAAGATTTTAAGAATGACCGCAATCAACGCAGTCATGTCTTTTACCGTTGGATGAATGAAATACCGACGGTATTTTTGCTAGCGATTATTATTTTGGCAACGGTGAAACCGTTTTAAGACGTGGAGTCCAAAACAAGTTTTGGACTCCAGTTATCAATTACACTTCGTGATAAATCGCCGCGCCGTCTTGTAAAAACTGCGGATTTATCCGCACTGTGCGAATGAATTCGCACCTACATCATTAGACTATCAGCAAGATTCAATACGCGGTAATCATAAACACAGAGTGACAGGAATCCAAACCTTAATAAGCTGGATTTAGGCGGTAACTTTTTTGTATAGCTCTAACATATCGGTTAAACGCGCTATGTCTTGCCTGAGATGGTCAATGGTTTCGTCTTTATGGGCAAGTATCAAATGCAGTTTTTGATTTTCAAACGCCAGTTCTGGGGATGAACCGATTACATTGCCACTGTGATTATTGCCATTTTCGTTGATTAAAATATGCTTTTCACCAAAAGACAATAAATCCATTAACTCCATATCAAACTCCTTCGCGATTTGTTCCAGTTTTGGAATATAGCCCTTAGTTTCACCACGTTCTATTTTTGAATAACCGCTTACCGACATATTCAGCTTTGCCGCCATCTCCTCCTGCGACCAGTCCTTGGATTCGCGCATAAAACGTATTTTTTCATGAACTTTCATAAAACCTTCCTTAATCAGGTAGAAAACAGCACTGTTAGGCTATTGTAGCAAATTTATAGAGGTTTAGAATGGTACGCGGTAGATAACAGCATTTTTAAGCAGAGTTCCCGCCGCTCCAGCGTTGTGTCGCTTGGCAAGATAAGAAGACGCTGGAGCGTCAACTGAGGCATTCCAACGCAGAGCGTTGGAAAGATGTAATTTTCAATAATGTAGGAATAAATTATGAGTCAACAACACTTTACCGATGAACTGTTTGATGCAGTTACTAATGATCCGACATTATCTGATACGGCTAAAGCGGAAGCTCGGCGCAATCTTGATAAGCTCAAAAAAACTAAAGTCAATATATTAATTACTGGCGCGACGGGTTGCGGCAAATCATCAACCATTAACGCACTTTTTGGTTATGATAAAGCCAAAGTAGGTCAAAGCGTTAATCCTGAAACAATGGATATTAGTAAGCACGAACTTAACAATATTGTACTTTATGATTCTCCAGGGCTAGGTGATGGCAAAGCAGCGGACATCAGGCATTCTAAAAACATCATTGATAAACTTTACGAAAAAACGTCTAACGGAGATATGTTAATTGATTTAGTGCTGGTAATTCTTGAAGGTGGTAGCCGCGATTTGGGTACATCTTTTGAACTAATTAACAGTGTGATTATTCCTAATCTGGGCGAAGATAAAAAACGCTTACTGGTTGCTATTAACCAAGCTGATATGGCTATGAAAGGGCGTGGTTGGAATCACGCTGAAAATAAGCCAGAGCCTGAATTAGTTGAATTTCTGGAAGAAAAAGTATTATCAAGCCATAGACGTATTAAAGAAGCCACTGGTGTTTTTGTAGAGCCAATTTATTATGTAGCGGGCTATAAGGACGGGAATAACTCACAAAACCCCTATAACTTATCCAAACTGCTATGCTATATCTTGCTACACACCAAAGAAGAAAAAAGAGCAGTGTTTGTTCAAGACGTTAATCAGGATGAAGACGTGTGGAGAGCCGATGATGGACTAGATAAATATCGTGAGAAAATTCGCTCAACATTCTTGGATTCTGTTAAAGCAGTTGCTGGCGAAGTAGTTGGTGCAGTAGCTGACAGATTTATTAGTACGGTTAGTACAATGGGCAGAGCCGCTGGTGCGGTATTAGGTGGTGCGGCTAGAGTAATTGGCAATGCAGCTAGCAGTGTTCTTGGATTTTTCGGTTTGTAATAAACTATGAAAAATTATCGTTTTGATGAAATACAAAGACGGATGCTTGCCAATAATCTACTGCATCCGTTGGATGCTCTGCTGGTAGGAGCGACAGGAACAGGCAAAAGCACTACCTTAAATGTACTGTTCGGTTCAACAGTAGCAAAAGTAGGAGATGGCGTTGATCCTGAAACGCAAAAAATTTCTTCACATCAACTGCATGATTTTATGCGCTTTCACGATTCAGCAGGGCTGGGTGACGGCAAAGCGGCTGACCATGAACATTCAAAAAACATCACTGCGGAATTGTTAAGAACAATTACTATTGATGGGCAACATAATCGTTTTATGGATATTGCTATGGTTTTACTTGATGGTGGTTCTCGGGATATGGGTACAGCGTTTCGACTACTAGAAACAGTAGTATTGCAATCAATCGAACCACATCGAGTGATTGTCGCCATTAATCAGGCAGATATGGCTATGAGCGGACGTTCTTGGAATTCGCAATTAAATAAGCCAGACCCCGCATTAATTGATCGTCTGGAAGAAAAAACGCTATCGGTACAAAAACGAATAAAAGAATCAACAGGTTTAACCATTAATCGCCCCATTTATTACAGTGCTAAATTTAATTACAATATCCCTGTTTTTATTGACCATATCATCAAACATTTGCCGACAAGCCGCAGGACAATAACCAAATAGGTCGGGGTTTCATCGTTCCAACGCTCCGTGTTGGAA
>JAPLRZ010000051.1:37139-51658 GCA_026398895.1 Methylococcales bacterium
GTTGGAACGATAATAAGTATTGGATTCCCGTTACCCGCTTAAACCTCGTGATAAATCACCGTACCGTCCTGTAAAAATTCCTGCGATTTTTCATCCATGCCTATTTTTAACGCTTCTTCTTCGGCAATACCTTTAAATAAAAACAACGTTAGGATTCTAAACCTTCTAAACTTTGCTACAATCAACTTCATCGGTAAAGGCGAGATTATGTCGGTAAATGAAAAATCAGGTTAATTTGAGAAACTAAAGGATTAACTCAGAAACAGATTTCTGAAAAATTGGGCATAAAGAACTTGTCATGGAAGACAAGGAAAATGAAAATTTAAGAGAAATTATCGCCTTGTTGAAAAAACAAACCACAACTACAGAGACATAAAATGCCAGTTATCGCAAAATTTTACGGTATCGTTATCAAATTGTTTTTCAGCGACCATCCACCACCGCATTTCCATGTAGTTTACGGTGAATATAACGCGCTTTTCAACATCAATACCTTAGAAATGATAGAAGGTGATTTACCCAATCGTGCGAAAAAATTAGTTGTTGAATGGGCAACAAGTCATCAAACCGAATTACTTAAAATGTGGACAACACAACAATTTCAGAAACTCCCGCCATTGGACTAAATCAGATGAATTACCCCAAAATAATTTCTGCACAAGCCATTGATGATTATCAACTTCTCATTGAATTTTCCAATCACGAATTACGCCAATACGATGTTAAGCCGTTGTTAAAAAAAGAAATGTTTACACCTTTGAAAAATATTAGCTTTTTTAAACAGGTACAAATAGAACAAGGAGGTTATGCGGTAAGTTGGAATGAAGACATTGACATAAGTGAATATGAGTTGTGGGTTAATGGCGTTGAATTTTCATCGTTCCAACGCGAAGCATTGGAACGATGAAAGCATGGAGTCCAAAACCCTGTTTTGGACTCCCGTTACCCACTTAAACTTCGTGATAAATCGCCGCACCGTACTGTAAAAACTCTTGCGATTTTTCATCCATACCTATTTTTAAGGCTTCTTCTTCGGCAATGCCTTTGGCAGCCGCATAGTTACGCACGTCTTGGCTGATTTTCATTGAGCAGAAATGTGGACCACACATCGAGCAGAAATGCGCGACTTTTGCTGAATGTTTGGGCAAAGTTTCATCATGAAATTCGCGGGCTTTTTCGGGATCAAGTCCGATGTTGAACTGATCTTCCCAACGGAATTCAAACCGCGCTTTACTCATGGCGTTGTCGCGGGCTTGTGCGCCTGGGTGTCCTTTGGCTAAATCAGCCGCATGAGCGGCGATTTTGTAGGTCACAATGCCTTCACGCACATCTTGTTTATTCGGTAAACCTAGATGCTCTTTTTGGGTGACGTAACACAGCATTGCGCAACCGTACCAGCCGATATTTGCCGCGCCTATTGCTGAGGTGATGTGGTCATAACCTGGGGCAATGTCAGTAGTAAGAGGCCCTAAAGTGTAAAAAGGAGCTTCGCCGCATTCTTCCAGTTGCTTTTCCATGTTGACTTTAATCATGTGCAACGGAACGTGACCAGGTCCTTCAATCATGGTTTGCACGTCATGTTTCCACGCGATTTTGGTCAATTCCCCCAGCGTTTCTAATTCACCAAATTGTGCTTCATCATTCGCGTCATAAATTGAACCAGGACGTAAACCATCACCCAGTGAAAACGATACATCATAAGCTTTCATGATTTCGCAGATTTCTTCAAAGTGGGTGTATAAAAAGCTTTCAGTGTGATGCGCTAAACACCATTTCGCCATGATTGAACCGCCGCGTGACACGATACCTGTCATGCGTTTGGCAGTTAATGGGACGTGATGCAAACGTACACCCGCATGAATAGTGAAATAATCCACGCCCTGCTCTGCTTGTTCAATTAAGGTGTCGCGGAAAATTTCCCACGTTAAGTCTTCGGCTTTGCCGTTGACTTTTTCTAGGGCTTGATAAATCGGCACTGTACCAATTGGCACGGGGGAATTGCGCAAAATCCATTCGCGGGTTTCATGAATATTTTTACCAGTCGATAAATCCATGATGGTATCGCCGCCCCAACGAATGCCCCAGAGCATTTTTTCCACTTCTTCATCAATAGAAGAGGTGACTGCTGAGTTGCCAAGATTGCCGTTGATTTTGACCAGAAAATTACGCCCGATAATCATCGGCTCAAGTTCTGGATGATTGATGTTGCACGGGATAATCGCACGACCACGCGCCACTTCATCACGGACGAATTCAGCGGTAATTTTATCGGGAATCGCCGCGCCGAAAGAATCACCCGCGTGTTGGTCTTTCCACAATTCGCGCATTTCTTCCATTTTTTGATTTTCGCGAATGGCGATAAATTCCATTTCAGGGGTGATGATGCCCTGTCTTGCATAGTGCATTTGCGAAACATTTTTGCCTGCTTTGGCGCGGCGTGGTTTGCGAATTAGCTCAAAACGTAAATCGGCAGTAGCGGGATCATGTAAGCGTTGTTGACCAAACTCAGAACTAGGACCTGCAAGTTCTTCAGTGTCATCACGTTCTAAAATCCACGCGGCACGAATAGCAGAGAGACCTTTTTTTAAATCGATTTCAACGTTAGGGTCGGTATAAACACCTGATGTGTCATAAACATACAGCGGGCCGTTTTTTTCGACAGCACCAAAATGCACAGGCGTATCAGATAGGGTAATTTTGCGCATCGGGACTTGTATGTCAGGGCGTGAACCTTGAACATAAATTTTTTCTGAGGCGGGGTAGGAATCGATTTTTACTGAGCTTGCGCTGTTGGCAAGCTCTTCTTTTAGGACTGCGCTCATGCTGTTCTCCAAACATAGAATACGAAAGCGCAGGGAAGTGTGGGGGCTTTCCTACGCTGGTGTTAACCAGAGTCAGGTTCAAAGGGTTTAATCTCAGCTTATTCATGATAAGCACCCCTAGCCTTTTACGGATATGCCGCTAAGTTAAAGGAAAACAGCACAGATTGCAAGCTACCTTCCCTGTAAACATATCCGTATATTTAGTAGTGATTCATGGATTTTTCTATTTGTCATTCGTCTATGCTATGCTCAACTAGCCTAATTATTCTCTTACTGTCAACACTGGAGTTCTGCCCATGAAAAACCACTTGTTTAAACTAACCGCCTTATCTTTGCTGAGTTATGGCATGGGTGTTCATGCCGAAACTGCCGTTAATATACAAATTCTCAGCGCGACGGTTAAAGATCAAAAAATTGATAACGCCCGCGTAATTTTGCAAAAAAATGGTGAACAATCGGTGACAGTTAGCACTGATGCCCAAGGTCAAGTTAGTCTTAAAAGTGCCATTACCGATGATGCTACCGCGTTACTTATCGTAAAAAAACAGGGCTATTCTGATTTAGTGGTTAAATGTCCGTGTGCGGGCATGACTTATGCAATTAGTCCTGTAATGAAAGGTTTGGATGGGCTGCGTATTGTGCTGAACTGGGGAGCTAATCCACTGGATTTAGACTCGCATATAGTGTATCCCAATAATCATGTTTATTTTGAAAGCATGAAAGGCACGGATGCTTTATTGGATGTAGACGACACCACCAGCTTCGGCCCTGAAACCATTACCATTGAACGCAAACATGACAATGAGCGTTATGTGTACGCCGTGCATAATTACTCAGAAGGTAGTAATCCAAACTCTACTAGCTTGTCCGCTAGTCAAGCCAAAGTGTTTGTTTATGTCGGTCAAACGCTGATAAAAACTTATTATGTGCCGCAGAATAAGGTGGGTAATTTGTGGGCGGTGTTTGCTGTTACCGAAACGGGCGAATTTCAGGATTTTAATACTATCAAAGGGGTGACTAGCGAAAAACGCTTACAAACTGATGAGTTTCAAGGTATTGCCAATAATGCCACGGTGGAAACGGTTGTTTACAGTGCTGATAGTCAAACCAATGCTAAAGAACTCAACAAGCAAGGTGAACAAGCCTATCACGCGAAAAATTACGATGAAGCAATTCGTTTATATAAAGCCGCGATTGACTTGGATGGTAACTATGGTCAAGCTTACAGCAACCTAGGCTTAGCATTTCAAAAAGTGGGTAATAACTCGGAAGCACTATGGGCAAATCGTAAAGCTATCGCCTTAGCCACAGGTGACACTGCTGCTGCCGTTCGCGCCAGCTCGCATTATAATAACGGCAAGATTTACGAAGATGCCAAACAATGGGATGACGCATTGCGTGAATATCACTATGCCAAACGCGAAAAAGAAAACGATGTTTATGACAAAGCGATTCAACGGATGCAAAAACAAGGGGCTAAATAATGCGCCGATTATCCTCACTAGCGATTAGCTGTTTATTGTCGTTCTCTGTTCATGGCGCGGGTCCTGCTGTCATCGCAAAAGTAGATCATCATCTTTGGCAAGCCCCCATTAACACGCCTGATAGTTTTGACAAAGCTTCACGCGCCGCCATATTAGTGTACGCGCTCAGTTTGCAAGATATGCAAAAGCTGTCCGATACTGATATGAAAGTCGCGTTTAAAATCAAAACGGTTAATCGTGCTTCGGTGACTAAATGGTTAAATAAAGAATTAGCTTTGTCTTTGCTCAACTATCAACAAGCAGTAAAAAGCTGTGCGGGTGATGATTGGACGTGTGTTGCTAGCATTAGCTCAACTGCCGAATTAGTCAAACAAGCCGAGGCAGTAACAACAAAAATCCCCCCTACCCTAGCCGCGTGGCATGATAATCTGAAACAATTCACCCGTGCCTATACCGTTGAACAATTGCGTTTAGCGGCATTATTTCCCACTACCAGCAGTGAAATTGCTAGCTTCAATGACAACGAATGGAATGGCGATGCGTTTGCTGACCGCCAGTTTTTGCTGACTTTCGATGATGGTCCAACTAAACCACAGGGTGATACTGATAAGGTATTAGCTATGCTTGCGGCTAATCAAAAAAATGCGGTGTTTTTTGTGTTAGGGGAAAATTTACAAAATCGGTTGAACAAAACTGATACCAAAACCTTGGCGGAATTGTATAAAGGTCAATGTGTCGCGCTACATGGTTGGGAGCATCAATCACACGCCAAATGGATAAACTGGCAAGACTCGATTACCCGCACGAAAAATCTATTAACCACCACTTTACTCGGACAAAACACGACAACAGAGGGAATTTTTTCGCCTCTTTTTCGCCCGCCTTACGGACAACGCAAAGCTGACAGCGGTGCTTTTTTTCAACAACAAGGTTTGCAAGTGACCTTGTGGAATTTAGATTCGCAAGACTGGAATAATCAAGTCAATAGCGATGATGCACTCAATCGTATGCTGACTTTAATGCTGATTAAACGTCATGGCGTGTTGCTATTCCACGATGTTCATCCCAAAGCGAAAACTGCATTACCTATTTTATTTAATGAATTGGGCAATGCAGTTGAATGGCGCGACTGTCATCAGTTGTAATTCTTAATTTAGTTACCAATGGGTGTAATTGATTGCAATAGCTGCCAACTTTCCGTTCGTTAAAAATTTATTTTAAAAAATTAACATAAGTTAATTTTTTTTATAGTGATCATGGATAAAATGAAGCTGTTTTGTAATCCAGATGAATTTTTAAATAAAAGACGTTTGCACTGAGCCTATCGAAACGTGTCATGAATTTGTCGAATGGTGCGAATGTGGTTAGACTATTCGACAAGCTCACCGCTCACCACGAACGGTATCGTTTTATTGTGCTTTGGCTGTATCTTACAAGAAAACCCATAAAATATTTTTTATTTTTCAATCGGTTACGATAACCCTGTCCATTAAAATAACACTCTGTTGTGCCATTGTGACTATACCCTGTTAGTGCTGAATAATAACTGATGTTATGCACCGTCGTTAGAAAAGAAATCGATATGTGATATTCGTTACAAACACAATATTGGGTAAATGCTAAACTTAGGCAACAAGGAGCAAGCTTTTCCAGTATAGTCAAAGGTGTATCCACTGTTTATACCTAGCCTTAGCATTCATTACCCATCGGAAAATAAGAAATGATGTCACTAAAATACCAATCAAATCGGTTTAGTGTTGTCGTTATGATAATAACGGCAATGGCAACTACCAATGTGCAAGCGACTACACCTACTTCTGATTTTCAGACATGGATACCTGTCAATATTAATGTCAAATTAACAGATAAACTACGCGGTTTTTTAGAGTTTCAGCAGCGCATAGGCAATGACAATACACATGGGGAGAATAAACAATGAACTCAGAATCAAGACGATCTTATCGTAAAAAATTGATAACCAACGGTCTGGTTTATATCAACAATGAAGAAGAAGAGGTCTTCGTTATTAATATTTCCATGACAGGTGTGCTGGTTCAATTAAGTCGTGAAATTTATTCGAGTGACAGTGCGAGTACCTTTAATGACTCGTTAGTATCAACCATCGTTGATTTTTATTTTCCGCAATTGCGTTTAGCAGGGACAGCAGAAGTAAGTCGAGTCAATAAAGACGAGCGTCATGTCACACTCGCGTTAAAATTTAACGATATTACCTACAATATTGACAGCTTACTTTACAAAAGAAGGGTTTACAGAAAAAAAATGGCTGTTCAAGGACAGATTTTAGTGAATGATGAATATTGTAATTTTTATACTATTAATATTTCGGTTGAAGGATTAATGATTCGACTGGCAAAAACGGTAACCGTGACAGAAGGCATGACTACTTCGTTTGAACTTAAGGATTTGGGTTTAAAAGGCGAAGCAACTATTGTATGGATAGATTTTGATATTGATGGTAACAGATTGATAGGCTTGAAATATATCAATATGGACACCGATGAAATCAAAGGTATACCCCGTTTTTTCACGCATCGTAGTTAGTAGCTCTACCTTTAAAAACAACGGTGTTTTTATCTAACACCGCTGTTTTAAGTTGGTTTACGCTTTTTTACACCTTAACCTTAATCCGATAACGTCTATCACACGCCGCGCATAACCCCCCTACCGCCATAAAAATCGCCCCTAACCATATCCAGCGTATAAAGGATTTATAATAAATCCGTAAACTCCACGCACCTTGCTTGCCTAATGGCTCACCAATTGCGACAAATAAATCTCTAAACAAACCCGCATCAATTGCCGCTTCGGTCATCGGCATGGTTTGTACTGAATACACGCGTTTTTGTGGTTCAAGTTGCGCAACTTGTTTACCCTCATGACTGACTGTTACAAACGCTTGTTGAGCGATATAATTCTCACCCTGAGTTTCTTTGACACCGTGAAACGAAAACACATAACCCGACAACTCTACACTTTCATCAAGTGCCAGCCGCACATCTTTTTCCACGCTGTACACCGAGGTTAAAGTAATACCAATGACAAACACTGCAATGCCACAATGCGCAATGGACATTCCATAAAAACCTGACGGAATAGATGCTAACCGTTGCCATGAAAAACCTTGTACGCCCACACGGTCTACCAACGATAAGCCCGTCATTGCTACCGTCCATAATGCCAGTGTTAAACCCAATGCCGCTGCCCACGAATAAAATGGCAGTAATAACGGTAGTAATAAACCGCCCAGCACACAAGCCACCACCAACCAACGCACACGCACCGCCAGTGTTTGAATGCTGTCTTTTTTCCAGCGCAATAACATACCCACTCCAACCGCAACCGCCAACGGCGCAGTTAAAGGAATAAATACCGCATTAAAATAGGGAGGACCTACTGAAATTTTGCCTAAGCCCAAGGCATCAATCACCAAAGGATACAAAGTGCCTAATAAAATACTTGCCGCTGTCACCACTAACAGCACGTTATTCAACAAAATTACCGATTCTTTCGATACTAGCTCAAAGGTCGCGCTACTTTTTACGCTAGGAGCGCGGACGGCATACAATAACAACGAACCACCAACGACCACCGCTAAAAATACCAAAATAAACAAGCCACGAGCAGGATCACTAGCAAACGCATGAACGGAAGTTAATACCCCAGAGCGCACTAAAAATGTTCCCAGTAAACTTAAGGAGAAGGCAAAAATCGCCAGCAACACCGTCCACGTTTTAAACACGCCGCGTTTTTCAGTTGCGGCTAATGAATGTAGTAACGCCGTCCCCACTAACCACGGCATAAACGAGGCGTTTTCCACAGGATCCCAAAACCACCAACCGCCCCAACCGAGTTCGTAATATGCCCACCAACTACCCAAAGCGATACCAAAAGTCAAAAACATCCACGCCATATTCGTCCACGGACGCGACCATCTTGCCCACGCTGAGTCCAAACGCCCCTCTAATAACGCGGCAATAGCAAAAGCAAACGCCACTGAAAAACCCACATAGCCCATATATAACATCGGCGGATGTATCGCTAAACCCACGTCTTGCAATAACGGGTTTAAATCACGTCCTTCTTGGGGAATAGGAAATAGCCGCTCAAACGGATTAGAGGTGAATAATAAAAATAATAAAAAGCCAATCGACACCAGCCCCATCACGCCTAATACCCGTGCCAGTGTGGCATCAGGAATACTTTTACTGAACTGTGCGACTAATGCTGTCCATATCGTCAACACCAAGCCCCATAATAATAATGAACCTTCATGCGCTCCCCATACCCCTGAAATTAAATACAGGGTTGGCAACGCGGTATTGGAATTAGTTGCGATATATTTGACCGAAAAATCATGGGTCAAACAGCTATAGGTTAAACAGCCGTAAGACAATGCCATAAATAGCAATTGCGCAAACGCGGCGGGTTTGGCAACGGCAATCCAGCCTGCTAAGCCGCGAAACGCACCAATAATGGGTACTATGCCCAACACCAGTGCCATGCACAAAGTGAGTATGAGCGAAAAATGTCCGAGTTCGGCAATCATTTTTAAATCCTAATTTTATTGTTAATTGTTCGCGCTTTGTATTGTTCTACGCGCTACTTGCTGATTTTTAAAATACTGGGGCTACCCTTAGCTTGCTTTATTATACCGCGCTCTGTGCCTTATAAAAAATCATTGACTACAATCAAGTATTTCGCTACAATGTCGGTCTCAGTTAAGGATTTTCATCTGATAGATCTTTAGTGAGTAAATAAAATCGGGGTGTAGCGCAGTTTGGTAGCGCGCCTGCTTTGGGAGCAGGATGTCGGGGGTTCGAATCCCTCCACCCCGACCATTTTTTACTGACTTTTTAGAACATCAAGCCATTATGCGCATCCTATTATGCCTGTCTTTTTGACACGCATTTTCTAAGTTTTATGGGGTTATAGCTCAGCTGGATAGAGCATCGGCCTTCTAAGCCGAGGGTCGCAGGTTCGAGTCCTGCTAACCCCACATTCAATTTCGTATTACCCTCCCTCCAAGCCATTCTTATTGCTTTCTGCAATATCAATTCTAAGCGTTCACTTGTTTACTATTTTTTAACGGTTCAATACTCCAATGAGTTACTGCCCAGTTAATTAATTCCGTCACTGGTGCGTGTTGTAGTTCCAGCGGTGGATTTTGTTTCAATAGACATAATAAGTTAAAAATCACACTGTGCGGCTTTGTTAAATCAACAGCCGTTGCTCGCGTTTGTTTGCTGAGTTTACAGCCGTGCTGATCGACAATAATCGGAACGTGCATATAATCAGGACTGGGCATCCCCAATAATTGTTGTAAATAAATTTGTTTAGGCGTTTCCGTCAATAAATCAATACCACGCACAATTTGATTAACCTGTTGCAAGTTATCATCGATAACCACCGCAAATTGGTAAGCAATAATTCCATCTTTACGTTTTAAAATAAAATCGCCGTGTTGTTTAGCTAAATTATGAGAAATTAAGCCTTGTAAGCCATCTTCAAAACTAATAAGTCGCGAATCCGTTTTAAGGCGTAACGCGCTAGCTATATCAGGCTGGGGGGATTTATTGCGACAAATGCCATTGTAAACTGTGACAGCCGTTAAGTCTTTTCGACTACAGCTACAAGGATAAAGCAGTTGTCTTTGCCCCAGATTATTAAGGCTATCATGATAACTATCAAGACATCGGCTTTGGTAAATAACCTGCTCATCCCAATGCAAACCAACGCTATCGAGTGTGCGTAGTATGGCATCTGCCGCGCCTTTTACATTACGCGGAGTGTCAAGATCATCAATGCGTAGCAACCATTTACCTTGCTGTGAACGAACGTGAAGAAAGCTAGCAAGAGCGGTGTACAGCGAGCCTAAATGCAAAGGGCCGGTCGGTGAAGGAGCAAACCGACCCATAACGGTGTTTTTGTCTGGGTTAGACAAGTTTAACCCATTTGTTTTTCTCGAATTTCATCCAAGGTTTTGCAATCGATACATAAAGTTGCGGTTGGTCTGGCTTCTAAACGACGAATGCCTATATCAATACCGCACGATTCACAAAAACCATAATCACCTGATTCAATGGCTTTAAGTGATTCGTCAATTTTTTTAATTAGTCTACGCTCACGGTCACGAGTTCTCAGTTCTAAGCTGAATTCAGACTCTTGGGTTGCGCGGTCGTTAGGATCAGGAAAATTAGCAGCATCGTCTTGCATATGGTGGACTGTACGGTCTACTTCGTGCATTAATTCAGCTTTCCAATTACCAAGAATCTTCTCAAAATGTTTGAGATGATCTTCATTCATGTATTCCTCGCCTTCTTTTTCTACATAAGGCGTAAAACTGAAAGGTGACGTATTCGGTTTAGCAGTATCGGTCATCCATTAACTCCAAAGGACAAGGTAAAAAACTGCGTCTTTTTAGCAGAATAGTCACTGCTTAGCAAGGATTATTGGTATCATCCTCGTTTTTGAGCAATGGTGTTAAGCATGGATAAACGATTAGCAAAGCGAACCTTGAGTATATCTTCGTTTCATGTCATGGAGTTGTTACGTCGAGCTAAGCAATTAGAAGCCCAAGGTAGAGACGTTATTCACATGGAAATTGGGGAGTCAGACTTTCCCGCGCCACAAGCTATTGTCAATGCAGGCGTTAAACAACTGCTCACAGGTGAAATAAAATACACCTCAGCCGCTGGTTTGCCTCAGTTGCGAGAAAAAATCGCCGCTTTTTATCTGCAACGCTATGGAGTCACAGTGGCAACGCGGCGTATTTTCATCACACCTGGTGCATCTGGGGCATTTTTATTGGCGTTTGGGGTTAGTTTAAATCCCGAAGAGCAATTATTGATGACAGATCCTTGTTATCCCTGTAACAGTAATTTTGCTACTTTATTTGATGCAAAAACCAAAACCATCGCAGTGGATGCCAGCACTAATTATCAACTAACCGCCGAACATATACAGCAACACTGGACACCAGCGACCAAAGGCGTATTAATAGCGTCACCCTCTAATCCCACGGGTACGCTGATTGCCTCTGAAGCATTAAAACAAGCGATACAAACCGTTCATCACTTAGGGGGATGTTTTTATTCTGACGAAATTTATCATGGTCTAGTGTATGACCAACAGGCTAATTCCGCGCTGGAATTTAGCGATGACGTGTTTATCATCAACAGTTTTTCTAAATACTTTGCCATGACGGGTTGGCGTATCGGTTGGTTAATCGTACCCGAAAGCTTTATTGAAGCGACTGAAAAACTGGCGCAAAATATTTTTATCGCCACCTCAACGGATGCCCAATATGCGGCACTCGCCGCCTTTGATGATGACACACTGACAGAACTGGAACGCCGCCGCGCAGAATTCGCCCTACGCCGTGATTTTCTCTATGAAAACCTTGTGCGTCTTGGCTTTGAAATTCCCATTAAACCCGAAGGTGCGTTTTATATTTATGCCAACTGCCGCAAATTTACCGATGACAGTTATCAATTTGCCTTAGATTTACTGGAAGCAGAAGGCGTAGCAGTGACACCTGGTAAAGATTTTGGTAGCAATGACGCACATCACGCGCTGCGCTTTGCCTATACCACCTCTATAGACAGAATGGCGATTGCCATGCAACGCTTGGAACGCTTTATCAGCAAAAATGCCTGAATGATTAGAAAAAATCATGTATAGGATTTATGGGTAACGGTGGAGTGCAAGCTTTGCTTGCACTCCTGTTTTATAAGGTCAACACAATTTTACCGCTAGTATGTCTTGTTTCTATCAGCTTATGCGCCCTAGCCGCCTCTTTTAGTGGTAATAATTGGCTGATATGCGGTTTTAATCGCCCTTGATCGGCATACACCGCACACTGATTTAAAATGGCGATGTGCTGGTCTCTGGCTTCGGGTAAATCTCTTAACATAGGCGTAAGCATTAACTCAAAGCCTATCAATAAATTACGCACTCTAGCTTCTGCCAAGCTCAACTCACTAGGGTCTAACAAAGTCACCAACCGCCCAAAATGCGCGGTAGCTTGAATACTGTCTTTAAAAACCGCTGGGCTGACGGTATCAAACACCAAATCAGCACCTTTGTTGTCAGTGAGTTTGTTCACCGCATCGACAAAACCATACGGGTGATAAATTACCGTTTCATCCGCCCCCAAGCTTTTAACAAAATCGCTTTTTTGTTCAGAACTGATAGTCGTAATCACTCTCGCGCCTTTGATTTTTGCCAATTGAATCGCAATATGCCCCACTCCACCCGCCCCCGCATGAATCAGTACCGTTTGCCCCGCTTGCAAACCACCACGATCAAACAACGCGCCCCACGCGGTAATAAATACTAAAGGCGAAGCGGCAGCTTCAATATAAGAATAGCTGTGTGGCATTAAGCTGGCGTAACGCTCATCGAGTACATTGTATTGTGCGTAATTACCTTGCTCACGTCCTAAGCCGCCGTGGCAAAACCACACTTTATCACCTAGCTTAAAGCGACTAACCGCACTGCCTATATCAATCACGTCGCCCGCCCCATCACAGCCTAAAATAGCAGGGAGTTCATTGCCATAAAGCAACCCATTAGCACGAATTTTAGTATCAACAGGATTCACTCCCGCCGCCGCTAATTTAACTTTAATCTGAGTGGGTAGGGTAATCTCGGGCTCAGGACTATCTTGAAATTTTAAAACATCCGCATCACCGATGGCGGTCATAATAATAGATTGCATTTTTTAACCTGTTAATTTGATTAAGCGAATAAGTTAAAGTTTACTCCCAATTAATGGTGGCTAAAAATATCTACTGCTGTTATTTTTATCCCTGCGCTAAAAACTTACGCTAAAATGACTGTCACTGTAGCAACTACCCTGCCCTAAAATTTATGTTAAAAAAAATATTTCCAATGCTAATGACAAGTTGTCTATTAACTGCCTGCGTTACCAGTCCTACAGGCAGAAGCCAACTACTTGTCATGCCAGACGCACAAATTGACCAAATGGGATTGCAATCTTTTGCAACCCTGAAAAGCCAAAAACCAATTAGCCAAAATGGACAATTCAACCAAATAGCTAGCTGTATTGCAGGTGCAATTACCCGCGAAGTCGGTGGTGCGTGGGAAGTCGTGGTATTTGAAGACGCTTCACCCAACGCCTTTGCCCTACCTGGTAATAAAATTGGTATTTACACAGGAATGCTTACGCTAGTAGACAATCAGGATCAATTGGCGGCAGTTATCGGACATGAAATTGGTCACGTTCTAGCCAAGCACAGCAACGAACGCGCCTCACAAGACATGGCAGTCAATCAAGGTTTAGGTATGGTGCAAGCCTTCGGCAATCCGCAAACCGCAATGGGGCAAACTGGAATGGCGTTATTAGGTCTAGGTGCGGAATACGGCATACTCAAACCTTATAGCCGTACCCAAGAAAGTGAAGCCGATATTATCGGTGTTGATTTAATGGCAAAAGCAGGTTTCGATCCCAGACAAAGCATCAACCTATGGCAAAAAATGGAACAAGCCACCAAAGGGCAACAGCCTGTAGAATTTATGTCCACTCACCCAGCCCACGCCACCCGCATTCAACAGCTAGAAGAACACATGCCACAATCGATGGGCTTATTTCAACAAGCCCAAGCAATGGGCAAACAGCCGCGTTGTCAGTAACCACCATAGGCGCGAATTTTATTCGCGCCTTAATTAAGGAAAGTTTATGCTGTATTTATTAGCTATATTATTACCCCCTATTGCCGTATTATTTTGCGGCAAACCGATACAATTTATTTTAAATATTATTTTGACCCTTTGTTTCTATTTACCTGGTGCAGTTCATGCGATTCTCGTAGTAAATAGTCATCTTGCCGATAAAAGAGCAGAACGTATAGAACAAGCGATTAGAGATAGCCATAAATCTTAATATAACAAACCTTTTAAGTTGCAAGTTGTATTCAATTTAATAGAGTTGTTGCCAGATAGTTAATGTATTAAAATAGATATAATTATATTAAAAATAAATAATAACAATGATATATAAAAATATAGAAGATATAAAGAATAATAGGGCAAGCTCATCGTTGATAGGAATGAAAATAGAAGAGTTTAAAGAACTATCAATATTATTTGAAAAAGAGATAATAGAAGAAAGAGAGATAGCGTATAAAGAAGGTAGAAGAAAAAGGAAAGCTGGAGGAGGAGAAAAAGGTAA
>JAPLRZ010000043.1 GCA_026398895.1 Methylococcales bacterium
ACAAAAACAACGGATTTTAATGCTGGTGTTAGCTATCGGTCTACCCGATAGCTTTGTCGAACAAGGCACCCGCGAAGAATTACTCGCCTTGTGTGGCTTGGATGCGCAAGGCATTTTGATGCAGATTGAGCAGTTTCACGCTTAGCCTAATTAAATAGAACGACAAAGAAAAGCCCAAAAGCCTATCGGCTTTTGGGCTTTTAGTTTTTTTATGAGGCTGTTACGCAGTTACAGTCACATTTTCAGCTTGTGGACCTTTCGCGCCTTGAGTTACTTGCATAGTAACTTTTTGCCCTTCTTTCAAAGTTTTACGACCACTACCGTTAATTGCTGTATGGTGAACAAAAACATCTTTACCACCTTCTTGCTCAATAAATCCAAAACCTTTTTCATCATTGAACCACTTAACGGTACCTACAACTTGATCTGACATAATTCACTCTATACTTAAAAAAATCGCCAATTTTGGCTTTACAAATCCCAACTTAAAAATAAAGCTGGCTCAAACTTTTATCGCGTCCAATGGTAGCACTAATAATACGAATAGAGCAAAAACATTTTACACGTTTTATACTCATATCTGCTTACCTACCAGTAATCCTAGCCAAATCACAAACATACACAGTAAACCATTACTGACAAAAACCCCTAACATCGCATTCAAATGACTATCGAATGAGTAACCCCGTTCTATCAAAAATAAAATGATGTACAAGCCAGATAACGTTAAATAAGTACCCAACATAATCACCAGCAACGCGGCGCGTTGCTCCATAGGCAGAGCGATTTTTTGCAGCAAAATAGTGGCAATAATACCGATTAAAAATGCACCCATTGCGTTGACTATCAGCAATGCGTAGGGAATAACATGATTTGACCAATGTATCACCCCGCCTGAGTATAAAAATAAGCTTTTGCCACACAGCAAGCCCAGCCAAACTGCAAACAAACAGCCGCCAACACTAAACGCTACATTTAACAACGCTTTGCTAAAATTGCCTTGCTCTAGCAAATAAAAGGTTTCTAAGGAAAAGGTAGAAAAGGTAGTAAACGCGCCAATAAAGCCGATAAGAATAGCGGCTCGGTATTCCACACCGATGGCGATACGTTGTAGAATCAAGGCTTCAGTCAGTAAGCCCATTAAAAATGAACCTACGACATTAACAACCAACGTGCCGAATGGAAAATCACGCCCTAACCATTGATAAATGCCTGTTGAAACCAAAAATCGCACCACCGCACCTGCCGCGCCACCAAATGCGACTACAATCAATTGATTCATCGTTAAAACTTAATAAAATGTTCGCGGTAATAACGTAATTCTTCAATGGATTCAATAATATCATCTAATGCTTGATGCTTAGTTTCTTTTTTAAAGCCATCTTTTAACTCAGGAGCCCAACGAGCGGCAAGTTCTTTCAGAGTAGAAACATCAATATTGCGATAATGAAAATACGCCTCTAACTCAGGCATATAGCGCACTAAAAACCGTCTATCCTGCCCGATACTATTACCACAAATCGGTGACGTATTAGCAGGCACCCATTGTTTAAGAAATTCAATCGTTAAGCGTTCAGCCTCAGCATCATTAATAGTTGAAGCCTTCACTCGGTCAATCAAGCCTGATTGTCCATGATGTAATTGATTCCAATCATCCATCGCGACCAATGCTTCATCGGATTGATGCACGGCGATAACAGGACCTTGTGCCAAAATGTTTAAGTCTTTGTCCGTGACGATAGTTGCAATTTCAATAATTAAATCCGTATCGGGATTAAGCCCCGTCATTTCTAAATCTATCCAAATAAGATGCTGTGAATTTTGTGCCATGATGTTGATTCCAATAGGTTGATAATGGTGCTTAGTGTAGCATTGCCACCTGTTATCGTCTAACCACTGGGCTTGGTGGTTTAGCTGTCTTTGAATGGACTAACAAAGGAAGCCTATCTTTTGAGAATGGGTATTTTTTATATCGGTAAGGCGATGACCTATTATATCATTGGCTAGTACAGCGATTTTTCACATTCCGCTACGCTGTGTGTGAATGTGTATATACTTGCTGATTTTTTATTAAAAAATTATGAGAACTATGAGAACTATTTCAATTATTGTGTTGATTATTTTAGCTAACGGATTATTCAATTGGCTAACCAATTTACCTCATGACATCGGCAACGATATTCCTCAAGGTAAGTTAAACAGCTTGTCCTTCGCGCCGTATCGAGATGGACAAAGCCCGCTTGAAGGAAAGTTTCCTACGGCTGCACAAATTGATGCTGATTTGGCATTACTTGCCGATAAAACCTACAGTATTCGTACTTATGCCAGTTCTGAAAGTGAAATGCCGTCTGTACCCGCATTGGCACAAAAACACGGTTTAACGATGACGCAAGGCGCGTGGTTAAATTCTGCTGACAAAGATAATCAACAAGAAATTAAAGTCCTGATTCATGCAGCAAATACCTATCCCGACGTAGTGAAGCGCGTGATTGTTGGTAATGAAGTGTTATTGCGTAAAGATTTAAAAATCGATCAACTGATCAATTATATTCGTACGGTTAAAAAAGCAGTTAAACAGCCCGTGTCTTATGCCGATGTCTGGTCGATTTACATGAAGTATCCGCAGCTCATTAACGAAGTTGATTTTGTTACCATTCATATCCTGCCTTACTGGGAAGATGACCCTGTTACTATCGAAAAAGCACCTGAACATATCGTTAATATTTACAAAAAAGTGCAAGAAAAAGCGGCAGGTAAAGACATACTGATTGGTGAATCAGGTTGGCCAAGTGCAGGACGGCAACGTGGTTCAGCTGTACCTAGCGTGGTTAATGAAGCACGTTTTATTCGTGAGTTGATTCAATTGGCCAACAAAAACCACTTCGATTACAACATTGTTGAAGCAGTTAATCAATCGTGGAAAAGTGATTTAGAAGGCGTAGTCGGAGCCAATTGGGGTTTATTTGCAGCCGATAGAACCGAAGTTTTTCCTCTCACTGGCAGCGTGTATGAAACGCCGCGCTGGGCTGTTGGACTGTCCGAAGCTACAGGGTTATTTCTGTTCATCACGCTGTGTTTTTGGCGACAAATTAAAGAGTTAGCTACATTGCATCCCGCCAAACTCGGAGTTTTTTTAGTGTTCGGGCAACTACTCAGTACTTTATTAGTCAATGAAATTAATTGGTTGTGGGTGACCAGTTTTAACGATTGGCAACGGGTCTATGCGGTGACTGCCAGCCTCTTAAGTACAATAATGGCATTCCTACTCTTGCACCGTGCTTACACGTTATTGACGCAGGGTATTATGGTACGCAGTGGCGCGTGGCTGTGCGCACTCTATATGATATTTGTCGGTTTCGCGCTCTATAAAACCTATGGAATAGCTCTCGATGGTCGTTATATCAGCTTCCCGTATCTAACAACTTGTATTCCTGTTATCGGGGTAATTTATTTAATGGTAGTGAGTTATTTTATGTCTAACCGCCGTTTTTCGTTGCGGCTTTTTAGCCTGAATGAATTAACTGGTGTTATGCACCAACCTTTTAAAATCAATGAGTTACAATTTTCTGAATTCGCTACAGCCACTGATTCTTCTGAACGCATGCGTAACATCAGTGAATTAATTGGTCACAGTGCTGTCGATCAGCTACAAGATAAAGTGTTAGGCTATTTGATGTTCATTACAGGACTGGCTTTACTCGTTATAGCAGTAGCTTTACTCGTTGGTGAGACCTACGCTTACACACAAGGCGGTGATCTTATTCTTGCCTATCCTGAATCAAGCGATCTTATTTGGCGAGCATTTGTCCTTACTGTCAGCAATGCACAACTAATCAAATGGTTCTTGAGTTTAATCATCCTTGCGATACCGCTATTGACTAATGGGTGTACGAAGCGTGATTGACACGTTATTAATTAAGCCGAAGCGCGGCTAACTTTCGGAGTCCAAAACACGTTTTGGAGATTTTGTGTCGTCCAAGTCTTGCCTTGGACTCCGATTATCCATCCTTTTACCCAAGAAAAATAATGAACATAAAAACGACTGCTTTAATTATTGCTGCCTTTGTATTGTCATCCTGCGCGGTGGAGACAATCAGTCGCAAAGATACCACCATTGCCGATAAGGTCAGCGATTTGTTGTCGCAAATGACACTGGAAGAAAAAGTCGGGCAGATGACGCAAATAGATTTTTCCGTGATTGGTGGCGATCCCAATGCAGATTTTCCTATGGATACCGCTAAACTCGATGATGCCATTAACAATCACCATGTCGGCTCTATTTTGAATACGCCGTTTGATAAAGGGCGGTCTGTTGAAACGTGGCGAAAAATAATACAGACAGTACAAGACACTGCGGCAAAAAGTCGTTTAAAAATTCCCGTTATTTATGGAATTGATGCAATTCACGGCGCGACCTACACGAAAAATGCCACCTTATTTCCACAAGCCATCAATATGGCAGCCACTTTTAATCCTGAATTAAGCCTTAAAGAAGGTGAGATTACTGCCCGCGAAATCAAAGTTTCTGGTTTAGCTTGGAATTTTTATCCTGTGATGGACATAGGTCGTCAACCCTTATGGGCGCGTTTATGGGAGACTTATGGCGAAGATGTGCATTTAGCGACTGTTATGGGTTCAGCCTATATCAAAGGTCATCAAGGCACTGATTTTTCCGCGCCTGATAAGGCTGCAACCTGTTTAAAGCATTTTGTTGGTTACAGTTTTCCCATTAATGGTGAGGATAGAACCCCTGCGTGGATAAGCGAAAGAATGCTGCGCGAGTATTTTCTACCGACTTTTGAAGCAGGTATAAAAGCAGGATCACCGACCGTTATGGTCAATTCGGGTGAGGTTGATGGTATTCCCGGCCATGCAAATCATCATTATCTAACGACGATTTTGCGTGAAGAAATGGGCTTTAAAGGCGTTACGGTATCCGATTGGGAAGATATACAACGGCTTTATACCCGCGACAAGCTGGCGGCTTCACCTAAGGAAGCGGTCAAAATTGCCGTTATGGCGGGCATTGATATGAGCATGGTGCCGAATGATTTTTCGTTTAGTGAGCTATTACTGGAGTTGGTTAAATCGAATGAAGTGCCGTTGGCGCGTATTGATGAAGCAGTTACACGAATACTCACGGTTAAATATCAGACTGGATTATTTAACCCCGACACGACTTTTTTACCGATAAATCAATTTGCCACCGCTGAAGCCCAAAAAATTAACCAGCAAGCGTCGCATGAGTCTATTGTGTTGGCAAAAAATACAGGCTCTGTATTGCCGCTAAAAAAATCAGCGTCTATCTTAGTGACAGGGCCAACGGCTAATTTACTCAGTATTCTGAACGGCGGCTGGACTATGACTTGGAATGGGGGTAATGAAAGCCTGTATCCGCACGATAAAGCCACGGTATTAAAAGCCTTGCAACAAAAATCGACGGGTAAAATCACCTATATTGAGGGCAGTTCTTTTGACACTGAAAAGGATATAAATAAAGTCATTGCTGAAGCAAAAAACCATGATTATGTGCTGCTTTGTTTAGGTGAAAAAACCTATATTGAAACCTTTGGCAATATTGATTCACTTGCCCTTGAACCCGCACAAATGAAACTCGCTAATGCCGTTCTTGCCACGGGTAAACCTGTTATTTTATTGATGTTAGGTGGTCGTCCACGCATTATTACACCGATTGCCGACCAAGCCGCAGGCGTTTTGCTGGGCTTCTTACCGAGTATGGAAGGTGGCGTAGCGATTGCTGATATTTTATATGGTGACTATAACCCTAATGGCAAATTACCGATTTCTTACCCAAGAAATACTAACGGTATTACGCCTTATGATTACAAACCTAGCGAAGTCTTTAAGCCGAATGTCCATTCGCCGCTGTATCCGTTTGCTCATGGCTTAAGTTATACCAGCTTTGCAACCAGCGGCTTAACGCTAGAAAAACACACTATAACCAGCTCAGAAACACTTAATGTCACGGTGCAAGTTAAAAATACGGGGGCAGTTAAAGGTAAAGAAGTGATCTTGTTGTATCTTAATGACCTAGCTGCGTCAGTAACACGCCCGAATAAACAACTCAAAGCCTTTAAAAAAGTCGAATTAAATCCCAATCAAACAGAAACTATAACGTTTACTCTCACCCCCGCCGATTTATCATTTATCGGTGTTGATTTGAAGCGAATCGTTGAAGCGGGTGAATTTAGAGTCATGATTGGCAATGAATCAGCAACCTTTACCGTGACAGAATAATGACTTCTCATACAACTGTCAGCAATGAAAAAACTAACTGGGGCGCGTTAACGGTATTGACCTCGCTGTTTTTTATCTGGGGTTTTATAACTTGCTTAAATGATATTTTAATTCCGCATCTCAAAGCCGTTTTTACTTTGAATTATGCACAAGCCATGCTCATTCAATTTTGCTTTTTCATGGCGTATTTTATTGTTTCTGTACCCAGTAGCTATCTCATTAAAAAAATTGATTACAAAGGCGGCATTATTGCGGGCTTGGCAGTGGCTGGCGTTGGCTGTTTACTATTTTATCCAGCTGCCAGTACACGCTCTTACCCGTTATTTTTAGCCGCTTTTTTTGTGTTAGCCTCAGGCATTACTTTGTTGCAAGTGGCGGCGAATCCCTACGTCACTGTGTTGGGCAGTGCCGAAACTTCCTCTGGTCGGCTAACATTAACGCAAGCATTTAACTCATTAGGCACAACCATAGCCCCTTATTTTGGCGCGTTGTTTATTCTTAATACGGCAGTAAAAACCGTTGAGGAAATAAAACAACTAGGCTCTGATGAATTATCAATCTATCAAGCCAGTCAAGCTGCTGCCGTGCAACAGCCTTATCTAGTGCTTGCCGCGTTATTATTTTTTGTCGCTATTATTTTCGCGCTGCTTAAATTACCTAAAATCACCCTCGTAACAACACAACTAGCCGACGCTGACAACACGCACCACAGCGCGTTGAGTTACAAACATTTGCTACTTGGCGCAATTGCTATTTTTGTTTATGTGGGCGGTGAAGTATCCATCGGTAGCTTCCTCATTAGTTTTCTCAGTGAACCCACGGTTGCCCACTTAGACACCCAGCAAGCGGGAAAATATGTGTCTTTTTATTGGGGTGGTGCAATGGTTGGGCGATTTGTTGGCTTTGCCGTCATGCAAAAAATTCACGCGAGTAAGGTACTGATCTTCAATGCAGTGGTAGCCGCACTGTTGGTTTTGCTAACCATCTTGAGTAGTGGGCAACTGGCAATGTGGGCTATTCTTGCCGTTGGATTATTTAACTCCATTATGTTCCCCACTATTTTTTCACTCGCGCTGCGTGGTTTGGGTCAATATACCGAACAAGGCTCTGGCATTTTATGTGCGGCAATTGTTGGCGGAGCTATTATTCCAGTCGTACAAGGACTATGTGCCGATGTCATAGGCATTCAATACGCATTCTTCATTCCGCTGCTTTGCTATTGTTATATTGCTTATTATGGCTGGTTTGTTCACAAGACCATCGCATAACTGGATTCGGTTTTTTAAAATACTCAGTGCATAGCATGATGTTCATTCACATACGGCGCAATACGGCTATTGCCTATTGCGCCCTACGCGAGATTGCGGGGTACAGGGTGACGATGGTAATTAGCTTAATTTGTGTCTTGCGTTAGGTGAAACAAACAAAACCACAGTATTTCGGCGGAAAATACCAATACCAGCTAGAATGATTAATCTCGTCAACGAATTAAAATATTTTTCATCAATCAGCTACTTGTTTTAAATAATATGATAACCAAAGACAATTTTAAAAACTTACTCCTGTGTTTAGACTTTACCCAACACAATAATCAATTTAGCAAACAATTCAATAATACCCATCTTGCTGTTGATTTTGACAAACAAATATTAGTTTATCCCGATGATTTAATTATTAACGAACACCAAACCTGTAATTTCTCGGCGGCTGAAAACTTTGTTGTTTTTGAATGTGTACATCGTTTATTAGAAAAAGGCTATAAACCTGAACATATTGAATTAGAACCTAAATGGCAAGTAGGACACGGTGCAAGCGGTGGACGTGCTGATATTCTAATAAAAGATAATGACGGTAACGTATTATTAATTATTGAATGCAAAACAGCGGGTAATGAATTTAAAAAAGCATGGAATAACACGCTAGAAGATGGTGGACAATTATTTGGTTATGCTGCCAATGCTGCACCTGATTTTTTAAGTTTATATGCCTCGGATTTTGATGAAAAACTTAATATCATTAAACCAACTTATTATTTAATTAGTTTAAAAGATAATGACGATTATCTTAAAGAAAATGCTCACAAAGAATTAGCCTCATTTAGTAAATCTAAAAAAACCAGAGAATCCTTATTTTCTATTTGGAAAGAGACTTATAATCAAGAACCAATTACCAAAGGGATTTTTGAACCTAGCGTACAGTCTTATCATATTGGAAAACAAAAAGTTTATCTCGAAGATTTACAAACCTTAATCGGTGCAGATATTCAAGCAAAATACCACGAATTTGCCACCGTATTACGCCAGCATAATATATCAGGGCGTGAAAATGCCTTTGATAAACTTATCAATTTATTCTTATGCAAAATTGTTGATGAAGCACAAAATAGCCAAAAAGACACCGAAGACCAAGAATTAAAGTTTTATTGGAAAGGTATAGGTTACGATTCTTATTTTGACTTGATTGATAGATTACAACAGCTTTATCAAGTGGGTATGAAACGCTTTTTAAATGAAGACGTTACTTATATTAAAGATGATGATATTGATAATGCGTTTAGGTATTTTAAAAACGACCCAGATGCAACTCGAACCACCATTGAAGGTATTTTTAAACAATTAAAATACTTTACTAACAGTGATTTTGCTTTTTTAGATGTGCATAATGAAAGCTTATTTTATCAAAATTCGGTGGTGTTATTAAAAATAGTACAAATGTTACAAGACATTAGGCTATTACAAAAAGACCAGCATAATCAGTTTCTAGGTGATTTGTTTGAAGGATTTTTAGATAATGGTATTAAACAATCGGAAGGGCAGTTTTTTACCCCAATGCCGATTTGTCGGTTTATTCTGCAATCCTTACCCTTAGAATCACTGTTTGCTAATAGTGCAGAACCACCAAAAGCTATTGATTATGCTTGTGGTGCGGGGCATTTTTTAAATGAATTAGCCATGCAAATAACGCCGTTTGTTAAACAGCATCAACATAATAATGCCCACGATTATTATGCCCAGTTTTATGGTATTGAAAAAGAATATCGCTTATCTAAAGTGGCTAAAGTATCGGCGTTTATGTATGGTCAAGATGATATTAATATTTTGTATCATGATGCCTTAGCCAGTCATGAAAAAATTGCCAATGATAGTTTTTCGTTATTAGTGGCGAATCCACCGTATAGTGTTAAAGGCTTTTTAACGACGTTGGATAAAGTCGAGCGTAAAAAATACACGCTGTTTAATACCATTGGTGATAAAAGTTTAGAATCAAATAATTCGATTGAAACCTTTTTTATTGAACGTGCTAAACAATTACTTAAAAGCGGTGGGGTAACGGCGATTATTGTCCCGTCTTCAATATTATCTAATGGTGATTCCACTTATACCGCAACGCGGGGCTTATTATTAAGTTATTTTGATATAGTAGCGTTATGTGAATTTGGTTCGGGGACATTTGGTAAAACGGGAACGAATACGGTAACATTATTTTTACGCCGTAAAGAGAAAGACCCTAGCCCAGCGGATCATTATCGTTGTCGAGTGGAATGTTGGTTTAAACATGGCAGTGATGATAAAAAAGCGGTTTATAACGATGAGTATGTAATTAAACAATATTGTCAGCATATTGGCATTGATTTTGTTGATTATCAAAGTTTATTAGCGGCTAATCCAAATACTGAATTATTAGCAACGGAAATCTTTATTGATTATCGAGTGGATTTTGATAAAAGCCAAGCGGCTAAAGTTATTCAAAGTAAATATGTCAAACTGATTAATAATTTACCGAAAACGTTAACGGCTGAATTGGAAAAACAGCAGAAAGACAGCGCGGAAAAATTAACTGCTACTATTATTCACGCTAAAGTGAAGGCGTTATTACCCGAAGAAACCGATAAATTATTAACGGCACAAAGCGCGGAATTAACGGCAAAGTTTTTGGATTATTTGCAGGCGATTGAAAAGGATAAATTGTATTATTTTGCCTTGGCTTATCATAATCCGCAAAAAGTGTTAGTGGTTAAAAGTCCATCAGAAAAAAAAGAACTACAAGCCTTTTTAGGTTATGGATGGAGTGAGGCAAAAGGCAATGAGGGCATTAAATTAACTACCGATAAAGATAATAAACATATCACCCCGCTTTATGATGCTGATAACCGATATAATACTGCCAAGATTAATTATTATATTGCCAAAAACTTTTTAGATGGTGATATAGACCTTTCAGGGCTTGAAGATTTGAACGGTTTAGTTAGCACTGCCCGATTGGTAGATATGTTGGATTTTTCGCGTAAGGATTTTAATAAGGCTATTTCGCTTACGCCTAAAAAATCAGTGGAGATTGAAACCAAGTGGGATTTAGTGAAAATTGGCTCAATCGCAGAAACAAGCTCAGGTGGAACACCATTATCTGGCGTGAGAGAATATTATGAAAATGGTACTATTTTTTGGGTCAATAGTGGAGAAGTTAAACAAGGAATTATTTTAGATACGGAAAATAAAATTACAGAATTAGGATTAAAAAACTCATCTGCAAAAATATTTCCTAAAAATACGGTTTTGGTCGCAATGTATGGTGCAACAGCGGGGCAAGTTGGTGTATTGGGAATTGAAGCATCTACTAATCAAGCTGTTTGTGGGATATTACCAAGCGATACTATCGATTACAAATATTTATTTTATTTCTTATCTACCCAGCTTGATAGCCTTTTAAGACTTCGCGTTGGAGTGGCAAGATTAAATCTTTCACAAGAATTAATTAAGGATTTTAAAATCCCCCTCCCACCTATAGATATTCAACAACAAATCGTTGCAGATTGTGAAGCCGTTGATAAAGAAGTACAAACCGCCGAGCAATCCATTAAAACGCTACAAAATGAAATTGTAGATACTGTAAAAAATACCTTCATCGCAAAAAATTATCCGTTAAAAAAGCTAGATAGCTTAATGACGATTGCCAGAGGCGCGTCACCTAGACCGATTAAAGACTATTTAACCGCTGATAAAGACGGGGTTAATTGGATAAAAATAGGCGATGTAAAACAGGGTGAAAAATATATTACTCAGACAGATGAAAAAATTACTCCAGAAGGTGCTGAAAAATCCCGTTTTGTTAAAGAAGGTGATTTTATTTTATCTAATTCCATGAGTGCAGACAGACCGTATATTTTAAAAATATCAGGTTGTATTCATGATGGCTGGTTATTATTAAGTGATATTGATGATTCGTTAAATAAAGATTATTTCTATAATATATTGTCTTATTACGATGCGGTTAAACAGCAATTAACCGATAATGCCTTAGGCGGTACGGTAAAAAATCTAAATATTGATAGAGTGAAAACGATAAAAATCCCCGTCCCCGATAGTGATATTCAAAAAAACCTAGTCGCACAAATCGAACAGCTAGAAAACAAAATCGCTACTGCTCAAAAAACAATCAACGAAGCGGCGAATAAAAAACAAGCAGTTTTAAAAAAGTATTTGTAATATTAAGTTCTTAACAAAAAGTCGGCGTGTCTATTTATTCATCGTCATTCCAGCAGGAATGCGGGAATAACAACATAATTCACAAATATCAGAATCATCGGTTTGAGTTAAAAAGTATAGAGTTTGAAATTTAAGGCTATCAACAAAACTGAAACACTACCCGTTATTTTAAAATACTCACTTATGAAATTGTCCCATTTAAAATTTAGCGGTTTACTCTTTGTCCTTGCGTTATTAGGAAATCTGTTGGTTTGGGTGGGGCTTAATCCCAGTGAAACCCCACCGAATTGGCAAGGTAAATTACACGGACTTGCTTACACGCCGCATCAAGCGATTAAAAGTTATGATGAATTAAGTGCGAATCCCGATGTGACGCTAGAACAAATTGAAGCGGATTTCAAAATTTTTGCCGACAAAGTGAACAACGTGCGTATTTATTCGGCAACCCACGGGCAGGAAAAAGTGCCACTGGTTGCGCAAAAATACAACATACAGGTGATGGCTGGGGCGTGGATTAATGACAAGCCAATCAATAATGCACAAGAAATCAATGCCGTTATTGCAATGGCTAAACAATACAACAACATTAACAGCGTGTTGGTGGGTAACGAGGTATTGTTTCGTAAAGAATTGTCAGTTCAGGAATTAATTGATTATATAAAACAAGTTAAAGCTCAAGTACATCAACCTGTTAGCGTCGGTGAGTTGTGGGATACTTGGATAAAATACCCTGAATTAGTCGAGCAGGTTGATTTTCTCGCGGTGCATATTTTCCCTTATTGGTCGAGTCTGCCTATTGAAGAGGCAGTTGCTGAAATGCAGCGGCGTTATGAGCAATTACGCACCGCCTATCCCAATAAAACCATTGTTATTGCTGAAGCAGGCTGGCCGAGTAAAGGTGATGTTCAGGGTAAAGGTGCGGCTTCTTTATTGAACGAAGCCCGTTTTGTGCGCGAATTTGTTAATTTTTCCGCTACGCATAATTACGACTATTACCTCATGGAAGCCTTTGATCAGCCGTGGAAACATTCAACAGAAGGTGCGTCCAGTGAACATTGGGGGATTTACGATGTGACAGGACGGCAAAAATTTCCTTTTGTCGGCGCGGTAAGTGAAAATCCGTGGTGGATACCAGAAGCAATCACTGCACTCGCATTGGCTTTATTACCCACTTTGCTTTTTTGGCGACACAGTAAAGGCATTCTATTACGCGGGCAATGCGCGTATCTTTTTTTGATACAAGCGTTCAGTTCTTTGCTCAGTTATTGCCTATTCGCGCCCGTAATGAAAGGCTTGAGTCTCTACAGTATCGCCGCGTGGGGTTTATTACTGCCCGTGCAGTTGCTGTTAATGGCAGTGGTGTTAATTAATGGTTTTGAATGGGTAGAATTACTCTGGAAACGTCGTCAACGTGAACATCAACCGCTCACTGCACAGCTACTAGCAGAAAATAATTGTCCTAAAGTGTCTCTTCATGTCGCCATCTGTAATGAGCCGCCCGATTTAGTGATTGCCACTTTAAACGGTCTAGCACAACTGGATTATGCTAACTATGAAGTGTTGGTGATTGATAACAATACCAGTGATGCTGCGTTATGGTTGCCTGTACAAGCTCATTGTGAGCAATTAGGCGAGCGGTTTCGTTTTTTTACTTTAGGGAGGTGGCAGGGTTTTAAAGCGGGTGCGTTAAATTTCGCCTTACAACACACCGCTACTGATGCTGAAATTGTAGGTGTCATTGACAGCGATTATGCAGTTGAAGCCAATTGGCTGCGCAGTCTTGTCCCTTATTTTCAAGACAGTAAAGTCGGCTTTGTCCAAGCTCCGCAAGATCATCGCGACTGGCAACATGATACTTTTCAAGAAATGTGTAACTGGGAATACGCGGGCTTTTTTAATATCGGCATGGTGCATCGTCATGATAGAGATGCCATTATTCAACACGGCACGATGACTCTGATTCGTAAAAGCGCGTTAGAGCAAGTCGGCAACTGGTCGGAATGGTGTATTTGTGAAGATGCAGAATTGGGTTTAAGTCTGATGGAGCAAGGCTATAACGCGGTTTACGTTAATCATGCCTTTGGTAAAGGGCTAACACCACAAACGTTTACGGGTTTTAAAAAACAACGTTTTCGCTGGGTTTATGGTGCGGTACAGATTCTGCGCCATCATTGGAAAAATTTAATCAATCCGCACAGTGTCTTAACGAGTGGACAACGCTATCACTTTTTAGCAGGCTGGCTACCGTGGTTTGCTGACGCGCTTAGCCTCATCTCGACAGTAGGTGCAGTATTTTGGTCGGCTGCTTTAATTATCGCACCCGATTATTCGCGCTTTCCCTTGGATATGTTTCTCATCACTGCCTTTAGTTTATTTATTTTCAAAATCGTTTACGGCTTATCGTTATACAGTGCCTTAGTGCCTTGCACACTAAAACAACGCCTCGGCGCGGCAATTGCGGGTATGAGTTTAACGCACACTATCGCGCTCGGCGTTATTCGGGGTTTATTAACTACTAATCAACCGTTTCTACGCACCGCCAAAGCGGAAGACAAGCCCGCATTCCTGCAAAGTTTGTTGATGGTACGCGAAGAACTGGTCATGTTAATCGGCTTATTAACCGCGATGACTGCCATTATTTGCCACTATAAAATAGCCGAACCCGATGTTATTTGGTGGCTGATTATCCTCAGCATTTTATCGCTACCCTATATCGCCGCACTGATTATGTCGCTGGTCAATATCAAAACCGTAGCAAATGTGAAATAGTCAGAATCTGCTGTTTTATGACTGCCAGTCCTTTAAAGGACTGGCAGTCATATTACCCAACGATCTAATAGCGTGACGGTAGATTGTTGACCGCTTGTAAATCCCACGCTTGCGGCTCAATTGAAGCTTCTAGCGGGGTTTCGATAACGTCATCTAAATCGCTGAAAAAATCCAAGCCTGTTTGGGCTTCAATATTATCAATGCTAGTGACAAATTGGGATAAAGGTTCATTGCCTTTAACCGTTTGCGGGACTAAAAAAGCCAGTACCTTAAAATCTTGATTTCTTTTAGCTTGAGTGATGTATATTTTATAAAACGCATCGGGAATTTCTACCCGCCACGACGAGGATAATCGCTCAGTCGAACCCGTAAATACAGGACCTGTAATTACCCAGACTTTATCAGCGAGTTTGGTAAAGTATTTAACTTCTGCTTCCTCTAAACGCTGCCAAAACTGGCGATTTAATTTTGGCGTTTGCGGGCTAATATTGGTCATTAAAAAACTATCGCTCTGCCCTTCCTTGCCGTATAAATGGCTGATGGCATAATTTGGCGCGTTATGCCCACGGTCATAACCGCTTTTAGTATAGCTGTCGTGCGCGACCCGATTAATGGCACGCTTATCCGTTTTAAAATGGCTAGGTCGCGGTAATGAAGGAATGCTTTCATTCACAGGATAAATAGCGTATTCCGTCCATAATGGATTACCGCGTATATCGGAATAACCGACAATAAAGCCGTGATTGCGAAAGGTACGAAACCAAGTATTCATTCCCCAGCCAGTCGCATTAGGTTCACCTTGATACAGCATCGGAGAGCGAAAAAACTTTACTTCACCCATATAGCCAAGCAAGCCAATGAACAATAGCAAGAGTAGTATCAATAGGGGGAATCGCCAAAGAAAACGGAAAAATATTGACATATTGATTTAACTTAGATTGATAATTTCGCGTAACAAAGAAGTCGCATAACTCCCAGCAGGTAAAGTAAAACTCAGTGATAAAGTCGTCTCGTCTATAAACTGCCAGTCCAAATCCTTAACATTAATGCGTAACGCTCGCCTGTCCTGCTCTAAGCCATTAGCAATCAAGCCGTCCGCCAGTTCTTGATTGGCGGCAATAATCGCTTGCTCTACTGGTAATAATTCAACATTGCCTTTGCCCCATAAAATACCCGTTGGATGAATTTCTTTTGCGGCAAGACGGCGGATAATATCGTCTGTGGGTTGCGCTTCATTAAAATAACTATGTCCTAAATCAAACACATAACTATCACCTGCCAGTGCTTGATTCCATGTTTTCGTTAATACCCGCTGGGCAAGTATTTCATTGAACAAATAAGAACGGGCAGCCGATAAATAAATACTGCGTTGTTCGCGCCCCACTTTCGCGCCTTGAAATAAAGCCAACGCTTTATTGATATTATGCCCCGCATGACCAAACCGTTGTTCGCCGTAATAATTAGCGATGCCTTCAGTTTTTATTGCTGTGAGTTGTTGCTCCGTTTTGATTTTATCGCCTTGCCAATCTCGAATAATAATTTTGAAGCTATTACCCGATAACACGCCACGTTTTAATTTTCGCGCATGACGAACACTGTGCAGAACTTTAATAGACTCAGTTTCAAACTGAGACCAATCTGGATCAGCCTTACCAGGTAGCCAAACGCTAAACCATTGCGTAGTGACTGCATGACGATCTTTAAGTCCTGCATAACTAATATCACGCTGTCTCACATTAGCAAATTTAGCCAATTGCCGTGCCACATAATCGGTATTTTCACCCGTTTTTTCTATGAATAAAAAAATGTGTTCACCCGCACCCGATGGTTCAAAGGAGAGATGTTCCGTGACAATAAAATCTTCAGGTACAGTGCGAACTTTACCCTGAGCAGATGGCGAACCATAGAGGTATGCCCAAACGGGTAGCTCTATGGCACTCATTTTTCGATTAACACAATGGCTTGTACGGCAATGCCTTCTTTGCGTCCTTCAAAACCCAGTTGTTCAGTCGTAGTGGCTTTAACATTAATGCAATCCAATGTCACTTTTAAATCATCGGCAATATGAAAACACATAGCCGCAGTATGTGGTGACATTTTGGGAGCTTGAGCAATAATGGTTATATCGGCATTAATCAGCTTATAACCTTTTTCCTGTACAACCTTATAAACATGACGCAACAATGCCCGACTATCCGCGCCTTTAAAGGCAGGATCAGTATCAGGAAAATGTTTACCTATATCGCCTAACGCTGCCGCCCCTAATAACGCATCACTTAAGGCGTGCAATACCACATCACCATCCGAATGCGCCTCCAAACCTTGTTGGTATGGAATAATAACGCCGCCCAATATAATATGATCGCCCGCGCAAAAACGGTGAACATCATAACCTTGACCTACTCTAATCATTGTTGCTCCTACTATTACAATTCAACGGGTTGTTTAGTTTGCCTACGTTTGAAATAAAAAATATATTTTTAATCCAAAAATATACGCGATATTCGACTTTTATTTTGAGAAGTTGAAGCTATGACGACAGAAGTGTAGAGTTATTTTTGAGAAAACGAAGCGGAAAGTCGTCATGCTGATAGACGACTGTATCACACTTTTTCGCCTTTCAAAAAAGCTTGATTTTATCTTGAATTAATTTGTCAGACAGCTTCTAAAACATGACACAACAGAATGATTATTGTCAATAGTGGTTATCGGTTTGGATTGTTTGATCGCAAAGATGTTAATCACCCAACTTGTAAATAACTACCTATAAATGGGTGTTATATGGTGATGGGTATTTAAGAAGTTAGAAAACACACAGGATGTTAATAGTCTAAAATATACAACAATCTCCAACTTAATTTATCTCACACATTATGAAATCAACACACAAAATCATTGTCAGCTTAGCCCTGACAGCATTACTGGTTGCCTGCTCCGAATACCAACCCATTGATACACCAACTGTTATCACACCAGTAAAATCACAGACTCAAAGCAAGCCAAATTACGTTCCGCCAATTAATCCAGTAGGTCAAAGAACCGTAGAGGATATTGTGCAAATTTACGGTGTCAATGCAACGCGTAAACTTAACACCTATTTCGCCAAGGCAAAGGTATCTTTTCCGCCTAAAGAAATCACCCTCGTCGCGTTAAAACAGGAAAAGAAACTAGAACTATGGGCGAGGGATAACGCAGAATTCCGCCTAATTCACAGCTACAATATTCAGGCTGCCAGTGGCGTAGCAGGCCCAAAATTGCGCCTAGGCGATGAGCAAGTGCCAGAAGGCATTTACCGCATCGAAGGACTGAATCCCAACAGCCATTACCACCTGTCCATGAAACTCAACTATCCAAACGAATTTGACTTATTCCATGCAGCTCAAGAAGGACGCACTGAACCTGGTTCGAATATTTTTATACATGGCAGAGCCGTCTCTATCGGTTGCCTTGCTATGGGCGATGAAACCATAGAAGAACTTTTCATCCTCACCACGCAAGTAGGCGCGGAGAATGTAAAAGTAGTCATCGCCCCGCACGATCCAAGAGCTACTCCTCTAACGACCGATTCAGCACAACTTCCGATCTGGACAACGGAACTTTATGCCAATATTTCGCGTGAAATCCACGCCCTGTCAACTACGGTAAAGTCGGCGCAATCAATGGGGCCACAAGCTATACTACATTAATCAATAGCAACTCTGTAGGGTTATCTAGCCGAATCTATGTAATACTATTATTAACGATAGGTGAAGCGGCAAAGGTGTTGGGTGTATCGATAACGACTCTCAGGCAATGGGAAAAGGAAGGCAAGCTGATGCTAAACAAGGCTGGACGTTTGAGGTAGTGAGCGATTTAGGTTCTGGAATAAACTACCAAAAGAAAGGCTTGAAGCGGCTGTTAAACGCGATTATTGATGACAAAGTGGGGCGGCTAGTGCTGACCCACAAAGACTGCTTACTGCGTTTTGGTGCGGAACTGGTGTTTGCGATTTGTGAGATAAAATCGGTGCAGGTGATTATTCTCAATCAAGGCGAAGACACCACGTTTGAAGAAGATTTAGCGCAAGACGTGCTGGAGATTATCACCGTGTTCAGTGCCAGACTGTATGGTAGTCGTAGCCGCAAGAATCAAAAAATCATCGAGGGCGTTAAGAAAGTGATAGACATGATAATAGCCCACAAAAACGCCCCACAAATGGCGATTATCCAACTGAGTGAAGCCTTCAAAAACTTCTTTGCAGGACGCGCAAGTTACCCGCAGTTCAAAAAGAAAGGCAGAAGCCACGACAGCTTTACTCGCACCAACGACCAATTCGTGATTAAGGCTTCACGCATCCGCACCCCCAATCTAGGCTGGGTGCGGATGCGTGAATCTTTACGCTTCAGCGGAGAAATCCTATCTGCCACGATTTCCCGCACCGCCGACCGATGGTACGCCAGTATCAACATTGAAACCGAAGATAAATCCCATTTACCAAAAGCCGAAAACCAAGGCATGGTGGGTGTAGATTTAGGACTCAAAGCACTGGCGACCCTATCAACAGGCGAATTGATAACGGGCGCAAAACCATTAAAGCGACTCATGGCAAAACACCTTGCACCAACTGACCACCGATTTAACCCTCCGTTTTCACACTATCGGGATTGAAGACTTGAATATTAAAGGTATGGTGAAAAATAGAAAACTCAGTCGTGCTATTAGCGACATGGGCTTTTTTGAGTTTCGTAGACACACAGTTACAAAGCAGAAATGCGCGATGGTTTAGTCGTGGTAGCGGACAGATGGTATCCTAGCAGTTCGGTGTGCGGCGATGTTCAAGCATCACTACCTCTCTCAGTCCGAGAATGGACGTGTCCACGGTGCCAGCCTGTAGAGCGGAAGGCTCTGGCTCTAGAACAAAACCAGCCGCAATGAACTGGGTAGCGCGTTTAAATATGTGTGGAGAGCGTTTCTAAGCTGCCTGTGTGGCAGTGAACTTACTCTTTATAATAGCCGATGCAAAGCGACTTTTCTAAGCTGCCTGTGAGGCAGTGAACCCAGCAATTATCCATCTTAGCCCTCGTCAACTTTTCTAAGCTGCCTGTGCGGCAGTGAACTTGGTGTGGGTTCTTCGATGGTAGCGGTTATCTTTCTAAGCTGCCTGTGCGGCAGTGAACATCAAATTAACATGGCTGTCTATTTCGTAACTTTTCTAAGCTGCCTGTGCGGCAGTGAACGTCTAAAAGAGCGGCTTATTAGGCTAAAAGGGTTTCTAAGCTGCCTGTGCGGCAGTGAACGCGATGGCGTATCAAGTTGGTATGCAGTGGGTTTTCTAAGCTGCCTGTGCGGCAGTGAACATTACATCCACACGCCGTTTTCCCACAAAATTTTTCTAAGCTGCCTGTGCGGCAGTGAACGCGTGGGGTAACAGGTGCGGAAACTATCCAGTTTTCTAAGCTGCCCTCGGTGGATTTTTTCGTGCCTGTGGCAACCACCACCATGCCTAAATCTTGCAGCGCGGAAATCACTGACCAACTTTTAACCCCGCCCGTGAATAACAACACCCGTTTACCTTTCAACCGCGCTTGCCACGGTTTCAAGGCTACACGAATTCGTGTTTCTTCGCGGGCAATCACCGCTTCAGTTCGCGTAATTAAATCGTCATCATTTAACGCGTGAGCAAAACCGCGTAACGCCTCAGGGTTAGGCGATAGCTGTAACCCGACAACCGCGTGGTGTACGGTGTGTGTCGGGTTACGCTATCGCTAACCCGACCTACTCGGCTTACGAGTTAATTTTGTGTAGCTCGTGTGAAGCGTAGCAGAACACGGGGAACAGTGACACCCCTCATTTCGAAAGGCTCCATGTGGGCTACTCGCTATTTGCTCCCAATTATTTCTTCAATCAGAAGTTTTGCCAGAATATGAGATGCCTTTTCAAAAGATAGTCGAAGTTTGTTCGGCTCCTTATAAAAGTTTTCAAGCGTATCACCAATATTGTTTTCGTCGTTTACTGGAGTAATGTACTCCTGACCTTTCCATAAAATAGTTCCATCCAGTTTTGTCAGTTGGGCAGAAACGGTCAATTGGGGATAGGGCGTACTGGTAAGTCCATTGCCTTGATTAAGACCAAAAAGTTCTATTTTCGTTTTAAATATCGCTTTCTCGGAGTTAGGTTGAACGACTTTAAATGTTTTTGTTTCGATGATTTGTTTTTCAAAATCTTTGATAAAAATTTCACCAACGTTAATGTTTTCTTTTTTCATGAATTCAGCGAGTTGTATTCCATTACTTTTAGCATCATCCATTGTTGCTAAAGCTCCTAAAACTCCAAAGACACCAGCGAATGATTGGACTTGACCATGATAAAAAGCAATGCTTGGTACAGAGACATTCTTGTTAATAGAAACAGCGTTATATTCAGTAATCTGACCTACTGATAAGGATGGTTGGGATGCACAGCCAAATAAAAGCATTGTTGTAAAACCAATAACTGTAACTAATTGATATTTAGATATTTTCATTATTCTCTCGCAACAGAATTTTAAAAAAAAAGCCTTGGTCAACGAATCGATCAAGGCTCTCATTGTCAACGAATAGCGTTTAGCTTATTTGTTGTCTGGCAATGCAAATACGGTGAACACGCCACCTTGTTTGGTGAATGAACCTAGGCTTGCATACGCGCCGTTAGCACCTAAACCTTCTTGTGAGATTTTCAGAGCGATTTTTTGTAGCTCTGCTTTTTTCGCAGGATCAGTTTCTGCTGCCGCTTTCGCTTCTGCTTCTTCTAACTGTTTGCCGAAATCAGTTGCGATACCGATACCTGCCCAGCCACCAATACCTGACAATACGCCAACATATTGTTTGCCTTCGTAGCTCCAAGTGTTGACGTTACCGATGATGCCTGATGGGGTTTTGAATTTGTACAATTCTTTACCTGTTTTTGCATCAACTGCTTTCAAGTAACCTTCTAGTGTGCCGTAGAATACTACGCCACCCGCAGTTGCAACTGAACCAGACCATACAGAGAACGGTTCTTTGTTAGACCATGCGATTTTGCCTGTTTTAGCATCAAACGCGGTGAACTGACCTAAGTTATGCGTACCGTCTGGTTTGCCTGTCATAACGTCTGCACCAGCTGGCATCATGTCTAGCGTTGCGCCAACATAAGGTTGACCTGCTGTGTATGAAACTTGGAAGGGTTCGTAGTTCATACATAAGTGGTTGCCTGAGATATAGAACAAGCCAGTTTGTGGAGAGTAAGATACAGGTTGTTGGTTTTTAGAACCTAACGCCGCTGGACATACGCCTTCAGATTTAACATCTTCGCCGTTTTGTTCAGTTGAGTATTTAGCAACAACTGCTGGACGACCTGATTTCATGTCAACATGAGAAGCCCAGTTAACTGATTTGTCGAATTTTTCAGCAACTAACAATTCACCTGTTTCACGATCCAATGTATAACCAAAACCGTTACGGTCGAAATGCACGATAGTTTTGTGCATTTTGCCTTTCACTTCTTGGTCAACTAACACAGTTTCGTTGATACCGTCAAAGTCCCATTCGTCATGCGGAGTCATTTGGTAAACCCATTTAACTTCACCTGTGTCCGCATCACGCGCCCACAATGACATAGACCATTTGTTGTCACCAGGACGTTGTACTGGGTTCCAAGTGGATGGGTTGCCTGATCCGTAGTAAATCAAGTTCAATTTAGGATCGTAGCTAGTCCAGCCCCAAGTTGTTCCGCCACCAATTTTCCACTGGTCGCCTTCCCACGTTTTGATACTTGAATTTTCGCCAACTTTAGCAACTTTACCGTCTTCCCAAGTAGTGGTTTTATCAGCATTGATTAACGTGTCTTTATCGGGTCCGATGCTATAACCTTTCCACGCCAATTTGCCAGTGTTGATGTCATAAGCGGCTAAGAAACCACGCACACCAAATTCACCACCTGAAATACCAGTTAAGACTTTGTCTTTAACAACTAAAGGCGCGTTAGTATTGGTCATACCTAATTTAGGGTCACCGTTTTGTACGCTCCATACTCTTTTACCTGTTTTTGCATCGAGTGCAGTCAACACAGTGTTAGATTGTTGTAGGAAGATTTTGCCGTCGCCGTAAGCTAAACCACGGTTAACCGTGTCACAGCACATCACAGGAATGGTTACGTCAGCATCTTGAGTCGGTTCAAATTCCCAGATAACGGCTTGAGTTTTTTGATCTAATGCGTAAACTTTATTTGGAAATGGTGTGTGAATGTAAATAACGTCATCAACAACTAAAGGACCGCCTTCATGACCACGCAATACGCCTGTAGAGAAAGACCAAGCGGGTTGTAGAGTTTTAACATTATCAGCGTTGATTTCTTTTAATTCGCTATAACGAGTGCCTGCATAATCACCGCCCCAAGTTGCCCAGTTAGCTGGATTCTTAGTCAATGTTTCAACGCCTTGATTCGCAGTTGAAATTGTTGGTACGGTTAGCAAAGCGGCAACACTTGAAGCAAGTAGCCAGCTTTTTAAAGGCTTTTTCATCATATATGATTCTCCTTGAGTATTTTATGTAACACAAAATACTGGTTATGTTATTAGACTAATATTAGTTTTTGGGTGAACGTTTTAATTCCTCCATGCTTAGGAATTTTTCACACCAAGTGCCTAGATTTAATGATTTTGGCTTAAAAGTCAACTTTTAATAGGGATAAGATGTAATGATTGAACTTAGCCCCTTGTTTTTTAAAACACTTCGACTTGATAACCGTCATTATTCCAGCATAAAACCTCGCCTGAGTCTTTAGTCCATGCCGCTAATACGAAACGCTGAGCGGCTTGACCGTTGATTTCAAAGCGGTGCAGTGTAGGGCGGTGAGTATGCCCATGAATCAAGCGTAATGTGCCGTAATCACGCATTATCTTCGCTACCGTGTCTTGATTGACATCCATTATATCTTGCGATTTTTTACGCTTATGAAAGTAACTGCGCAAGCGATACCAACGAGCAGCTAATAAGCGCAATAACAGCGGTTTTGACAGTACGTTGTGCTGCCATTCGGGCGTGTGTGATTTAACGCGAAATGCTTGATAAGGCAGGTCATCGGTACACAATAAATCACCGTGGGTTATCAGTGTCGGTGTACCGAATAAATCAATCACTGCGTACTCGTCTAATAAAGTCACGCCTGTGTCTTGAGCAAAGCGTGTGCCTAGTAAAAAATCACGGTTGCCTTGTTGTAAAAAAACTTTTGTACCTGAGTCCGTCAATTGTTTGAGTTGAGCGCGAATTTTGTTATTGGGCGGCATGAAATCATCATCACCTATCCAAGTATCGAATAAATCGCCGAGAATATAGACGGCTTTGGCTCTGGTGGCGCGACCTGCTAGGAAACTTAGAAAACGGCGGGTAATTTCGGGTTTTTCTAGCGATAGGTGTAGGTCGGAAATGAAGAGGGTGTCTTGGTTCATGAATGGTTTATTATATTGATTCATTTATCATAAATCGCGTTCTGTTAAACCAGCATCTTTCAGTAACTTACTTAAAGTGCCTATTTTCAAATCCTGATTGGCATGAACGGGAATCGTCAAAATTTCAGCTTTATCAGGATGTGTATAAATATGATGACTACCGCGAATACGTTGTAACTGCCAGCCATGCAAGTGCAAGTGTTACAAAAAGCCTTGCCTGACATGGATTTCATAATTCGATTTCAGCAATTTGAGTTTGAGCTTCTTTAGTGATACGCATAGCTGCCACTTCTAACCAACCTTCCGCCGCTTCTTTGATATTTAACAGCGTTTCTTCCAAGGTTTCACCCTCAGAAACACAGCCAGCAAAAGCGGGGATTTCAGCCCAAAATCCGCCTTCTTCAGCAGGATGAATAATGACTTGTAACTTCATGATATTGCCTTATTAGCAAAATACGGTGGTGGGTTAAATCTGTTATTTAAACTATGTTAGGTTGTTGAGGAGTCCAATAGCTTTAGCTATTGGCGAATTCGCAAAAAGCTAAAGCTTTTTGACTCCAGATTTTCAAAATAATATTTAACGACTATCCATCATATCGCTTTTATTTTTCATCAATTCAATAATTTCTTTTAAATAAACAATTTCTTTATTTTGTTGTTCAATCATGAAATGAGCTTTTTCAAGTTCATGAACGCATTGGGTTTCAGTTAAAAGAATATAGCCTTGTGCAAAATGGTTATGTGTACAGTTTTCTGGAGAAAAATTAAAAACATTTTTAGTGTCAAAACTTAATAAATCTGATAACTCCATGCCTAATACATCCGCTATTTTTTCTAATCTTGGATTTTGTAATTTCGTTTCACCGCGTTCAATTTTTGCATAACCCGTTGTGGACATACTTAATTTTTCCGCCATTTCTTCCTGCGTCAGTCCTTTTAATGTCCGCATTAAGGTAATTTTTTCGCCAAGTTGCATAAATTGCTCTTTTTCGGTAGGTGATAGTAACAAATAGTAAGTGGTCACTGTATAAGAATCAAGTCAGAATTCACTTAGGCATTGTAGGTTTTAGAGGTTGTCCGTTGCCTTAAATTATATACATCCTCGTTTTTGGGAGAAATGAAATGACTGAGCGTCTTGCGATTGATGTGAGTGTAGAGAAAGAAACTCAATGGATTGGTTCTCGTTGGGATGATAGATATCCATGCTCTGGAAAGAAAATAACAAGAGTAGAATTTATAAAATCTGTATCAGGACAAATGAGAGGTGACGCATATCCTGATGATACCACGTTACCTGATGTGAATGTCCATTGTTGGGCAGAATCATTTACCAAAGTTGCCTACACTTTAAGAGTTTGGGTTGAAGATTAATCATACATTGCTCTAAGTACGTTGGGGCAAGCCTTAAGCGGGTAGTGGATTAAATCTGTTATTTAAGCCGCTGATGCGGAGTCCAATAGCTTTAGCTATTGGCGATTCACAAAAAGCTAAAGCTTTTTGACTCCAGATTTTACCCACTACCCTTAAGCGAACCCCAACATTTATCCTGTTTGGCTATTTGTTGGATTCGTACCTCATTCCAAGCTACGGCTTTATTTTAAAACTTCCGCTTTTTCAATTACGATGTCAGTTTTAGGTACATCTGAATGCCCGCCACGATTACCAGTGGCTTGGGTAGCCATTTTATCCACCACATCCATGCCTTCAATCACTTCACCAAATACTGCATAACCCCAACCGCTGGCATTTTTAGCGGTATGATTCAAAAATGTATTGTCTTTGAGGTTGATGAAAAATTGTGCAGTAGCAGAATCAACCACGCCAGTACGCGCCATTGCTAACGTGCCACGGGTATTTTTTAGCCCATTATCGGCTTCATTTTTAATGGGTGCGTGGACGGCTTTTTGATTAAAGCTGGTATCAAAACCACCGCCTTGTGCCATAAAATCAGGAATAACACGGTGAAAAATTGTACCGTTATAAAAACCTTCTGTGACATAAGTTAAAAAATTGGCTGCTGAAATCGGAGCTTTTTCGCTATTTAATTGAATAACGATGTCACCTAGTGAGGTGGTTAATTTAACTTTGGTTTGTGTATCAGACATTTTGTTTTCCGTTGCAAAAGAGAGTGTGGTAGTAAAAAGTAGTAACATCGACAGCATAAAGACGCGCATGGAATTTCCTTAATGGTAGTTAAGCGATGAAGTGCAGTAGGAGGGTAAAACGCAATAGGGCGGTTTTGATGATGGGTGTCGGCTATTACCTCTACCCATCCTACGGCTAACAATCAATAAAGTGAGTACCGTGGCTTATCAGCGAAAGACAATCAGTTTTGTGGTAGTGCGTTGACAATTTCATTAAACGCTTCAACTTTTGCCTTACCCGTTTTAACCAGCTCGATACCCGTATCAATAACCAGTTTGCAAAGTTCAGGCATTTTATAAACCATAAAACATAAATAGCCTACCGTTGGAATTGCTATCATTGCACCGATAAAGCCGTGTAGACCAAAGACTCCCAATAATTTTATCAGTAAGACAATGGCATCCAGTGGTAATAACACCATCGCACCAAAATAGACGATAACCGTAAAGGTAGAAACTACAAAAACGACAAACTGAAGCAGCCTTGCCAACACAATATTAACTTTTTTCATATTACTTTTGATCCTGATAACTTTAAGAAGTCTTTTAGTCCGTCCACCTGTGACTGACTGGGTTATTTTTGTCAAAAACCTATTTTTGAGGAAGCAAATTATACCTTAACAGGCTAAAAATACTGTAATTTATTCAATTGGCTGTTTTTTAACAAATAGGCGATAAAGAAGTGAGCCTGCAATAAAACCACCTAAATGCGCCCACCAAGCAACGTCAATCATGGTATCTTTCATCACGATTGACGTGGTGGCATCGTGTAGTTGCATAATAACCCACAGACCTAAAAAAGCAATCGCAGGCACATGAATGACAATGGGTAAGAAAAATAACAGCGGCATCCAAAGCACGACTCGTTCAAAGGGATAAAGAAAGAAATAAGCTGCCAATACGCCAGCGATAGCACCCGATGCACCCACGACGGGAATATCAAGAATCGGGTCAAAATACCATTGCAAAAGGCTGGCAAAAATACCGCATAGTAAATAAAAAACTAAAAACGGTAATCGCCCCATACGATCTTCGACATTATCGGCAAAAATCCACAAAAACCACATATTGACTATCAAATGCGTCCAACTGGCGTGTAAAAATAAATTGCTTAGCACTGAAAAATAATAATCAAAAGGCAGATCAGCGGTCATTGCCCATTGTGGATCGGCATAGCGCAGCGGGATCATTCCATACTGAGCAATCAGTCGAGAACTTAGCTCGAAGGGCATTAATTTCATGACTATAAAAATGCTGGTACACAGCACAATCAAGCCCCAAGTAATCCAAGGCTTTTTATAACACGGTGCGGTATCTCTAATCGGTATCATGGTTTCTACCTTGTGTGTATTGACACTTTCGTTACGGCATTCTTTCATTTACGGCTAGGCGGATATAGCTAACCGCCAATAATATGATTACGAAACCGTTCGCACTGAGCTTGTCGAAGTGTGTTGTGGTTCGACTGTTCGACAAGCTCACAGTTCACCATGAGCGGTATCATTAGATAATAGTGCCTGTGCGTTTCGAGCAATATTATTCTTCAACCAACGTTTCTATACGATAAAAACTCGCGCCATGATTGCCTAGCACGTCAACCAACCAAGGCAAAATGTGTTGCATTTGAGTGGTCAGCGTCCACGGTGGATTAACAACAATCAGCCCACTAGCAGTCATACCGTGTTCTTTGGTATCAGCGGCAAGCCCCAGTTCAAATAATTGTACATTTTTAATACCGCTCGCTTTTATAGCCTTTTCTAGTGCCTTATTACGGCTACGATCCACCACAGGATACCAAAGCGCGTAAGTCCCTGTTGCAAAGCGTTTGTGCATGGCACGCAAAGCATTGGCTACATCAACGTAGTCAGTTTTTAATTCATAACTTGGATCAATCAATACTAAGCCACGGCGTTCAGGCGGTGGTAATAATCCTAGACTATTTTTCAAACCATCGGCATGAAAGATTTTGACACGTTTGTCTCTGCCTATCGCCGTGCTTAATAACTCAACTTCTGTTGAATGTAACTCGTACAAAAATAAACGATCTTGGCTGCGCAGTAACTGTTGAGCGATGAGCGGCGACCCTAGATAGCGTGTCATTTTGTCATTGCTATTTGCTTGCTTGATGAGCTGCATATAACTAACCACCGCATCGGGCAAATCAGAACGTTGCCATAATTTACCGATACCTCCCGCAAACTCGCTATTTTTTAGTGCGTAACCGCTATTCAGCAGGTAATCACCAGCACCCGCATGAGTATCAATATAACAAAACGCTTGATCTTTTTTGCCGAAATACTCAAGTATCTGTATTAATACGATGTGTTTTAATACATCGGCAAAATTCCCTGCATGAAACGAATGTCGATAACTGAGCATATTTTTTACTAGACGCTAAGCACTACAGTTATTCGGATATTTTTACTAGCCAGCCGTCTTCGGCTTCGCAATGGGAAGATTTACCGCTGACTTTAATATTAATTCGCGCCACCGTATTGCGTAACGAATCGGGTAATTTGGCTGTAACTGCGTAAAAAGGGTCTTTAAAATCAGCAACAATTTCCACAGGAATATTTTTTACCGTGGCACTAATTTGATCAGGATTGGAAATATTAGTTACTCTAAAAGAAAATTCAGAATTTGGTGCGACCAGAGCAAGCTTAACGGGTAAAAATTTAGACAAATGTGGTTTTTCACAAGTAACCGCACTACTACCACTTCCACTGCTACCACCGCCATGCGCACTGTGATCCACTGCATTGGCAACACTCATATTGAAGGTAACAAAAAGCAACACTAATAATTTTGATTTATTCATAGGACTATCCCTCTTATTTTTGTTTATATGGAGATTTTAAACATAGCAATCAAGCTTCTTATGCACGAAAGCTCAGTGATAGTGTACATAAACCTATCGTAGTAGTCAGAATTTTTTTAGTGCTTGATACAGAAATACAGCGAAAATTTGTAGCGGAAACACTCAGGCTATTATTGCAGAGCTTATAAAATGTTTATTGCTTATGGAGTAGTGATTAGCGTAAGAAAAACTGTACAGTCATACTACCTACCACCAGCACATCATGATGATTCAATTTGACCATGTTATTGGCTAAAGGCTCATTATTTAGAGTGATTACCCCCGTGTGTTCTAAGACGGAAGCAAAATAACCATCTTTTCTTTTTGAAATAACCACAATACCGCTGCCTGGCTCACCAATCATGGTCATGGAAATTTTTAGATGAAATATTTTGCCAATATTAGCACCGCTGATAATTTGATAATTCGCAACGTGGGGAAGGTAGTTTTCCTTTATTTTACGATTAGCGGGGAGTATGTCAGCTTGTTCAGTATCTTTATCTGCTGTATAGACAATTTTATGCTGCCCAATAGTGATTGCATCACCCTCTTTGAGCATCGCTTCTTGAATGTTTTTTCCATTGATAACTAACGGAAAATCACTATTCAATTGCCTAATCATAGCGGCATTACCGCGCACCATAACAACCGCATGGGCGGCAGCAAAATCAGAGTGATCTATCACTAAATCATTGCTGTCATCGCGTCCAATATTCACCTTACCCACTTCAAACGAAAGTGGATATGAACGAACAACATTATTTTTAAAATAAATAGTAAGCTTTGCCATTACAACAGTTAATAAAAATCCATAGTGTGGTCGGTGAATTATAGTTGGTATTTTTAGCTACATTAAAAAAATGCAATTATTTTTTGGGTAGAAACTTAACCAACTTAACGGTATTTTCATCACGCTTGATAATTTCTAACGGATGTCCATGTAGTTTAATACTCGTACCTAGTTCGGGAATAGTTTCCATAAACTCGATAATCAAGCCATTCAAAGTTTTAGGTCCTTCGGTTGGTAATGACCACTGCGTGACGCGATTTAATTCTCGCACCGTAATATTAGCATCTACCAGATAACTACCATCACTTTGTTTTCTTGCGGTATTGTCATCAGTAAGTAGCTCGCCGACAATTTCTTGCAACAAATCATCCAGCGTGACCAAACCTTGAACATCACCATATTCATCAACGACTAAACCGATGTGACTTTTTTCGGTTTTAAAGTTCAACATTTGAGTGTGTACAGGAGTGCTTTCAGGAATAAAAACAGGTTTTGACAATAATCCCATAATGGTATTTTTATCAAAATTGTCCTGATTAATTAACATCAGCACTTTTCGTAAATGTAAAAAACCAACAATGCGGTCAATATTTTTTTTGTAAACAGCTAATTGGGTGTGTGGGCTGGTTTTGATTTGCATGACAATGCTTTCAATAGGCTGTTCTAAATCGATACCGACAATCTCATTACGCGGAGTCATAATGTCTTCAACGGTTGCCGATTCCAAATCAAGTATGCCTAATAACATTTTTTGATAGCGCACAGGCATTAAGCTTTCGGCTTCAGTAATAATACTTTTTAGCTCATCTTTGCTTAACTGGGTGTCATGACCGTTTTCTTTAACGTCAATTCCGCCTAAACGCAATAATAAATTAACAAATAAATTAACGAAACCGACAATTGGATAAAAGACTTTTAATAAGCCCGTATAAATCCAAGCGGCAGGAAATGCCAGTAATTCGGGCTTTATAGCCGCTAAGGTTTTAGGAGTGACTTCCGAAAAAATCAGCATTGCAATGGTCAAAATCCCCGCACCAATAGCGATGCTAGATTCTTCCTCAGGATAAAGACGAATGGCGATAACAGTTGTTACCGAGGCGGCAAAAATATTGGCAAATTGATTGCCCAATAAAATCAAACCAAGTAGTCTGTCAGGGCGTTGCAATAATCGATGTGCTTTTATCGCACCTGCGTGTTTTAGCTTGACTAAGTGCCGTAAACGGTAACGGTTTAAGGTCATTAAGGCTGTTTCTGACCCAGAAAAAAAAGCGGACAAAACAAGCATCAGTGCAAGTATGCTAAAGAGCATACTAAGGGGCATATCGTTCAAAGAAGGTAGTCTCTTAGTTTATGAAAACCACTGTAGTGTCTACGATGAAAAATTTTTGTCAAGTTTGAATGTGTGTTTCAAGCTATTGATTTTTTCGTAATCTATTAATAGATTGATTTTAAATGATTATTTTTATAAGTTTTTTTGATATGACTATCATCATTTGATACTTGGTATTCATAAGCTATGGTAGGTCGCGTGGTGCGCTGAAAGAAAAAAAGCCCACTGTTCAAAGCAAGTGGGCTTGGGTAGTTAAGCGCGATTGCCAGTGGATCTACTACCCGTCGCTTTACGCGGCGGTTGGCTGGTATTTCTGCGTGGAGGACGAGGAGCGCGAGGTGGTTCAGGAGGCATAGGTGGCGCAACATCGGCAGGCTCAAACCCTACAATTTGTTCACGTTTAATCGGTGTGTTAATCAGCTTTTCAATTAGCCGCAACGCCGCGACTTCATCATGAGAAACCAATGATACCGCTTGACCTTCTTCACCCGCTCTGCCTGTTCGACCAATTCTATGCACATAATCCGCAGGTGCGCGTGGCAGTTCATAATTCACGACGTGCGGCAGTAGATTAATATCAATGCCACGAGCAGCAACATCAGTCGCCACTAATACGCGGATTTCCCCCGCTTTAAAGCCAGATAATGCGCTGGTTCTCGCGCCTTGGCTTTTATTGCCATGAATAGCAGCGGCTTTAATATCCAATTTGTTGAGTTTTTCAGTCAGACGATTAGCACCGTGTTTAGTGCTGGTAAACACTAATACTTGTTGCCACTCTTTGGTTTTTACCAAGTGGCACAATAAATCGGCTTTATTAGCTTTATTACACAAATAAGCAATTTGCTCAACGGTTTCGGCGGCGGTATTACGCGGTGCAACTTCAATTTTTATCGGATTAACCAATAAGCCTGTAGTCAATTGGCGTATATCTTCGGAAAACGTGGCAGAAAATAACAAGTTTTGGCGTTTTTTTGGTAGCAAGGCAATGATTTTGCGGATGTCACGAATAAACCCCATGTCCAGCATACGGTCAGCTTCGTCCAATACCAGTGTTTCTACTTTATCCAGCTTAACGGCGTTTTGATTGACCAAATCTAATAAGCGACCAGGTGTGGCAACTAACACATCCACGCCACCGCGTAAACGCATCATCTGCGGATTAATTTTTACCCCACCAAACACCACTTCGGTTTTTAACCGTGGATGTAAATGTTCGCCGTATTTACTGACCGATTCAGCAACTTGGGCAGCAAGTTCACGCGTTGGCGTTAGAATTAATACGCGAATTGGACGATTCGCACCGTAAGATTTTTGTGATAAGCGATGCAAAATAGGTAAAGCAAAACCAGCGGTTTTGCCCGTGCCAGTTTGCGCGGCAGCGAGTAAATCATGACCGTTTAACACGGCTGGAATGGCTTGTAATTGTATGGGTGATGGGGTGGTATAACCTGCTTCAGCAATAGCGCGTAACAGAGGATCGGATAATCCGAGTTTGGTAAATGGCATAGTGGATATTGTCTCAAAGTATGACTGCATTATGCAGTTCAAGGGGTCAAAAACGTGACAGAGTATTTACGATGAAAAACTTTGTAGAGGGTCTGCGTGTTGGAACTAATGCTGGGAGTGGTGAACTATCGCTACACAGAGGGCGATTAATGCAGGTTGGATAAAAAACGACGTATAATCATACCACACCAGCAAGCATACACGCTAAAAAGAAAATCATAGTCTGTTAGGTATTATCCACGGCAAGCACGATTTTTTCGTACCTGTCGTGAACATTAGTATCAGTTATTTACGGATTTGCCAGTATATTTCGCCACTGAGTGAAGGAAACAACGCACCCCACAGTAGATTCAATCGCACCCAGAAAGGATAGTTTTCTAAGGCAAAATTGCGTTTACGGAGCATATAAGTACCTGATAGAAAATCCAAGTTTAACCCACAGCTTTCCGCCATGCTTTTTACTCGTTGTGGTGAAAAAGTGCTGACGTGACCAAAATCAGCGGCTGTTTTACGGATTTTTTCTTGGCGGTAGGCTTGGATAATTTGTGGCACAGCGGGAAAACCACCGATTAATACACCGTCCGACATTAATGCAGGGGCAAGTTTGGCAACCAAATTTTCAGGTTTAAATAAATGTTCAAGTAGATGTAACACAATAATGACATCGTATTTTTCAGCCAACTGAAACTCTGGCACATCGACATTGGCTTGAATTTGCTTGGTATAACCAGATTCGCTGAGTTCAGGTTGCAATTTGTAATCGACTGCTTCCCAACATTCAATGTCAGTAAATCCTGCATCCTGCATATAGCGGCGCATTTGCCCTCTATCAACACCAATTTCACACACGCGTATAGATCGTCCTAGTCGCTGTTGTTGGGCTTTTATAAAGTGATACATAAACCAGTAGCGCAGTAGTTTAATTGGATAATGGGTGCTACTTGTGCTATCACTTATTTTTTTTACCCAGCTTTGTTGATCAAAAGACGCTAAGCTCCACTGAATAGCGGCTTGTAATGGGGTTGTTACGGCGATTTGTTCTTTCATGCGTGTATGTGTAAAAAGGATTGGTTACAAAATGAGGCTAATTTTAACTGCTAGTCTCATTTTTGGTTGGTTTTTTTAACAAGAGGAGCGGTAATAATCGATTTTACTGCTGATAAACGAGGGATAGCCTGTGCTTGCCATGCCTTAATTAAAGGTTGTGGTTGCGGTGTTATCCAAGCCAGCCCCACGGTAGCCGCTAACATTAATGCCGAGGTGATTTTATTGTTATAACTGTAGAGTTTTAAAGCCGTGCCAAAGGATTTTTTCATGCGTTTATTGGATAAATCCACACTGTAGAGTTCATCCAGTAGTAGATGAACAATAAAGCCAAAGCCAATAAAAAAGCCGCTTAGCCACGAATGTAAAATATCCCAATGCAGCAAATAACAGCCGATACATACCATGAGCAAACAAAAAAATGTCGCCGTTAAAATAGAATGAAAAATGCCACGGTGGTCAGTAAAACGGTCAAATAAGGAAAGCAATGCGTAACGCACTACCACATAAGCCGCTCCTGCCATCAACAACACGATGTAAGGCTGATAGCCATTTTTAAAGACATTAATTACAGTCAATAGGGCAATAAGTGCTAAGGTAGTAAAAAATAGTTTGATGGGTGTTGAATTCCCCGAATCAATATCAGGCAACATACCGCCAATTGCGCCAAATACAATCATCCAAGGCGCGTCGGTAATAGTCATGATATTTATATTGACGGCAACCAGTGCGACACCTGCGCTGGCAGCGATAGCAACCGATAAGTGAGTGTTAAAATTAGCCATATTCTAAAAATTTTTCGTAAAATAGCAGTTATACCCTAACTTTAGCTTTGTGGCTAACCACCCTACCCTCTTATGACTCATTCACTCAGTTGTTTTAAAGCCTACGATATACGCGGACGACTTCCCGATGAACTCAATCCCGATATTGCTTATCGTATCGGTCGCGCCTTTGCTCAATACCTTCAACCCAAGCGGGTGGTGGTCGGGCGTGATATGCGTTTATCCAGTAATGAACTCGCCAATGCGGTCATTAATGGCTTAGTGGATGCGGGCGTGAAGGTGTATGACATCGGTTTATGCGGCACGGAAGAAGTGTATTACGCAACCTTTGCCTACACTTATGAAGGCGCGGCAATGGATGGCGGAATTATGGTCACAGCCAGTCATAATCCAAAAGATTATAACGGTATGAAATTAGTGCGTGAGCAAAGTCAGCCGATTAGTGGCGATACAGGTTTGAATATCATCAAACAGTTGGCAGAACGTAATGATTTTTCCGCGCCTATACTTGAAAAAGGTCATGTTACAACTATTTCGATTGAAGCAGCTTATACCCAACATCTATTAAGTTATATCGATGTATCCGCTTTAACACCGTTAAAAATCGTAGTGGATGCAGGTAACGGCACAGCGGGTCATGTGCTTGATAATTTGGAAGCGACCTTAAAGGACAAAATCACTTTTATCAAACTGCACCACGAACCAGACGGGCATTTTCCCAATGGTATCCCTAATCCCTTATTGCCCGAAAACCGTGCCAGTACTATTACCGCTATTCAACAATACAGTGCGGATTTAGGAATTGCGTGGGATGGTGATTTTGATCGCTGTTTTTTGTTTGATGAAACAGGACGTTTTATCGAAGGCTATTATATTGTGGGCTTACTTGCCGCCGCATTTTTGCACCGCTATCACGGTGAAAAAATTATTCATGATCCGCGTTTAACATGGAATACCATCGATATAGTTGAAAGTCTAGCGGGTATTGCGATACAAAGTAAAACAGGTCATGCCTTTATCAAAGAACGAATGCGCAAAGAAAATGCGGTGTATGGCGGTGAAATGAGTGCGCATCATTATTTTAGAGATTTTTCTTATTGCGACAGTGGTATGATTCCGTGGTTATTGGTCATTGAATTAATGAGCAAAAGTGGCAAAAAATTATCGCAATTATTGGATGAACGTATACGATTATTTCCTGCCAGCGGCGAAATTAATCGTACCATTGCTGATCCTGATGCCGCAATTCAAGCGATTCAACAACATTATCAACAACACGCGCTGCACATTGATTTTACCGACGGTTTAAGCATGGAATTTGCTGATTGGCGATTTAATGTCCGTTGTTCCAATACCGAACCATTAGTACGATTAAATGTCGAAGCACGCGGCGATGAGAGATTAATGCAGGCAAAAACCGCTGAGTTATTGGCGTTATTGGAAGTGCAAGCTTTGCACTCCTGTCCCTAAATTTTTTCGTGCTTTTCGTGGACAAAAAAATACTATCAGATAATTAACAGCGAGGACACAATGCGACTTTTATTGGTTGAAGATGATGAAATACTTGGCGATGGTCTAGTCGCAGGTTTAAAAATGGAAGGTTACGCAGTGGATTGGCTAACCAACGGTAGGCTTGCCGATGAAGCACTGAAAACCAATAGCTATGAGTTAATTGTCTTAGATTTGAATCTTCCAGACATGGATGGTTTGGCAATATTGCGAGCCTTAAGAAGCCGTAAAAATGAAACACCCGTCATGGTGTTGACCGCTAAAGATACTATTCCAGACCGAGTAATGGGATTAGACAGTGGTGCAGATGATTTTGTCATCAAGCCGTTTGAATTGGATGAGGTCTGTGCCAGATTACGCGCCCTAGCACGACGAAATGAAGGGCGTAGCGTACCTAATATCGAATATAAAGGCATTGTGTTAGACCCCGCTTCTCGTTTAGTGACTTTTAATGACGAAAAAGTCGAATTATCGCAAAAAGAATTTGAGATACTCAGTTTTCTAATGGGCAATATCGGCAAAGTCGTTTCTAAAGCTCGCTTAGAAGAAAGCCTATATTCGTGGGATTCTGATATAGAGAGTAACACCGTTGAAGTCTATATTCATTATCTACGCAAAAAACTTGATGCTTCCTTGATACGCACGGTCAGAGGCGTGGGCTATATCATTGATAGTGATACTGACTCATGAATTATTCTCTTAAACACCGCTTATTAGTTGCCCTATTGACAGCTTCCATGCTGATTTGGGGCATGACTGCCTATCTGAGCTATAAAGTCACGCGTGATGAAGTCGCCAATTTATTTGATGCTGAATTAGCGCAATCGGCTAAAGTGCTACACGCTTTTGTGGAAAGTTTAGTGCGCGAAGGGGCGTTATCTAGTAATTGGAGCAAGGAACAAGCTAATGGACTATTACACGCTTACGCCTTACGACATAAATTTAAAACTAAAAGTACCTTTGAATTATGGGCTGATGCGGGCGGCTTATTATTGAAATCAGAACGCTCTGATAACAATGGCGATATGCCGCTGTGGGCAGAATTTGACGACCTGTTACAAGCGGACAGTATAGGGCATAAATACGAACGAAAAATCGCCTTTCAATTATGGTCAAAAAAAGAGGGTTTATTACTACGATCAGAAAGCGCACCTAAATTCGCATTCTCGGCAGAAGCACAAGGATTTAGTGAAACCAATATCGATGGTAATTTTTGGCACGTCTTCAGTATCACCGACTCCACAGGTGAATATGTCATTCATGTTGGGCAAAAAGAGCAAATTCGTTCTGAATTAACCGATGAAATAGCCAATCAAATGGTTGCACAATTTTTAGTCGGTTTGCCATTTTTAGGGCTAGTGATCTGGTTTATTATTGGTCGCGCCTTAAAGCCATTTAACCGCTTAGAAAAAGCTCTCGCTATTCGCGAAGCCAATTATCTTGAACCGCTACCGCTCAAACGATTGCCCAAAGAAATCATCCCGATGGTCAATGAAATTAATAAGCTATTCGTCCAATTGGAACAGGCTTTTGAACATGAACGCCGCTTTACTGCCGATGCCTCACACGAATTAAGAACTCCGTTAGCAGGCTTATTGGCACAAGCCCACGTTGCCCTCAAAACCACCGATGAAGAAGTGCGCAAACAAGCTCTATCACGCATTAAACAAGCGGTGAATAGAATGACCTATCTAGTGCAGCAATTACTGACTTTTTCGCGTATCGAATCCAATACCGAATTTTTGACCAAACAAAACACCATGATCAATCGTGAAGTGATACTGGTAATTACCGACTTAGAACCCGATGCACACAAAAAACAAATTACCATTGAACTTGTCGAAGAAAATCCTGTTCCCATCGTAGTAAACGCGCCCTTAGTGTCTATTTTAATTCGCAATATTATTGACAACGCCATTAAATACACCCCTGTCAACGGCAATGTTTTAATCACCGTTACAGGACAAGATAGACGTTTAGAGCTATGTGTCGAAGACTCAGGGCCGGGTATCGCTCCCGACCAATATGAAAAATCCCTAGAACGTTTTCATCGTTGTGTAGATACCGCCAATAAAACCCAAGGCACGGGCTTAGGTTTTTCAATGGTACAACGCATAGCATCTATTCATAATGCTGATTTAATTTTAGGCGTATCCCAATTTGGCGGCTTAAAAGTAAAAGTTTCATTTCCCTTACCCATGCGGTTGGTTGATAAAAAAAATGCAAAATTGCGTGGACTTTTTAAAATTAGATAAAGGGTGGGAGCAATCTGTTGTAATAATTGTTGCTCAGTCGATAATTCTAACCTGTTAGCTTCAAATATTTCGCATACAAGGATTCATTGTCTTCCACATACAGTGGGTCTTTGGTGATGCAATCAACGGGGCAGACTTCCACGCATTGCGGTGTGCCGTGATGCCCGACACATTCGGTGCATAAATTGGGATCGATAATGTAAATATCTTCGCCTTGGCTAATCGCACCGTTGGGGCATTCTGGCTCACAAACATCACAGTTGATGCACTCTTCATGAATAATTAATGACATGGTTTTCCTAAATAGTTGGTAATAGAGATGTTTTATTGTCCACGAAAAGCACGAAAGACACGAAACAAACATGAGCTATTTTCGTGCTTTTCGTGTCTTTCGTGGACAAAAATTAAATTCTGTATGGACGTAGTTTATAAATTATTGCCGCGAACGAAACCAACCCAAACTCTCAGTAGTTGTGCCGACAGGTTTATATTCCGCACCCAGCCAGCCCGAATAATTTGATTGCTCAATCACGTTAAACAACTGTTGAAAATTTAGCTGTCCAGTGCTGGGTTGCCCACGATTTGGGCTATCAGCAAATTGAATATGCCCGATTTTAGCCGCGTGTTGCTCAATAAACTGCGCAGGGTTTTCGCCCATTCGACTAGCATGATAAATATCGTACTGCATAAACAGATTGGGATGTTTCAGTTCAGCCAATACTGCCAACATTTGTTCTCCACTGTGAATAATAAACGCGGGCATATCGTGAGTATTAATCGCTTCAAACACGATTTTAATGCCTAGCGGTGCGAAGGTATCAGCGGCAAGTCGCAAATTATCTTTAAAAGTTTGCATATAGTCAGCTAAACGCCTGTTATCAAAACACCGCCCTGCTAACACATTAATAGCTTCGGGTTTTAATAGCGTTGCATAATCTACCGCTTGCTGTAAGGAGTGGTGAAACTGTTCACGTTTTTCAGGCACACACGCCAAACCTTCGCCACCCTGCATTAAATCATCGGCGGCGACGTTGAATAATACCAGCTTTAAGCCATTGTTCTGCAACATAAGTTGTAAGGTTTCAATGCTTAGTTGGTAGGGGAATTGTATTTCTACCGCTTCAAAACCGTGTTGTTTAGCCGCTTCAAAACGGTCGATAAGCTCTACTTCGGTGAATAATAAACTTAAGTTAGCGGTAAATTTCAGCTTCATTTTTTAGTGTATAACTTAATCAGCGTCGCGGGGTCGTGTTCTAAATAACCATGACTACCATGCAACTGCATTAGCTGTGTGGCTAAGCCTGACATCGGAATGGATGTACCGAGTGTAGCGGCTAAATCGTTTGCCATCGTTAAATCTTTTAACAAGGTTTTAACCCGCCATTTAACAGGTTCAAAGGTTTCAGTTGCCATTTCAGGGGCGACGATTTGTAGGGGTTTAGAATCTGCAAAACCACCTGCGAGTGCGGCAGGAATTTGTTCGGCATTCACGCCCGCACGCTGGGCCAAGGCTATCATTTCTGCAATCACCAACACATTACAGCTGACAATCATTTGATTACAGATTTTGGTCGCTTGCCCACAACCGACCGCGCCGACATGAGTGAGTTGTTGATATAACGGAGCTAACACTTCACGCGCTATGGCGATATGTTCATTATTACCTCCAGCCATAATCGCTAACGTGCCTTGCTCAGCACCCGATACACCACCCGATACAGGTGCATCTACCCAACCCATACCGTGTTGTTCATACAATAATCCCGCTAATTGGCGGGTGGTTTCAGGGTGAATACTGGATAAATCAATCACCAATTTATGCGCTGAACCGTGTAGTGCGATTTGTTCACGCACCACAGTTTCCACCGCCTGCGTATCAGTAAGACATAATAAAATGACATCGGAGACCCGCACCAAATCAGCAATAGACGCTTTGGCAATCGCGCCTGCTTCAACCACAGTGTGCAGTTTTTCAGAATTACGATTCCAAACATTGACGGTAAAACCTGCGTTTAATAAACGCAAGGTCATGGGTTGCCCCATTAAGCCAATACCTATAAAACCTAGGGTGTATTTTTTATGGTTCATGTCGTGTACTCTTTAAAAAATGCCTAATAACACCAAATCAAGTTTTAAAAAATTGGCTTTGATTTCTGCCTTTTTGTTTTGCCTGATACATGGCTTGGTCGGCGTGACGAATTAAACCATCACCATCTGATGGGTCAAGCGGATAGATGGTAATGCCAATGCTAGGGCTGACTTTGAGTATCTTACCGTCAGTCACAATAGGTTCATTCACTAAAGCACACAAGCGTTCTAAAGGTGCGTCTAACTCTTCGACTTTTTGTAATTCCAATAAAATGACGAATTCGTCACCGCCTAATCTTGCTACCGTTTCGTGTTCTCGAACGCAGGTCAGTAAGCGTTTTGCGATGTCAACGAGCAGATAATCACCCATATCATGTCCATAATTATCATTGACGGCTTTAAATCCATCCAAGTCAATAAACAGCACGGCTAACATACTGGGGGTTCGATGACTTCTGGCAATGGCGAGTGTTAGACGTTCTTCTAATAAAGCACGGTTGGGTAGCCCTGTGAGCATGTCATGATTGGCTTGCCACGCAAGATGTTGGGTTCTTTCGGCAACTTTTTGTTCTAATTGTTCGTTTAGTGTCTGTAAATCGGTGTTGATTTGCTTTTTCTCTTGCCACATTTTTTCAAGGGTGTTGCACATCTCATTGAATGAAGCGGCGAGTTTGCCTATTTCATCATGCCCATAATTAGGCATTCGCTTGGATAAATCTAGGGTATTGGCAATGTCTGCGGCTATTTCGGTTAGAGTTTGAATAGGCTTGCTTAAGCGTTGGCTAATAATATAAATAATAAAAAAAGCCAAGCAGACGATGACACCCGCTAGTTGCAGAATATCGATAACTATATCTTTAATAGGTGCGTAAATTTGTTGTTTTTCTATCAATGAAACCCATTGCCAAGCATTGGTCAAAGGGGTGTCGGGATTTTTCTCTAGGATTTCGACAAAAAATATTTTTTGGTCAATGGTTACTTCATAATGCAGATCTTCTTCGACTCCAAGGTATCGACTAAGAAAATTGCAATACCATGATTCTTTTTGCATGGCATTAACAACGGCGATGTTATTTATTAACGGTAAATGCTCATCTTGATGGACAGCAATACCCGCCTGATTAAATAACATTAAATGTCTCAATATCGTGTTGCCAGCTAAAAATGAAGTCACAGCTTGCCAAGGATAGGTAATAATAAGATAACCAATGATTTGCTGGTTATTAAAACTGGCGGTGATAGGTTGCCAAAAAGCAATAATCGTCGAGCCATCAATAGGGCTACTATATTTATCAATAAATGGGCTGTTGCTGGTTTGCATCTGGGTAAACCAGACACTTAAATCCAGTGTTTTTTCTATCGGATAATCGGCTGTTACTAATGTGCCTTTGCTAGATAGAGCATAGAGATGACCTTTTAATTGATATTGTTGTTTGACTTGTTCAAGTCGCTCGGTGATGCGTTGATCTATATCATCACTGAGCAAATCATCCATACTGTTTAAAGTAGCCCACGCTTTAACATTAGTGAGGGTATGAAATAATTCTGACTCTAGTTGGGTGCGATCACTTAAAGTGGCTTGATGTAACTGAGCAATATTGGAATGTACTTGCTGAGTGGACAGTTTAAAAAATAGCAGGGTAAAAACCGCGCTAAGCAGTAGCAGAAAAATTGCACTGTAACTCCACAGTAAACGGTGAAATATTGAGGTAAAGTTAGTTTTCATTTTAACTCCATTAACACCTTAATCTGACTGTTATTAGGTAAGCCTTCGATATAAGCGATAGCTCCGGGTACATTTTTAACAAAGGCAATAACCGCTTGGGTGGATTCCTGAATAACGGGTAGAGTCGTGCCTTGGTAGTGCATTTTTTCTAAATGTAAGGCATATTTTTTAGTTTCTATACCAAGCACTTGTTGCTCAAAACGACTGCGTATTTGAGTATTTGACGGACGATTCACTACGATGATGGGCGAGCTGTCAGACCATTGCCGATTGTGTAATAAATAAATGTCTTTAATTTCGTCAAGGCTTAAATGGTTTATTGTTACCGAAGCGTTGGCAATAATAACCATAGAATTTCCAGTAGCTAGGGCAACATCACTGAGTAAGCTCATAATAACCAGTATGAGTAGCGTATGATTTTTCATTAGAACATCACCCCAAATGAACCATAAACGCCTTCATTAAGATTGGTCGTTGCTCCTTTAACGAATAAATATTCTAATTTCCAGACTAAGGCAGCATTCGGTCGATAATTTACAGCAAACACCGCGTTTTGTTGCGAGCTTTTTGCGTCACGCGCAGTAAATGTTTCACCACGTCCTATCAAAGACCAATCATCAATAACAGGCACAGTCAGTTGTAGATAACCGCCCCATTCATCATTACGCTGGCGAATTTTTGGGTTGCCGACAATTCGATTATAAGAAGCCTGCATTTCCAGCGCAAAGCTATCAAAATCGTAACGTCCATCCCAACTAAATAGGTTTTGGTGTTCATGACGATTAATTACCTCAGAATGTTGCATGGAAAAACCAACGCGCCAGTCTAAGTCACGCGCATAAACCAATTGCAATCCGCTGACATTTTTATAACGATAAGGACTTGATGCTAGCGTTTTAGGCAGTAATTCCTCGCTAGGCTGATAATAAAGTATTACTGAGGGTAATAAACTATGGTGTTCAGCCACATAATTTAATGAGCCACCTGAGGTGAATTCTGAAAAATTAAGGTAGGTTGTTAACGGTCGAATGGTAGTTGCTACTAATGGGGCTGCATGAATTAAATTCCATTCGCCCACAGGAGTCAACATTTTGCCAGCTCTTAAAAACACTGAATCAGTAAAATAACTGTCGTTATAGAGTCGCTCTAAAACAAATTGCCCCGCACCTGATGACAATACACCCGCCCCTTCAAGCCATAAGGTTTGGTTGGCATATTCACCTTCAAAAAATGGATTAATATAGCGATTAACGCGACCATGAATAAAAATAGAAAAATCATTCACGGTAAAATTTGCCGCCCGTTGATGGGGTAAGTTCAGTTCAGTCGTTGCATAACCGCTGATATTCCATGAACCACTATTATAACCATGACCTAACACATAATCATCGGCATAAATAATAGGGCTTTGCACTAAAAAAATGAGAAGAATTAGGCGGTAAATAGGCTTCATTAATGAAAATATCTTAGTAAGATAGAGGTATATTTTATATGTCGGATGTTTCATTATAACGTATCGCTTTTTTGTGAGGCTTATTTCTATAGCCAATTCAGACCATGCTCCTCATACCAAAAAACCAACTTGCTGATTATTAACCGCTATGTCATCATTGCGGAATTTTTCATTCCTATTACTTAAGAGATAACTATTATGGCGGGTCGTAACCATCTTTATATTCCAGGTCCTACTAACGTACCGAACGAAATTTTAAATGCGATGCACATTCCAATGGAAGATCATCGCTCACCTGACTTTCCAAAATTATTAACGCCATTGTTAGAAGATTTGAAAAAAATCTTTAGAACTGAAACAGGACAAGCGTTTATTTTTCCCGCCACTGGCACAGCAGGTTGGGAAGTGGCATTGACTAACGTCTTGAATCAAGGCGATAAAGTATTGATTTATCGTTTTGGACAGTTTAGCCATTTGTGGGCTGAAATGGGCAAACGCTTAGGTTTTGATGTAGAAATTCATCAAGAAACATGGGGCAAAGGCATTCCCTTAGATAAACTAGAAGCGCGTTTAAAAGAAGATACTAATCACGAAATTAAAGCCGTATTAGCCACACACAATGAAACCGCAACAGGTGTAACGTCTGATATTGCGGGTGTGCGTAAAGCATTAGACGCGGCAAATCACCCTGCATTTTTATTTGTTGATGGTGTGAGTTCCATTGCCAGTATCGATTTTCGACTGGACGAATGGGGCATTGATGCAGCGATTAGCGGTTCACAAAAAGGTTTTATGATGCCCGCAGGTGGCGCATTTTTAGCATTTAGTGCGAAAGCTTTGGCGGCTGTGCAAACGTCAAATTATCCACGTTGCTTTTTAGATTTAAAAGATCAAATCACCAATAATGCGGCTGGTTATACGCCTTATACACCTTCATTACCGATTTTATACGGCTTGCGTAAAGCCTTAGATATGTTATTGGAAGAAGGTTTAGAAAACGTCTATGCCCGTCATCACCGTTTAGCCGAAGGCACACGCCTTGCCGTTGCTGCATGGGGTTTAAAAACCTGCGCTCAGGAAGGTTTTGCGTCTGATACCGTGACAGCGGTTATGGTTCCCGAAGATAAAGATGCCCGTCATGTTATCAGCACAGCATTTAGCAAATACAATATTTCTCTGGGCGGTGGTTTATCTGAACTAGCAGGTAAAGCATTCCGTATTGGACACGTTGGTGATTTGAACGATGTATCCCTGTTAGGCGCGATTGCAGGTACAGAAATGGCGTTACTGGATAACGGCTTTGATATTAAAGCAGGTAGCGGCGTTGCGGCGGCGATTGAGTATTATCGTTCTACTGCGAAGTAATTTTTGTAGGACGCAATCGCTTGCGTATTGCGCCGCAATGAAGACAAACATAAGGCGGATTAAGCACTATCGCTAATCCGCCTTACGAATTAATTAAAGGTGACTTTATGGCAATAGAAAACGTAAGAGCAGTATATTTCCCTTATTGTATTGAAAAACAGGAAGATGGCTCATGGCTTATTTTGAATCGCAACTACAAACCAGTTGGATTTAACACCTCTGAGCATATTATTTATTCGGATTATCCTGTTTCTGTGAAGCTAAAAGGACTTGGAAAAGAAACTTTAAAAAAACTTTCATGGAACGATAAGGAAGAGTTAGGTAACAGGATATATTTATATAACGATGGATGTATTCCGACAAGTAGTCCACAAGCTATGTCAGCGTATCTTAAAAAAATAGAAGTTTTATTAAAACTGGAAACCAAAATTCCATCCACACATTCAATTTAAAATTCTATGAGCAAACCCAAAATTATCGTTACCCGTCATTGGCCTGATGAAGTCGAAAACCAATTAAAAGTACTTTACGATGTGCAACTCAATGAAACCGATGTGCCGTTGACTGCCGATGAACTGAAACACGCCCTGCAAACTGCCGATGCCGTTTTAACCACTGTGACCGATGCAGTCACTGCCGATGTGCTAAATGTTGAAAACAAACGCGCAAAAATCATCGGGCAGTTTGGCGTGGGCTATAACAATATCGATATTCAAGCGGCTAAAGCACAAGGCTTGACCGTCACTAACACTCCACACGTTTTAACCGACTGCACCGCCGATATTGCCATGCTATTGTTATTAATGTCAGCGCGGCGAGCTTCTGAAGGCGAACGCTTAATTTACAATAAACAATGGACAGGCTGGACTCCAACGCAACTGGTCGGACAAAAAGTCACGGGTAAAACCTTGGGCTTAATCGGTTTTGGACGTATCGCGCAAGCAATGGCAAAAAAAGCTCATCATGGTTTTGATATGAATATTTTGTTTTATGTGCCGTCTTCCGTGCCAGAACAAGCCATTATTGATGATTTACAAGCCACACGCTGTGCCAGTATTGAAGAGCTATTAGGGCAATCAGATTTTGTGTCTTTGCATTGTCCAGGTGGTGCAGCGACCAAGCATTTAATCAATGAAGAGCGATTAAAACTCATGCATCCAACGGCGCATTTAATCAACACGGCTCGCGGTGATGTAGTGGATAGCAACGCCTTGATTAACGCTTTAAAAATGGGTTGGATTGCAGGAGCGGGTTTGGATGTTTATGAAGGTGAACCCAATCTTAATCCAGAATTTTTGACTTTGAATAATGTGACATTATTGCCACATTTAGGTAGTGCCAGCCATGAAACGCGAATAGCAATGGGCAATCGCGTACTAGCAAATATAGCCGCGTTTTTTGCGGGTAGCGAACCCAACGATAGAGTAGTTTAATTCTACCAAGTTGTTGCTTTGCTGATTATACAAAGCAACACTCTTGGAAAGAGTATTTCATTGTGGCGGTTTTGCCAACGCATCCCGATAACGTTTTTCATCCACACCGCGAATCACATCACCGTTAATAATCACTAACGGCATTCCAACAAAATTAGGGTCTATTTTCTTTTTACGCGCTGCCGCCTCAGGGTCGAGATCAATATCGTAAGCATTCACTACAACGTGATTTTCTCGAAAAAAAACAATCGCTTTATTGCTATACGGATCCCAACTAGCATAGTAAATATCCACTTTGGGAGCTGTACTTTTAGGCGGTGCTTTTACCTCTTCCTTAACAGGTTTCTTAACGGGCTTTCTATCAGAGAAGCCCGATTTTGAAAAACTAACTTTTCCTTCGGAATCCACTGTTTTATGAACTTTTGTCTCTGGAACAAATTCTGATCCTGCGGTAACAGCCTGAGTCAAAAGTGGAAAAATTGCCATTAACAAGAAAATAAATAGTTGATTAATACGCATGATGCTTATCCACAGAATAAAATATAACGAGCTTGCAAGTGTAACATATTTTACCCATCAATTTGATTTCACATCCCATCTTACCACTCTGTTTTGGCTACAAAAGTGAGCAGTATATGGGTATGACTACCAGTCCTTTAAAGGACTGGTAGTCATTCTATCGTGATCTCGTTCTACCCGTTTTTCCAGTCGAACGTTTATCACTGGCTTTCGCTGGTTTTTTAGTATGCCGCAAATCTTTTTTGCCTGTGTCTTTATGTGGCGCGTTCTTTTTCGGCGCATCAATCACTTTCAAAGACACAGGCTCATAACCCGTATCAGCAATACGCGGAATTTGCCGTTTCAATAATTTTTCAATTTCCACCAATAAATACGCATCTTCTGGGCAGACTAAAGAAACCGCCGCGCCTGATAAACCTGCACGACCTGTACGCCCGATGCGATGCACATAATCTTCTGCTACTTGCGGCAAATCAAAATTAATAACGTGCGGTAAATTATCTATATCTAAACCGCGTGAGGCGACATCGGTGGCAACTAATACCTGTACTTTGCCCGTTTTGAAATACTCCAAGGCTTTGTTACGCGCCCCTTGGGTTTTATCACCGTGTAAGGCGACGGTGCGAATGCCGTCTTCTATCAATTGTTTTTCTAAACGGTCTGCGCCGTGTTTAGTGCGCACGAACACCAGCACCTGTTGCCAATTATTACTGCCAATTAAATAAGAAATTAACTCGCGTTTATATTCTTTGCCTATGCCATAGACTATTTCTGATACGTTATCAGCGGTGGCGTTTTGTTTAGCAACGGCAACTTCCACAGGGTTATTTAGCAATTGCGCGGCGAGGGCTTTAACGCCATTCGGCACGGTCGCGGAAAATAACAGCGTTTGCCGTTGTTTAGGTAACAAACCCATCAATTGTTTAATATCAGGTAAAAAGCCCATGTCTAGCATTCGGTCGGCTTCGTCTAATACCAAAAATTCCACGTTGGATAGATTAACAGCGCGTTGTTTAACGTGATCGAGTAAGCGTCCTGTGGTGGCAATGATGATGTCACAACCACGGCGTAGTTGGCGGGTTTGCATTCCGATACTGGCACCGCCGACCACTAATTCAGCGTGTAGTGGTGAATTCGCGCCGTAAGTCTGTACGCTTTCATAGACTTGCGCGGCAAGTTCGCGGGTGGGTACTAAAATCAACGCTCGCACACGGCGTGGCGTTTGTTGTGGGTTAAAAGTTTCCGTGAGTTTTTGTAATAACGGCAGGGTGAAACTGGCGGTTTTACCTGTGCCTGTTTGCGCCCCTGCCAGTACGTCTTTGCCCGCTAAAATTAACGGTATCGCTTGCTCTTGCACAGGCGTGGGCGTGGTGTAGCCTTGTTCGGCTATGGTTTTTAGTAGGGTTTCGGATAAGCCGAGTTTGTTGAAGGTCATAAGTGATTTCGTATAGGTGGTTGAGTGTGTGTAGTATGGCGCGGCGCGCCGAGACTGCATTCCCACGCGGCGCGTGGGAACGAGGAAAAAAGTTAATACACTGCTTTGATTATCTCCATAGCCGATTCATAGGCTTCTCTATCATCGTCAAATGATTGACCGATAAAATAAAACAGCGCAACCTTTTTATTCGGCAATTCGATAAAAATAAATTCATTTACTTTATGAAAAAAATGAAAACTTTCATTGGAAGTTTCAAAAATTATCAACGAGTTTACTTTATCTGACTTTGATTTAACTCCAAGTTTTTTTAAAGCCTGTCTAAAATTTGAGAATATCTTACTGGGGGAAGTATCCATTTTTTGCATAATTCCAATGGGAATATCTGCCAAGTATGGAACGTATTCACCATTTTGTGGTTTTCTAAACTTTCGTCTAAGATTCAGTGCTTGGAATTTATAATCAATTAATTCAAGCCAAAGAACTATTTTTTCCTTTTCATTATTTGAAAAATAATTAATTGCTAAGTTTTTTTGGGTAAATATTGTTTCCAGATAGCACTCTAAAACTCCTAAAACATAAGAGTTGCAATGAGCGCACGCTGGTAAAGTTGTCTTACTGTAACTTTGACTAATATCGTTTATGTTGGTAACAAAATTTTTCTTCTGATTATTGTCAAATACCCACTTGGGAATTACATGCTCTTTAGTCAAATTTTTGCTTGTACCACAAATAATACATATCGAAGCATTATGATTTTCGATTAGTTGTTCTGCTACATATTTGCTATTTTTTCGAACTATCTTTCTTAACAAAACCAATCTCTGCTCAATCATAACTTTCCTTTGAGTATTTCATCGTTTTCTCGTTCCCACGCGCCGCGTGGGAATGCAGTCTAGGCGCGCCGCGCCACACATCCATCATACTACCAATCCATAAAAACAGGCATCAACCCCTCCAAGCCCGCGTAGTTCCTAGCACTAGAATACCGCCAATGCTCAGGCTTATCGACATACCCCCGTTTCACAGGATTAAAATGTATGTAGTCCAACTTCTGCCGCAACATTTCTGCATTTTGAATAAGCTGAGGGTGTGAGCCTTCTTCCCAGCATTGATATTCTCTATCCAATTTATGTGCCTTGCGAAAAAACGCCATTTGTTTCAACACCCGTTCAGCGTGGCATTCTTTCAAATAATCAATCAACTGTCTTGCGGTGTAGGATTTAAACAACGGTAATTCGGCGAGTAAGTCGTCTGCTTGTACGACTAAATGCAGGTGATTTTCTAGGATGACATAGCCGTAAACTTTCCAGCCGTTGTGTTGTTGTCGGTATTGTAACGCATTGAGGATAATGTCTACGGTTTGCGGGCGCGTGAATACGGGTATCCAGTTGATGATGGTGCAGGTAAGAAAGTGCGGGGCTTGAGTTTCGCGGATTGAATAGCGGCTGCGTCCCATGTGGTTGTTCCTTGGTGATGGACAGCGCGGCGCGCTGAGACTGCATTCCCACGCGGCGCGTGGGAACGAGATAAATTATAAACATTAGGCAATACTGAGCATTCTATTTGCGTAATCTTTACCTGCGGTTGTGGGCGGTAAAGCGTGGTGTTCTTGTTTATACAGTTCAATGGTTTCTTCGACTATTGCACATAATTCAGCAAAAACCTGTTTTTCATCACTGCCATGACAGCCACCATAAAAAAGACCGGGGCAACTACCGACAAAACATTGGTCTTCTTCTGACCACTCTACAATTTTCACATAATGGATGGCTTCGTTCATTTTTTTGAATCCTCTATCGCTGCTTTAACTGCATTCTCTTGATAACGTTGTGCATCATCGCCAGTTTGCCCTGAAATAACAATCAATTTTGCCACATTCGGATGGACAAAATTTCTGTGACTGCCTTTGCCGCCTCGATTGATGAAACCAGCTTGTTCAAGTTCTTTGATTAACTCTCTGATTTTCTTTGGCATTAATGACTTCGGAATAGTTAGCGGTATTTCATCGTTCCCACGCTGGAGCGGTGGGAACTATAAAATGCCCACAAGATTAAATAAAAACGCTAGGCGATACATCAAAACGTTGTGCCAGTGCTTGAATCTGGCGGGTATTAAGCCGACGTTTACCGTTAAGAATTTCTGAAACGACACCTTGGCTACCGATTTCAGGTAAATCGCTTTGTTTCAATTGATGTTCTTGCATGAGTAACGCTAACACTTCTTGTGGTGATGCCTCAGGCATTGCATAGTGTTGTTTTTCATACTCGGCTATTTGTATGCCGACAAAATGTAACAAAGAAGCTAACGGGTGTTGTTCATCTTCGCCGACGGTATCAATCAGTTGATGCAATAAATCGAGTCGGTCTTGGTATTGTTCTTCATCATTAGGTATCGCAATCAAGGGGGCGATGTCTTGCCAGTGGCTGCTTAATGTAACAAGTGTGCTGTTCATTACCTTATCCTCTATAACGATGGTGTTTACTATTTCCATCGTCCTTTGTCATAGTCGGCGTGCGTTAGAACGTCACGGATATACACGGTTTTGGTGTTGTAGTGTATAGCCGTAATTAAACGCACATTGTTACCGTGAATATTAAATACACTTAAACTTTTATCTTGTTCGTTTTTAACGACATCGGCACTGGGAAACACAGCTTTTAAATCGTTAAAGTTGAAAAAATCGGTTTGCTTTACAATTTTGTACCAAGCAGTGAGTGATGCTTCGCTGGTAGGGTGTTTTGTGAAGAAGTCGCGTAGCATTGGGTAGGCGATAATGTGCATATTTTTTCCTTATGAAAAACAAAAAATGTTGCGCATCAGTGGCATACCAAAATAAAAATTTTCATTGCTATTTCACCTTCCCAATACGGGTTGTTCAAAATAATTTCCAATGAACAATGTGCTTATAATATCTCAATATGAGATTTTTACAAGCACAATATTCACTCAACTGTCTTGCCATGTGGGATTTAAACAGTTCATCGTTCCCACACTCTGGCGTGGAAACTATAAAAAAAAGAGCCTTGCGGCTCTTTTTCGTTGCGGAGCTAAAAGAACTTAGTCTTCTTTTTCAGCTTCTTTAATACTAAGACGAACGCGACCTTGACGGTCAATTTCTAATACTTTCACTTTAACCACATCACCTTCATTCAAACGGTCGCTGACTTTATCAACGTGTTCGTCGGAAATTTGTGAGATGTGAACTAAGCCGTCTTTACCTGGTAAGATGGTGACGAACGCGCCGAAGTCCATTAATCGAACCACTTTGCCTTCGTAAATTTTACCCACTTCAACTTCAGCAGTGATTTCTTCGATTAAGCGACGGGCTTCTTCACCTGCGGCTTTATCAACTGAGGCAACTTTAACGATACCGTCATCGGTTAAATCAACGCTTGCGCCCGTTTGTTCGGTAATGCTACGGATAGTTGCGCCGCCTTTGCCGATAACTTCACGGATTTTGCTAGGGTCAATTTTGAAAGTGATGATACGCGGTGCGAAATCAGACATTTCATTGCGGGTTGCGGCGAGGGCTTTGTTCATTTCACCTAAAATATGCAGACGACCTACTTTAGCTTGCGCTAACGCAGTTTGCATGATTTCTGCGGTGATGCCTTCAATTTTAATGTCCATTTGTAAGGCAGTAATGCCATCAATTGAACCTGCCACTTTGAAATCCATGTCGCCTAGGTGATCTTCATCACCCATGATGTCAGACAATACTTTGAAGCTATCGCCTTCTTTAATCAAGCCCATTGCAATACCAGCAACTGGAGTAGTGATGGGTACGCCCGCATCCATTAATGCTAAGCTACTGCCGCACACCGAAGCCATAGAGCTAGAGCCGTTCGATTCAGTAATTTCTGACACCACGCGGATGGTGTAAGGGAATTCATCCATGTTTGGCAACACGGCAAGAATGCCGCGTTTTGCTAAACGACCATGACCGATTTCACGGCGTTTGGGTGAACCGACAAAACCTGTTTCGCCCACGCTGTACGGAGGGAAGTTGTAATGCAGCATGAAGGGTTCTTTGTATTCGCCCGCCAGTGCATCAATAATTTGTGCGTCGCGTTGTGTGCCTAAAGTGGCAACGACTAGGGCTTGCGTTTCGCCGCGTGTGAATAACGCTGAACCGTGAGTTCTGGGCAATACACCTGTGCGAATCGTGATAGGTCTAACTGAATCTAAAGCGCGTCCGTCGATACGTCTGCCTTCCAACACTGCATGACGCACGATGCGGTATTCTAGGTGTTCAATAATGCCGCGTATGTCTTTTTCAGCATAATTAACTGATAATTTTTCGACGACTGCGTTACGAATACCTTTGAGGTGTTCTTGACGGACTAATTTTTCTGCAATGGTGTAAGCAGCGGTAATGTCGGCTTCAACCGCTTCTGTGACTAATTGTTTTAATTCAACATTAGTTTCAGGAGCAACCCATTCAACTACGCCACAACCTGCGGCAGCTGCAAATTCATTAATGGCGTTAATCGCCGTTTGCATTTGTTCGTGACCGAACAATACCGCGCCTAACATGATTTCTTCAGATAAGCCTTTGGCTTCTGATTCCACCATCAATACCGCGTGTGCTGTACCTGCAACTACTAGAGTCAATTCTGATTCTTTTAGAGCAGCAGGTGATGGATTTAATAAATATTCACCATCCTTATAACCGACACACGCTGCGCCGATTGGGCCATTGAATGGTAAACCAGAGACGGATAATGCCGCTGACGCGCCTAATAATGCGGCAATTTCTGGATCAACATTTGGATTGAGTGACACTACCGTGGCAATAATCTGCACTTCGTGAGTGTAACCTTCTGGAAATAAAGGACGTATCGGGCGATCAATTAAGCGTGAAGCCAGGGTTTCTTGTTCACTAGGTCGTCCTTCGCGTTTGAAAAAGCCACCTGGAATTTTACCTGCGGCATAGGCTTTTTCTTGGTAATTGACGGTTAAGGGGAAAAAATCACCACCAGCGGGTTCTTTTTTACCAACAACAGTAACGAGTAGTGATGTACCGTCTACATCGATCATAACTGCGCCGTCTGCTTGACGTGCAATTTCACCCGTTTCTAACGTAATTTTGTGGTCGCCGTACTGAAATTCTTGCCTAATAGGGTTCACTATTGGGATTCCTTTATGTGGATATTGAGTGGAGTTTTGATGTGTTAAAGCAGAAACGGCACATGAGCTGTGCCGTTTCTATTGAAGGGTGTTACTTACGCAGACCGAGGCGTTCAATCAGTGAACGATAACGAGCAAGGTCTTTGCCTTTGAGGTAATCCAATAATTTGCGACGTTGGTTAACCATACGCAACAAACCACGACGTGAGTGATTGTCTTTTTTGTGTTCAGCAAAATGCGGCATCAAATGAAGAATGTGTGCTGTCAACAAAGCGACTTGGACTTCAGGTGAACCTGTGTCAGTGTCTGATTGACGATACGCTTCAACGACGGCTTTTTTTTGTTCTGCGGTAAATGGCATTGCTTATAATCCCTAAGATTAATTAAATGAAAACCGTCTAATGACGGCTTGAGGTAATACTCCACGATAGGGTGTAGAGTTTGGGTTCAATCCAGTAGATTGAATAACTTTTTCGGTGCTAGTTTACCATTTAAAGCCATTTCTCCCAAGCCAAGAAAGAGCTTTTGATGATAAAGTCGCACGCTACCTAATTGCTCGCTATCATAATGAATCGTTTGACCGTATTGAATCGCGGTGGCTTGTTCATTCGATAACTGCATAGCGGGTAAATGTTTTAATGGTACATCCACTGGGATTAAACACGCTTTTAACTCTTCCGCTGTCATGGCGAGTGTGTGTTCAATCGTGTGTGCATCGGCTAGTTGAAACTGCCCAGCTTGCAATCGCCGCAACACCGTTACCGTACCGCCACAACCGAAATAATGCCCAATGTCTTCAGCCAAAGAACGAATATAAGTGCCTTTAGAACAAAATACTTCTAAACTAAGCTGGTCATTCATAAACGCTATTAGCTTTAACTCGTATAGTTTAATGTGGCGAGCTTTGCGATCAACCGTGATACCTTCTCTCGCTAACTCATACAGCTTTTTGCCGTTGTGTTTTAACGCAGAATACATCGGTGGCACTTGCTCACAGTCACCTGTGAAATGTTGCAAGCAAGTATGAATTTGTTCAAGATTGATTTCTGGCACAGGCTTAGTTTCCAATACCACACCTTCCGCATCGCCCGTATCGGTCATAACGCCGAGTTGAATAGTCACCGCATAGCGTTTGTCATCATCCAACATCATGCCCGATACTTTAGTCGCTTCACCAAAACACAGCGGCAATAATCCCGTCGCCAATGGATCTAAACTGCCCGTATGCCCTGCTTTATTGGCATTAAATAAGCGGCGAACTTCTTGCAATGCTTTATTAGAAGAGACACCTAAACGTTTATCCAACAATAAAATACCGTGGACATTAAGACCTGATTTGCGTTTGCTCATGGGATATAAATAGATACGCGATTTATCACTCAGATGAAAGTAGTGAAATCATAATATTAATTAAAATTTAGAATCGTAATTGTAAATTCAATTTAAAATATAATTTATTATTTTTTTCTAAATATAATTTACCGAATCGATGGCGTGTTGTCGAAGGGGTATCTAATTTAATATTTTCGTATAAATAGGTTCTTAATGTGGCTAACTCAATAATATGAAATGCAACACAATCACCTGTATTTTTTATCACAATACTACCATTGGCTTCATAATTACCATCCCATTTACTACCCGCAAAAAAACCTAATAACACATCAACCAATAATTTTTGAATTTTATTTTGTAATAAGGCTTTATCACCGTAGTTAATTTTTTTATTTAACAAACCTTGTTCATGCACAAAATCGACTATTTTACTCACAGAGCTAATACGTTGTTTATAAAAAGCCAATAATACATAAGCAATAATTTCAGGCATAAGTGAATCAACCATTTTTAAATTATAGGTCATAGTATCTTTCTCTGCGCCAATGTAAATAAATATCCCACCCTGATTTTCAATGGCTTCGAGCCTATCTTTGAGTTTTGTTGCAGTATTAATGGCATTAATTTCGTCAATTCTTGAGCTGTCTAAATTATCAATTTGAAAGATAAAATTAGTATTACCTGAAGCATTTAATAGTGTGGGTTTCGCACCTAAATAGGATTTTATGGCAAAACCTTGGTTATTTTTCTAATAAAATTTTCTTTAGAAATATCTAATGATATATCAGCTTTTTGTGAGCTGTGACCACCTTTAACCACATTAAAACCTAACGTATCTTGAATGATTTTAAATGTCGCTAAGGCAAATGTGCCTTTGCTGTTTTTAATATCTGCAATTATTCGCTGTAAAATATCAGGGGTAATTATATCTGAAATAATAACAGTACGTTTTTCGCCTGTTTTTTTATTAGCAATCTCTATGGTTGATTTATTTAAAATAAAAAATTCTAAGTCTAAATTTTGCGTAGTGACTTTATGCACCGTAAAAAAATCATCGGTAGTATTTAACTGAGCATCTGCTAAAAATAATTGTTGTTCTAGTAATAATTTAATGAACAGTAACAATTCGCTCCACTCACCTTTATTATAGGTTGCTTTCATTGCAGTATCCTGAGTATTTAACGTATCCATATAAGTAATAATATTACGCCCGACTACTTCAACAGCATCAACTGCCACGCTATTACCTAATTGTTTAACCGCTTGGGTATTCGATACAGGAAAATGAAATTCATCAGGAAAGCCCTGCATTTTTCGTGCTTCAATATAGGATAATTTACGCACCACATTATCGACTAAATAAGCATCCCAATTGCGTCTATCTTCAATATTTGAACCACGCCCGCCGACACGCAAGGTAAAGCCAATATCACGACTGCACTGTCCTCCCCAGACATCACTCATGTTGAATTTTAAGGGTTTAGGCATAGGAAAATTAAAGCCACGCATAAAATCTTCGTCTCTAAAACCAACGATAAAAACACGAGGGCGTAATTGTGGCAAACCATAATCCGAGGCGTGTACTATTTTATGATAAAACGAATAATTTAATTCGTCTTCTAAGATAGTACGAATGATTTTAAAAGTTTTACCTGAATCGTGATTAACTAAACCGCGTACATTCTCCAAAAAGAAGGCTTTAGGTTTTTTAGCTTCAATAATATCGACGATATTAAAAAATAAATTACCCCGTTCGGAATTATGATTATCGTTAAAGCCGCGTTTATACCCTGCTTGGCTAAATGGTTGACAGGGAAAGCCTGCGCATAATAAATCAAAATCTGGAATATCATGGGGCATGATGTTACGAATATCATTATTGAACAGACCATTATTAAATAACTCAGGCGAAATAGTTTTATAGTTATATTGGTAAGTTTTTCGTGCCTGACTATCTATTTCTGAAGCAAATACACATTCCCCGCCTAAGCGGTGCATGGCAAGATGAAAACCACCTATCCCTGCAAATAAATCAATAAATTTGAATTTGATAGCGTTAGTTGATTGACTCATTTAACAATGATGATTGATGGTGTATTTATAGCGCGTTGCAATGACTTCATACCAATTCACAATTGAAAAGGCGCGAATAAATCGCGCCTTTCGTTATCGTTAGTCGTTTGGTTCGGGAGGATTATGAATCACATCACTCAACAATTCTGCTACCCGCATTCCTGTATCAAACGAGGTATCGTAGTGAAAACGCAACGTGGAAATGTGCCGTAGGCGCATTCGTTTGGCGAGTTCGTGGCGTATCATCGGAGCGAGTTCGTTCAATAATTTAATATTGTCGCGTTTGCTTTGATCATCGCTATTTAATACGGTGACATAAATTTTTGCCACCGCTAAATCTTTGCTGACCACGACTTCGTTGATGGTGACAAAACCTAGGCGCGAATCATCAATATCACGCTGCAAAATGAGCGATAGCTCTTTTTGCATTTGTGAGGATACTCGCGCGTTGCGCCCAAATTCTCTTGCCATGATTACAGTTCCCGTCTAACTTCGGTGCGTTCAAATACTTCGATTTGATCGCCTGCACGGACATCGTTGTAGTTTTTCACACCGATACCACATTCCATGCCCATTTTAACTTCGGCTGCATCGTCTTTGAAGCGGCGTAAAGATTCTAACTGTCCTTCATAAATAACCACGTTTTCACGCAGTACGCGGATAGGTAGATTACGCTTAACAAAACCATCGACTACCATACAACCTGCAATTGCACCGAATTTGGGTGATTTAAAGACATCACGCACTTCAGCCAAACCAACAATGGTTTCTCTGATTTCAGGGGCTAACATACCGCTGATTGATTTTTTAACTTCGTCTATCGCTTCATAAATGATGCTGTAGTAATGTAAGTCGATGCCTTTTTCTTCAATCATTTTACGCGCTGTAGCATCGGCACGGACGTTGAAGCCCATTAATATTGCGCCAGACGCTAAGGCTAGATTAGCATCACCTTCGTTAATACCACCGACTCCGCCATAAACGACTTTAACTTCTACTTCGTCATTGGATAAGGCAATCAGTGAACTACGCAACGCTTCTAAGCTGCCTTGTACGTCGGTTTTTAACACCAAATTAACACTCGCTAATTCGCCTGATGCCATGCGTGAAAATACTTCGTCCAATTTAGCGGCTTGTTGTGCGGCATGGCGGGTGAATTTTTTACGGTCTTCACGATGCTTCGCTAAATCTTTAGCGATACGTTCGTTTTGTACCACTAAGAATTCATCACCTGCATTGGGTGTGCCTGATAAACCTAGAATCTCCACAGGTTCACAAGGTCCAGCTTCTTTAATAGGTTTACCGTTTTCATTAAACATGGCGCGAACTCGTCCATATTCATGTCCACATAACACCATTTGTCCGTTTTCTAGTTTTCCTTTTTGAATCAATACGGTAGATACTGCACCACGTCCTTTATCCAGACGCGATTCAATGACAACACCTGAGGCTGCACCGTCAAAAGGGGCTTTAAGTTCTAAAATTTCGGTTTGTACAATCAGAGCTTCAATGAGTTCATCAATACCTAAGCCTGTTTTAGCAGAAATTTGTAAAAATTGGACATCGCCGCCCCATGCTTCTGCCTGTACACCAATCGTTGCCAATTCTTGCATGACCTTATCTGGATTAGCACCCGCTTTATCCATTTTGTTCATGGCAACAATGATAGGCACATTGGCAGCTTTGGCGTGTTCAACGGCTTCTTTGGTTTGTGGCATTACGCCATCATCAGCGGCAACAACGATAATAACTACGTCAGTCACATCCGCTCCCCGCGCCCGCATGGCAGTAAATGCCGCGTGACCTGGAGTATCAAGGAAGGTAACAGAACCGTGGTCTGTTTTGACTTGATAGGCGCCGATGTGCTGGGTAATGCCGCCCGCTTCACCTGCGGCAACACGGGTTTTACGAATGTAATCGAGTAATGAAGTTTTACCGTGATCGACGTGTCCCATGATGGTAACAATAGGAGCGCGAGGCTGTTCTATGCGGTTATCTTCTTCGAGAGCTTCGGCGAGCATTTCTTGCTCAAGATCATCTTCACTTTGCATAATGGCTTTATGACCCATTTCTTCAACCAAAATCACCGCTGTGTCTTGGTCGATGGCTTGGTTAATAGTTGCCATAATGCCTAATTTCATCAACTGCTTAATGACTGCCGCTGCTTTGACATTCATTTTTTGCGCAAGATCAGAGACAATAATCATCTCAGGAACGGTCACCTCATAAACAATCGGTGCGCTGGGCATTTCAAACTGATGCTTGCCTTCAGGTTGATTAACATTGCGTTGCGGGGCTGATTGCTTGCCTTTTCTCTTGCCGCGCTTGCCATCTTTACCCGATGAGCGTCCACCGCCCTCATCTGGTTTTCTGTTCGGTGCGTCGGGTTTCGCCGCTTGTTGTTGTCTGACTTTGTCAGCATTTTTCTTAATAGACTCTTCCAAGCGACGCTCTTTCTCTTGTTGTTTTTTTCGGGCTTCTTCAGCTTCTTTGGTTTTAGCTGACTTCTCTTTGTTTTTCTTTTCTTCTTTAATTTTTAAGGCTTCAAATTTGGCTTCTGAGCCAATATCTACAGTTACTTCACTACTGTTTTCGGCTTCCAAATTATCGTCAGGAGTAAGCTCAACTTTTGGTTTAACTTTATGATTGTTTGGCTTAGCTTTATTGTCTGATTTGGTTTCGACGGGTTTTATTTTTTCGGCAACCGTAACAACAACTTCTGGTACTTGAGGCTTCGGTTCAACTGGCACGATTGGTTCGATGATGGGTTCAACAATTTTGACTGGCACAACCACTTCAACCACTTCACTGACAATAGGTTTTTGTGGCTCGATTAGCTCAACTTTAGGCTGTTCTACGGGTTTGCGTTCCTCAGTCTCTGGGCGTTTTATATAGGTTTTCTTTTTACGCACTTCAACACTGATGGTTTTTGTGGAGCTACCTGGCACACTGACTTGTTTAATTTCAGTGACTTTTCTGCGTTCTAAGATGACTCGTTTTGGTGAATTATCGCTTTCACCTTGCGCTTTACCATGACTTTTACGCAAATGCGATAGCAACTGCATTTGTTGTTCGTCATTGATAACATCATCCGCTGTTCTGGCAGCTAAGCCCGCTTCTTGCAGTTGTTTTAATAACTGGTCTAACGGCGTTTTTACCATGTCGGCTAATTGTCGTACTGTTTTATCGCTCATAATTCTACCCCTTGGCTACTCGTTTTGTGCCTGCGCAGACGAACGCAAATATTTACGAGCCTCCACAATCAACTTTCCCGCACGTTCTTCACTTATCTCTGCAATATCTAACAGATCGTAAGTGGACTGATCCGCTAAATCTTCTATGGTCAAAATACCATGACTTGCCAAACTGTGGGCTAAATCATTATCCATATCGTCCATTTCCAGCAAACTTTTTGCAGGCTGTGCGGTTTCTATTTTTTCTTCATCGGCAATCGCGCTGATAAGCAGCGCATCCTTTGCCCGACTTCTCAGTTCATTAATTAATGACTCATCAAAGCCTTCAATTTCCAACATTTCACTGACGGGAACATAGGCAATTTCTTCAACACTGTTAAAACCAACTTCTGCCAAAATTAAGGCAATGTCTTCATCAACACCCAGTTGAGCCATAAACAATTGTTTAACTTTACCGACCTCCGCTTCCGCGTTTTGTTCCGCTTTAGACGCGTCAATGACATTGAGTTCCCAACCCGTCAGTTGGGTGGCTAAACGAACATTTTGACCGCCACGACCAATCGCTTGTGATAAATTATCTGAACTAACCGCTAAATCCATGCAGTGTTTATCTTCATCGACAACAATGGATTGAATTTCTGCGGGTGACATCGCGTTAATAACAAACTGGGCTTCACTTGGATTCCATAAAATAATATCAACCCGTTCGCCCGCTAATTCGTTAGTGACTGACTGCACCCGCGAACCGCGCATACCGACACACGCACCCACAGGGTCTAAACGGGGATCGTTACTTCTAACCGCTAATTTAGCTCTTGAACCCGCATCACGCGCCGCACCCATGACAGTAATCATGCCTTCGCCGACTTCGGGTACTTCTAAACGAAATAAGGCAATCAGTAATTCGGGAGCAGTACGACTGACAAATAACTGCGGCCCGCGTGCCTCTAAACGCACTTCTTTTAAATAGCCACGAATACGGTCGCCAATACGCACAGGTTCACGCGGAATCATGTCTTCTTTGGCAATATAGGCTTCAATATGTCCACCTAAGTCCATATAAACACTGCCTTTTTCGATGCGTTTAACAATACCTGTTACTAATTCACCGACCCGACTTTCATAGGCATCAACAATTTTTTTACGTTCGGCTTCGCGTACTTTATGAATAATAACTTGTTTAGCCGTTTGCGCGGAAATACGACCAAAATCCACTGAATCAATTTCTTCTTCGATAATGTCCCCAACTTGAATATTAGGATCATCGAATCTAGCGACTTCTAGCAAAACTTGTGTCGTCGGAAATTCAACATCACCATCGATTTGTGGGTTTGCGTCTACTACATCCCATTGGCGGAAGGTTTTGTAATCACCGTTTTTTCTATCGATCGTTACCCGTGCTTTAATTTGATTAACGTGACGTTTGATAGTGGCACTTTCTAATGCAGATTCTATTGCTTGAAAAACAATTTCTTTTTCTATTTCTTTTTCATTAGAAAAAACTTCGACTACCATTAAAATTTCTTTATTTGCCACTCTTGCCTCCTTTTTCTTTAAAATATTCAGGCAGCAAACGCGCCTTACTCATGGCACTAAAAGGCACATCAAAAAACTGCCCTTCTTCTGATAGCGTAATGATGTCACCTTCTACTTTTTCAATTAGCCCCGTGACTCTTCTACGACCTATAATCGTTTTGAATAAATGGACGGAAACAGTGCTGCCAATAAACTGTTCAAATTGACTGACTTTAAAAAAAGGTCTATCCGCACCAGGAGAAGAGACTTCTAATTGGTAAAAACCTTGTATAGGGTCTTCTACATCAAGAACACCGCTGAGTTGATGACTGACTTTAGTGCAGTCTTCCACTAAAATTCCATTTTCGCTGTCAATATAAACTCGTAACAGACCGTGTTTTGGATGCGGATTATAGTCAATGCCAACGCATTCATAACCCAAGCCTTCCACAATCGGTTCGATTAAGTTGACCAAATGCTCAGGAGCCTGTTTCATTTTTCCTCACTTACTTTCGCACAAAAAAAAAGAGCCAAAGGCTCTTCCATTAACACTCATAATAGTAGGCTTCTTAAAACCGAAGCCTAGAAAATAAAAAACCCCATATAATAATGGGGTTCATTGTCTGGTAGCGGGGGCAGGATTTGAACCTACGACCTTCGGGTTATGAGCCCGACGAGCTACCAAGCTGCTCCACCCCGCGATTGATTTGGACAATTATAAAGACTTTATAATTTAAAGCAAGCTGTTTCTACCTAAAGTCTTGAAATCTCATATTCTGCACTCTGAAAACTGATGTATCCTACTTATCCCATTTTTTCGCACTCTGAGGTTATAAAAAACCATTTAACAGCAAGTTTTCTAGTAGCATAACCCCTCCCATACCGCCGAAAGGGAGAAGTAAGGCTTGAAAAGCTGGCGCATGAGTGAGTGGTTGAAAAGCTCCCTCATTCATTCCCTGTATTTTCGTTATTATTAAGTCTATTTGTTTTTCCATAGCACTACAATCATCTTTATTTTCATCGAGTAGACCACTCAAGCTTATTTTCATGTTGGCAATGTGCGTTATAACGTCTTCTCTAACTTGTTCAGTGACTATTCTCAAATAAAATGCACTGAATAGTGTCAGTGCCGTTGTAATCAGTAATACGATTGCTAAGCCGATTGGCATATTCCAGTTATCAAAAATTTTGCTACGCGCAAAAATCATCAACGCCAAAATAATAAAAGGATAATAAACCAATCGCCCAACCACTTTGGTATAGGCAGCGATAAATTGAATATCCAGCCATGCGTCCAAATGGTATTTATTATTATTTTCCAGTGTCTTGCGTAATGTTTTCCACTTATGGCTCTCAAATAACAAACTATAACTGTACAGTGCTTTTGGGGGCCAAACAGAATGTAATCCCAAATAAAAAATAGGTAGATTTGGTTTTTTTGATGTTGGTGTAGTGCGAAGCACGTTTAATTGTTTAATCATTATTACGCCATGCAGAGTAATGACAAACACTGTCATCAGCAAAACAACAAATAGAGGAACGCTAAAGCAGTTGAGTACGAGAGTATTCGCCTTAAAACTGATGCCGCCTCTATAGGGAACAAAAGGCGAATCAATAATAGAGAATCCTAAGCATAGAAAGACAATTGATAACACGGCTATTGAACCACCACACCAATAAAGATTCTTTGCTGAACAATGGTCTTGCCATAATTCTGCCACATCCTTTGGATGAGGTGTAGAAAGTTTAAAATATTCCTTTAGATTTTGATTATTATGTAGGACAGCGATTATGGCATCTACTATAAATAAGCAACTTAAAATGCCCGCAAACAGACGGATAAGCTCAGAAGGCCAAAGGCTAATACCTGCATTCAAAAAAAATGGTTCGCCGTCTTCTCCCAATCCTATTTCGCTTTCAATGATAGAAAGGCTTTGATAACTAAGCCAAGTTATTACCAACGTCCAAAGTAACAAAAACCCAATTAGCCACCACTGTAAATTTTTTTGTATAGCAATATCGTTGATTCTCAAATAATATTTACTGCCAAAATAGAAAATAGGCAGAGTCCAAGAAACCAAAGTCAAAATAAAAATGACTGGGCGCATAATCGATAAGTAAGCATTATCTAAGGGAATCGATTGGATTATCTGAAAGCTGGCATAGCAAGTCCAAATCATTACACCAGCTCCCAATACAGAAACTAAAATCAGTGTCCAGAGTATCCATTTCAATGTCAATGATGTCGTAAAATACCGATGATTACGCATAAAAAAATGGACAGCCACCATTATCCAAAGAGCTAAAGCAACCCCAGCAACGATAAGACTGGGTTTAAAATTTTGTGCAAGGGGTTTAGGATGTGCATTGAGACAACCCTGCAACTTCTCACAGTCATTACCTTTTCTGTTACTGTTGATGTTGCTATAGTTCAATGGGATAGCCTGATTACTGGCAGTCTCAAATAACCGAGCTGTGCCGAGCATATCATTGATGTTCTGCTGAATTTCCTGCTGATTTACTGGTTTGCCATTGGCGGCATCCAATGCAATTTGAATGGCAAAAAAATTCGCGGTTTGGTAGCTATCTCGAAACGGGGGGATAGTCTTTTGTAGGTTTTCTGCAAGTTGTAAATCAAAGCTAGAAGCGACCACAAGATTTCGAGTGAAATCAAATTCTTTAGGGTGCATGAGCCGCATATCCAAATCTGTGGTAAAAAAGATAACGTCTGGAAAATACGGTTTCAATGCTTTTAAAACCATTAATTTATCATACGCATCACTACCCAACACCCCGATGGCTTTGATCTTTTGTTTATTATTTTCTAGTTTTTGTTTTAGGGTATCAATACGCACCGCCAAACGGCGTAAATAGTCTTGCTGGTTTTGACCTTCTGATCTTTCCAGATCAATCTCTGCATCGCTGTCTTTCTCCTTTTTAGATTTTTCAGTGTTTTTTTCATCTCCTGGAATAATCCCATCTAATCCACGCATATAACTGAAAGGATGAATCCAGTTAATATTTGGCTGTTCACATTTATTTTCGCGTATGTTTTCTTTTGAACAATAGCTTTCCATTTTCACCAGTTGATGTTTCATGGCATCAGGCAGTCCACGTCGCCCATAAATAGTATCCCATTCAGAAATAATAACGACATGGTCTTTATTATCGGATTGAAAGTGGTTAGAAGAAGATGGCAGAATTTCAAGTCCTCTACGCTGCAATTCTATAAATAGTTCTTTTGCAATATCGTAGTCGGTAAGACTGGTTCGGGTAAACAATGAAGCTAAATTCAGACTTTCAAGGTATCGTTGAATGCTTTTTTGCTGATAACCCCATTCTTCGCTGTTATTCCAAGTAGGAGGTATTTTCATACCAGGCCAATCACCTGTAGCCATAGCGTTATAGTATTTAAAATCATATTTCTGAGTTATTGGTTTCTTGTCCTTTAAGTAGTGATAATTCGTATCAAGTTCATCAAGCATAACTTGTAGTGTGTTAGAACTAGCGGGGCCTATGAATTTGAATTCTAAATTGACAGGGGTTATAGGATTTTTTACTTTTTTCTTTACAGCATCCTTCTCTACTTTCTTCTTTATATTCACAGCATTCTTCATTAGCGTGACAAAACTCTGTGTCGTTTTAAGAGGCTCAGATATAGAAGAAAATACGGTATCATCTAGCCATAAAACCAGCACAGGAGCAGAGGGAGTATCATCGTCAGCCTTAAACCACTCAAAAGGAATTTTTTTAGGCATAAACTTTATGTATTCATCCTTTTCGGTTCTTTTTATACCTTCTATATCTTCTATATCTTCCACATAACCTATATGTTCGTGATCTTTGGGCGCGTAACCTTTTACCGCTAAACCTGATAAGACCGCATAACGAGTGCGTCGTCTGTCTTCAATGTTTTCTACATAGTCACCGCCAGAAACCATAACACCAAGCACGGTGACTGCTTGTTTCTGGTTATTAGACATATCTGCTATTACTTGAATGAACGCATCAACACTGTGTTTTGAAAAGCATTTGTCTTTGCTTTTTGGGGAAATATCAAAACAAATATCAGCTTCATTTGTGTTAGTTTCGCTCTTATTTGTAGGATTGTGCCGCAAGATCGCAGTAAACGGGTCTTGCCACAAGCGAGCATCAACATCTTCAATATTGACATATTGCGCGTTTATTTTATCTGGGATGGTTGGACGAGGACTATCTAATGAATTGAGATGCGGTGCTAATACCCCAACTAACATTAATAAAATGGAAGCAAGAGCAGGAATTGGCAAACCGTTTGATTTTTGTTCTGAAGATTCGCTCATGACTATATACTTAGTTTCTTTACGTTTAATTTCTATAGTAGAGGAATTTAGCACATTGCATGAATATTAGGTAATGAATTAAATCTATGTAACCTGATCGAGACAATGAATTATTATAAATCCATGTATTAGCGTCATCGCAGCATGGATTCGCTACGCGGTCTTTGGTTTCAGCATTCATGCTGAAATGACAAGGATGAAGTAACAACCTGAAACCTTAATAAGCTCAATGCTTTTTATCTCGAATTCAGGTTATTTATGGGATGGTCTGGAGTTCAAACCTAGGTTTGAACTCCGTGACTTAACTCAACAACGTCCGCTCTATTAACCAATAAGCTCCCGCTAAACTGGCTAATACAGAACAAACAGGAGTTAGATACGGTTCTATGGCTGGTTTTTTATGTAGCCACCAAATAATCGGTAATACGATGGTGGCAACGGTAATCTGCCCTAGCTCCACGCCTAGGTTAAAGGAAAACAGCGGCACTAAAATACCTGTTTCTAAGGAAGAAATACCCATTTCGCGTAGCACTGCGATAAAGGCTCTTTGTGAACGCCCCAGAAAACGCACGCTACAAACCTTGCCAAAACAAGTTTGCACGTTGTTGGAGGGGTGTCAGTGACATCGACACAGTGCCTTTTATCAATAGCTTAATTCTAACGAAAAAGATATTTTCAGCCTAGTACTCGTCGCAGTCTTCGGGATCTGCGCCTGTATATTCACCTTCACCTTGTATACCTAACCGCCAATAAAACGATTACAAGACCGTTCGCACTGAGCTTGTCGAAGTGTGAATGTGGTTCGACTGTTCGACAAGCTCACAGCTCACCACGAACGGTATCATTTTATTGTGCGCTAGCTCTACCAGTTTGGCATGATGTTCTTCAAACGAATCGGATATGTACTTGAGAAAAATTAAACTCAAAACAACGTGCTTGTATTCTGCTGCATCAATGTTTTTCCGTAATTTATCAGCCGCTTTCCAGAGTTGTTTTTCTAACGGTTCTTCGTTGGTGAGTTTTACTTTTGCCATGTTGGTTTTGATTTGTGTGTTTCTTGCATAAAAAAACCCGCAGTGTAGCGGGTTTGGATTAACACGATAAGATGGAGTAACAGTGAACTACCACGACCTAAAGGACGGGGCTTCCAGCTTCAACGGGAGTGATGCTCGTCGTTAAACTAACTCTCTGGCTTTATCAAATGCTTGTCGAAAATCCAGATACAACGGTTTGTCGGTTGTCAGCATCAGTTTTAGCATTTCATGTTGTAGCTGATATTTGACATTGCCGACGGCTAACGCGCCAACACCAACCGCGTTTGTCGCATTAATTGCATGAATTAATGGTACGCCCAGATCATTACGCTTAATACCTTCTATACCCATAGGCGGTACGGCATTGACATCACCCGCGACTTTTAATTGCGTGGCTGATTTTAATACTGTGGCATTTAATACCTGAATACCTGCTTTAGCGGCACAGAAAATAATATCAACATTGGCACACACTTTGGCTTTTTCAGCATCATTGCAGGCAACAGCGGCTTTGAGTGTGCTACTGAAACGACGGTTATACGCATTCGCCACGTCTTGAGCGGTATTTATGGATAGATGATCGACTAATGCAGTGTCTGCACCTGCCAAAGACGCAATAATGCCTGTGGCAAGTCCGACTGGCCCTGTGCCTCCAAACACTAAGGCTGTGCAGTCTTTGAGTTCTTTTCCGTGTTTGGTTTTTAATTCTTTTTCCACACACGCCACTAAGGCAGCAGCGGTGGTAAACGCGCCGCTAGGATCAGCAAATACTGAAACTTCAAACGGTGGCACCATCGCCTGTTGGCAAGTGGTCAGCATATCCATTGCTAAAGCTAAATCACGCCCGCCAATAAAAATCCCCGTGAGTTTAACACCACTAGGGCCGCGTGAAAAAATCGCATCCTGCGTTAATCCATAAACACTGTCTAGTTTGACGTTGCTATAAGGCATCAATACGTCAAACCCTGCATCCATTGCCATATTAATGTCGAATGGACTGTTGTTGGGCATGGGGTCTAGCATGTGCAGAATACTGCGTTTTATCATGAGAATTCCTCTGTTGTTAAGTACGGGGAAGCATAAATTAAAAGCTCAATATTTTGCTTTAATGTAGTCTCTGGCAACCGTAAATGCGTGTTCAAAATGTAAATAAACAGGCTTATCACTGTTGATCATTTGTTTTAACAATAGGCTTTGTGCTTGATATTTTACATTACCAATGGCTAACGCGCCGATACCGACCGCACCACTATTAGAGCCTTCAATAGGCGTGCCATTATGAAACGCATCAACACCTGCAATCCCTGCTGGGGGTACAGCATTGACATCGGCGGCGACTTTCAATTGCGAGGCAGAGGCAATTAATGCCGCACTTAATAATTCAATGCCTGCCGCGCCTGTGGCAAATACTACATCAGCAGTTTTAATGTACTCGGCTTTATTGGCATCTGCGCCCGCAGTAATGTTGATTTTGCCCTCGCCAAATTCGTTGTTACATAAGTCAGCAATATTTTGCGCTCTATCGAGTTGACGACCAATGATTCGCACATTAGCCCCTGCTTGTGCGGCAATGACAGCTGCCACTTGACCGACAGGTCCAGTACCGCCCAACGCGAGAATATTTTTTCCTGCCAACGTGGTATTAAATTTAGTGATTAATTCATACTCTACCGCCGCTACCATACCCGCTGCGGTAGTAAATGCACCGCTAGGATCAGCAAATACTGAGACTTCAAATGGCGGAATCATAGAGCGTTTAGCAATTTTTAACATATCCATTGCTTGCTTGGTATCACGCCCGCCGATAAAAATCCCCGTGCGTCTTAAATTTTTGGCACTACGCGAAAAAATTGCATCTTGCACTAAACCTTGCACTTCGCTAGGCTCAACATTGGTATAAGCTAATGCTGAAACCCAGCCTGCATCCAATGCCATATTGACATCAAAAGGGCTTAAATTTTTGGCAGTGGTTAGCATGTGTAAAATAAATTGTTTTTCCATATTAGTTCCTGATAAAGAATTTGTTTGCCAAGTATAAAGAACGCATTCAGTTATGTCATTACTTCACTGTAGCTTGGGTTAGCGGTGAATTTGTCGAGGTAAATGTTGGGTTACGGCTATCGCCTAACCCAACTTACAACTTTACAATGAATCACTGATAGTCGTGTGATAAAACGGCCATTTTTTAACGTGTAAATATTTTCTAATCGGAGTTTTAATCACCGAAACGCATAAGGCAATAGAAAACAAACACCAAACAGCGGCGTACTCGTTAGGATCGTCAGTGGTTACATCGGAAATCCAAGGACCAATTAAATAATGAAAACCGACAAAACGGTATGAGCCATACATCAGCGGCATATAAAACGCCACTAGAATATAAGTAAACGCGTGTAAGCCCCAATTAAAACCGAACAGCCATTCGACAGGATGAGACATCAATCCATTCAACGGCATTTGCCAAGCGATATGCCACAAGCCAGAGGTTGAACAGATGCTAGGGCCACAAAAACCTTCTGTGCCAATAACACAGGTTCCTGCCCACGCAAATGGATACATTTTCACCATCATTGCCACCGTACCGATAGCGCAGATGGTGTAAACATAAGTACGAATTTTTAATTTGACGCTTTCAGGAATGAAATACATCGCCACCATATTGACGAAAAACGGCTGAAAGGCAACGTGCAGATACCCAAATAGCGTGAGTATCTGATTATTGGGATTGTCGCATAAATCGATATAAACATAGGTGAATGCCTGCAATAATTCCATTAAGGCAAAATAAGTCAACGGAATCCAAAGTTCCTTAGACTCTCCCTTTAAAGCCACATAAGCTGCGGTACTTAAGCCAACCACAGCCAACACCCCAGACGCTTCTCCACTCCAACACATTAACAGCTCCTCCTCTTGTCATTATTATAAATAGCCATAATTTGCACTCAGCAAACCTAGGCTATTGTATTACAACTAGGAATTGATTGCGTAAAAGTGGGTGAATTGAGTAATAACAGAAGATGATTTTAATGGATGAATTCGTTTCAAATATAGATTGCAGCCATTTGTCGCCAGTGCTTAGCACTATGCGCTCTGCCATTCCATACAATTAATTGATGATTAATGCCTTTACTGTGCAGAATTGAACTTAATTGCTGGTTATTATGTAAAAAGGGATCTTCTTTACCGATGGTTAATATAATATCCATTGCTCTTAGACTGTTTAAACGCGAATCGCAGTCCAGATTAGGTAAAAAGTGACTAGGGGTATGAAAATAAATATCATCGTTATAAAAACCATCTAGCAGATTATGAAAACTTTCAACGGCGAGAGTAAGATCATAACGCCCTGAAAAGGCGACCAATTTTTTAAACAAATGCGGATGACGCAATACGATATTGACCGCATGAAACGCACCCAGACTTGAGCCATGCGCAATCACACAATCATGTGGATTCTTGCTAGCCATAAAGGGAAATACTTCGTTCAAAATGTAGGATTCAAAGGCGATATGGCGTTGAATACGTCCTGATGGATGCGCCCAATCACAATAAAAACTTTCATTGTCAATGCTGTCCACACAATACAATTGAAGATGACCTTGCTCTATTTTGTCCTTTAAGGTCTTTACCATACCTATGTTTTCGTACTCATAAAACCGACTTCTGCGCGTCGGAAAAACCAGAACTTTTGCCCCCGCATGACCGAATACCAATAATTCCATATCGCGCTGCAATCTTTCGCTCCACCATTTGTGATATTCTCGATTCATTTAATTGTCAGTCTCTTAGCTTATAAAGTTAGTTACTCAGCGGTGCAAAAAAAGCATCCAATTCAGCAAGAAGCTCTTGCTCTTGCTGCTTTTGTTCAGGGTATTGATGATGTCCTGCCATTAACACAAACAACTCTTTTTTGGCTGGCAAGGCATTGTAGATAGCAAACTGCGCGGGTGGAGCAACGAATGGATCAAACACGGCGCAAGCGCAATGTGTCGGTATAGTAATTCGCTTCGCCGCCACCGCTGCATCGTAATAACGCAATACCTTAAGCGTCTGTTTTTTATGTACCTTATAAAACGTCTGTAAGCTATCGGTACTGCCGCAGGTTTTTAATCGTAACCGCAATGGATGATGCCCAAAGGTAGGTATACTAAGATGAGCGCGGGCAATACGCTGTTCCCATGGCAATGCCAACGCACCAATACCACCCGAAAAACTAATACCTAAATAACCTAAATGCCCCGCTAAATGCGGAAATAATTGCAATAAAGCACTAACAGCTAGCCATAGGTCTTCAACACAGCACCCTAAAATATATCGATCTACTTGATTAATATTATGTAGAACGTGCCAGTAGGGTTCGGAAGAAATAGTGGGCTGCGCACTCCGTGCTAAACCACGAAAACAGGGAAACAACAAGGCGGCATCGGTAAATGGCAAATGAAAATCAGGGGCATCACGCCCGCCATAACCATGACCAATAACAAAACCGCGCTTAATCACACCCGTGACAGGCAATAATAACCAGCCACAAATAGGAACGTTATCGGTAGAGGTATAGTTAATCTCAAACACGCGCCACCCTCGGTCATTTTCACTGATAATTTTGGTCTGCGCTTGGGGATTAATTGTCATGGCTTTTTGATAACGAGCTTGCCAAAAAGCATCGAAATTTTGGGGTTCTTTGGGTGTTGTTACCGCTAATAACTGCGATAACGAATAACCATAGTTTGGGTCAAAATTATATCCACTGCTATCCATAATATGCCTAGTTTGTTAAACCCGTTGTTAGTCAAAAGCAGTTTTATAGCATAATAAGCATTACAAAATTATTTATGTGTGCGAGATATTTAAAAATTACCCTTAACTATCTGCCTAATCACTACCACGAGAATCCGTAAATCTATGAATAACAATGCAATCAATGTTGCACCCTCTACCGATATTTTTTCCTCAGCTTTTTTGCTAACCAGTGTCGGTGCGCCTTTTATCATTGGCATGGCAGTGGGTTATTTTGCCAAAAAAATGCTGCGAACCGCCTTATTCATTGGCGGTGCCGCTATCGTGTTGCTGTTTGTCAGCGAATACTACGGTGTTGTGCAAATCAATGACGCAGGTTTACAACACGCCGCTGATGTTGCAACCGATGCAGCAAAATCATCCAGTCACTTTTTAGTGGCAAGATTATCCAGTATCACTAGTAAGGGTGTGAGTGCATCGGTTGGTTTTTTTGCAGGCATAAAGCTAGGCTAAACTCTTACAATCCAACGCTTGCCTGTAACGCACAACAAACCTATAATCAAGAGTTTTTTTATCAGGCAAGCGTTGTGTTGCCTTCTTTTTATTTTTCGTTCACAGGTGATTGTTATGACTAGCCATATTATGCCGACCTACCAGCGTTTACCCGTGACTTTTACGCACGGTCAAGGTGCGTGGTTATGGGATGACCATAACCACCGTTATTTGGATGCCTTATCGGGCATTGCCGTTTGTAATTTGGGTCATGCTCATCCTGCGGTGCATCAAGCGATTTGCCAACAAAGCGCGAAATTATTACACACGTCTAATTTATACGGTGTTGCATTACAAGAACAATTGGCAAATCAGCTCACCGAAAAAAGCGGCATGGATAACGTGTTTTTCAGTAATTCAGGGGCAGAAGCTAACGAAGCGGCGATTAAATTAGCACGCAAATATGGACACGAACGCGGTGTAGACAAACCCACCATCATCGTCATGGAAAAAAGTTTTCATGGGCGCACACTAGCGACACTCAGTGCCACGGGTAACAGCAAAGTTCAGTATGGCTTTGAACCGTTGGTGGAAGGTTTTGTACGCGTTCCATACAATGACATTCCTGCCATTCATCAAGCGGTTGCTAAACATAAGAATATTGTTGCGGTATTGGTTGAGCCGATTCAAGGTGAAGGCGGCGTTAATATTCCTGCTCCTGATTATCTCAATCAAATTCGTGCATTATGTGATGAATACGGTTTATTGATGATGTTGGATGAAATCCAAACGGGCATAGGGCGCACGGGAAAATTCTTATGTTTTCAACATAACGATATTATTCCTGATGTCTGCACACTGGCAAAAGCACTCGGTAACGGCGTACCGATAGGCGCGTGTCTAGCGCGTGGTAAAGCAGCACGCATTTTAACCGCAGGAAATCATGGTTCGACTTTCGGCGGTAATCCGTTAGCCTGTAGTGCTGCATTAGCAGTATTGGCAACACTGGATGAAGAAAATCTAATCGAACAAGCCTGTGAAAAAGGAGAACAAATCGTCAAAGGTTTGACAAGAACATTAAAGACTAACCCCCATGTTATTGAAATACGTTATAAAGGCATGATGCTAGGTATTGAACTCGATCAGCCCTGCGCAGAATTAGTATCGCTTGCCCTGAAAAAACATTTATTAATTAATGTGACGAATGAAAAAACCATACGCTTGTTACCGCCCTTAGTAATCGATGATAAGCAAATTCAAACACTTATAAACACCCTAGCGACCCTTATTCAAGAATTCACTCATCAAAGTCGTACAGTACCTACAACAACATCATCATCATGAATCCTAGACACTTTATCAGCCTACTTGATTTAACCAGCGACGAATTTCGTGGCTTAATTCACCGCGCTATTGAACTTAAAAATCACCGTGATCCGAATTACCAACCACTAAAAGGTCGAGTGTTAGCGATGATTTTTGAAAAATCATCTACCCGTACCCGTATTTCTTTTGAAGCGGGTATGAGCCATTTTGGTGGTAACGCGTTATTTTTATCGCCTAGAGACACCCAATTAGGACGTGGTGAACCGTTACATGACAGTGCCAAAGTGATTTCCAGCATGGTCGATTGCATCATGCTCAGAACCGACAAACATGAAACCGTCACCACCTTTGCAAAATATTCCAGCGTGCCTGTGATTAACGGCTTAACCGATGAGCAGCATCCTTGCCAGCTACTCGCTGATATGCAAACCTATTTTGAATTACGCGGCGATATTCAAGGCAAAACAGTAACGTGGGTGGGTGATGGCAATAATATGTGTCATTCCTACATCCATGCCGCAACTGTACTAGATTTTACCCTGCACATTGCTAGCCCAGTAGGTTATATGCCCGATGCTAACATTGTCAAAGTCGCAGGTGAGCGCGTTAAGTTTTTTGACACGCCCATAGCCGCCGCTCAACAATCGGACTTAATCGTCACCGATGTCTGGGCAAGCATGGGGCAAGAAGAAGAACAAAAACAACGCGAAATCGTTTTTAAAGACTATCAAGTCAATGCCGAAGTGATGCAAGTCGCTAATAAAGACGCGCTATTTATGCACTGCTTACCTGCACATCGTGGTGAAGAAGTCAGTAGCGATGTCATTGACGGCAGTCAGAGCGTCATTTTTCCAGAAGCAGAAAATCGGCTACACGCACAAAAAGCCTTATTAGAATTTTTGCTATCCAAAAAATAACGCTACTATAGTGACCAATCGTTCATTACCCAGAGAAACCAGTGAAAAAAATATATCTTTCGTTTTTTATCTTCGTTATTGCATTTGGTTCAGCGCGTGCAGACATTCTTTATATTGCTGATGATACTAATTTAACCCTAAGAGGCGCGGCAAATAGTTATGGCCCCTTAATAAAAGTATTGTCTACGGGAACCTCAGTGACCGTTGTTGGTGAACCCAAAAATGGTTTTATTAAAGTTCGCCTGATTGATGGTACTGAAGGTTTCATTAGAACCAAATACACCAAAAAAGAACCGCCTGAGCAAGACCCAAAAGATACGTCTAGCAAAAACCTCGTACTATTACAAAATGAAATCAGTACCCTGAAAGGGCAATTAGAACTCGCACAAAAGGCAAGTACCCCTGATACGCCTTTAGAAAAAACCTTAGCAACTGAACGCGATCAACTAAGTCGCGAGTTGAATGAACTAAAAATCACCGCAAAAAATGCCAAACAAATCGAAAAAAACCGTGATGAGCTACAAGAACAAGTCGTTAAAAACACACAGGAATTGGCTCAACTTAAACTGGATAATAAAATACTAAGCGATACCACCCAACGAGACTGGCTAATATACGGCGGTGCGCTGGTTATTATCGGTATCTTCTTAGGTTTTGTGTTACCCAAAATTAGCTGGCGACGTAAAAGCGGCTGGGATACTTATTAACCTTTATATCCACGAAAAACACGAAAAAATTTCTGATTTGTAGGCTGGGTTAGCGATAGCGTAACCCAACAGACTGTGAGTATTATGTTGGGTTACGGCTGTTACCTAATCCAATCTACACAACTTTTTCGTGTCTTTCGTGCTTTTCGTGGACAACAAAACAATCAACGAGAATATATAATGGCTCATTCAGACGATCACAACACCCGCACTTTTTCCTCTTTAGTCGTAGACGGCATGGAACGCGCCCCAAGTCGCGCCATGTTACACGCGGTCGGTTTTAGCAACGACGATTTTAAAAAACCACAAATCGGCATCGCTTCAACATGGAGCATGGTGACACCGTGCAATATGCACATCAACAAACTGGCAGATCAAGCAGCAGTCGGTGTTAATCAAGCCAACGGTAAAGCGGTTATCTTCAACACGATCACCATTTCTGACGGTATCTCGATGGGTACGGAAGGTATGAAATACTCGCTGGTGTCGCGTGAAGTCATTGCCGATTCCATTGAAACCGTGGTCGGTTGCCAAGGCTTTGACGGCATAGTCGCTATCGGTGGCTGTGATAAAAATATGCCTGGTTGCATGATTGCCATTTCGCGCTTAAACCGTCCTGCTATCTTTGTTTATGGTGGTACGATTTTGTCAGGTTGCCATAACAACAAAAAACTTGACGTAGTGTCGGTATTTGAAGCCGTCGGCGCACGCGCTAATAACAAAATTGATGATGCTGAACTGGCAGCGATTGAAGCTAAAGCCATACCAGGTGCGGGTTCATGTGGCGGTATGTATACCGCTAATACAATGGCATCGGCGATTGAAGCCCTAGGTATGAGCTTACCGAATAGCTCTGCACAAGCGGCTATTTCAGAAGATAAGCAAAAAGATTGTGAACGCGCAGGTGCGGCGGTTTTGGAATTGCTAAAAAAAGACATTAAACCTAGCGACATCATGACTAAAGCAGCCTTTGAAAACGCCATCACGGTCGTGATTGCCTTAGGCGGTTCAACTAATGCGGTACTGCATATTTTAGCAATGGCAAACGCCGCGAATGTTGATATTAAGCTAGATGATTTTACCCGCATCGGTAAACACGTCCCCATGTTGGCTGACTTAAAACCCAGCGGTCAGTATTCAATGGCTGAACTGGTGGAAATTGGCGGTATTCAACCCTTAATGAAAATGCTGTTAGATAAAGGCTTGTTACACGGCGATTGCTTAACGGTGACAGGCAAAACCTTAGCAGAAAACCTAGCCGATGTTGCACTGTATCCCGCTGAACAGGACATCATTCATGATATGGAACATCCGATTAAAAAAGACAGCCATTTAGTCGTGCTATACGGCAACTTAGCGGCTGGCGGCGCGGTGGCAAAAATCACAGGCAAAGAAGGTTTAACGTTTACGGGTACGGCAAAAGTATTTGATGCCGAAGAACTCGCTCTAAAAAGCATCCTCAACGGCGACATCGTTAAAGGCGATGTGATTGTCATCCGTTACGAAGGCCCAAAAGGCGGGCCAGGTATGCGCGAAATGCTGTCGCCAACGTCTGCGATTATGGGTAAAGGCTTAGGCAAAGAAGTCGCGTTAATTACCGATGGACGTTTTTCAGGCGGTACGCATGGCTTTGTCGTTGGACACATCACCCCAGAAGCCTTCGTAGGCGGTGCATTAGCCATCGTACAAAACGGCGACACCATCACCATCGATGCTGAAAACAATGAATTAAAACTGCATATCAACGAACACGAAATGGCACGCCGTTTTGAGTTGTGGCAGCAACCAGCACCGCGTTATACGCGTGGCGTATTGGCTAAATATGCCAAGTTAGTTAATTCTGCATCGTTAGGTGCGGTAACTGATAATCTGGATTAATGTAGGGTGGGTATCGCCCACCTTTGGGATGAGGAATAAAATATTATCGCGTTTACATCTACGTTGTTTGGTGGGCGATGTCCACCCTACGACTCCAAAAAAGGTCACTTGCATGGGGAACTCAATGAACAAAAAACGCAGATTATTCATTTTATCTGGGGCTGTCGGTATTACAGGACTTCTAACGGGTTGTCTTACAAAGTCCTTGTTTAAGGATGATCGTAAAGATGATCGTTATGAAGAAATAGTCTCTTCTGTTCTGATATCAGAAGACAGTAAAAAAATAGTTTTTATCGGCAAAAATCATCACTACATTTTTGATGCCCCACCCATCGTAGTTAAAACGTTGACAGCTAATTTTCATAAGAGTGTCTCCGCGTTACTCGGCGAATTTCATGTCGATGGAGAGAGAATTGTAAAAGGAGAACTCACCCTTTCTTTAAGCATGAAAGCACCAGAACAAGACAAACTATCTGCACTGGAAATGGGCTATATAAAAGGGGCTACAGTTGACACTGAGCATTGTTGTGAGTACAAAGTCAACTTAACAGGGGTTCGTTATGAATCCAACGGAATTCAGCCAACCCTAGTCTCACAAAAGCTGAACAAAACCTATAACGTCTATGTCATTGCAGAGTCATGGCAATCGTCTGGTGAGAAAGCTGCGAAAGTTGCTAAGAAAGTGTTGCTTACACCCATCACAGTAGCAATAGACGGGTTATTGGTTATTGGTTTGGGAATACCACTTTTGCCATTCGGTTCACACTTGGTTCTACTAATGGGTCTTGATTGTGTTGACAACCCAGATTGCGCTAAGTAGGCACGCAGCTAACAATTCGGTCGCGTGGATGCCTCAATATCTTAGGTTGAGTTGCTGCTTTTTGGCAACATAACATAAAAACTAGCATAGTCTTGTAAGTCAAAATAAGTCTTATGGAGCGAAAGCAACACAACGCGATAAGATGCGCAAATGATAGGATGTGCTGAGGAACGAAGCGCATCGTTCGAAAAATATGACGCGAATGATGCGCCTCCTATCGTCTGCAATCCACTGACATTGACAAGCATTCCACACGACTTATCTTCTGTAGTCTTGTAGGTCAGAATAAGTCTTATGGATCAAAAGCAACACAGACGTTCCTGACATTTCCATGCTAATTAATCAGTATAAATTGGCAATAAATCTATTTGATAAATGAGGTTCAACATGATTGATAAGGTATCCATAATTGAATCGAACGAGTACAAATTTCCTAAGATACCCTCGTCTGTTAAGTTGGCGATTCTTTTACCTACCTTCAGGTGGACACCGACAGCTCGATCTATTATTGGCGCGATGATAGGTGTTGCTAATGCTGAGGTTGCTGTTTTAATTGCTGATAATAGTGAAAACCTCGAAAAGCAACAGTTTTTAAAGCAAATTGGGCGTATTAATTCGAATGTGATTTCAATAGCACATGAAAAGAATATAGGAGCAGCAAACAATTTTTATTACCTGCTTGATTGGTCTAAAAATATAGAATTTACCGCCATAATGGCAGATGACGACTGGATGTCACCTAGCTATTATTTGGATGCCTATAAAATTCTGCTAGAAAATCCGACTGCAAATGCTGCTGAATCAGGTACAACTCTGGTAGATTTTGGCGATGGAAATCTTATTAAGGCTAATCAACCCTCTATGTGCGGACAAACGCCAATAGAAAGAATAGCAAAATGGAATGGTTTTTCTGCGCGTGTCACCATGTATAGCACGTCTCGACGCGCCACATTAGAAGCCGCTCTGCAATTTTTAAGGACAACTCCACTTCATGGAATGATATTGGTAGAAGATTTGTTTGAGTTAAATAGATTAGCGACAGGGGATTTTCTTAGTGTCTCTGGGCAGGGTTGTTTTGTGCATTATCCAGCGCATGACTCACACTCAGCGGAGGCAGGGGATTCAAATGAACGCTATTATAATTTGCTATATAAAGACTTAGGTCTTCACTATCAATTTATCTATTTTGCTGGGCTAACGACGGCTATTCTATGTGCGATGTTTTTGATGGGAAATTGCTCACCTATTGTTGACCCAGTTCAAAAAGCACTTTGTGGACAGCATGTTTTTAGACATACTTTTGTAGAAAGTTTTTTGCAAACATTTTCAAATGCGTCTACTCAGGCAGCAGGAGTCATGTTATTTGAAAATTATCCTGATGTTAGGGATGGTTTTATAAAATATTCTTCCCCAGCCTTTTCACAACAACCCATTTTTGATGCTGAGTTAATTGATTGGTTTATTAAGCTGTTGCAGGTGTTTGAAGAAAAATCAGCAAGGATTGATTTGTCGATTGCTGAGCGTTTTAGTTGTTTTGTTAAAGCAACAGCACCCTATGATTTTGGAGTTACAAAGTCTAATAGGTTATTGTGATTTTATGATCTAGGACAAAATTGTCGGGTTACGCACTCGCTGACTATAATTACCGAAAAAACCATCGTGCCTGCTTCGTAAATACTGAAAATAAACTATGCGACTTTTATTTGTTCACCAAAATTTTCCAGCGCAATTTAAACATCTCGCGCCTGCGTTAGCGACTCAGCATGAAGTAGTCGCATTCACTATGCAAAAAAATATGCCTGCCGACTGGCAAGGTGTGCGTTTAATCAGCTATCAAGCGGTGCGTGGTTCAACGCCTACTGTGCATCCTTGGGTGGGTGATTTTGAAACTAAAATAATTCGGGCGGAAGCTGCATTTAATGCGGCTATAGAATTGCGTGATTCAGGTTTTAGCCCTGATTTAATTATCGCGCATCCTGCGTGGGGTGAAAGTTTATTTTTAAAAGATGTCTGGCCTAAAGCTAAATTGGCGGTTTATTGTGAGTTTTTTTACCACGCCAGCGGTGCAGACGTGGGTTTTGATAAGGAATTTTATGCCACTGCTCCTGCTGATGTCTGCCGATTACGATTAAAAAATCTCAATAACTTTTTACATTTTAATCTTGTCGATGCAGGTATTGCCCCAACACGCTGGCAAGCCAGTACTTTCCCTAAGTCGTTTCGCTCCAAAATAACAGTGATTCATGAGGGTATCGATACGACTATAATCGCACCTAATGAGCAAATTAGTCTTAATCTAAATGGTGACAATGGCTCGATAACTCTGAGTCGTGATGATGAAATCATTACCTTTATTAGTCGCCGTTTAGAACCGTATCGTGGCTATCATATTTTTATGCGAGCGTTACCTGAACTATTACGCCGTCGTCCTAATGCGCGAGTTTTAATTGTCGGTGATGACGCTGTGGGTTATGGCGCACCGCCACCGAATGGAACATGGAAAGCTATTTTTCTTAATGAGGTGATTCAGCAACTGGATATGAATCGAGTACATTTTTTAGGTCATGTGCCTTATGAATTACTCATTCCATTATTGCAGTTATCGCGAGTCCATGTTTATTTAACCTATCCATTTGTATTAAGCTGGAGTTTGTTGGAAGCGATGAGCGCGGGTTGCGCGATTGTTGCTAGTGACACTCGCCCGTTACATGAGGCAATACGCCACGATGAAACGGGACGGCTGGTGAATTTTTTTGATACTCAAGCACTGACGGAAGAGGTTTGTTATTTGCTTGATAATCCTGAAAAACGCGCCACGCTGGGTGCAAATGCTCGCGCTTTTGCGCAAGCGACTTATGATTTAAAAACCATTTGCTTGCCCAAACAATTGGCGTGGGTGGAGAGTCTGTTAGCTTAAATGGCATCACTGGCATATTAAAATAATTATGGAATCACCAAAGTCTTTTGTTAGTTGGTTTAGAAACTCTTCTCCTTATATTCACGCGCACCGCAATAAAACCTTTGTCATCTCTTTTGGTGGTGAAGCGGTCTTGGATGCAGGGTTTGAACATCATGTTCATGATTTTGCCTTGCTCAGTAGCTTAGGAATACGTTTGGTGTTAGTGCATGGTATTCGACCACAAATTGACCAACGGCTACAAAAACTCAACGCCCCTGCCCTATTTCACCAACATTTACGCATTACCGATGATTTGGCTCTGCAATGTGTGAAAGAAGCGGCGGGCTTAGTGCGGGTAGAAATTGAGGCATTATTATCGATGGGGTTGGCAAATTCTCCTATGGCAGGCTGCGGGCTGAAAGTCGCTTCTGGTAATTTTGTCACCGCTAAACCTATCGGGGTGATTGAAGGTGTCGATTATTGCCATACGGGTGAAGTGCGGCGTATTGATAGCGGAGCGATTCATGCCCAATTGGATCAAAATAATGTGGTGTTAATTTCGCCTATTGGTTATTCACCCAGTGGTGAAGTGTTTAATTTATCCGCTGAACAAGTGGCAACAGCGATAGCGATTGCTTTAAAAGCTGAAAAATTAGTGCTGCTAACTGAACAAAACTGCTGCAATCCCGATAATGCTCAGCCCATACAGCAAATGACCACTGCCGAAGCGGAGTCATTTTTACAGCACTATCCAATCATCGACAACACGCTACGGTTATCACTACAAGCGGCGATACAAAGTTGCCAAGCAGGCATAGAACGAGTACATTTAATTAACAGGGCGGTGAACGGTGCGTTGTTGCTAGAGTTGTTTAGCCGTGATGGTATCGGCACTTTGATTAGTTGCACCGCTTTTGAGGAATTACGCCCTGCAACGCTGACCGATATAGGCGGCATTTTGGAACTGATTAAGCCCTTAGAGCAACAAGGCATTCTGGCTAAACGGTCGCGTGAAAAAATCGAAATGGAAATAGCTGATTATATTGTCTTGGAACGTGATGGGCTAATTATCGCTTGTATCGCGCTACACGCTGATGTAAATGGATCGTTTGGAGCGATTGCCTGTCTTGCTGTTCATGGCGATTATCGCGGCGCAGCACGGGGTAATCGCTTGCTGAATGCGGCTTATCAAAAAGCCAAACAACTTAAGCTTAAGACCCTATTTGTGCTGTCTACCCAAACTATGCACTGGTTTATTGAACGGGGTTTTTTACTATCTGAGCTTAACAGTCTTCCTGAACCACTCAAGGTGCTATACAATCCGCAAAGAAACTCTAAAATTCTGTGTAAAACCATTGAGTAACTCCTTGCTATGATACGAAATCAAGCCTATCTATCAATATTGCAAATAACCGATATGCACATTCTGCGTAACTCTGGCGAAACCTTGGTGGGTATTGATACAGAATATTATTTTCATGCGATTCTTGATCTGGCTTTCTCATCACATAATTATTTTGATTTGGTATTAGTCACTGGGGATTTGGCGCAAACGCCTTGTGACTCTAGTTACCATCGCATTTTACACAGGCTTGAAGCGTACCATACGCCCTGTGTGTGTTTGCCAGGTAATCATGATGATTTTGAACTGATGCAGCAGATTTTAAATACCGATAGCATCAGTTGCAATAAACAAACCGTGTTAGGTGACTGGCAGATTATTAGTTTGAATAGCCAGATAATTGGTTCGGCAGGTGGGCGATTGGAGAAAGATGAATTGCAACTGCTTGAACAATGTTTAAGCAACTATCCAAATCACCATGCCCTGATTGCAGTACATCACCATTGCTTACCGACTTATAGTGCGTGGATGGACACCATGACCATCGAAAACCATCAAGAATTTTTGGCAATTATAGAACGCTATTCACAGGTAAAAGCCATCACGACAGGGCATATTCATCAACTCATGGATACCAATATTGGCTCGGTGCGAGTATTAGGTACACCGTCAACCTGCTTTCAATTTAGACCTAAAAGCACAAAATTTGGTATGGACAACACCGCGCCTGGTTATCGAACGATTCAATTATATCCGAGTGGTCGAATTGAATCGGAAATTACCCGATTATCTAAGCCTTTGTCTGGATTACAAACAGATACCAAAGGCTATTAGCACGAAGTGCAAGCTCCGTTTGCGTGTGGACGGTCAACTTTTTATGGGTTTAAGTCACTCCAACAGCCCTCTTTTTCAACTATGAGTAGCAAATGTCCAACGAATACGGAAAATTATATGTGGTTGCTACACCTATCGGCAATTTAGCTGATATAAGTTTTAGAGCGGTCGCTACGTTAAAAAAAGTCGATTTGATTGCCGCAGAAGATACCCGCCACGTCGGATTATTGTTACAACATTACGGCATTACTAATAAATTAACCTCATTGCATCAACATAATGAAGATAAAGCCGCGTTAGTATTATTGGAAAAACTACGCGAAGGACAATCTATCGCGCTGGTGTCGGATGCAGGCACACCCTTATTAAGCGATCCGGGTATGCCATTGGTTAAATTAGTCAAGGATGCAGGCATTGATGTTGTTCCCATTCCAGGGGCGTGCGCATTAATTGCCGCCTTATCTGCGGCGGGTTTGCCTGTTACCCAGTTTTCTTTTTTTGGTTTTTTACCGCGTACGGCTTCTGCTCGCAAAGCCTTTTTCAGTGAACAACTGAATTGTCCGACGACGTGGGTATTTTATGAGTCCAGTCATCGTATTCTGGCATCCTTACAAGATATGGCAACCGTGTTACCGTTGAATCGACAAATCGTGATTGCCAGAGAAATCACTAAATTGTATGAAACCATCATTAAAATGAGCCTAGAAGACGCGCTGGCGTTAGTCGCTCGCGATGACAATATGCGCAAAGGTGAATTTGTGGTGATTGTCGATGGCGCGGAAGCGGTTGATAAAAGCAACCAACTACTGACTGATGAACAGGAAAAAATATTGCGGATATTATTGACTGAATGTTCCATTAAAACCGCTGTGGCATTGGCGGTAGAAATTACAGGAGCAAGAAAAAAATCCTTATATCAGGCGGCATTGCTAATTGCGGGCGACAAGGAATAAGCGGTCGTGCGCTTAATTCCTGTGATTGATTTAAAAGACGGCGTGGTGGTTCATGCGCAACGTGGTCAACGTGCCTCTTATCAACCGATTAATTCACCCTTAAGCCCCAGTGCCAATGTCTATGCTGTCATCGACGCATTTTTACAGCTGCATGATTTTAGCGTTATCTATATAGCAGACTTAAATGCCATTACTCAGCAAGGCGATAATCAAGCGTTAATTTATGCAGTGTTACAGCGTTATCCGTTGATTACTTTCTGGCTAGATGCAGGCTATCAATCGCCTAGTTTAGCGTTTGCAGGGGTGGGTAATTATCGACCTGTCCTAGGTAGCGAATGTTGTACCGCTGAGCAACTGGTGGCAACTCACAACGCGCTGTTGTCGTTAGATTTCTCCGTGCTTAATGAACTGCTAGGCGAGGCACAGTTATTTGATAATAGCCACTTATGGTCTAAACAAGTCATTATTATGACGCTGGCGCGAGTCGGTAGTGACTCAGGGGTTGATAGTGAAAAATTACGTTTTTACCAACAAAACTATCCACAAACAGAATTTATCGCGGCGGGTGGTGTGCGCAACAAAGCCGACCTACAACAGCTTAAAACCATTGGTATTAATAGCGTTTTAGTCGCCAGTGCCTTACATACAAAAGCGATAAGCAAAGCCGATCTTACTAATCTATAGACAAAAGCTATTTCGATTTACTGGTAAACGCGGTAACTCCAATTTAGGATTAAAAAAGTCAGGGCGTTATTGACCCTTAATTTTTGTTGGGTACACAAAGCACGCGAATGGCAACATCGTGTCATCAACCCCTTAAACATTAAGACTCCTACTATTGTGAAAATTTCTACTCCAAGTACAGGATGGGTGATGAAATCTGTTCGACTAAAGTCTGAGGTTTTAACCTTTCATATTGAAATAAACCAAAACGTGCCTGAGATAGAAATGTTTAAAAGTGCGATAACCACTCATTTGAAAGAACACCACAATCGCCATAATCTCGCTCTCACATAAGCACTTGGTTTTATCAGGCATTCAGAATAATCAATGGCTATAGCGAATCCAGAAAATTGTAACTCATTGATTTTAAAAAATTGATGCGTAACATCAGTTAATAATAGGTTTTCCGTTAGTGTATAAAAAGCCAATTAGATGTAAAATTGTGTCATTCAGCTTCTATACTAAGGGTGATTGACTATAAATACATACACTATAATGCACACCAATCCCGCAAAAAAAGTTAAAAATCATCAAGTGTTCGTTGACTGGAGTGGCTTAACGAAAGCCGTGTATGAAGTCATTGGAAACTAAAGCCTTTACTATCATTTTACCAACACTTGTTTTTATCAGCACTTTGTTGCTGTCCGCTTGTACCTTAGGACCTGATTTTGTACGTCCTGATAGTCCCGATACTCAAAACTATACTAGCGATAAACCATTAAAATCGGTTGGTGAACAATCTTTAGTGATGGGTAAGGAAATACCCGCGCAATGGTGGATGTTGTTTCGTTCACCTCCGCTTGCGGCATTAATAGACAAAGCATTAAAACACAGCCCCGATTTGCAAGCCGCGCAAGCCGCCTTGACCGAAGCATCGGAAATAGCGATCGCAAAACAAAGTTCCTTGTTTCCTACGGTCGATGCCAGTTTTACTAGTTCCCGCTTAAAAACTACAGGCGCACAATTTGGTAGACCTGATGCGGGTGGAACATTGTTCAATCTTGACAATGCGACTATCAAAGTCTCCTATACGCTGGATGTTTTTGGTGCAGTGCGCCGTCAACTGGAAGGCTTGATGGCGGAAGCGGATTATCAGCGGTTTCAATTGGAAGGTGCATTTTTAACTTTATCCAGCAATATTGTCACCACGGCAATTGAAGAAGCGGCATTACGCGATCAAATCAGCACGACCGAAGAACTGATTAAGGCGAGAGTCGAGCAACTCACTATTGCTAAGCAGCAATTTGAATCAGGTGGCACGTCACAAGTTGATGTATTGACCCAGCAAGCAGAATTGGAACAAGAGCGTACTGCGTTACCGCCGTTACAAAAGCAATTAATGCAGGCGCGTCATCGTTTAACGGCGTTAGTGGGCGATTTACCCAACAACGATCTTGCCGCGCAATTTACTTTAGCTGATTTGAAGCTGCCATTAGAATTACCCTTGAGTATCCCGTCTAAATTGGTCGCACAACGCCCCGATATTCGAGCGCAAGAAGCCTTATTACACGCGGCGAATGCAAAAATCGGGGTGGTTGCCGCTCAGATGTTCCCAGATTTTACCATTAGCGCGAATGTAGGCAGTATTGCTACCAAGATGGGTGATTTGTTTATGCCTGGCAGTGCTATTTGGACGACAGGACTTAATTTATTACAGCCTGTTTTTCACGGTGGCGAAAATATACATCAAAACCACGCGACTGTTGCCGCTTATGAAGCGGCTGCGGCGCGTTATCGCAGTACGGTATTGCTAGCCTTTCAAAATGTAGCCGATAGCTTGACCGCACTAGAAGCCGATGCCAGCGCAGTCAAGGCACAAACTGCCGCTGAACAAGCGGCATTGGCAAGTTTAGAGCTGAGTCGTACTCAGTATCAAGTCGGTGCGGTAAGTTATTTATCGTTGCTCACAGCGCAAAACACTTATCAACAAGCGCGACTCGGACAAATCAAAGCGCAAGCAATCCGTTTAGCCGATACTGCCGCGCTGTTTCAAGCCTTAGGAGGTGGTTGGTGGAATCGTGCTGATTTATCTAGGACGTTGGCAGCGCAACAGAAAAAACCAGAAACATCGTCGTTCTTGCCCTTTTTCGATTGGAATTTTAAATAATGATTAAGCGTTTACTGATTATGCTCGTTATCGTCGGGCTAATATTTGGTGGTATTTTTGGCTTTATTAGCTTTAAAGCCAAAATGATTAAGCAATACATGGCTTCTATGGGCAACGCGTCGCAAACTGTTTCTACTACCGTTGCTAGTTATCAAGATTGGTCATCTAATCTGGACGCAGTGGGTAGTTTAGCTCCAGTTCAAGGTGCTGATTTAAGCGCGGAAGTATCGGGCATAGTCACAGAAATTTTTTTTCAACAAGGCGATGATGTTGTTGCAGGCTCGCCGTTGGTGCAACTCAAAGCTGATGATGACATTGCCAAACTAAAATCATTAAAAGCCGTCGAAGAATTAGCGCGTCTGACTTATCAACGCAATCAAGCCCAGTTGCTGGCGAAAGCGATTAGTCAGCAAATAGTGGACAGTAATAAAGCTGATTTAACTAGAGCCAGTGCAAATGTTGCCGAACAACAAGCTTTGGTGAATAAAAAATTAATTCGCGCCCCTTTTTCAGGACGCTTAGGCATTCGTACCGTCAACCTTGGGCAGTATCTGAATGCTGGCACATCGATAGTCACGCTACAAGCATTAAATACCCTGTATGTAGATTTTTTCCTACCTCAGCAAGATTTGGCTAAAATCGCTATTGGTCAAACAGTTGAGGTTCATATTGATGCCTATCCTAGCCAAAAATTCATGGGTAAAGTGGTAGTGATTAATCCTAAAGTCGATGCAAATACTCGCAATGTGCAGATAAGAGCGGTGCTTGATAATGCCAAACACCAATTATTAGCGGGTATGTATGCCAATGTGAAAGTTGTCACAGATTCAGCGCAACGCGCCCTCACCTTGCCTAATACCGTGATTAGTTTTAACTCTTACGGTTCTACCGTGTTTTTAATCGAAACCAACAAAGATGAGCAAGGTAAAGAAAAACGCACAGCTAAACAGGTATTTGTCACCACAGGCGCGACACGCGGCGATCAAGTTGCAATTCTTAAAGGCATTAAAGAAGGTGATACCGTTGTTACCTCAGGGCAACTCAAATTGCGCAATGGCTCTGTCGTGCTAATTAATAATACGGTACAGCCCAGTAATGAAGCTAATCCACAACCTAACGACTTATAGTTATGAATTTTACTGATATTTTCATACACAGACCTGTATTAGCGACTGTTGTTAGCTTGGTGCTGTTGGTATTGGGATTACGCGCTTTAACTAATCTACCTATTTTGCAATATCCACGCACAGAAAACGCGGTTGTCACCGTGACCACCGTTTATTATGGTGCTGACCCTGCATTGGTGGCGGGCTTTATTACCACGCCGCTGGAAAATGCAATTGCCCAAGCCAATGGTATTGATTACCTCACTTCATCCAGCAAAAGTGGTATCAGCACCATTACTGCTAATTTACAGCTCAATTTCAACACCGATAATGCCTTAACTGAAATCAGTGCCAAAGTCAGTTCGGCAATTAATCAATTACCACCCGAAGCACAAAATCCGTCAATTAGCCTCCGAATTGGTGAAACCATCGATTCTATGTATATCGGTTTTTCCAGTGATGTATTACCCGCTAACAATATCACTGATTATATATTGAGTTCTGTGCAACCCAGATTACAAGCAGTCGAAGGCATACAAACCGCTGAAATATTGGGCGGCAAAAACTTTGCCCTGCGTGCGTGGCTAGACCCCGATAAGTTAGCCGCTTACGCGCTGAATGCGGCTGATGTCAGTGTCGCGCTGGCTAAAAATGATTTTTTATCCAGCTTGGGCAATACCAAAGGTTCAATGGTGCAAGTGAATTTAGTCGCTTCAACCAGTCTGCACACCGTGGAAGAATTTGAAAATCTGGTTATCAAACAACAAAACAACGCCATTATTCGCTTAAAAGATGTCGCAAAAGTGACCTTAGGCGCGGACGACTACGAATCCAGCGTGGCATTTGATGGCAATAAAGCGGTTTATGTGGGCTTACAAATCGCCCCGAATGCCAATTTATTGGAAGTCATTGGGCGAGTGAAAGCGGTTTTACCTGATATTCAAGCGCAATTACCCACAGGAATTGAGGGCAAAATTGTTTACGATGCTACCAACTTTGTCCAAAGTGCGATTGATGGCGTAACCCGCACATTGGTTGAAGCCTTGCTCATCGTCATTTTAGTGGTGTTTGCATTTCTGGGTTCGCCGCGTGAAATTCTAATTCCGATTGTTGCTATCCCGTTATCGCTAGTCGGTACGTTTATCATCATGCTGTTATTTGGCTTTTCGATTAATTTATTGACCTTATTGGCGTTAGTTATCGCCATCGGTTTAGTGGTCGATGATGCCATTATTATTGTCGAAAACGTCAATCGGCATTTAAAGCAAGGCATGAAACCCACCGCTGCCTCATTACTCGCGGCGCGTGAATTGTCAGGGCCGATTATTGCCATGACTATCGTATTAATCGCCGTGTATGTGCCTGTGGGTTTTCAAGGCGGTTTAACAGGCGTGTTGTTCACCGAATTTGCGGTAACGTTGGCAGGAGCGGTGACTATTTCGGCAATCGTCGCGCTGACTTTATCACCGATGATGTGTTCTAAAATGTTAGCGCACACCGATGACCATCAAGGTTGGCAAGAAAAAACCATTGCCTTTATCGACAGTAGTTTTGACCGCGTGAATAACCGTTATGCACGCACCCTGCACGGTTCTTTGAACTATTTACCTGTCACCGTTGTGTTCGCGCTGATTATGTTGGCAAGCAGTTATTTTCTCTATCAAAGTGCGAAAAGCGAACTCGCGCCTCAAGAAGACCAAGGCATCGTTATCACCTTCGCCTCCTCCGCGCCGAATGCAACACTGGAACAACGTTTGCTATCGTCTAAGCAAGTCTATGAAAAAATTGTCAAACATCCCGAAACTAATCATGTGTTTCAATTGGATGTACCAGGGCAATCAATCGGTGGAATGGTGCTGAAACCGTGGGATGAGCGCACACTCACTAGCAACGCACTCCAGCCCATCGTTCAACAGGAAATGAATGAGATTGCGGGCAGTCGTGTTGCAGTAATTCAACCGCCTTCTCTTCCTGGAAGTCGCGGTATGCCGATACAATTCGTCATCAACTCCACCGAATCAGTGGCACAAATGCTGGCTGTCTCTGAGCAATTTATGCAGGACGCGCAAAAAAGCGGAATGTTCATGTTCCTAGACAGTGATTTAAAAGTCGATCAACCACAATCACGCGTTATCATCGACCGCAATAAAACCGCGCTGTTAGGCTTAACTATGCAAGATGTGGGCGCGTCTTTAAATGCCATGCTGGGCGGTGGTTATGTCAATTATTTCAGCCCAGCAGAACGCTCTTATAAGGTGATACCGCAAGTTCAGCAAAAATCACGACTCAATGCAGAGCAGTTGCTCAATTATCAGTTTCGCACTGCCACAGGTGAATCAGTCGCTTTGTCCACCATTGCCAGTATCAAAAATGAAACCGTACCACAATCGTTAAACCATTTTCAACAGCTCAATTCTGCGACTATTTCAGGCGTACCGTTACCCGATGTTGCCTTAGGTGACGCGCTCCATAGCCTAAAAGCACTTGCAGAACGCACATTACCAAGAGGTTATTCACTGGATTACAGCGGGCAATCACGCCAACTCATGCAGGAATCCAACGCCTTTATCATCACTTTTTCATTCGCGTTAATTATTATCTTTCTAGCATTAGCAGCGCAATTTGAAAGTTTTCGTGATCCGTTGATTATTCTAGTGTCCGTGCCTATGTCGATTGCAGGCGCGTTAATCTTTGTTGCTTTAGGTATCGGCAACGCCACACTGAATATTTATACCGAAGTGGGTTTTGTCACCTTAATGGGCTTAATCAGTAAACACGGCATTTTAATCGTCGAATTTGCCAATAACAGCCAACGCGAAGGGCTATCTAAACGCGAGGCAATTGAACACGCCGCCGCAACCCGCTTACGACCCATTTTAATGACCACCGCCGCGATGGTATTAGGCGTATTACCGCTGATTTTTGCCACAGGTGCAGGCGCAGCATCACGCTTTAATATGGGATTAGTCATTGCCACAGGTTTGGCAATTGGCACACTATTTACCCTGTTCGTTGTCCCAGCGGTGTATTTGCTAATCGGACAAAATCATTCAAAATTGGTGATTGAAGACGAGTTATAAAACGAAAAATTCTGGCGTGCAAGCTTTGCTTGCACGTCAGCCTGACCTTCAATGTTCAGCAATTATTGCTAAGAAATAACCGCTACCTAATGGATAAGTTCATAGTAATAAATTCGGATGTATAAAAAACGTCATTACGGCAGGAATGCCGCAATCCAGAAGCCAAGGATGGCGCACACTCGAACACATCCCTGTGACTGGATTCCAGCATCCATGCTGGAATGACGGCGACTCTTAATACACGCCGACTTTTTATTGTGAACTTAACTATTAATTCGCCGCTTTAAAATCATATTGCTTAAATTTTTCTTTCAATACGGCAATATCTTTTTTCAACGTCACCGAAATGGGTTTTGTGATTGCAATAGTTTCCAGTAGTTTCTCGGTGGTAATGGTTTTATCATCAGAGAAAAACGCCGTTTCGATGGTTTCTTTTACCACCGCTTCAATATCTGCACCACAAAAACCATCAGTGGCTTTTAATAATTTGATGGTATCAATCGCATGATTAAATTTACCGCGTTTTTTCAAATGAATTTCAAAAATACTACGCCGTTCTTCGTCATTGGGTAACACAACCAAAAACAATTTATCAAACCGACCTTTACGCAAAAATTCAGGCGGTAATGTCTCCACATTATTAGAGGTTGCCAATACATAAACCGAGCTTTCTTTTTCTTGCAATCACGTTAAAAAATTACCGAATAAACGGGTGGTTATATCACTACCGCCGCCGTTACCGCCAACACCTGCAAAGGCTTTTTCTAATTCATCAATCCATAATACACAAGGTGAAACGGCTTCGGCGGTTTTAATGGCTTTGCGTAAATTCTCTTCACTTTCACCGACATATTTACCCATTAGAGTTGTTGCCAGATAGTTAATGTATTAAAATAGATATAATTATATTAAAAATAAATAATAACAATGATATATAAAAATATAGAAGATATAAAGAATAATAGGGTAAGCTCATCGTTGATAGGAATGAAAATAGAA
>JAPLRZ010000029.1 GCA_026398895.1 Methylococcales bacterium
CTTCTATTTTCATTCCTATCAACGATGAGCTTACCCTATTATTCTTTATATCTTCTATATTTTTATATATCATTGTTATTATTTATTTTTAATATAATTATATCTATTTTAATACATTAACTATCTGGCAACAACTCTATTCAAAACCTTCATTCCACAAGTCGTCATGAAGATTCCATGACCATTTTGGCAATGATTCAAATAATCGAATTCTTTCAGGGCTAAGTTTATTTTTTCCATTTCTTTGATTACTCACCCATGCGGCTAAGTTAAAGTCCTTATATTTAACTCCACGCGGTACTCTTGCATGACTGTATTCTTCAGTATATTTTTTCAAATAACTAAACCCCTCATTCCATCGGTCTTCTAATAGATTCCAAGACCATTGGAATAAAGATTCAAGTAATTCTATTTTTTCAAAACTGAGAGTATTTTTTTCTTTTCTTTGTGTTGATACCCATTGTCCTAACTGATAGCCTTGATATTCAAATCCACGCGGGACTCGTGAGTGTTCGTATTCATCAACATACCATTTTAAATATTCAAATCCTTTATTCCACTGGTCTTCAAGAACATCCCAAGACCATTGTGTTAATGACTCAAGTAATTGAATTCTTTTTAAATCAAGATTATTTCTTGTTTTTCTTTGAACAGATACCCATGAACCTAAATTGAAATCTTTATATTTTAATTTAGCAGAAACTCTCGCATTCCCAAACTCCTCAACATAATCCACTAATAATTTATACCAAAAACCCCAAGAAACCGTTGTTACTTCAATAATCCGCGCATTGAACGCATCCACAAAGCCGTTTTCTATTATGGTACACGGCAAATCAATAACAATTTTTGAAAACCCACTTACAGAACGGTCGCTCCGTCTACCTAATTCTGTCCTGAAATTATCCAGCTCTTCGGCAAGTACATCATCGTGAGATTTTAAGGCATTCAACACATCCCAAATCGGTTTGTAACAACTTTTTTCTAATTCAGCTTGAGGATTATCGCCGTCACTGATAAATACAGGTAGCACAATAATACCGTGGGTTTTATTCGCGCTGTTGCGGATTGCCCGCCCTACCGCTTGGACAATATCCACCTGACTTTTGCGCGGGTCAATAAATGCCACGCCATCCAACGCTGGCACGTCCACGCCTTCTGATAGACACCGCGCATTTGCCAGTAACATTCTGTCTATAATGCCAACACCTTCAAGCGTTGCCAATTGTTTAATTTTGCGGCTTCTGTCACCGACACGCATTTTTCCAGACACATAATCTGCCTCTATCTTGCCAGACGGTTTGTGTTCCGCTTTTACCCAATTCAGCAGGTTTTTATGTTCAGTCACAAATTCGGCAGCTCGCTTTATTCGGCTATGAAAGCTGATGACGCGCTTTAAATCATAGTCGCGCATGACTTTCATTAAGCCAATATGAGCCGCCAAGGTTTGGGCATCGGTTTCTAGCCCTGAGTCGGTGGTCATCAATTCGCGCTGGTCTATCCATGCTTTTATCATCGGCTTATCAACACCGACAATCACAACTTTGTAATCGGTTAAAATTTCGGCAGTAATGGCTTTTTTAAAGGTTAAATGATGCAGAACTTTTCCAAATTTTTGCACGTCATTCATGCAGGCAATATCAACCCCGCGCCCTTCGGCAGCCGTTTTGACTGCTGTGGAAAAAACACGCGGCGTGGCAGTCATGAATAATCGTTTCCGCGCTCTGATTTTGTTCTCATCCAACACGCAAGCAAAATCACTGGATACTTTTCCAGCGCAACGATGGGCTTCATCGGCAAAAACTATATCAAATTCGGGAATGCTGAGGTTTTGTTGTACTTGTGCGATAAGCGGTGAAGATTGATAAGTGCAGAAGATGACTTTATTGCCCGATGTGAGTAGAAATTTTTCAATATTTTCAGGCTCGGTAGTGACTATCGTGCCAAGGTCTAGGATAGACATATCCTCATCGTCTTCTGCGCTGATAGTGGCATCCGAACAAACGCACCGAAAGTTGAAATCTTCATTGCAAGCATCAGTCCATTCTCTCAGTGTCTGCGACAGCAAACCCAAAGAAGGCAATAGCACCAGCGTAGTTTGGGATTTTAACGCTTCTTTTATCCATAATGAGGTGAAAGTTTTGCCCGTGCCGCAACACATAATCATCTGCCCTTTATCAGCGGTCTCTAATCCTGCTATCACCGCGTTAATGGCTTCGGTTTGGTGTTCTCTGGGTGTCGGTTTTTCCTTTTTCTTTACTGGCTTTAGATTTTTAAGGATGGAAGGATATTTAAGTTTTGATTGCTCCAAATCTCTTAACAGAACAGGAACAACTTTTTTTTCTTGGGCGTTGATAACATATTTTACACCGCCTAATCTGTCAGTAGTGGCAACCAAAATTCGCCCTGCTATCTCTTTACGATTAGATTCTGACAGAAACGAATCAATATCTTTTTTCTTCAAATAATATTTAGATTCATAGCATTTGGCTTGAACTGCCCAATGTGTGCCATCTTTGAATTGGCAAATTAGGTCAATGCCCTTGTCTCTGCCCCATCGTGCAGGATAGTCATCCCATAACCAGACTTTATCAATTTGAGCCTTCCACACAGGATCATTTTCTAAAAACCACTTTGTGATTTTCTCGAATTGTTTGCCTTTGGTGTTTGAATCAGGGGAAAGAGAATTTAGTAGGGTTTGGAAAGAACTCATGGAATGATTTGCTGTAGATGATAAGTTGAAAGCCGAAGAACGCGATAGATTATAGTCTGTTGGCTATAAAATGTCTCAGCGGTTGCGGTTGCACGGATTTAAGCTGGCTTTGCGAAGCGCGACGGGGTATGTTACCCCGTCGCAATGTTTTGGTTGTGGTATTGTGCTGAATATCATGCCAAAATCCAAAACTTCGGGGCGGGTTAAATAACCCGCCCCGCTCCATTTTTTGATTAAAAACAAATAGGGTTTAGCCGTGGAAGGAGAGGTAGCGATTCATGTTGGTTCGTTAGTCATTGGTTTGTCACTGCTGACAACGTGGGGCATTATGTTGGTGTTTAGCCTGATTGCGTGGCTGACCACCCGCCATTTAGAGATATTACCGACTGCGGTGCAGACGCTGGTGGAAGGCATTGTAGTCAGTATTGATGAAGCGATATTAGCCGTCGCGCCAGAACATGGGCGGCAAATTATGCCGTTTATTGCCACGCTGTGGCTGTTTTTAATCGTTGCTAATTTGGTGAGTTTAATCCCTAGTTTGCATTCACCGACGCGGGATTTATCGGTCACTTCGGCATTGGCGGTGTTGGTGTTTTTTTCGGTGCATTGGTTTGGTATTAAAACGCTGGGCTTAAAAAAATACCTGCATCATTATCTTAGCCCCAGTCCGATTCTATTACCGTTTCATATTATCAGCGAGTTCACCCGCACATTGGCGTTAGCTATTCGCTTGTTTGGTAATATTATGAGTTTAGAAATGGCGGCAATGCTAATTTTGCTAGTAGCGGGTTTTCTTGCACCGATTCCTATTTTAATGCTGCATATTATTGAAGCATTGGTACAAGCCTATATATTCGGAATGTTGGCACTGATTTATTTGGCGGGTGCTATGCAATCTCAATCTCTCAATTCACAGGAATAATCATGTCTGATATTGCAATTATTGTTGTTTGCTCCAGTGTTGCCGCCATTATCGGCATTGCCTTGGGTGTTATGTTGCCATCGATAGCAATGGGTAAGGCGATTAGTAGCGCGTTGGAAGCTTTGTCACGGCAACCAGAATCTGAAAAGTCGATTATGCGCACGCTGTTTATTGGTTTAGCGATGATTGAATCGCTGGCTATTTATTGTCTGGTTATTATTTTAATTATTCTGTTTAGAAATCCGTTGCTGGAATATATTGTTAATAAACCGTAAAGCAATATCCACGAAAGACACGAAAAGCACGAAAATAACCGCTTCTATTTTTCGTGTCTTTCGTGCTTTTCGTGGACAATAGTTTTTATAACAAGGCTATCCATCATGCAATTTGACCCCACCACCTTTATTTTTGAAATCATCAATTTCCTGATTTTAATCTGGATATTGCAACGCCTGTTTTATAAACCTTTGCTGGAGGTGATTGCCAAGCGCAAACAATTTATTGACCAAACTTTAGCCGATGCCAAAGCCATACAAGCACAAGCCGATGAACAGCGTAGTTTGTATGAAAATCGGCAAAAAGCGTGGGAGCAGGAAAAACAAGCGGCACAAAACGCGCTCAATGTGCAGTTAGAGCTGGAAAGAGCGGCGGCTATGAAACAAACGCTGATTGATTTGGAAGCGGAACGGCAAAAACACACGGTTACACAAGCACATAAACAGCATGAGCTTGAGCAACAAATCGAAAAACAAGCCCTCATCAACGCCGCTAAATTCGCCAGCTTACTACTCAAACACACCGCCAGCCCTGAGCTAGAAGCACGATTATTTGAGCTGTTACTCAGTCGTACCACCACATTACCCGCCGCTTGCCTGCAAACACTGGAAGAACAAGCCGACATTGCCATTAAAGTGAGCAGTGCTTACCCATTGACCACGGAACAACGCGAACAATTGCAACAACAACTCAGTGCGCAACTGTCGCAACCGATACGCTTTGATTATCAACAAGCTCCTGAACTGATTGCAGGTGTGCGTATCGACATTGGCGCGTGGGTATTAAATGCCAATCTGCAACACGAATTATCAGGTTTTGCCCAATTTGATTATGACGACTAACGCGTTACTGGACAAACAAAGTGCGTGGTTGGATAGCTATAGCTTAGATTTACGCATAGTCGAACAAGGCACGGTTATTTCTGTCGGTGATGGTATTAGCTGGATTAAAGGCTTGCCATCCGCCGCGATTGAAGACATTTTACTGTTTGCCGATGGTAGCAAAGGCATGGTGTTTGATTTGAATCATGACAAAATCGGCGCGATTTTGTTGTATGCCAGTGAACAGCTAACCGCAGGAACGACCGTGCATCTGGCTAAACACCCGTTGAGTGTGCCAGTCGGTGATGACTTTATCGGTCGAATTATTGACCCGTTGGGCTTGCCGCTAGATGGACAGCCCACACCGAATAGCACCGCGCGAGAGAATTTAGAAAAGGCCTCACCCGCCATTATTGCGCGTGATTTTGTTCAAAAACCCCTCTACACAGGCATCAAAATTATCGATACGCTAATTCCTATCGGTAAAGGTCAGCGGCAATTGCTAATCGGTGATGAAGGTTTGGGGCGTAGTGCGATTGCAATTGACACGGTCATTAATCAAAAAAACAAAAACGTATTATGTATTTATGTGTTGATTGGTCAAAAACGTTCCGCAGTCGTCAATACGATAGACATACTCAGACAACATGGCGCGTTAGAGTACACCGTGTGCGTAGTTGCCGAAGCCAGTGCCTTATCAGGCTTACAATATATCGCCCCGTTTGCAGGTTGCGCATTGGCTGAATATTGGATGGCACAAGGCAAAGATACGCTAATTATTTACGATGATTTATCCACTCATGCCCGCACTTACCGCGAATTATCCTTGTTATTACGCCGACCACCTGGCCGCGAAGCTTACCCTGGTGATATTTTCTTTATTCACTCCAGACTGTTGGAACGATCAACCAGTCTGAATGCAGAAAACGGCGGCGGTAGTATGACTGCGTTACCCATCGTTGAAACCAAACAAGGCGAAATTGCCGCCTACATTCCCACCAATTTAATCTCTATCACCGATGGGCAGATTTACTTAGACAATGATTTATTTGTCTCAGGTTTTCGCCCCGCTATCGATATTACCCGCTCGGTATCACGCATCGGTGGCAAAGCCCAACACGCCAGTATTCGCCATCAAGCGGGGCAAATGAAACTGGATTATCTCCAGTTTTTGGAATTGGAAGCCTTCACCCGTTTTGGTCAGCGTTTAGAAGCCTCGATGGAAGTACGGATTAAACGCGGTCGCTTACTGCGGGAAATTCTTAAACAAGATAGACTCAGTCCGCTCGATAGCTTATTTCAACTCGCGTGGCTAATTGCCTTTAACCAAGGCTTATTAAATTCCGCTGAACCCAAAGATAGTCAAAACTGGCTAGCGCGTATTGAACACGGCATAAAAACCACCGCATTAACCCTAGATAGTAGTAACGAACAATGGCAAACCGCTCTACATGACTGGATAAAAAGCCCATGAGCCAAAGTCACGAACTGCAACTGCACATTGTTAAACTCAATGAGATACGCAGTATTCTCAACTCAATGAAAAACTTGGCATTGATTGAAACCCATAAACTGGCGCGTTTACAAAGCCTGCAAACTCAAGCAGTGGACGCAATTGAAACCGTTATCAACGATTTACTCGCTTTTTACCCACACTTAGCGATTGCCGATAGTCACGCGCCCTCGATTTGCCTGCTAGTCGGTACAGAACGTGGCTTTTGTGGTGATTTTAATGAACAACTGATACACGCCAGCATTGCACAAAACTACACTCACACCATCGCCGTCGGTAGCCGCTTAGCGAATAAATTGACCGACCAGCAACTGAAAACTGTCACGATTATCGAAGGCGCGAATGTCGCCGAAGAAGTGCCATTAATTATTAACCGCCTGATAGACAACATTGCCCCCGCCCATCACTCAGCAATTCGCCTAACCGCTATCTATTACGACAGCCCAGCCCAACCCATTAACCAACGGCAACTGCTACCGCTCAGCCCACAACCCAGTTCAATAGCAAATCACCGCCACCCGCCGCACCTTAATCTGTCCCCCGAAGTATTTTTTTCAGATTTACTAGGTCATTATTTATTAGCAACCCTGCATAACATCCTCTATTGCTCACTCAGCACAGAAAATCACCGCCGCCTACAACACCTTGAAGGCGCGGTTAATCATTTAGATGATGAAACCACCAATCTGCACCGCAAGGTACAAATTTACCGACAAGAAGAAATTACCGAAGAGATTGAAGTTATTTTGTTGAATGCGGAGAATCTTTGATGGATTCGGCTATCGCCTATTGCACCCTTGTATTATAGTTTCACCTGAGAGCAAGACTCAGGGAAAAGTCACAGGATGCGGAAAGCTGCATGGCACCGACATTGCCGCTAATAGTCAGATAGGGTACGCTGTGCGTCACTGCCATTAAGTTAAGGATTTTTTATTTATTATCAATATGATACAAATAGCGAACCAAGGATTTTTCCGTTCGTCCTGAGCTTGTCGAAGGATGAATGGAAAAATCCGTGACCATCGACTTAAACCGGTTTAAGTCGATGGTGTAAATTTTCACGTTACATAGTATATTGATTTATAAGCCTTATTTCTTAACTTAATGGCAGTGACGCTGTGCGTACCGTTATAGCGTACCCTACACTTACACGGCTTTACATGGATTTCCAGTTTATACCAACACTTCTTCCACACTCGGCTGACTCAAAAAAGCAGTAGGACTAGCCGTTAAGCCATACGCGCCCGATTGATAAACCACCACTAAATCACCTACTTCAGCGACAGGCAACAGCATTTTATCGGCAATAATATCCAACGGCGTACACAAACAGCCGACTACATTCACTACTTCTTGTTGCTCAGCGTACATTTTATTACCGATAGCCACAGGATAATTTTTGCGTATTACTTGCCCAAAATTACCCGATGCGGCGAGATGATGATGCAAACCGCCATTAACCACCAAATACACTTGTCCTCGCGAGATTTTTTTATCCAGCACTTGGCAAACATAAATTCCCGCTTCACCGATTAAATAACGCCCTAATTCAATAATCACTTCTGTGTCTGGTTGTGCGGCTTTGAGTTTTTCCATTTCTACCGCAAGTGCGTCACCGATTTGCTGGATATTTAAGTGGGCTTCACCTGTAAAATAAGGAATACCGTAACCGCCGCCGATATTGAGTTTTTTAATGCCTTTAGGGCAGAACTGGGCAAGGCGCAACGCCAAGGCAATACTTTGTTGTTGGGCATCGATAATAGCTTCGGCTTTGAGATTTTGCGAGCCACTATAAATATGAAAGCCTTGAAAATCCAATGGCAATGCGTGTACTCGTCTTAACACAGCGGGTAGTTGTTCTTCATCAATGCCAAACGGTTTCGCGCCACCACCCATTTTCATGCCTGAGTTTTTTAGCTCAAACGCGGGATTAATACGAATTGCCACCGCTGCGGTAATACCAATTTGTGCCGATAATTGGGCAATGGTTTCCAGCTCATTGAATGATTCCACATTAATGGTTACACCCGCCGCAATCGCTAGTCTTAAGTCGGCAAATGATTTCCCAGGCCCAGTAATGCTAATATGTCGAGCAGACATGGGGGTATCCAGTGCGACTTTCATTTCCCCTGCCGAAGCGACATCAAAACCATCGACTAATCCAGCCATAAGCTGTACTACCGCTGGCATAGGATTGGCTTTTAGCGCGTAGTGAATTTTTAAGCCACTGGGGCTATGCTGGCGTAACTCAGTTACGCGGTCGATGATGACTTGTCTATCGTAAGCATAAAATGGTGTTTTACCAACACGGCTAACAAGGCGCGGTAATTCCATGCCACCGATAACCAGATTATTATGACGCACCGAAAACTGCTGCATGGGCGCGTGTTGTGGGGCGGTTTTGAGCTGATTCATAATTAAAATATAGTGGTAAATTGTTGGGCGAGCGCGTTACGGTCGATTTTTCCGTTGGGGTTTTTGGGTAAACTATTTAACACGACTATTTTTGCAGGTATCATAAAGTTAGGCAGGTAGGTTTTACAATGCTTTATTAATAGTGTTTCATCATAATCGTCAGGCTGTTGCAAGCTTATCACCACCAGCACCGCTTGACCTAAGCTATCATGAGCAACACCGATAGCCGCCGCTTCTTTGACTAGCCCAGAACTATAAATCACTTCTTCAATTTCAGTTGGACTGACTCGATAGCCTGAGGTTTTTATCATGTCATCTTTACGCCCGACAAAATATAAATAACCGTCTTCATCCATCGTTACTGTATCACCTGACCACACTGCAATTTCTGTCAATGGCAAAGCTGGATTATGATTAGGTGCAGGTTTAAAGCGTTCAGCGGTTTTAATCGGATCATTCCAATAACCCATCGCCACTAACGAACCACGATGCACTAATTCACCCGCTTCATGCGCTGCGCATAACGAACCATCCTCACGCACCACCAAAATATCCGTATTAGGTATGGCTTTACCGATAGAATCAGGGCGAGTGTCCAATTGCTCAGGCGGTAAATACGTCGAACGAAATGCCTCAGTTAATCCGTACATTAAAAAAAACCGTCCATTCGGTACACGCTGTCGAATAGCCGCTAATACTGATTGGGGCATTTTGCCGCCCGAATTGGTTAAATAGCGCAGATGCTCGTTAATACTAGCAGACCATTCCAGTTTAGCTAACTGCGCCCAAAGCGACGGCACACACGCTAAGCCTGTAATTTTTTGTAACTCCAAGGCAATCAACACATCACGCGGCAATAAATACTCTAACAGCACACAGCACGCCCCGTTAAGCAATGTCGTCAGTAGTTGATTTAAGCCATAATCAAAACTAAACGGTAACACCGCAAGCAGACGATCCGCTTCAGTAATATGCAAATACTCGCTAACACTTTTTGCTCCCGTCACTAAATTACGGTGCGATAACACCACGCCTTTGGGTTTGCCCGTACTGCCTGAGGTGTACAAAATTGCCGCCATATCGGTATCGATGATGTTTGGTGTTGGCTGTTGCTTGCTTGCTTGCTGTAAAAAATCAGTCCAGCCTAAAATTGTTTGGGGGATATTAACAGTCGGCGGCTCATTTTCCACCAACACGATGGTGTGTAAATCAGGACAGTTCGCCAATACAGGTAATAGACTTTGCAAGCGATTGTTTGAGGTAATTAAAATACTAACATTGCAATCATTCAGAATATAAGTCACTTGCGTGGCTTTTAGCACAGGATTAATCGGTACAAACACACCACCCGCCAAACTAATCGCCAATATACTACTCACTGTTTCCAGTTGCTTAGGCAAAAAAACCGCCACACGCTGTTGGGGTTTTAATTGATTGCCTAGCAACGCAGCCGCTTGTTGCTGTACTCGCTTGGCAAGCTGACTATAACTCCACGTCATTTTTTTATGAATGATAGCGGGTCTATCGGTGATTTGTTGGACAGGTTTAAAAAGTAAATGATGCAGTAAGCTTGGCATGGTTTGACTGACTGGAGTAAATACAAACTTTAATTATGGTCGAGCTTGATGAGAACTTGGCTCGCTCTCACAGAAAATAGCTGGTATAGGCACGATAAGCCGCAATTATTGCCAATACCAGAAAAATACTGCCACTGATTTTATGTAGCAACACTAAAGGCAGTTTTTTTAAAATCGTCCGTCCTGCCAGTACCCCCAACACAGAACTTGATGCCAATGCCGCTGTTGAACCTAGCCATACCGCTAACGGTGCAGCGGTACTGCTTAACGCAACTACCGCTAATTGGGTTTTATCGCCAAACTCAGCAACGGTAATCAGCAAAAACGTGGTAAAAAATACGCTGTGGTTACTTTTTTCCTGTACCTCTTCATCACCATCTGGTTCTTGTACTCGCAAAGAATGAATGCCAAACACGGTAAATAATACTGCCACAATCGCCGCCACCACATACTCAGGCAGCCAGTTAGCAATCGCAACACCGAACACCACTGCCAAGGTATTTAACAACGCAAACGCGGCAATCGCGCCAAAAATAACAGGCAGTGCTTTATGCCTAGAGGCTAACGTCATACAAACCAATTGGCTTTTATCGCCCATTTCTGCGGCAATAATTAACACATAACTGGTTGTTAGGGTTGCCGATAATTCGCCAATATTGCTGGCACTCAACAGCGAATGCCACAATTGCAAACCATCCGCCATGTTGAGTGAAGAAAAAAAGCCCAGTAAATTATCCATTATTAACCCAGCATATTATCCAATACCATCATAATGATAAAACCCAGCATCAATGCGAAAGTCGCATAACGTGAACGTCCATTGGAATGGGTTTCTGGAATAATCTCTTCACTAATCACAAACAACATCGCGCCCGCCGCAAAACCCATTGCCAATGGCAAAATAGGTTGAAATGCTGTCACCATGGTAATGCCCAACAAACCGCCAACTGGCTCAACTAAACCTGATAACGTCGCAATACCCACTGCTCGCCATTTGTTATAACCCAAACCAACTAATGGCAACGCCACCGCCAAGCCTTCAGGAATATTTTGCAAGGCAATTGCAATCGCTAACACCACACCATTTTTCATTTCCCCAGAGCCAAAACTTACCCCTACTGACATTCCCTCAGGAAAATTGTGAATCGTGATAGCGATAATAAACAACCAAACTTTCTTCAACGAATTCAATTGGGTATCAGAAATAGAATCGAAATGGATATGTGGCAACTGCTTATCCGCATAATGCAAAAACGCAGCCCCGATTAACATACCAAAAGACACTACATAAATGCCTTTGCCAGGCCAGATTGCATTGCCAAAATCAATCCCAGGAACTAACAAAGAAAAAGCTGTCGCCGCCAGCATTACCCCAGCCGCCGCACCCAACATACTATTAAAAAAATTATTAGAAATATTTTTAAAGAATAAAGCAGGTAACGCGCCTACGCCTGTCGCTAAACCAGCCAAAATACTAGCAAAAAAACCGATTACAACAATCTTGCCAAACATCAAATACAAACTACCAAAAACCAGCAACTGAGAGGCTAAAAATAAACCCGCCACAATAGCCCAACGCTTTAATGGCGGTAAATCCATCAGCTTTTGATAATACTCAGTGGCTTTAAGTCGTTCTATTTGAGATTCAACGTAGTGCGGTGTCTTATTGATTATATTTGCTATGAAAGTCATCAGCCTAGCTCCTAGATTAGTTATAAGAATTATGCAGGGCATTATAGCCAACAAATACCAATGCTTATGCGGTTATTTAAAAAATCGAGTAGTGTTTGAGTTTTAAACTCTCTATAATGCCAAGCGTTGCCGGTGTAGCTCAGTCGGTAGAGCAACACATTCGTAATGTGTGGGTCGGCGGTTCGATTCCGCCCATCGGCTTTATTTTTCAAGCACTTGCAAAAACTATTTATGCTTTTTTTGCCAACTGTGACGGATTTGTGACAGTTGATAAACTGGCATTATCCGCATAACTCGCTAAATGCTCACTGGATAAATACGCGTATCGCATGACGATGGTTAAATCAGACCATCCACCTAATTCTTTAAGCACGTTAACGGTGTGCCATTCTGAACGTGCCAACTTGCCCATGTGTGGCGTAAATCATACCAGCGAAAATCTTTTATACCTGCCCTGTTAGGGTCTTACGCCATGTTTGATTGTTTACGCGGGTAACAGGATGATTTTTGTACACAAACACATGGGTGTCATGTTTGCCGATTTGTTGAGTGATAATCCTGCAAGCTTCTTTACTCAGTGCCACGGGTATGGCTTTGCCGCTTTTGGAGTGTTCAGCATGAATCCACGCACAACGACGGTTCATATCGATTTGTGACCCTCGTAGGTTTACTACATTCGATTCTCGGGTAGTGGGTCAAATCTGTAAATTAGTAGAAGTTACGCATTAACAGGGCATAAAAATTTAGAATGGACAGCCGCATTAGTTTAAAAAAAGTCATTTGAGCTTGATAAGAAACATAACACGACCAAGCACAGCCCGTTGCAATTTATTGATGTACATTGGTTTTTTATTGAGCGAACCCAACTATGTCAGTTGTCGTCGGTTGGGAGAAGTGATGAACATTTCGCAGGATAGCGTGAATCGTTTTTTGACCAGAGAGTCGTGTGATGGTGAATATTTATTCAATTAAGTCAATTGGTTACTGAATTTAGAGAGTGGGGCATTGAGTGTTGATGACAGTGTCTTGGACAACCCTTATGCGAAATATCTCGCTTTTATTGGGTATTTTTGGTCTGGAAAACATCATGCTAGCGTACAGGGTATTAACCTCGTCACGGTGTATTACACGGATACAGAAGAATCATTATCCCGTTAATTTTAGGGGGGGGTTGATAAAAGTGAAAACAAACCGAAAAACGATTATTTTTTGGCAAGGCTTGCCGAGCTGTTAGCGTGGGGACTCAAGCCCGCCATGATGACAGGCGATAGTTGGTGCAGTGGTGCAAAAAATCTGAACGCGATAAAAAATCAGGGCGTAGGATTTATGTTTGCACTTAAAAGCAACCGTACCGTTTCGATTGAAAAAGGAAACAGGCAACAAGTTCAAACGTTCGAGATACCTGAAAACGGTTTAATCGTGTGCTTGAAAGAGTAGGGGAACGTTAAACTTTTCAGGACACAGCTAAAAGACCCGCTGCGCCACACTGTGGTTTATTTACCCGACGAAGAAAAAATCACCGACTTTAATCAATCTGTTGTGACACTGAACACGCTAAACATTGGCAAATCGAACACTATCATCGTGCCATCAAGCAAGTTTGCACTATCGAAAACCTCCAAGTGCGAGGGAAACAGGCAGCCAAGAATCAGTTGTTTGCCGCTATTTGTGGCTATGTTCAATTACAACGACTGATGTCGATACAATCCATCACTGATTATTATCAAATACGACGCGAATTGTTCACAACTACTGCCTCGTTACTCAACAAACGATAACCCGCCTTGGTCGCCGCCCAGCTATCACAGCATTGCACAATACTCGCCTTCATGTCTCTTGATAAATAACTCATCACCTTGACTAATCTCTTGTTTCTCCGTTGATTACCTAAATCAACACCCTCAAATTCTTCTGCCGCCCAGTTAATAGTCTTTTCTTCTCTGCTTAGTTTTGTGTGCCGTGTTTAAACTGCTGTTAGTTGTGGGTAATGGACAGCATAATTGGTAGGTACGCAAAAAGACGTGGCTACCATCGTCTCAATATTCAGCGATTAACCCGCATGAAGCCTAACAGGATGTAGGGAAAGGTGATTAGTCAGTGACTCTAACACCCGCAAAGCACTCGCACAGTTGGTGTTTTTTTACGTTATAATTGCCCGCTCTATCTGGATTGCAAGCGTTATGGCAACTTTAAAAAATACCCTCAGTCTTATTCTTATGATGCTGGCGTTACCATCGGTGGCTGAACCATTAGCGGACTTTGTTAATGCGGCACGATCACAAGTCGGAACAACGGTGCGTTATGATCCGACGTATTACACGCTGGCTTATCCGAATGGTGATATTCCTGTGGAGGGTGGCGTGTGTACGGATGTGGTGATACGCGCTTTGCGGGCGAGTCATAACATGGATTTACAAAAATTAGTGCATGAGGATATGCAGCACGCTTTTAAGCAATACCCTAAAAACTGGGGCTTAAAAAACACGGATAAGAATATCGACCATCGCCGCGTGTTGAATCTGCAAACCTATTTTAAGCGCAAGAGCTATGAATTACCGATTTCCAGCAAGCCAGAAGATTATCAAGCGGGTGATGTAGTCACCGTGCTTTTGCCAGCGAATTTGCCACACATTATGATAGTCAGTGATAAATCTGCACCGACCAGCAATACGCCGTTAATTATTCATAATATTGGTGACGGCACACAAGAAGAAGACCGTTTATTTGAATTTAAAATTACAGGGCATTATCGAATCAAATAGAGGGAATACAAACCTAGGTTTGAACTCCTTTTATAACTCTGTAACTCAACCTGCTAACTACCTATAAAAATTATGATTAATAACGATGTATTACGCCGCGTCCGTTACGCGCTAAATTTAAATGATGCAACCATGCTGGAAATATTCGCTTTAAGCGATTGCATAATAACCCGCGATGAGTTGCTGCACTTTCTTAAAAAAGACAATGAAGATGGTTTTATCGGTCTTAATGATCAGTATATGGGTCGATTTTTAGATGGCTTGATTACTTACAAACGCGGCAAGCAAGACAACCCACCCGCCAAAAAAGCCGAAGCCGAACTCGACAATAATGCCATACTGAAAAAACTCCGTATCGCTTTAGAATTTAAAGAAGAAGATATGCTGCACACGCTAAAACTGGCTGATTTTGAATTATCAAAAGGCGAACTCAGCGCATTTTTTAGACAGCAAGGGCATAAACATCACCGTAAATGCGGCGACCAAGTGCTTAGAAATTTTTTACAAGGTTTGACCATTCATTTCCGACATTCAGACGAAGAAGACGAAGACTAAAATGCCCTGCCTACAGCCCATGACACTCGATCAATTCAACCTGCTAGCCACACAAGGCTATAACCGCATTCCTGTCAGCCGCGAAGTGTTGGCGGATTTGAATACGCCGCTCAGTGCGTATTTAAAATTAGCCGATGGCGCGTATTCTTATTTATTAGAATCCGTACACGGTGGCGAACAATGGGGACGTTATTCCATTATCGGCTTGCCGTGTAAAACCATCATCAAAATTAACGGCAAACACATTCAAGTGGAAAAAGACGGTGTGTGCGTGGAAACGCTCAGCCACGACAATCCGCTGGTGTGGATAGATGGCTTTAGGCAAGCGTATAAAGTCCCTGATATTGAAGGCTTGCCGCGTTTTAGCGGTGGCTTAGTGGGTTATTTTGGCTATGAAACCATTGCCTATATCGAACCCAAAGCCTGTAAAACCGTGAAGCCCGACCCTATCGGCACGCCTGATATTTTATTAATGGTATCGGAAGACATACTGGTATTTGATAATTTGTCGGGCAAAATGTTGTTGCTCACTCATGCCAATCCTGCCGAAGCGGACGCATATTCACAAGCGCAAACACGCTTGAATGAGTTAGTCGTTAAGCTGCACGAAATCCAAGCCAAAGCGGAAAAACACCCCAATCCTAAAAAAGTGGTTGAAGAGGATTTTGTTTCAGGCTTCACGCAACAAGGTTTTGAATCTGCGGTATTGAAAGCCAAAGACTACATTACCGATGGCGACATCATGCAGGTGGTGTTATCACAACGCTTGTCGATTCCCTACACCGCCTCGCCGCTGAACTGCTACCGTGCTTTGCGCTGTTTGAATCCGTCGCCTTATATGTACTATCTGAATTTAGAGGATTTTCATATCGTCGGTTCATCGCCTGAAATTCTGGTGCGTTTAGAAGACAACACCGTCACCGTGCGTCCGATAGCTGGTACACGCAGACGTGGCGTAACCCCTGAACAAGATTTAGCACTGGAAAAAGAATTACTCGAAGACCCCAAAGAATGCGCCGAACACCTCATGTTAATTGACTTAGGACGCAATGACGCAGGACGCGTAGCAGAAATCGGCACAGTCAAATTAACCGATAAAATGATAGTCGAACGCTATTCACACGTCATGCACATCGTTTCCAACGTCACCGCCACCTTGCAACAAGGCAAAGATGCCTTTGATGTTCTCGCGGCAACATTCCCTGCTGGTACAGTCAGCGGCGCACCCAAAATTCGCGCAATGGAAATTATTGATGAACTTGAACCTGTCAAACGTGGCGTTTATTCAGGCGCGGTTGGCTATATTTCGTGGACAGGTAATTTAGATACTGCTATTGCCATCAGAACCGCCGTCATTAAAGACGGGCAACTACACATCCAAGCAGGTGCAGGTATCGTTTACGACTCCATCCCCACCAGCGAATGGGACGAAACCATGAACAAAGCACGCGCCGTATTCCGTGCCGTGACAATGGCAGAAGCAGGCTTAGAAGGAGAGCAATTATGAGCGCGGTAAAAGTCGTCATGGTCGATAACTATGATTCATTCACCTACAACCTCGTGCAGTATTTTGGCGAACTAGGCGCGGATGTCACCGTCGTGCGCAACGACCAAGTCACCGTCGAAGACATTGCCGCCCTCGCACCTGACAAAATCGTCATTTCCCCTGGCCCTTGCACACCCAAAGAAGCGGGCATTTCAGTCGCCACCATTTTAAAGTTCGCAGGACAAATCCCGATTTTAGGCGTGTGCTTAGGACATCAAAGCATAGGCTACGCCTTCGGCGGCAACATCATTCACGCCAAAAGCATCATGCACGGCAAAACCTCACCCGTTTATCATCACAACATCGGCGTATTCAAAGGCTTAAACAACCCCTTCATCGCCACCCGTTATCACTCCCTAGTCATCGAACAAGCTAGCCTACCCGACTGCCTAGAAGTCACCGCGTGGACACAATCGGAAGCGGGCGAATTGGATGAAATCATGGGTGTGCGTCATAAAACCCTAGCTATTGAAGGCGTACAATTTCACCCTGAATCAATTTTGACCGAACACGGGCATGAACTGTTGCGCAACTTTTTGACTGCGTATTGATAAAACCTGCGAGGTTTTTGTAGGTTGGGCTGCATCTTTTCGCAACCCAACAAAACCCGTGTATTTCGTTGGGTTGCCAAAAAGCGGCAACCCAACCTACGCCGCTATGCGCTATGAATTCCAAAAACAGTAATAACAAACCGATTAAAAGATTTCACTAAATCCTCGATATAAACGTCGATTAATTCCATATTATTAAGGTTTCCATGCTTCATATAAACTGTATTAACTGTTGGGAAATCCGCTCCCATTAAGTTATACGATGACGCTACTGTAAGATGATGGGCAAATGAATTTCTAAGATCAATTAGTGTTTCAAAAAATAAGGTATCGTTATTCTTCATCGCCTCAAGATAATCTCTAGTATTTCCTTTAGGCTGTTTGTCTATTTCATTTACCGCTTTAACTCTGATTATTTTGTTCGAAAGAAAATCGTCTGATCTGGATTCAAGTCTGATCCATTCGTGCATAAATATTTCATCAACAAACCTTTTCATTTGTATCACGAGGTCTTCAGTTGCATATTTGAAATGATGCAAAGAACTCGGACACATCATTTTCTTACTTCGAAAGTCATTGTCGATTTGAGCTATTTCCTTAACTCTTGTTTGCATATAAGCCAAACGTCCAGACATAGCAAGACCAACTGTAGCAGGATTTAAAACCCTAACACATCCAAATTTGGTGATTCTGAAAAATTCAATTTGAACAATGTCTAATTGTCCGTTTATGCTATTTCCTAGCAAAATTGATCTGCGTGTTATATTTGGTCGCCAAAAATTATTTTCAACAACTGTCCATCCTTCTTCTTCACTTATAAATATCGCAATTTCTTTTTCATTGGTTGAATAGGTTGGAGGAGCTTGAAAAGTAGCATGAGCAGGAAGGTCTGGAACACCTGTTAGCGGGCACAAGTTGGCTTTATCGTTACCAAGATAAAATCTCTCAGTTGGATCAAAATGAAATACGTTAGTCAAAAATTTATCGCTCATAAATTTATGTAATCAGTAGAATTAGCTCACATGGTGTTTGGAAAATGAGGGTACTATTATATACACCAAATTTTTCTATCCCTTAACACACAACACCTGCTTCAAAGCCCTGTAGGTCGGAATAAGCCTTATAGAGCGGGAGCGAAATAAGGCGTTTCCGACAAACTCGCTGGCTTGGGAATGCCTACCCTCAAGCTCTGCTTGACGTTTCAGAACGTAAAGATAAATCTGTTTTGTTCATTGACACGCCAAGCGGAGCTTGGCAATAGGCATTACCAAACTGGAGAGAGTGTGAAAGTATTAAACAACATAATGCGCCCAAAAGCCATGCCGTACAAAATTACCAAGAGCTTTCCTAGTTACAACAACGCTCTAGCCAGCGTAATAATCTCATTTTCATCAATATCTCGAATGGAAAAATCCTGTTTATTCAATTTATACGGATTTACAATAGAAGCCGATTTCACCACTTTATTAATAGCTGTTTGATAAACCCGACTCACAGGCGTAGGGCCAAAAATCGTAATAGACGGACGGTTCAAACCCCATGCAATATGCGTCGGACCCGTATCATTACCAATTAATAAATCCGCATGAGCAATCAAGGCTTTCAAGCTGTTTAAATCTAGTTTAGGCATGACTTTAATAAACTCAGATTGGCTTGCCATACTTTCCGCTTTTTGTTTTTCTGCCTCATTGCCCCAAACAACTAAGCAATTTTGCTGTAAGGCATCGGCGACTTTGATAAATTTTTCAGCTGGATAATTACGGCTTTCCCACGTTGAGCTAATGACTAACACGATATTGGCTTTATCGTTGCTCAGAGTGTCGTAGATGATGGGGTCTTCGTTTTGGAAAAATAAAAACGGCTGTTTATTGAGGATTTGCTCAGGCGTAATCGCAAAACCTAAGGGATTCGACAGCACGAAGGCATTTCTATCAATGGTATTGGAATTGTATGCACACGCGACTTTAATATCATAAAACCACGCAGCGGTTTTTTCGCGTGCTGAATTTTTATCAAATCCTGCGGGTTTTTTGCCCAATAATTTAGCAGTTATTGCCGATTTAATCAGCCCTTGCGCATCAATCACTAAATCGTAGTGATTTTTTGCGTAATCTCGCACTTGTTTAATTTGCTGAAAGATTGCCGCTTTGTTGGTTTTTAAAGCTTTTAAATTGACGGTGAGTAAGTTAGTAATATCAGGGTTATGCCGTAACACCTCGGTAAAACTCTGTTCAACTAACCAATCAATTTGTGCATCTGGATACTGAGCTTTAATGAACTGCAAGGCAACCATTGCATGAACAATGTCACCTAAGGCAGAGAGTTTAACGATGGCAATTTTCATGATGGTTTTTATCTTGTTGTTACTTACTTGCACCTATGATCATGACACAATTGTTTTAAATCAACATTAAGTGTTTTAAGTAATTCACTCTGTTCTTCCCAATCACTATCCGTGGCATTAACAATAGTTGCGTTAGCAACTATAGCGGTGGCTAAAAATTTACGATCCGACTTATCAAATGTATTTATAGGTAATTCCTCGAACCCTCGATAATCATCATTCAAAAGAGTGATGTCTACAGAATGAATATTCTTGACAGGATCATATTGATTATCGTGTAAATATTTAAAAAACATATCGCCAACACCTGGTTGTCCTGCATGACTTAAATGTTTGGCATACTCATCCATAATTAATCCTGATTTATCAATAGCGATATGCAGCTTTCTACAATTTTCTAACAACTCAATACAAGATAATTGACAGGTAATAGATGCGTGTGTATTTATACCATTCGCGCTAATGGCTACGTTAGTATCAATAACAAATTTATTCGCCATTTACTACTGCTTCCTGCATTTTTCGTGTGAGTACAGCTTTACGAGTTGCCGCGATTTCGGTCATTTCATCACCAAAAAAGTTTTCGGGCCAATTTCTAATATCACCGAATATATCAATGTCTAAATCTGATAATTGTGATACACCTTGTTGGCTGTCACAAAAATAAAGTTTTAATTCATCAGAGGGGTATCGTTCTTCGGCAATTCGGCGTTGAAAACGCCTTAATAAATGCTCACTATGACTTTCTACAATAACTTGTATATTACGGTGTTTTGCTACTTGCAAAATAACATCTGCTAAACCACTTTGTACAGAGGGATGCAAATGAATTTCTGGTTGCTCCATTAGAATTGTACTGCCTTCTGGAGCGTAATAAAGTAACACTAAAGCGGGTAAAACCTGGGAAACGCCAAAACCAACATCTGTCAAAAAAGCTTTTGGGCTTTCTTTATCACGTTTAACAATGGCTTGATATAAATTTGAACCTGCCACAATCTCTTCAATTGAGAATTCTTGAATTAAGCCTAACTCTTTAAGCCAATAAGCAATAATTTCTTGAAAGGTTTTATTTTTAGTTCGTTTACCTAAATTTCTTTTTTCACCTCGAATAGTAGCCGATAAAATAGCATCTACAGTCCTCTCACCTCGAGAACCCACATCAAATGGACTTGCACCAGACCATTGGTATTCTCTTTTTGGATATTCACGCAAAGGACCGAGGTAATAAATTCGATCCATCATGACTTCGTATTCAGATTCGAAAAAGCTTAAAAAATCCGCATTTTGGTGATAAGTTTTAGCTTGATCTGGAAATAAATGTGTTTTGATAGGGCTAGGCATAGTCCAAGCTCTGCCTTTTTGACGTATGAATTGAAAATTTATACTATTTTGAGAGTTAGCTTGTAATACATATTCTTTAGTCGATTCTTTAGGTCTCATTTCAAAAGAATGTTGGTCAAAGCGATAAGCGAGGAATTGCGACTTCATCTCCTGATTTTTAGATGAAACTTCCGCTTCTATTTCTAACACGTTGCCTTGAAACAAAACTTCGGTACGTTTTCCTGATGGATTAGATATTTTCAGTGTTTTGTTAAGCTTCCATTTTATTGCCCATTTTAAATGTTCAGTGTCTTGGTGCTTATGTACTATATCTTTAAATGTACCTAAGTTAACCAGTTGATTAGGTCCACCTAAATCTAAAACTAACCCCCTGTCAGTCGCGTTTTTGGTTTGTTTTAACATTAACAAAAATTGAAGAATACTGCTTTTTCCAGAACTGTTAGTACCAAATAAACCCGTAACACGTCCAAGTTTAATATCCAGTTCTTTCCACGCTTTAAAATTTGAAAGATGTAATTCAGTTAGCATTGTGTACTCTTTTGCTCGTAGGATGGATAAAGGCAATAGCTAAAATCCATTTAATCAATAATGTAAAGGCTTCGCGTTGCTTCTGTTTAATGCAACCTAATCCCCCGTTTTTTCAATATCAATCAGCGCGTAGCTTGGGTAGAGCGATAGCGAAACCCAACACAACCCACATTAATGTTGGGTTTCGTACCTCAACCCAACCTACAAATTGGTGCATGATTAAGCAAAGCGTTCACAAAAAATTCGTTCTGGATTAACACCTGCGTCTATTGCTACTTGGGTTGCGGCTTCCACTAATAACGGTGGGCCACATAAAAAAACATCGGGTAATAGTTCAGTGCTTGCTAAATAAGCGCGTAACGCATCGACAGGTGTGCCGCGAAAACCTGTCCAAGTGTCAGATGGTTGCCATACACAAATTTCAATTTGAAGGTGTGGAATGGCTTGTTTTAAGGTCGCTAATTCTTGCTGACAGAATATTTCCTGCTCATTATTCACGCCTAAAAATAACTGCGTGGGATGATCTTCGCCCTTGTCTACCATGCGTTGTAAAATGGATAAAAACGGAGCTAATCCTGTGCCGCCAGCAACAAAACAACGCGGACTTAAACTTTGTTCTTGCACGCCGAAATTACCCGATGCCGCTGATACTTTTAAGCGGTAGCCAATTTGTGCAGTGTGCTGTAAATAAGTTGAAAATTTTCCTTGTGGTTGCAGGCGAATTAAAAATTCTAATTTACCTTGCAAATTCGGGGTATTACTCATTGAGTAAGCGCGTTTTAGATTCAACTCAAACACGTCCAATTCTACAAATTGACCTGATTCAAATTCAAATACGCCACACTGTTGTCGGTCGGGCAATAATTGCAAAACTAAGCGCATAGTGCGTTCAGCTATTAATTCTATGCTGACAATTTCAGCGGGGCGGGGCGTGTCTTTACTACTTTGAATTTGCGAGGCTTTATAAGGGGTAGTGAGTTGTAAATCGCTGTCTGGATGAGTGCAACATAACAATACGTCGCCGTGTTCGCGTGCATTTTCAGATAATAAAGACGGATTGTAATTATCCAAATGGTAATTGCCTTGGGTACAACGAGCCAAGCAAGTGCCGCAACTGCCTGCTTTACAGACGGCAGGCAGAAAAAACCCAGCCGCTTTCGCCGCATCTTGAACCGTTTGTTCTGATTTACAAGTAAAGTCGATTTGCTTACCGTCGAGTGTAGTTAGGGTGATGGCATAACTCATACTGTTTTCCTCACGTTAAAGACTATTTCGTTTCCACGCTACATAAGAACGAGTGATGGGGGTTTGTTATTAACTAACGTAAGTTAGCCAATCAGCATGATCGTCTCTGCGACCATAGACGTAATCAAAATACAAAGACTGTAATTTTTCGGTAATTACGCCACGACTACCACAACCAATCACGCGACCATCTAATTCTCTGATGGGTGTGACTTCTGCCGCTGAACCTGTGAAAAATGCTTCATCAGCAACATAAACATCATCGCGGGTAATACGTTTTTCAATCACTTCAAAGCCTTGTTCTCTGGCAATGGTGATGACAGTATCGCGAGTAATGCCTTCTAATGCCGAGGTGGTTTCAGGGGTATAAATCTTACCATTACGGACGATGAAGAAGTTTTCAGCACTGCCTTCAGCAACAAAACCTTGTTGGTCTAACATAAGGGCTTCATCGTAACCATTAGCAAGAGCTTCTTGTAATGCCAGCATGGAGTTAATGTAGTTACCGTTAGCTTTGGCTTTGCACATGGTGCTATTGACCGCACTGCGGGTATAAGATGATGTGCGAATACGAATGCCTTTTTCGATACTTTCTTGACCTAAATACGCGCCCCACGGCCATGCGGCAACCATGACGTGAACTTTTAAATTATCAGCGCGTAAGCCCATGCCTTCTGATCCATAAAAACACATACTGCGAATATAGGCACTGGACAGACCATTTTCTGCAATCGCACCTTTATGTGCGACATTCAGTTCATCCTTTGTAAAAGGAATTTTAATGTTCATAATTTGCGCGGAGCGAAACAGGCGGTCGGTATGATCTTGCAGTCTGAAAATCGCGGTGCCTTGTTTGGTTTGATAGGCACGAATCCCTTCAAAAACACCCATGCCATAATGTAGCGTATGGGTAAGTACATGGACTTTCGCCTCGCGCCATTCAACCCATAGCCCATCCATCCAAATAACGCCATCTCTATCGTCCATCGTTTTCATGCTTGGTTCTCCAGCAGTAAGTATTTAAGAAAGTAATCATTTTTACAGGTCAGCAAAGAATAAATTATCGGGTAATGGAGGCTTGTGTTCTTTACAATCTGTATTTTAATGTTGAATTGTACTATAAACTGAATACTAGCAGTACCGCCTCGCTTTAGACGAATGACAAACAGGTATTTTGTGCCAACCAATCAAGCAGCAAATAACGAATTGACGTTATTCTGTTATCATTGTCCATTGCAATGCTGGCACTGCGCTAGTATTCGTGTTGATTTTTAAAGAGTCTTTGAATGCCCTCCGTTAAATTTTCCGTTTTACCGTTAAAACCCGCCCTGCTTGAAAACATTGAATCCTTGGGTTATACCGAGATGACACCGATTCAAGCCGAAAGTCTCCCGCATATTCTCGAAGGCAAAGATGTGATTGCCCAAGCGAAAACAGGCAGTGGTAAAACTGCTGCCTTTGGCATCGGCTTGTTATCGCGTTTAGATATTAGTAGCTTTAGAGTGCAAGCCTTAGTGGTTTGTCCGACTCGCGAATTAGCGGATCAAGTCTGCAAAGAAATTCGCCGCTTAGCGCGTTTCACCCAAAATATTAAAGTATTGTCTCTGTGTGGCGGCGTACCGTTTGGTCCACAATTGGGTTCATTAGAACATGGCGTGCATATCGTGGTGGGAACACCTGGTCGTTTACAAGAACATTTGCGTAAACGCAGTTTGCGCTTGAGCAATCTTAAAATGTTGGTGTTGGATGAAGCCGACCGTATGCTGGATATGGGCTTTGAAGAAGCGGTAAAAGATGTGATTTCTTACACACCGACGCACAGACAAACGCTGTTGTTTTCCGCGACTTATTCAGACCCAATACGCGCCATGAGTCAGGAATTTCAATTTAAGCCGATGACTATCAGCATTGAACACAGTCATCATGACAGTGGCATCGAACAACGCTTTTATACCACCACTAAATCTCATAGACTGAACGCGCTAGGTTATTTATTAGCCTATCATCGCCCTGAATCAACGGTGGTTTTTTGTAATACAAAACGTGATTGTCACGATGTGGCGAGTGCGTTGGAAAACAGCGGCTTTTCTGTGCAAGCCTTACACGGCGATTTAGAACAAAAACACCGCGATCAAGTATTAGTTAAATTCGCTAACAAAAGTTGTTCCGTATTAGTCGCTACCGATGTGGCGGCGCGTGGTTTGGATATTAATGATTTGCAAGCGGTGATTAATTACGAACTACCGTGGGATGCAGAAATTTATGTGCATCGTATTGGACGCACAGGTCGTGCAGGTAAAAATGGCTTAGCGTTAAGTTTGTGTATCGAAGCAGAATTACCCCGCGTCAAAGCCATCGAAGATTATCAAAACTCCACCAGTATTTGGGATGAAGTTGCACCATTTCAACTTAGTTATGAAGAGCGATTCCAGCCACCCATGATAACTTTATGGCTAGATGACGGACGCAGAAATAAAATCCGCGCGGGTGATATATTAGGCGCGTTGACAGGTGCAGGCGGTATTGCAGGCAGTGAAGTCGGCAAAATTGATATTTTTGATGCTCATGCTTATGTAGCAATTGCGCGTGACAGTGTCGATAAAGCTTTGGCGTGTTTAAAAAATGGCAAGATTAAAGGGCGTAGCGTGATGGTGCGTAAGTCGCTTTAATTAGTAATCAATAAGTAGATGAACAAAAGTTTTCTGGTATTTGGAACAAGGTTAAGCCGTTCGTGGTGAGCCTGTCGAACCATGAACGGCTTAACCGTCCAACCCCATTCGACAAGCTCATGACAGGCTTCGACAAGCTCAGGGCGAACGGTTAAGCTTCTAGTTATGCCTGATAGTTAAGTGCGTGACAAGTAAGTTTGCGTGTATTTAGGAGTGCAAGCTTTGCTTGCAAGTCAGGCAAAGCCTGACCTCCAACGTTAAGCAATACATCCTTACTTGTTACTAAGAACTTACGCTTAACTACTTACTTGCAAAATCTTTAAAAACCCTCGTAGTTCGTAGAATGGGTAGAGGCGGTAGCCGAAACCCATCATTAATGCTAATTAATGGTTGGCAATGTAAAGCGTCAGCACAAAATCTTCGTCGGCGATTCCAGCTTTGCCATAACAAACTGACGTGTCATGTAGAAATTGAGCGGTTTGGCTGCTATGTCAAAAACACAGCCTTCGTTTCGCGCCTTAACGAGTTCATCGAGAAAAGCGGTGATTATAAAAACAGGAATAGTTGGATCTATTTTTTGCAAGCGTTTAAGCGTTTCCACGCCGCTAATCCCTGACATTTTAAAATCTAGGAATATCATATCAGGACGTTTAAGCCTAACCGAATTGATTCTATCCAAGCCATTTGAGACCACCTCTACAGGCGTGTTTCTCAAAAACCTCGAAGAAGCCTACAGGTCAGTTTTTAGCTCACGGCTATTTTTTTAACGTAACTTCTACCATCGTTTTTGAATCACTTCTAATCTCAACCGTTTCCGAATGTGCCGCTTGACCATCTGGTATCAATTGATACTTGCCTTGATGCAAACTATCAATAAAGAAAACGCCCGCGCCGTTGGAAGTGGCAGAGCCTTTGTTACCTTTATCTGTTAGCACAGCGTCTACTTTCACACCGTCAACAGGATTGCCTTGAGCATCTAGCACTCTACCCGCAATGGTGTAGGACACTGAAAAGGGAATTAATATCGTGGTATACCCTCCCGATGGTACTTCAACCGCATAGCTTTCTTGGCTGGGTTTCCCCTCTATTGGATAGCCAGCTGGATCGAGGTCTAAGCGACATTTCCCTGCTTGTTGACGAATATAAAACCCTTGTAAGCCGATGTCTATATTGTGTTTAGTGACAGCATAACCATCTATTTGCAGTAAGCGATCCGAGTTTTCGAGGTAAAGACTGTCCTCATCATCATATTGTCCATTGTCATTTTTATCCAAAAAAGGCTGAATAAATAAGCCACCGATACCGCGTAATTCTTGAACACTGGAACTTCGATTGCTTAAACCCAGCGTGGGTTCTACTCTGCCGTTCATATAGATATTCATAGAAAACTGCCTGTCATTGGATGCAATTGAAATATCTTGATAATTGACACTCAGTTCAACACCTGGAATCATGGCAGTTGATAAACTGGCTAGTAAACCTTGTCCGTGCGTTCCTATACCATAGCCTATTTGGACATCCGCTAATACACGCCCGTTATTCAGCGTATCAGGAGGACGATATTGCCAAACAATCATTCCAAATTTATTCACGCTGGTAGTCATTTTATTGGTTTCCGCGCTGATATTGAGCGAATGCCCGTTAGCATAATAAAACTCAGACTCAGGAAATTTATAAGATAAATCCAGTTTTTTCCTGCTACCATCCCATTGATAACCAACCGCCCACGCATCTCGGTTGACTGAGCTACTAATGCGCAACACCGAATTACTATCAAAATTTGCATTAATCGATGCGGAGGTTTCGTAAAAACGCCCATTAGCGGTTGTGCCTGCAAACCACGTTTTGGGTTTAACGGTGGCAGTGGTGCTTGAATTCACCGCGCCACCTGCGTTAAACGTTAACCAAGATAACGCATTCCAATTTAAAAAAGCCTGTTTTGCTAAAGGTGTGCTGGCAAAGTTAGCACTGAGATTATCCAATAACTGTAATTGCGCTTGGCTGCTATAGTCATACTTACCTGTTTTCAAATCATATAATGCCACTATGCTTGAAACATAAGGAAACCATGTCGGACTGTAAAAATACTCTGCTGAAAGTTGCCAACCATTTGAATAAACTAAACCTGCACCAACCGTTAATGACTCAAATAACCCATAGCGATAACTCGCGCCGCCTGCAAAACCACTGCGGTGTCCCCATGAGTCAAGCAGGCTATAAGGCGTTTTACTCTTGGTAGTTGTGCTATTTCCCTGATTCGATTGATTATTGCTCCCGTTGGCAGTGTTTGTTGACAGTGAGCGATTAGCCCCACCGCTAACAACCCAAGTCGATGCACCTTCTTGTAAATGCGTAGCACGGCTGACAAAACTTGACTTAACGCGTTCAGGTTCTGCGGTTAAAATGCCATTCGGGTACAGCAAAATATCATACTCATTGATGCTGCCCGCATTGCTAAATACATTATTAAATGTATACAGTCCACTGGAATCAACAAACACTTCAGCAATCACCCGATTATTAGAAGACCGATCAACCAATCTGGCTAAGGTATTGGGCTGGGCTTGACCTGTAATCGTGCGTCCAATACTGCCAGTGCTGCGGCGAGAAACAGGATCAAAACCACCCATTGATTGCGGCACACTTTTAAAATCATCACGCTTTAACAGTGTCACCCCCCAAAAGTCACCACTCGATTTATTTTGCCAAAAAGTAGGCTGTGAGCCGATGACATAATCCGCGTCATCGGTTTTCCAAAAATATTGCAAATCCTGCACCCGCCAGCTTTCAGGCTTATCCATAACCGCTTGGTTAATATCAACATACCAACTACCGTGGTCTAAATTACCCACCGCCAATAAATCACCGCTGATATTAACGGTCTTTTGTTGACTGCTAACGTGCAGGTGTTGAGTAACCGCTGAGAAATTAAAACGGTCTGGCTGTACGGTTTCCAGCCCCTCAAACGAAATAACTTTTTTAGTTTCTTGTTGCGTATCATCGGTAGCTCCTGTCCCCGCTGGCAATTTCAACACCAGTGCATATTGACCAATATCAAACGAGACCGTGGCATTGAGTAAATGCGTAATATAGGCGACCGACAAAGCCGTGCCTATTTCTTTATCCTTGTGTATCTGTTGTTCAGACAATCGCACTGCTATTTCAGGCGAGCGTAACTCGATTTGCCCATCATCTAAGGTACGCGTTTTAATATTTAACGCGCTGGTGACAGCCTCCAAAGGAATCAACCAATCCTCTAAATTAATCGCTTGCTTACCGTCTTCTGCACCCCGCACTAAGGCAGACGGAACGATATTACGGCTATCGTTATTGATGCCAATAGGGAAAACGTAGAATTCAGGCGTTTTTGTGGTGGGTAATTTTTCGGCAGCGGGGGGAGTGGTTTTTTCAGCTATTTCATCTGCATAACCGTCATTGCCAGAGAGCATTAACATGGCAAAAAGAGTGATTTTAAGCGCATCGTACATTTTCACACGCTAGTAATCTGGTGAGGTATTAAATCTGTTATTTTTATGACTGCCAGTCCTTTAAAGGACTGGCAGTTAACATTTCGCTGGAGTCCAATAGCTTTAGCTATTGGCTAGAAAACAGCTAAAGCTGTTTTACTCCTGTTAAAAGACTTTTGAGCGATTACTTACCTGCTGATTTTTTGCTAAGAACTTACGCCAGTGCTATTCAAATTCGAGGCTTTAATTTAATGCGCGACGACCAAAGGTTGGTCAAATTTCAGGGTATTTTCATCATGCTCACCCCAAAATAACGTACCGCTTAACTGATAATTACCAGCGGCAAGTTTACTTAAGGTTTCATCGTTTACTTCAATACTGCGTTTACCTTCGGCAATCACCGTAATCGCATCAAAGGCGGTTTTATGAGCCGCGTTGGTGGCAACTGTTTTACCTGCTTGTTCTAACGTCCATTCCATACGCGCCCGTGCGCTGGCTTTGCCTGTATTGGTAACGGCTAATAAAACTTTTTTATCTTTGTAGCTGACACTCTGCACGGCTAACTCTGCTTTTACTCCGCCTACTCGCACATAGATAGCAGAACCGATGCGTGGAATGATTGACGATGCCGAATTTTCACTTTTCTCAGCAACCAATTGTTCAACAAACACCATCGCTCGGTATTCGCCTGCTGCCGTGCTGGGTAAAAACCGCGCATTAAAACGTATTTGTCTACTTTCGTTGGGTTTAAGTGTTACCGATTTAGGCGAAAAAACTAAATAACTGCTTAAATCATTAGGGCTAGATTTCAGAGCTTCAAAGCCTTTGTCATTGTAAGTAAAAGGGATGCTATACAGTTTTGCTTCTTTTTCAGTTGCCTCGGCGTTAGTCACGGTAATAACACCGCTCACTCCTTCGTCAGTCGCATCTGACTGAATCACAATAGGCGAAACCCCTAAGGCATAGCTGTTACCCAGAAAAAAAAGGCTGCCTAAAAATAGCATTGTTTTCATCGTTGTTTTCATTGTTGTTTTCATCGTAGTTGTTAGCAAAGGTTAATAGAGATTTAAGCGTTAGTTGGCTAATAAAGTCGTGGTAACAGAGACGGTATAATCACCTGCTGGCAACGGTGTCGTGCCGCCATCTATCCAAACACTGACAGTAAAATTACCCAAGGGTATGGGTAAAGAAATAGATGGCTCTCCTTTTGAGAGCGCGACAATTAAATTGCCATTTTGATGAATTTGCACACCATACTGCGCATTACCTGCAAATGCTGCCTGTGCCGCCGCACCTATTGGCACAGGATTGGCTACCGATATGCTCATAGATGTGATGGGAGCATTACTGGTCATCGAATAACTGGCTGGCGATCCTCTGCCCTCAGTGGGTATCGAGGAGATGCGGGAAAAACTCCCTGTTGCTAACTCCATTGAGCCACCAGAGAGAGTATCGACGATGGGTGTCAAAGAAAGTACGTCGAGGATAGATCCAGAAAAACTCATGGTCGTGTCTAGTGCCAATGCCATGCTACACACCACGAATAAATTAACAATCATCGTTATTTTTAACAAAAAATTTGTTTTTATGAGCGTCTCCTTGTGTGAATTAAATCTGTGCTTTTCCTACATTTGGATTCCTCCGATTATAGTTCGGAGTCCAAGGCATGACTTGGGCTTTTTAAAAAACGTCCAAAACGTGTTTTGGACTCCGTGTAACAGACACAGCCACTACCCCTTTTTTCATCATCGGTGTGAGCTAATGGCTACTGTTTGATGCAATGACACCCTTTAACAGGATGCCATCACTGTTAAACTTAGTTAGGCGTTATAGTGGTGACTACACTGGAAGAGTAGTCACCAGGAGCTAGTGGTGTTACTCCATTTCCAACTCCCATGCCAACTGTATAAATTCCTGATGGTTGCGATATAGCGGTAGCACCACCAGTAGCACTGGCTATCTGTGTGCCAGCTGGTGAGTAAAGGAAAGATGTCCTAACATAGCTTGCAGTGTTAACACCTCCTGTAACATTTGGTACAGCGATAGTCATATTAGCGGTACCTGTACAAGTAAGCGTAAACGATCCTGCCGTACCACCCAGATTACTTGTTTTCATCGACACACCATCAGCACTTAGTGCAAGGACACCAACAGCGCCTGTTACCATTGAACAAGTATTAGGCACAGTACCTGTAAAAGTGGTGGTTACTGTTGATGAGACTGCAAAAGAAGACCCGCTAATCGCCAATAAACCCGCAACTAACGCTGTTTTAAAAAAAGTGTGTGTTTTCATTATGTTATCTTTATATCCTTTAATTAAATTAAAAATCAGTTTTTATTCTCAGCCACTTTGATGCAATGGCACCCTTTAACAGGATGCCATCACCGTTAAACTTAGTTAGGCGTTACCGTGGTGATTACACTGGCAGCGTAAGAACCAGGAGCTAGTGCTGTTAAACTAATAAATGACATATCAACGTTATAAGTCCCTGATGGTTGCGAGGTAGCGTTTGTTACACCATCACCAGTGGCTATAGCTACGGTAGGTGCTGTGGCTGCGTAAAGGTTAGATTTCTTAGTCAAGCTGGCAGTGTTAGTCAGTGCGATAGTACCTGCCGCAGGAACAGGTGCAGCGATACTCATATTAGCGGTACCTGTACAAGTAAGCGTAAACGATCCTAGCGTACCACCCGTATTAGCACTACCCATTGACTTACCATCAACACTTAGTCCGAGGGCACCAACAGTGCCTGTTGCCATTGAACAAGTATTAGGCACAGTACCTGTAAAAGTGGTGGTTACTGTTGATGAGGCTGCAAAAGAAGACCCGCTAATCGCCAATAAACCCGCAATTAACGCTGTTTTAAAAAAGGATTGTGTTTTCATTATGTTTACTCTCAATTTATTAAAATATAGGTTTTTGTAGCTGCCGCATAACGTCTGATAAACAGCAGTTTCGAGGCACTGAGTGCAGATTTTTTCCTGTACTCTCATTGCAGTTTGAATTCTACATAAATAATAAGTTATCGTGAGTTACTTTTGTAACAGCGTGTAACAACTCCATCTTTTGTTACACGTTGTTACAAATCTTGTTAAAAAAGTGCAAAAACCGTAAATTAGGCGGGTATTTTTTGGACTCAATAGACGAAAATACTCGCTTTACTTGGCGCATAAGTAGGTGAGCCTATTTCTTTTAACATTCACGATGGAGTTCAATAGCTTTAGCTATTGGCGGTAAACAGCTAAAGCTGTTTTACTCCTGTGTTTTTTGTTAAAAAACTTTTTCACAATTACTTACCTTAAACCTAGTTAGCGATGAAAGTTGTGATTATGTGTACTGACCCATCTTTACTGTGCTGCAAAGAAAAATGTTGCGGTGAATTTAGATTGATGGGTTTACCTGCGGGTAATACAACAGTCTGTCTTTCGATGGTAGCTTCACCCGTACAGGTAATAGAGCTAACTGCTAATAAAATGATTACAAAACCGTTCGCACTGAGCCTGTCGAAGCCTGTCATGAGCTTGTCGAATGGTGTGAATGTGGTTCGACTGTTCGACAAGCTCACAGCTCACCACGAACGGTATCATTTTATTTTGCGTTAGCAATAAGTAAGGATGTATTCATAACGTTGGAGGTCAGGCTTTGCCTGACTTGCAAGCAAAGCTTGCACTCCCGAATACACGCAAACTTATTGCTATGCACTTAGATGTATTTGAACTAAAGGAACAAGTATTAGGGACAGTACCAGTAAAAGTGGTCGTTACCGTTGATGAGACTGTAAAAGAAGCCCCGCTAATCGCCAATAAACCTGCAACTAACGCTGTTTTAAAAAAGGGTTATATTTTTATTATGGTTACTCTCAATTATATTAAAATGTCGGTTTTTGTTAGCCTCCGCATAACGTCTGATAAACAGCAGTTTCAAAGTGGTGGTTACTGTTGATGAGGCGGCAGAAGAAGACGCGCTAATCGCTAATAAACCCACAACTAACGCTGTTTTAAAAAAAAGTTGTGTTTTCATTATGTTTACTCTCAATTATATTAAAATGTAGGTTTTTGTTAGCCGCCGTATAACATCTGATAAACAGCCGTTTCGAGGCATTGAGCGCAGATTTTTTCTTCTACTCTCATTGTGGTTTAAATTCTACATAAATAATAAGTTATTGTGAGTTGCTCTTGCAACAGAGAGTAACAATTCCATCTTTTGTTACATTCTGTTACAAATCTTGTTAAAAAAGTGCAAAAACCGTAAATTAGGCGGGTATTTTTTGGACTCAATAGACGAAAATACTCGCTTTGCTTGGCGCATAAGTAGGTGAGCCTATTTCTTTTAACATTCACGATGGAGTTCAATAGCTTTAGCTATTGGCGAAACAGCTAAAGCTGTTTTACTCCTGTGTTTTTTGTTAAAAAACTTCTTCACAATTACTTACGTTACATTTAGTTAGCGATGAAAGTTGTGATTATGTGTACTGACCCATCTTTAATGTGCTGCAAAGAAAAATGTTGCGGTGAATTTAGATTGATGGTTTTACCTGCGGGTAATACAACAGTCTGTCTTTCGATGTTAGCTTCACCCGTACAGGTAATATCAAGACCATCACTATCGAACACTTTGGCATTTGCATGAGGTTTCATTACAGAAGATGTATTTGAACTAAAGGAACAAGTATTAGGGACAGTACCAGTAAAAGTGGTGGTCACAGTAGCTGCAAAGCTTGCGCTACTAACCACCAATAAGCCAATAGCCAAGGCTATTTTTAAAAAGCTGTGTATTTTCATTATCTTTGTCTTAATTAAAAATCAGTTTTTGTTCTTAGCTAGAACTAAAAATGCCAACAGTATTGGCTAGTTTCTTTATTGGTTACTGATTTTTGTTAGCTGCTGCATAACAGCAGTTTCGAGGCACTAATCGCAGATTTTTTCGGCAACTATCATTAACTGTTTAAATTCTACAGAAACAGCAAGTTATTGTGATTTATTTTTGTAACAACGTGTAACAATTCCATCTTTTGTTACACGCTGTTACAAATCTTGTTAAAAAAATTGCAAACCCTAAACTAGGAGGGTATTCTTTGAGCTTAATGTAATTAGTCGGTTAGAACATCACCTTTTCAAATTATGGTTCAAAGAATTCTGATTGTTGACGACGACGCTCGTCTTAGAAATTTAGTGTCGAGTTACCTTGAAAAACAAGGCTTTGAATCCCTTGTTGCGGCAGACAGTGTCGAAATGAAAAAACTACGCGAGCGTTTCGACTTCCATCTTTTAGTGCTAGATGTGAATATGCCAGGAGAAAGTGGCTTAGCCATTTGTCAAAGACTGAGAGCTGAAGGGGATACAACGCCGATTATTATTCTTACTGCGTGTAATGAAACCGTTGATCGCATCATCGGTTTAGAATTTGGTGCCGACGATTATCTGACCAAGCCTTTTGATCCACGAGAACTGCTTGCACGCATCAAAGCAGTGCTTCGTCGAACCCCTGATGTCATTTCTGACGCGAATGAAGCCAAAAACATCCAATTAAAATTTGGTCCTTTCCTGTTGGATGGACACAGCAGACAATTGTCATGCAATGGTCAACCCGTCGCACTAAGTTCGGATGAATTTACGTTATTAATGCTTCTAGCCAGCGCGCCGGGTAAGCCATTATCCCGAAACCAATTGGCAAGCCAGATCAAAGGTAAGGGGGGTGACCAAACACCTGATCAACGTAATATTGATATGTTGATCTCACGTCTGCGTAAACGTTTGGAAGATGATCCTACACAGCCGCGTTACATCAGTACTGTGCGATGTTTGGGCTATGCTTTTACTAACGACTCAATTCAATCGATAGACTCATGAACCCTTGCTGGCAAAAGAGTTTTATTAGTCAAATCTGGCGACGGTTCGTGTTATTCGTGGTTAGCATACAACTCATTGTCATCGTCTTTTTTTATCTTGGAGGTGGTGTGATAGTCGGTACTCGGTTGGGAACCAGCGTGGCTACTTTACTAGACATCGTGGATGTCGTCTTTCGTCAAGACGATCCAGTCCTGTTGAAGCAGGTAGTTGAAGTGCTTGATAAAGATGCGGGCATTAAATTTCTGCCAAGTACTGCTGTAAAAGATGTTATTGATCTGCCACCGTACCCCGCCTTGCGTGTGTTTGCAAAAACGGTTAACACTATATCGAATAAAAAAATCGTCATTAGCTATCAGAAGAATCCTTATCCCATATTGTGGCTACAAAAAAACGAACCCCCCGCTTTTGCCTTAGGCGTTCCATTCATCGGAAATCGCTTCTTCATAGTTTTTATAGCCTCGGCTTTTCTTATTATCTTTTTGGGGGCAATTTATATGGGGTGGTGGATTGCCAAGCGCATCAATCAACCACTGCTAAAACTCGCCAATGATGCCTTACAAATGGCGAATGACCCTGAAGCTGACGGAATAATTCTGGAACGGGGGAGTTTATCGGAAATTATCGTGCTTGCTGATTCATTAAATAAAATGCACGCGAATATTTATCGAATGATCAAAGAACACGAAGTTTTCTTGGCTGAAATTTCTCATGACTTACGCACACCGTTAAGCCGTTTACGAGTAGCCTTGGAAATGCTTGATTCAGATTCACCAGAATTTGTAGACGGTATGAAAGAGGATATTGAAGAAATGACTTCCATTTTGAAGCAAACGATAGAGCTGGCTCATATTAATCTCGAAGAAAATGGACAGTGGATTGAAGGTGATATTAATGAGCTTCTATCAGAGGTGCATACTAAATATCAGCGTGCTGGCTTCTCATTAGGGTTGAATTTGGCACCTATGCCCAACATTAGATTTAGAAAAGTTGCATTAACCCGATTGCTTTACAATTTGGTTGATAACGGTTTGAAATATGGTAATGGTTCAGTGTCTCTGATTTCTTATATGGATAATGATACGCCGACCCTATCCATCGTAAATAGTCACAAGATATTGAATAACAACGATCAACTGAATTTATTTCAGGCATATAATAAACACGACATATCAATGAATAATGGGCTTGGTCTGCAAATTGTTGAACGCATTGCCCTAATGCACGGAATCACATTGAAAACCATCGAGAATACTGATGATGCGACCCGTCAGGTTAGTTTGAGCTTTACAGATCATCAATTAGTGATCGGTTAAGGTTCTGTCGCAAATATTTACAAAGACCAAGCCAAATTACCTGCAAGCAGATAATTATTGAAATATCAGGAAAGCTATTCAATTAGTGGTTTATTCAATACCCATTTTAAACAATAAAAAATAACCACGATGCTAATAATAATCCAAATACTCCCCCATAATAGCGTCGTTCCGCCTGTATATTCTGCTAATAAATAAGCGTCTGATTGTAAATAACTGCGTGAAATAGTATCGCTATAAATATCTAATGGTGCGTACATCATGCTAGTTAAACCAATTAATCTAAGAGCGAAATCATTATATTTTTCGGCTAAATAACGTGCCATTAATAACATTGCACCGCCTGATAATAAACCGAATAACCAACTAAAAATACTTCTGGATAAGACTAGGGTGATGATGAGTATACTTATTCCTAAAACAGCCATAATCTCTTTGTCATAATGACTTTTTACACTCGCCATATAAATAATAACACCCCAAAGTAATGAGCCAATATAACCTGCTGATAAAATAATAAATCTATTTCCACCTTGAGAAATAACATGACCACCTTGATCTTGATTAATCACCAATTCTTTAACCATTCCCCCTGTTAATAAAGTTGCTATGGCATGAGAGGATTCATGAAAAAATACGACCAATAATTTTAATGGGTAGAGAATTGGATATTCCCAACCAATAATAATTAAGCCCAATAAAAAAATAAGATAGCTAAGTTGTCTCATTAATTAGAATAATGGATGATGTAGGTAAAGTGGAGGGCGATTAAATCTGTAGCTTAGTGTAATTCTTCCTAAGCAAACCTGCGAGGTTTTAAAAACTTCGCAGGTTTATATACATACTGACTTTTTAGCAAAAGCTTAACATCCCTTCAAGGGATGTTAAGCTTTGTTGTAATTACTATTTTTTTGTTCGTATGACCTTGTAGGGGCGCATCATTTCATTGTCTTCGTGATCGATGATATGGCAATGCCAAACATAGCCAGGACCTTTTGATACGTCAAACGGAAATTGAGCGTTAAGCACATTAGCTCGCGTATCAGTGGGTGCAAAACGAACGGCGATTCGAGTCACTTCACCAGGGTTCATTCTGATAGTATCCTTCCAGCCGTTTTCATTAGCATCGGGTGGCTGAGGTTGACCAAGAAGATAAGGAGTAACCTCTGGATTAGGCTGAAGAACTGGATCTATTTTATCATAAACAGACTGATATGAATCTACGTCAAATGCTTGCCGACTAAGCAATTGAAAAGGCACTAAATGCAAGTGTATTGGATGAGTATCAGCTGTTAAGTTGACGATTTCCCAAATTTCGGTAGCACCTTCCTTTGGGGTTTCAGTGATAGGTGCGCTAAATTCCTTGCCATTTACCAATACTTTCAGTGGACCGCCTGCACCTTGTACTTCGTTAAGCGTCAAGGTTCTTGTGGTTACCTTTGCAGGTGCTACCTTGGTTAAGCGAACAATGGGATTATCAGCTCTCAGCGAAGGTGTTGGTATCTTGGCAGGATTGAACGTTTTATCCGCCTTGGTCACACTGATGCCTACCCGAAATTTCATAATCTGCCCTGTTGTATCAGGAATAGGCGCGTCACCATCTGGAAAGGGTGCTTTAGCTTTATCTGTATTATTGAGAATAAATTCAGTGCCTACCGCGCTGGAAAAATCCACAATTACGTCTGCGCGTTCACCAGGAGCCAATGTTAATTCGGAAACCTTTACTGGTTTATCCAACAGACCTGCATCGGTACCGATCTGCCAGAAGGGCAGTCCATTTGGGAAGTTCAAGGTATAGAAACGGGCATTTGAGCCGTTTAGCAGGTGGAAACGGTAGCGACGTGGTTCGACATCAAGATAAGGCCATGTCTTGCCATTAACTACGATAGTATCACCAAAAAATTCTGGTATCCAGAACGGGTGAATACCTGAGTTGACACCATCGCTTGGAAACACTAATTGTCCATTCACATCAAATGACTTATCCTGAATGACGATTTCCCGTTCATATTTCGGATCGTCTTTAGAATTTCCTGCTAACTTGAGTGACTTTTCAAAATCATCGCGCAATAGATAGAAACCTGCCAAACCAGCATATACATTTAGCCGAGTCACCCCCATAGTATGGTCATGATACCAAAGTGTTGCAGCTTCTTGATCGTTAAGATATTTATATTTCTTGCCTAGGGGGGATGTGTCGGATGTAAACCAGTCCTCAGGATGACCATCTGAGTCAGATGAAACCATCGCACCATGCAGGTGAGTAACCATCGGAACTGGACCAGTGTAAGGAGGAGGAATATTAAGCGACACCATCATTCCAAGTGGATTTGCCCAGTTCAGAGTCTGATCCACAGAAAGAACGGTGTTGTAAAGCGTGGTATTGGCTTCAGTCAGCTTATTTATCCAGTTAACGGTTGTCGTTTCTCCTCGTTTTACGTCAATGGTGGGCCCTGGATAAGTACCATTGTATCCCCACACTACGGTTGGGCTAAAGCCTGAGGGTAAAACTTGTTGCGCAAATTCTGATGCGGTAATTGTCAGCTTGCCTGCCGTCAGTTTGTTGGGCATCGGCAGTGGATCTTTGTATTTGGGTATGGTAAGAGGATTAAGGGGTAACGCAGCTTGCACGCTTCCCACCGCAGCTAGCAAGCAAATACTTGCTACTATGTTGATGTTTGATTTAGTTTTCATAGTGTTCACGACCTCTCTTTTAAACACTTTGGGTCACGGTCAAAGGTTTTATTAGTTTAAATCAGTGGCAAATGTAGTGCCTAGACTAGAAGACGGACGGAGTGCTTCTCACCGAAAAACCAATGAGTTGTAGCTATTGTTTTAAATAGTTCAGTCAATAACTGATTCAGAGTTTAGCAACAGTTACGCTATGACCACAATAGAAAGATCATACACTTTTGGCTTTTTTTTTTGATTGGGGATATGATTTTAACTAATTGAAATATAAGTAAAAAATATAAAAATTTGGTTTTTGTAAAATTTGTATATTTAAAAATAGAAAATACACCTAAATACATGATAAAAATCAAGGCTCTAATAACCTGAGTTTTTCATACATAAACCGTCCACGAAAGTACGAAAAAAGTAGATGAAAATATGGGTAGAATGCCGTGAAACTTATTATTTACAATTTTTTATTGAGGGATAAAAAAACCTGCTCACCTTACTGTATCATTAAGCTATTCATTTGATCCGCATCGAAACATTAAGAAATAACATCCGCAATCCAAAATACCTGATAACTTTTACACGCTTACTAAGTAGGCGAGTATATTTATTTTAACATTCACGATGAAGTTCAATAGCTTTAGCTATTGGCGGTAAACAGCTAAAGCTGTTTTACTCCTGACTTAGACAATAAATTTATGGCAAATATTTTAATCATTGGTTGCGGTGCTATCGGCACAGAGCTGGCACGGGATTTAATTAATCAGGGTCACACTGTTACGGGGGTAAAACGTAATCCGCCGCAGAATGAGTCTGGTATTTTTTATGTTGGTGCGGATATAAGCATTGCCATTGAGCTTGAAAAACTGACTACCCACTTTGACCAGCTATTTTTTATTGTGTCCGCTGATGGGCGGACTGAACAAAGCTATCGTCAGGTTTATGAAATCGGTTTAAACAATGTGCTGGCTAAATTTGCGTCTGTGCCGTGGATTTTCGTCTCATCAACCAGTGTTTATGGGCAGTCACAGGGCGAATGGGTGGATGAAGACTCTAATACGCAAGCGGATAATCTCAACAGCCAACTTATTAGGCAAGCAGAACAGCGAGTCATCGCGCTAAACCCAAAAAATACCGTGGTGCGTTTTTCAGGCATTTATGGGGCAGGGCGTGAATACTTGTTAAACAGGGCAAAACAAAGTCCTGTTATTCAACAAACACCGCCAACTTTTACTAATCGTATTCATCAAGAAGATTGTGTGCAGGTATTAGCCTTTTTGCTGAAAAAAAAACTAGCAGATAGTCCTTTAGCGCACTATTATTTAGCCAGTGACGATGATCCTGCACCGAGTTATGACGTAATGTTATGGCTTGCACAACAACTAAACTGCCCCGCACCGACCATTAAACCTATTGATAGCAATGATACGATGAATAAACGTTGTAATAACCAGCGTCTAAAAACCTTGGGTTATGTATTTATATATCCTAGTTATAAAGACGGTTATACTAAATTAATTAAATCGTTATACCATTAGAAATGTCCATTACTTACACTTTTTGTCTAATAATATCAATCTATTAGGTGGTAAAAAGTGGATTAGCAATCATTGTGTGGACGTGACAAATCGCGTCCACCTTGTGTCGTATTACACACACTTAAAACTATCATGATTAAAAAAACTAAAACTGCCTTTGTTTGTGAGCAATGCGGCGCGGATTACCCCCGCTGGAACGGACAATGCACCAGTTGCGGCGAATGGAACACCATCAAAGAAATCCGCTTAGCTCCCGCAGGTAGCGAACGCCATCATCGTGCAGTAGGTTATGCAGGCTCTCGTTCTGAAGTTAAATTACTCTCCGATGTCAATTTACTGCAAGCGGAACGCATTTCTACTGGCATCGGCGAATTTGATCGGGTATTAGGTGGTGGCATTGTTAGCGGCAGCGTGGTACTCATTGGCGGCGCACCAGGTGCAGGAAAAAGTACTCTATTATTACAAGCCATCGCGGGTATCGCTGAACGTGGCGTTAGTGTGTTATATGTGTCGGGTGAAGAGTCATTACAACAAATTGCCGAACGAGCGCATCGTTTAAAATTGCCTGCGAATAAAATTATGATGTTGGCAGAAACCTCGGTGCAACGGATATGCGATACCTTAGATACAGTTCAACCGCAAATTTTAGTCATTGATTCCATTCAAGTTATGCACACTCAAGACACCGAATCTGCGCCTGGTTCGGTGTCTCAAGTGCGTGAATCTGCCAGTTACCTTACTCAATATGCCAAAAAAAATAATGTGTCTATTTTCATGGTGGGTCATGTCACTAAAGATCAATCTCTAGCAGGCCCGATGACTTTAAGTCATATCGTCGATACCCAAGTCATGTTAGGGTCTACTGACGATTCACGCTTTCGTGTACTAAGAGCCGATAAAAACCGCTTTGGTAGCGTCGGTGAATTGGGCTTTTTTGCGATGGATAACACAGGTTTAAAAGAAGTTAAAAACCCTTCTGCGATGTTTTTAAACCGTGCTGAAAAACCGTCTTCGGGTAGTGTAGTCACGGTGTTATGGGAAGGTACTCGCCCGTTATTGGTAGAAATTCAAGCCTTAGTGACCGATTGTCAATATGGCAATCCACGCCGTTTAGCGGTCGGTTTCGACCAAAATCGTTTGGCTATGTTGCTGGCAGTATTATCACGCCACGCAGGCATTATCACCGCCCAAGATGAAATTTATGCCAACGTAGTCGGCGGTATTAGAATCAATGAAACCAGCTCTGATTTAGCCATTGTTGTTGGCGTAGTTTCCAGTTTACGCGATAAAATTATTCCACCCGATGTATTATTTTTTGGCGAAATTGGCTTAAGTGGCGAAATTCGTCCTGTCGCAAATGGTCATGCCCGTTTAAATGACGCAGCAAAACATGGCTTTAAAAAAGCGATTATTCCTAAAGCCAACGCACCAAAAACACCGATTAAAGGCTTGGAAATTCACCCAGTCACCACCTTATCGGAAGCACTAGATATTGTTTCTGATTTATAGAGCTAACGCACAATAAAATGATACCGTTCGTGGTGAGCTGTGAGCTTGTCGAACAGTCGAACCACATTCACACTTCGACAAGCTCAGTGCGAACGGTTTTGTAATCATTTTATTGATAACATTTACCCATTACTTACCATGAGAAAACTATGGAACTTATTTTAATTATTAACACAATTATTCTTGGCATTGTTGAAGGCTTAACCGAATTCTTACCTATTTCCAGCACGGGACATTTAATATTGGCGGGTGACTTATTAAATTTTAATACTGAAAAAGGCAAGTTATTCGAAGTCGTTATTCAAGTCGGGGCAATTTTTGCCGTGTGTTGGGAATATCGAGTAAAAATAACTGCGGTATTAGCAGGTTTATTAAAAGGTGAAAAATCTGCGCAAAAATTTACCCTCAATCTAATAGTAGCCTTTATGCCCTTGGCCGTATTAGGCTTATTATTTGGTAAACTAATTAAAGCAGTATTATTTAAACCGATACCTGTGGCATTAGCGTTTATTATTGGGGCATTTATTATTATCTGGGCAGAAAAACGTGAACATAAAATTCGAGTTTTTGAAATTGATGATTTAAGTCTATTGGATGCTTTAAAACTAGGGATAGCCCAAGCGTTTGCTTTAATTCCAGGAACGTCACGCTCAGGCGCGACTATTATTGGTGGATTATTCTTTGGCTTATCGCGTAAAGCTGCCACTGAATTTTCTTTTTTTCTCGCCATTCCCACCTTATTTATTGCCAGTCTTTATGATTTATATAAACACCGTGAGATATTAGAATGGGCAGTAGACGCACCTTATTTTGCAGTGGGCATGATAGCCGCATTTTTTAGTGCCATGTTAGCCATTAAAGGTTTATTACGTTATATTAGTAACCACGATTTTATTATTTTTGCGTGGTATCGCATAATATTTGGCTTGGTGGTAATCGGTACAGCCTATAGCGGTTTAGTGAACTGGACGGCTTAGATTTTGTAGGGTGGGCAACGCTTTTTTGCCCACCTTTTTGTTGATTAATTAATACTCATCTTTAATGCCGCTGCGGTAGGCCATGGAGCTAATACTAAACTCATGATTAAAATTGAAATCAAAATATTAATTTGCGCATGAATAGGTAGACCACTACTTGCCATTTCTACCGCGTTACTAGCAAAAATTAATACGGGTACATATAACGGCAATACTAATAATGATAATATCATGCCACCGCGCCGCAAACCCACGGTAAGCGCGACACCAATTGCACCGATTAAACTGAGTACAGGTGTACCTAATAATAGTGTTAATAATAAAACCCCAATCGCATGATTAGGCATACCTAAAAACACCGCTAATAAGGGTGCGACAATTAATAACGGTAAGCCTGTCACTAACCAATGAGCAATTATTTTACCCAATACTAACACCGAGGCAGGATGTGGACTTAATAAAATCTGCTCTAAACAACCATCATCAAAATCAGAGCGAAATAAACTATCCAAGGATAACATCGCGGCTAATAATGCAGATACCCAGATAATACCCGATGCAATCGCTTGTAATAAATGCGGCTGTGCGCCAATACCTAATGGAAATAAGGTAATAACTAGCACAAAAAATAATAATGGATTAGCAATTTCAGCGCGGCGGCGTAAAGCCAGCACTAAATCGCGGCGAATAATGGCAAAAAAAGCATGAGATAAAGTCATTATAAATTATTAGTAATTGGTGTTTAAAATATTGTTACCCGTGCGCGGCCAAGAAGTTAATACGGCTTTAACAACGGTAGCTAATGGAATGGCTAAAAATACCCCCCAAAAACCCCATAAGCCGCCAAAAAATAAAATCGCGATAATAATGGCAACAGCGTGTAAATTAACGGCTTCTGAAAATAATAGTGGCACTAAAATAACACCGTCTAAGGCTTGAATAATGCTATAAGCTATCAGTGTATACATAAAATCATCACCGCTTAATCCCCATTGAAAATAAGCCACGCCTAATACTGGAAACGTTACTAAGGTCGCGCCAATATAGGGAATAATAACCTGCACTCCCATGAATACTGCCAGTAACATGGCATAATTTAAATCCAATACTGTATAGGTTATAAAACTGACAAACCAGAGTATAAAGACTTCCGAAAATTTACCGTGAACATAATTACCAATTTGCTGATCTATTTCTTCCCAGACATGAACCGTTAAATAGCGTTCTTTGGGCATAAATTGAATAAGCCAAGACATTAATAATTCTTTATCTTTCATAAAGAAAAATACCATCATGGGAACTAAAAATAAATAAATCATTAAGCTCACTAAGCCAACGACTGAGGCAGCAGACACTGATAATAAGTTTTGCGCATAACTCAACAGTTCTTTTTGCGAGGCAGTCATGATTTGTTGAATTTTGTTTTCGGAAAAAAACTGTGGGTAAACCTTAGGTAAGCGCATGACTTCGGTTTGCGCTTGTTTGAGAATACTAGGGATTTGTTGTACCAATTCGACTGCTTGTTCTGAGACCAATGGCAGTAAAAAAAATAATAAAAATCCTAATCCCACCATAAAACTTAAAAACACCAGATACACGGCAATTAACCGTGACACCTTCATTTTTTCAATTTTAATCACTAGCCCTTCCAATAGGTAGGCAAATACAATGGAAACAAAAACGGGCATCAGTAAATCAGATAAGGAGTAAATCAGCACAAAACTAATGATTAAGGTTAATGCCAGTGATGCCGCTTGGGAATTTGGCAGCAGTCGCCTAATGCCTTCTTTTAAAAAGTGCAGATTTACAAATTGGTTTTGGGTTGTCATAACGCGTAGAACCTATGGTATTTTTTGTAGCATTCTACTGAATTAATAGTTTTCCAGCACGGCTGTTTTTGAATTGCGCTGCTTCTCGCGTAAAATGAAGGTAATCCTAACAATAATTTGAGGCGATGAATGCAACACGATGTATTTAATGGCGATGCTGATGGATTGTGTGCCTTGTTGCAATTACGCTTTGCTCGGCCCGCTGACAGTGTGTTGATTACGGGCGTTAAAAGAGACATTGAGTTATTGGCTAAAGTAAACGCTCAAGCAGGCGATTATGTTACTGTATTGGATGTTTCGTTATCAAAAAATCGTGCCGAACTGGCTAGGGTATTGGAACAGGGAGCGAACGTATTTTATGTCGATCATCATCAAGCGGGTGAGATTCCACAACATAATCAACTTAAAACCCTGATTAACACCGCTGCCAATATCTGTACCAGTTTATTGGTGGATGAATACCTTGCTGGTCAATACCGTGAATGGGCAGTAGTAGGTGCGTTTGGCGATAATTTAATTCCGCAAGCAGAAAAAGCGGCGCGTCTATTGTCGCTAACCACGGATGAATTGAAATCTCTGCAAAATTTAGGCGTGTGTATTAATTATAATAGTTACGGTGATAGTATTGCAGATTTGCATTTTGCTCCAGACACGTTGTATCAAGAAGCGTGTCCTTATGGGTCGCCGTTAGATTTTATTACTGATAAACGTGTCATTTATGAACAACTTACCGCCTCTTATAATGATGATATAGCGCAGGCATTAAAAATAAGTCCTGAATATCAATCTGATTTTGTGGCGGTTTATCTATTGCCTGATGCCGCATGGGCTAGACGTGTTAGCGGTGTATTGAGCAATGAACTGGCTAATCGACATCCAGACCGCGCTCATGCTGTGCTAAGTTATCGACCACGAGGTGATTATCAAGTCAGTGTTCGCGCTCCATTAACGAAACCAACAGGCGCGGATGAATTATGTTCGACGTTTGTTTCAGGTGGCGGGCGACAAAGTGCAGCGGGTATTAATCACTTACCGCCTGAGCAACTACCTATTTTTATTAACGCTTTTATACAACACTATGACGCTAAAAAATACTAATACCGTTTGGCATCATGCCACTATTACGCGTGAGGCTAGAGAAGTTTTACATAAGCATCGTAGCGTTATTATTTGGTTTACAGGGTTGTCTGGATCTGGTAAATCAACCTTAGCTCATGCGGTGGAAGATTATCTTTACCATTTGGGTATTTCTACCTTTGTGCTGGATGGCGATAATGTGCGTCACGGTTTATGCAGTGACTTGGGATTTAATGATAAAGATAGAATTGAAAATATTCGCCGTGTGGGTGAGCTGGCAAAACTGATGATAGAAGCAGGCGTTATTACCCTCACTGCGTTTATTTCGCCGTTTAAATCAGATCGTAATACCGCTAGACACCTAGTACCTCATGGTGATTTTTTGGAAATTTACTGTGAATGTGCGATTGAAACCTGTGAACAAAGAGACGTAAAAGGACTGTACAAAAAAGCCAGAGCAGGGCAAATCCCCTTTTTTACGGGCATAGGTTCACCCTATGAAGCTCCTGAAAATCCTGAGTTAGTGGTTGATACCCAAAATTTATCCTTGGAAGACAGTGTGCAACAAGTCATAGAATTGTTGGCGGAACGCGGTATTATTCATATTCAACCCAACTTGCTAAACAAGGACAAAATATGATTCCTGTGATTCTATCGGGCGGTTCAGGTACACGGCTTTGGCCGTTATCGCGCGGTCAATATCCTAAGCAATTTCTGCCGCTGGTATCAAAATATACCTTGTTGCAAGATACTCTACTAAGATTATCTGGGCTTGCTGGGGTACAAGCACCACTGGCAGTTTGTAACGAAGACCATCGTTTTATGATGGCGGAACAGCTATGGGAAATTAATGCCAAACCTGCGGCAATTATTCTCGAACCTGTCGGTAAAAATACCGCGCCTGCGATTACAATGGCTGCACTTAGCGCGGCTGAAGACGATATTTTGCTGGTACTGCCTGCCGATCATGTCATTGCTGATATTGCCGTTTTTCATCAGGCTATCGCACACGCCAAAATCTTGGCAGAGCAGGGCTTTTTAGTGACGTTTGGTATCGTACCGAATGAGCCAGAAACAGGCTACGGCTATATTAAACGCGACATACACCAGCACGGCGCAGCCTTTAAAGTTGCCGCATTCGTAGAAAAACCTGATTTAGAGACCGCAAAAAGTTATTTACAAAGCGGTGATTATTTCTGGAATAGCGGAATGTTTGTTTTTAAAGCGGGTTGCTTTTTAAACGAATTGGAAAAATTTAATCCTACTATGTTGTCAGTGTGTAAAAATGCACTCAATGCTGCCCAAATAGATGTCGATTTTGTCCGCGTCGATAAAACCATTTTTTCTACCTGCCCAGCCGATTCTATTGACTATGCAGTGATGGAAAAAACCGATAAAGCCGTTGTCATTCCATTGGATGCAGGGTGGAATGATATAGGCTCGTGGTCGGCATTGTGGGATGTGGCTGAAAAAGATGCAGCGGGTAATGCCTTGAGCGGTGATATTTTAACCATTGATACCGAAAATTCATTTATCTATAGCGATGATAAATTAGTGACTGTGATTGGGGTACGCGATTTAGTAGTGGTAGCCACCAAAGATGCAATCATGATTGCCAGTAAAGACAAAGTTCAAGACGTTAAACATATCGTTGAACAACTGAAAAAAGCTAACCGTAAAGAAGCTGATATTCACCGTAAAGTCTACCGACCGTGGGGGCATTATGATTTAATTGATGAAGGTAATCGTCATCATACAAAGCGCATCGTGGTTAAACCAGGTGCGAAACTATCGGTACAAAAACATCACCACCGTGCCGAACATTGGGTTGTTGTCAAAGGTACTGCACTGGTCAGTAGAGGGGATGAAACCCTGTTAATTACCGAAAATGAATCCACTTATATTCCTGTAGGTATGATTCATTGTCTTGAAAATCCAGGTGTTATTCCGCTGGAAATTGTCGAAGTGCAATCTGGCAGCTATCTAGGAGAAGACGATATTGTTCGTTTTTCTGATCACTACGGACGCATTTAATATTTACATAACTATAAGGAAACCATTAATGAGTACCATCACTAAAGTCACCAAAGCCGTATTCCCTGTTGCAGGTTTAGGAACTCGTTTCCTGCCTGCGACCAAGTCCGTTGCGAAAGAATTATTACCGATTGTTGATAAACCCTTGATTCAATATGCCGTAGAAGAAGCGGTTGCCGCTGGTATTGATACGATGATATTTATCACAGGGCGCAGTAAAAATGCGATTATCGACCATTTCGACAAAGCCTACGAACTGGAAACCGAACTGGAAAACAAAAATAAAACCGAACTGTTGGCGTTACTGCGCAGCATCGTACCGCCTAATGTGTCATTCGTGTTTATTCGTCAACCTGAACCCTTAGGGCTAGGTCATGCGGTAGCCTGTGCCAAACCTGTGATTGGTGATGAACCGTTCGCCGTTATTTTAGCTGATGACTTGGTTGAAGATGCAACACGCGGTTGCATGGCGCAAATGGTTAAATTATACGACGAACAACACTGCTCAATTTTAGCGGTAGAGCGCGTCAATCCTGCCGATACTGGCAGTTATGGCATCGTCAGAACAGGCGAAAGTTCAGGAACACACGCACCGATTGAACTGATTGTTGAAAAACCAAAACCCGAAGTCGCACCGTCCAATCTTGCCGTTATCGGGCGTTATATTTTGACACCCGCCATTTTTGATAAACTCGCCACTACCGAAAGAGGCGCGGGCGGTGAAATTCAACTCACTGATGCCATTGCTGATTTATTAAAAGACCAGCAAGTATTGGCGTTTGAATTTGAAGGTACACGTTATGACTGTGGCTCAAAACTAGGCTTTCTCATTGCCAATGTTGAGCATGGTTTATTGCACAAAGAACTCAAAGATGATTTTTTAGTGTATTTAAAAAACCTGATGCAAAAGCTATCATAAACAGTTGCAGGTTGGGGTGAGCTTTGCGAACCCCAACAAACTACACAATCAACAAGAGACTAACCTAATGGAAAAACAATTCACCACCGCAATGGCAATCCTAGGGCTAACCATCGCAATTGGTATGTCCAGTGCGGCGTTTATACTTGGTGTACAAGCCAAAAAAGCCGCATCCAGTCAACAATCTATTACCGTGAAAGGCTTGGCAGAAAAATCCATTGTTGCCGACACAGCGGAATGGACAGTCTCCGTTTCCGTCACCGCGCCTAATTTCGCCCAAGCACTCGCTAAACTACGCAGTGAACGTCCTGCCCTAGACAAATTCTTAATCGATCACGCGCTGGACAAAACAGGCTGGCAAGAAGGTAATGAATCGGTTGTGCCACACATGGAAGAAGTTTCTTTACCCGATGGCGGCTCTAAGTCAGTACAAAACGGTTTTGATGCCCATCAAGATATTGTCATCAGTACCAAAGACTTAACTAAAATAGTCACGGCAAATAAAGATTTTTTAAGTTTACAAGCCGAAAACCTTCCCTTTGAAGCTGACCCACCTTTATACCTAGTCGGTAATTTGGAAGACATAAAAATGTCACTAATCAGCGCGGCAACAGAAAATGCCCGTAAACGTGCCAATGAATTCACCAAACAAGACGGCGTAGGCGTAGGTGTCATGCGCTCTGCCTCACAAGGTGCTTTTTATATTTTAGCGGCAGGAGCAGAAGCTGATACCGAAGATTACGGCGGCGTTTATGACAAATCCACCATCAATAAAACGGCTAAAGTGGTGGTAACGATTGTTTATAACATCGAATCGTAGCTACTGCTCAAGTCTTTAATAGTCTTGTAGTTAAACAAAAGGTACGCACAGCGTCACTGCCCACAGTTAAGAAATAAGGCTTATAAATCAATATACTATGTAACGTGAAAATTTACACCATCGACTTAAACCGTTCGTGCTGAGCGTGTCGAAGCATGGACGGTTTAAGTCGATGGTCACGGATTTTTCCATTCATCCTTCGACA